>NZ_JAMXMW010000011.1:0-324797 GCF_024055675.1 Actinoallomurus rhizosphaericola | reverse complement strand
AGACAGCTACCGCCTCAAAGACCGCGACCTCGGCCGCGTCCCCGCGGCCAAGACCAACGACTGAAGATCAACAAACGGGTCCATTTTCGCCCGCCGCAGACGGGTCCGTTTTCAGCCGTCGTTGACAGACCGAGAGCTCCGGTGCCCCCACGGCGTTCCCAGGCCGATGACTGTCCCTCGCGAAGCACAAGGCTCGGGCGAGAGCCGTGAGAACGGCGGTTCGTTCTGATCGACGACCCGCTTCCGGCCGCTCTACCGGGCGCTTCGCCCGACCACCGGGAGCAGACATCGCCGCCGTGCTCACAGAAGTCGCTCACCGCCTCGATTCCGTGCGCCCCGTCTCGGCCGAGGATTTCGGTGGTGGGAGCGAACAGAATCCTCGGCGCTGATTAGAACCGGCCCGCGTACGCGATGGCGGTGCAGCGTATCTTGCCGTCTCGAGCACGCCGCCGTGTTCCCAGCGGTCGTGGGCACCGTGCCAGGGCACTGACGCGGACGGAAGTCTCGGTGAATGGGGCTGAGGGGGCCAGAGGGAGTCGCGGACCGGCGCAAAACGCCCCCGTCCGACCGTGCTCGCCGAGACCTCTGTGCGCCGACGGCCCACAGACCGACGACGCCTCGGGATCACCGTCGGCATTGGGTCGCCCTTACGCAGCGCCGAGCCGAGGCGCCGGCGCACGGACGGGATGTAGACGATCGCAGGCCTCTGACCACAGACCGCAGCGGGCCTTTCGAGCGGCTTCGCAGGGGCTCTTCCGAAGACTCTTCAGTGCCTTCGCGGAGGAGCCTTCGCATGCCCAGTCGCCGCGCGGCCGACCTCACCACATGATCATTGGCGTCCACTGAGTGCCAGGCGGCAGCATCCGCCAATGATCAGAGGACACGAGCGCACCAGTGACCTGACATGCCGAGCGTCTGCGAGGCGCCAGCCGGCCGCGATGACGACCGGCGAACCTCGGTCGCCGGGCTGGCAAACCAGGCAAGGACGCGACCGCGCACACAGAAACCGCGGAGCAGATCCCCCGGCCGGACTCGGCCGGCCGCCTGTGGGTCGGGCCCGCGCAACCGGACGGGCCCGACCGGTGGCCGGGCTCGGGGCGTCCGAACCGGGCGAGCGTCAGTCGTCGGGGTGGCAGACCAGGCAGGGGTACAGCGGCGCTCACAGAAACCGCGGAGTAGATCCCCGGCCGGACTCGACCGCGCCTCCGGGACGGGCACCCAGCGACCGGACGGGCCCGGCCGGCCGCCTGTGGGTCGGGCCCGTACAACCGGACGGGCCCGGCCGGTGGCCGGGCCCGGGACGTCCGAACCGGGCGAGCGTCAGTCGTCGGGCTGGCAGACCAGGCAGGGGGTGCAGCCGCGCTCTCGCGCTTCTTCGCGCGACAGGCTCTCCAGGTCGTCGGCGTCGTCGGCGATGTCCTCGATCAGCGCGCAGTCGGACCGGTGGTACCGCTTGGTACCGCTCAGGATGCGCACCGTCGGGCCGTCGGCGTCATCGGCGTCATCGGAGCCGTCCGCGGGCTCGGCCTTCGCCGTGTCCTCGGCGTCGGCGGCCTCCGCGCTCTCCTCGGCCTCGTCGGTCTCGCCTGCCTTGCCGATCTCGTCGACCTCGTCGGCCTTGTCGGCCTTGTCGGTGTTCTCCGTGCCCGCGTCGTCGGCGGACTCGTCGTGCTCGGTGGCGGTCTCCGCCCGCTCGGCGGCCTCTGCCGGAGTGGCATCGGCCGTGGCCGCCTCATCGGCGGCCGCCCGGCCGGCAGGCTCCTCGTCGGCGGGCTCCTCGGGCTCGAGGGCGGCCTCGGGGGCATCCGCCTCGGCTCCGGGCCCGGCCGTCGCGGTGTCGTCCTTCTCCGCGTCCGTGGTCTGCGTGTCCGCGGTCTCGGCGTCCGCGGTCTTCGCGTCAATGGTCTCGGCGTCCGCCTGGTCCGCGTTCGCCGTCTCCGCGTCGCGCGCGTCGGCGTCCGTGCGGTCGGCGTCCGTGGCCTCGGGGGCGGCGGTCTCGCGGTCCGCGGCCGCGGGCTCCGGGGTCTCGCGCTCGGTGGCTCCGGGCCGGGGCACCTCACGGGTCACCGCCGCGACGTCCGCGGCCTCGTCGGTGCCGTCGTGGACGTCGTCCTGCGGCTCCGCCGTCTCGGACTCGTCCGTGGCGCCGGCGAGGGTGGGCTCGGCGTCGCGGTGCGCGACGTCCGGCGATCCGGTGCCGTCGGTCTCGGCGGCGGCCTCTTCGGTCGGGTCCGCCGCGGCCGTGTCCGCAGTGGTCTCCGTGCGGTCCAGAGGCTCGAACAGGGACCGGCCGCGTCGCCTCGAGCGCTCGGCGAGGGGCTCCTCGGGCGCGTCGGCGGTCGTGCGCTCCGCGTCGGCCGGCGGGGTGGTCGTGGACTCCGTGTCGCGGGCGTCCGTCTCCGGGGACCGGGTCGCCTCGGTCTCGTCGGTGGTGGCCCGGCCGGCCGTGAGGCCGTCGCGCTCCTCGGCGGGCGGCTGCTCGGAGGCCGGCAGTGCTCGGGTGACCGGGATGTCGGTCCGGGTGACGTCCACGGGCTCCAGGGGCGGGCTCTGCGGCCGGGTGTCGGCCACCGTGCCGACGGTGTCCGCGGCTCGCTCCTCGACGCTGTCGGTGAGGGCGGCACGCGCGGCGAGCGCCGTGTCGGGCAGGCAGGCGGTGCAGGGGGTGAAGCCCTCTTCACGCGCCTCGACGAAGGTCAGCTCCTCTTTCTCGCGTCCTGCGAGCTGACGGCAGGTCTCGAGGTGGTAGCGCTTGCGGCCCGGGACCACGTAGACGGTGGTCTCGTCGGGAACGTCGGTCGCGGAGGCGGACGTCACCGGGACGATCGCCGCGTCCTCTCCCGCTCCGACCCGCGCCTTGGCCTTCACCGGCCGGGCGGTGGTCCGGCCGGACGCCTTGGCGGTGGCCGGGGCCGTGGCGCCGAAGAGCTCCTTGCGCCGGAGGAACACTCCGACGGCCAGGAAGAGGGCGGAGACGATGCTGACCCCGATCGAGACGTAGATCAGCTTCAGCCCGTCAAGACCGAGAATCTCATGCCCGGTGTTGCCCGTGACGATGCCCGTCACAAGAAGAGCGATCGCCAGGACGACGAGCACGCCACTCAGGATGATCACACAGGTCTCCCTCTACCAACCGTCGTACCGGAGATGCGCAGCAACGCTAGCGCAACTTCGGACGGTTCGGCCGCCTCCAACCCGCTACCACTTGGTTCCTGACATGACCGTCGATGTGACGGTCGTCCGGAACCGTCCGGCCGTGCTCAGCGCCGGTCGTGCGGGTTGTCGGCGGTGTGGAAGCTTCCGGTGGCGCCGTGCTGAGCGTGCTGCGGCTCGGCCTGCGGCGGCTGCGGGAAGGGGTTCGCACCGGTGTTGCCCGGACCGACGCTCGGCTGACCGTTGCGCTGCATCTCGGGGTGCGGCGGCGGAGGGACGACGGCGGGCTGGGCGGCCGGCTGCGGGCCCGTGTTGCCCGGTCCACCGAACGGCCCGGCGTGGCTGCCGGCCTCCAGCTCGCGCAGCTGACCCTCGAGGTAGGCCTTGAGACGGCTGCGGTACTCGCGCTCGAAGAGGTTCAGGTCCTCGACCATGCGCTCGAGCTCCTCGCGCTGCTGGACGAGGGAGCCCATGGCCTGGCGGTGGCGCTCCTGCGCGTCCCGCTCGAGCGACTCGGCGCGGGCGCGGGCCTCGCTGACGATCTGCTCGGACTGCCGGCGGGCCTTGCCGAGGATCTCCTCGGCCTCACGCCGGGCACGCCCCAGCGTCTCGTCGGCCTCGCGGCGGGCGTCGGCGATGGCCTGGTCGGCGGTCTGCTGCGCCAGGGCGAGCACCCGGGCGGCCGTGTCCATGTTGTCCTCGCCGGGCGTGGCCATCGGCGGAGGAGGCGGCGGCGCCTGCGGGGCGGGGGGCATGCCGAGACCCATCATCGGCTCGGGCTCAGGCTTGGGCTCCGGCGGCTTGGGCGGCTCGGGCAGATGCGCGATCTCCGGCTTGGGCTCGACGATCGGAGCGGCCATCGCGGGCACCTTGCCACGAAGGCATTCGGCCAGCTTGGCGCGCAGCTCCTCGTTCTCCTGGATGAGCCGGTCGAGCTCGGCCTCGACCTCGTCGAGGAACGCGTCGACCTCCTCTTCGTCGTATCCCGGCCGGAGCCGGGTTGTACTGAACTGCTTGTTCCGCACATCCGCGGGTGTCAGCGGCATCTGGTCTCCTTGGCGCGCTTGGAGTCTGTCCCCGAACGGACGGTACCCGATCAGAGCGGCTGGACAATGATGATCAAGAACCAGACCACGAAGAAGAGAACCGTGAAGCTCAGGTCGAGTGCAACGTTACCCAGCCGAACCGACGGGATGAAACGGCGTAGGAGCTTGAGAGGTGGGTCGGTGACGGTGTATGTGGCCTCCGCCAACACCAGCACCACCCCTCTGGGCCGCCACGACCGGGCGAACGCCTGAAGCGTCTCGAAGACCATCCTGCCGATGAGGAAGAGCAGGAAGAGGTACAGCGGGATGCTCAGGTAATTTCCAAGGTTCACGAACACTCTCGCTTGTGGCTGTCAGCTCTGATTGAAGAACCCTCGTTCTGCCATACGGGCCTTGTCCTCGGCGGTCACCTCGACATTGGCTGGGGACAACAGGAACACCTTGTTCGTAACACGCTCGATGCTTCCGTGCAGGCCGAATATGAGACCAGCCGCGAAGTCGACGAGACGCTTCGCGTCACTGTCGACCATCTCGGTGAGGTTCATGATCACCGGGGTGCCCTCCCGGAAGTGCTCGCCGATCGTGCGGGCCTCGTTGTAGGTCCTGGGGTGAAGCGTAGTGATACGAGCGAGGTCGGACACCGCGGACTCCCCAACTGGGGGGCGCCGCTCGGGTCCGAACGGCTTCTGCTCCTCCACAGCGGGCGCCTGGACTCCGGTAGGCTGCCCGGCGGAATCGTCGGAACCGCGCTCGGCCCGGCGCCGCTCGACGGCCTCGTCGTCATAGACGTCGTAGTCATCGTAATCGTCGTCGTAGCGGTCGTCCTCCACGAGGCCGAGGTAGACCGCCATCTTGCGCATCGCGCTGGCCATACGCCCCCTCCGTCGTCCGCCGACAGGAGATCCCTGCGGGAAGCTTCCGCTAGCTGATCGGTTACGTTTGAGCGCGGACTCCAAGGTCCACGGTGGGGACATTACCTGACGATTGCCCGTCGTCCTCCGAGCAACGCCGTACCGACTCGCACGTGTGTCGCACCACACGCGATCGCTTCTTCCAAATCGCCGCTCATTCCGGCAGAAATCATGCTCGCTCCCGGATGAGCCGCGCGCAGCGCGGTGGCGACCTCCGCGAGCCGGCCGAACGCCGCCGCCGGATCGCCGCCCAGGGGCGCCACCGCCATGACGCCCCCGAGGGTGAGGCCGGGAGCGGAGGCGATCGCGTCGGCCAGCGCCGGAACACCGTCGGGCCGGGTGCCGCCCCGACCCTCGGCGTCGTCGAGCGCCACCTGGACGAGACAGCGGAGCGACCGGTCCATCCCGGTCGCGGCGCGGGACAGCGCCGTCACGAGACGCTCCCGGTCGACGGAGTGGACGACGTCGGAGTAGGAGGCCACCGAGCGGGCCTTGTTGGTCTGCAACTGCCCGACGAAGTGCCACGTGAGCGGCAGATCACGGCACTCGGCGGCCTTGGCCGACGCCTCCTGGTCGCGATTCTCGGCGACGTCGGTGACACCCAGCCCGGCCAGCAGGCGAACGTCCGAGGCGGGGAAGGTCTTCGTCACCGCGATGAGGGTGACCTCCGCGGTGGAGCGGCCGACCGCGGCGCACGCCTTGGCGACGCGTTCACGGACGGCCGCGAGGTTGGCGGCCAGGTGCTCTTCTCGGCTGGACATCACTGGTCGTGCATCACTGGCTGGGCATCGTCACTTGAGGAAGTCGGGGACGTCAAGGTCGTCGTCCTCGTCGAAGACGACGGGGCGGCGGCGGATCGGGTCGGTGCCGAGGCGCGCCGCGGTCGGCTCGGTGGCCGGCCGCGGCACCTTAGGGCGGGCCGCTGACTCGCCGGAGGCCGGACGCGGCGGCGTCGCTCCGCCGTCGGTCGCGCTCTCCGCCGGCTTGTCGGCCACCGGCTCGGGCTTGGTGTCCGCGGGCTTGGGCGGCTCGGCCTTCGGCTGGTCCGGCTTCGCCTCGACCGGCTTGCCCTCCACCGGCGAGGACGGGGCCGGCTCCCGGTGCGGAGCGGGGGCCGGAGCCGGTACGGCCGAGACCCGCGGTGGCGCGGGCGGTGGCGTGGCGGGCGGGGTGACCGGGCGGGGCGGCGTCACGGGCGGGGTCGCCATGGCGGGGCGGGGCGGCGACAGCCGCTTCGGCTCGGCCTGGGGCACCGGGGCGTTCTGCGGCCGGATCTCGTCGAAGCCCGCGGCGATCACCGTCACCCGGACCTCGTCGCCCAGGGCGTCGTCGATGACGGCGCCGAAGATGATGTTCGCGTCGGGCGCGGCCGCGTTGGACACGAGCTGCGCCGCCTCGTTGATCTCGAACAGGCCGAGGTCGGACCCGCCGGAGATCGACAGCAGGACGCCGTGGGCGCCGTCGATGCTGGCCTCCAGCAGCGGGCTGGAGATGGCCATCTCGGCGGCTGCGACCGAACGGTCGTCCCCGCGTGCGGAGCCGATGCCCATGAGCGCGGAGCCGGCCCCGGACATCACCGACTTGACGTCGGCGAAGTCGAGGTTGATCAGACCCGGCGTGGTGATCAGGTCGGTGATGCCCTGAACACCGGAGAGGAGCACCTGGTCGGCCGCCTTGAACGCGTCCAGCACGCTCACCTGGCGATCGGAGATCGACAGCAGCCGGTCGTTCGGGATGACGATGAGGGTGTCGACCTCGTCGCGGAGTGTCTCTATGCCGGCCTCGGCCTGCATCGCGCGCCGCTTGCCCTCGAAGCTGAAGGGGCGGGTCACCACGCCGATCGTCAGCGCACCCAGGGACCGGGCGATGTTGGCCACCACCGGAGCGCCTCCGGTGCCGGTGCCACCGCCCTCTCCGGCGGTGACGAAGACCATGTCGGCCCCCTTGAGGACCTCCTCGATCTCCTCGCGGTGATCCTCGGCCGCCTTGCGCCCGACGTCGGGGTTGGCGCCCGCGCCGAGACCACGGGTGAGTTCACGGCCGACGTCGAGCTTGACGTCGGCGTCGCTCATCAGCAGCGCCTGGGCATCCGTGTTGATCGCGATGAACTCGACACCCTTGAGCCCCTCTTCGATCATCCGGTTGACGGCGTTGACGCCGCCGCCGCCGATGCCGACGACCTTGATGACCGCCAGGTAATTCTGCGGTGCTGCCACGACGAGGGGCCCTTCCGCTCGCTCTATCGAACCGGCCGGCGTACCACCGCTCCGGTGTTTCTTACTGAATCCACCTACATTGTTGGGCCGGAACCCTCACCCTCAAGTTGAGACTTAGAGTTATGTCAACCTAGGGCTGATACGGACAGTAGGGGCGCCCCACTGCAGGGTCAACTAACCCGGCCCTGAGTACACCGGCGTGTCGCGACACCCCAGTCATCCCAATTCATCCGATCCGGTGCGCGCCGTTCCCACCGGTCGCGCGAGGACAAGTGTCCCGCGCCTGAGGATCGTTCGCTACTCGAAGGCACCGGAGCGCGGCCGCCGCGCCCTCCCACGCCTTCCGGCTACTTCGTGGTGACGACCTCCGGGGAGCTGACGTCGATCGTCTGGACCCCCCGGCGCGGCGACGCGCCCAGCAGGCCGTGCAGCAGCCGGAGCTTCTCCGGCCCGCGTTCCGCGGCGCCCCACACGACGGTGACGCCGTCCGCCAGCCGCAGGCTCACCGCCTCGGTCGACGGGACGTCCACGCCGACCACCTGACGGCCGAGCCACGAGGGCAGGCCCTGGACGACGGACAGCCCGGCCCGCAGCGCCGGGTCGCTCTGCGTGGGATTCGCCACATCGATCACCGGCAGCCCGCGCGGGCGCGCGGCGGACGTGACGACGGTCACGCCGTACCGGTCGATCTGGAGGTACCGGTTGCCGCGCTGGGCGACGACGATCGGCGTCCGCTCCCGTACGACGATCCGGACCGTGGTCGGCCACCGGCGTTCGACGTGGGCGGTCTCCACCGCCTGCACCGTCTCCACCCGATCGCGGACGACGCCGGTGTCGAGCCGGGCCAGGGGCTCGCCCAGGCGCACCCGCGCCGCGGCGAGCACCTCCTCACGGGAGACGAGCCGCTCGCCGGTCACGTCGATGTGCCGGACGACGAGCAGCCGAGAGCCCAGCAGGACCCAGGTCGCCGTGCCGAGCACGCCCGCGACGAAGAGCCCGACGAACAGGACCTTCCACCGGTTGGGACGACGGCGGACGGGCCGCGACGGCCGGGCCGGCACGTCCGCGTCCGGAGCGCCGGGATCCGTTCCCACGGCGCCCGGCACGTCCTCGGCCTCCATCGTCACGCCTCCTCACTCGTTCCGCGGCGCCCGCGACCGAGCGGGAGTCCGCCCCGGATGAGCCGCCGCTCAGGCGCCGAGCAGCCGGAGGATCTCCGGACCGAGCCGGGTCACGTCGCCGGCGCCCATCGTGATGATGACGTCCCCGGGAGCGGCCATGGCCGCGACACGCCCGGCGACCGCGCTTTCGTCGGGCTCGTACGTCACCCGCCCGTGCGGGACCGCCTTGGCGACCAGCTCCCCCGTCACGCCCGGGATGGGGTCCTCGCGCGCCGGGTAGACGTCGAGGACGACCGCCTCGTCGGCGAGCCCGAGCGCGGCGCCGAACTCGTCGGCGAAGAACCTGGTGCGGCTGAACAGGTGCGGCTGGAAGACCGCGACGATGCGGCCGCCGCCGAGCTCCTCGACGTAGTCGCGGGTGGCCCGCAGATCGGCGGCGAGCTCGGTCGGGTGGTGGGCGTAGCTGTCGAACACCTTGACGCCGCCGATCTCGCCCTTCGGCTCCAGCCGTCGCCGCGCCCCGCCGAAGCCGGCCAGGCCCTCGGCGACCGCGGCGGCGTCGACGCCCAGCTCGACGGCCACGGCGTACGCGGCGGCGGCGTTCTGGGCGTTGTGGCGGCCGGGGACGGCCAGCGTGAGCTCCCGCCCCGCCACCGTGAACCGCGAGCCCAGCCCGCGCGGCGTGAAGCCCTCGACGCGGTAGTCCGCGCCGGGCGCCTCGCCGTACGTGCGCACGGTGAGCCCGCGCCGGGCGCCGGTCTCGCCCAGGGCGCGCGCGCCGGGGTCGTCGGCGCAGACGACGAGCAGGCCGCCCGGCTCGATCCGCCCGACGAAGTCGGCGAAGGTCTCCTTGACCTGCTCGAAGCCGCCGTAGTTGTCGAGGTGGTCGGCCTCGACGTTGGTGACGATCGCGGCGTGCGGCGTGAACATCAGGAACGAGCCGTCGCTCTCGTCGGCCTCCGCGACGAACAGGTCGCCGGAGCCCTCGCCCGCGCCCAGGCCGGTCGTGACCAGCTGGCCGCCGATGCAGTACGACGGGTCGGCCCCGGCGTGCTGCAGGGCGACGGTCAGCATGGAGGTGGTCGTCGTCTTGCCGTGCGTGCCCGCCACCGCGACGGCGCGGCGGCCCGCCATCAGCGACGCCAGCGCCGCCGCGCGGTGCAGGACGCGCAGCCCCCGCTCACGGGCGGCGGCCAGCTCCGGGTTGGTCTCGCGGATGGCGGTCGAGACGACGACCGTGGCGGCGTCGCCGACGTGCTCGGCGGCGTGCCCGACGTACGTCGTCGCACCGAGCTCCCGCAGCTCGCGCAGCAGGTCGGAGTCCTTGGCGTCGCTGCCGGAGACCGGGATGCCGCGCCCCAGCATGATGCGCGCGATCCCGGACATGCCCGCGCCGCCGACTCCGACGAAGTGGACCCTGCCCAGCCGGTCGGCGGGAACGACGTCCACCGGTGTGACAAGACTCATGCGGCCGGTCCCTCCGCGATGACACGGGCGACGAGGCGGGCCAGGGCGATGTCGGCGTCCCGGCGGCCCATGCGCGCGGCGGCCTCGGACATCATCGCGACCCGCTCGGCGTCGCCGAGGATGGGCAGGACGTTCGCGCGGATCCAGTCGGCGGTCAGCTCGCCGTCCTCGACGAGCAGGCCGCCGCCTCCCCGGACGATCGGCTCGGCGTTGAGCCGCTGCTCGCCGTTGCCGATCGGCAGCGGGACGTACGCCGCGGGCAGCCCGACGGCGGTCAGCTCGGCGCAGGTGATGGCGCCGGCCCGGCACATCGCGAAGTCGGCCGCGGCGTACGCGAGGTCCATCCGGTCGCAGTACGGCAGCATGATGTAGGCCGGGTCGTCGGGGGTGAACTCCGGCTCGGCGAGGTTCTTCGGGCCGACGATGTGCAGGATCTGGATGCCGGCCTGCCGCAGCTGCGGGACGGCCTCGCCGACCGCCCGGTTGAGCGAACGGGCGCCCTGCGAGCCGCCGAACACCAGCAGCGTGGGCAGGTCCGAGCGCAGGCCGAAGTGGGCCCGCGCCTTGTCGCCCATGCCCAGGCGGTTCAGCGTGGAGATCTCGCGGCGCAGCGGGATGCCGACCACCTCGGCGTGCGGCAGCGGCGTGTCGGGGGCCGCCACCGCGACGTGCTCGGTGAAGCGGGCGCCGAGCCGGTTGGCCAGGCCGGGCCGCGGGTTCGCCTCGTGCACGACGATGGGGATCTTGCGGCGGCGCGCGGCGAGGTAACCGGGGGTCGCGACGTACCCGCCGAAGCCGACGAGCACCTCCGCCTGCGTGCGGTCGAGGATGGCCGCCGCGGCGTTGATCGCGCCCGCGAGCCGGCCGGGCACGGTCAGCAGGCGGGGCGTGAGCGTCCGCGGCAGCGGGACCGGCGGGATCATCGCGAGCTCATAGCCCCGCTGCGGCACGATGCGGGACTCCAGGCCCCGCTCGGTGCCCAGACAGGTCACCTGAACGCCGGGATGCTCCCGGCGCAACGCGTCGGCGAGGGCCAGGGCGGGTTCGATATGTCCGGCTGTGCCGCCACCGGCCAGGACAACCCTCATGCTCGCGCTCCTGCTCTAATCGACTCGCTCCGTCACGGGTGCAACACCCTCAGCGCTTTGCCAGGCCCAGCCAGCTTAGAGCCATCACGGCCGGTCCCGGACCACGTGCGGCGAGGGCCTGCCGGGCGCCGGGCTCGCGCTTGGCGAACGACAGCAGCATGCCCAGCACGAACAACGTCGGGATGAGGGCGGACCCACCGTACGACACCAGAGGCAGCGGAATGCCCGTAATGGGGAGGACGCCGATCACCGCGCCGATGTTGATGATGGCCTGACCGATCAGCCAGGCGGTCGCGCCGGACGCGGCGAGCCGCATGAACGGGTCCTTGACCCGCCGGGCGATCCGCAGGCCGGCGTACGCGAGCACGCCGAACAGGCCGAGGACGATGAGCGTGCCGATCAGGCCGAGCTCCTCGCCGATGATGGCGAAGATGAAGTCGGTCTCGGGGTGGGGCAGGTAGTTCCACTTCGCCCGGCCCTCACCGAGCCCGGTGCCGAGCACGCCGCCCGAGGCGATGGCGTACAGGCCCTGGAGCCCCTGGTAGTTGGTGGTGAGCTGGTTGCCGGACTGGTCGAGGAAGCCGGTGAGCCGCGCCAGGCGGTACGGCTCGACGAGGATGAGGATGGCGACCAGGACGCTCGTGAGGCCGGCCATGCCGACGAAGAGCCGGCCCGGCGCTCCCACCACCCACATGAGCGACAGGAAGATGATCAGCAGCACCATGGTCGTCCCGAGGTCGCTGCCGAGCATGATGAACAGCACGAGGACGCCCGTGCCCGGCAGCAGCGGGATCAGCAGCTGCCGCCAGTCGGTGAGCTGGCGCAGCTTCTCCTTGCGGGCCAGCAGGTCGGCGCCCCACAGGACGAGGGCCAGCTTGGCCGGCTCCGAGGGCTGCAGCTGGAACGGCCCGCCGAAGCTGATCCACCGCTGCGCGCCGTTGGCGCTCTGCCCGAGGCCCGGGGTCAGCGCGACCGCGAGGGCCAGCGCCGACAGCAGCATCAGCGGGTAGGCGGCCGTGCGGAAGGTCTTCGCCGGGAGCCGGGCGGCGAGCCACATCAGCGGCAGGCCGATGCCGACCCACAGCGCCTGCTTCTCGAAGAGGGTGAACGCCGACCCGGTGTTCTGGTACTGGCGGACGCTGGAGGCCGACAGCACCATCACCATGCCGAGGGCCAGCAGCAGCAGCGAACTGCCGAGCACCAGGTAGTACGAGGTGAGCGGGCGGTCGAGCAGGCCGGCGACCCCGGACGCCCAGGCGCGCGGCCCCGACCGCGGCTCCTCCTCGTCGACGTAGGCCCCGCTCAACGGTCGGCTCCCCTCCTCATGCGGTCCCCGCGGACGCGGGGCTCACTCGGCGAGCCGCCCCACGGCCGCCGCGAACGCCTCTCCTCGCGCCGGATACCCGGTGAACATGTCCATGCTGGCCCCCACGGGTGCCAGCAGCACGGTGTCCCCGGGCCGCGCCAGCCGGGCCGCCTCGGTGACGACGCGGTCCATCGCACCAGTGTCGGTGTCGGCGACGTCCACGACCGGGACATCCGGGGCGTGTCGTGCGAGTGCCTCGGCGATCCGCGCGCGGTCGGCGCCCATCAGGACCACCCCGCGCAGCCGTTCCGCGCACGCCTGGACGAGCTCGTCGACGTCGGCGCCCTTGAGGAGCCCGCCGGCGATCCACACGATCGAGCGGAAGGCCGCCAGGGACGCGGCCGCCGCGTGCGGGTTGGTGGCCTTGGAGTCGTTCACGTAGTCCACGTCGGCGACCGTGGCGATGTGCTCGATCCGGTGCGGATCGGGCCGGAACCGGCGCAGGCCCTCCCGGACCGCCTCCGGCGGCACGCCGTACGCGCGGGCCAGCGCGGCGGCGGCCAGGGCGTTGGCGACGTTGTGCGGGGCGTACGGCCGGACGTCCGCCAGCTCGGCGAGCTCGACCGCCTCGCGCACCGGGTCGCCCGTGAACGCCCGGTCCACGAGGAGCTCCTCGACGACGCCGAGCCGGCCGGGGCTGGGCACGCCGAGCGTGAAGCCGATGGAGCGCTCGGCGTCCGCTCCGAGGCGTACGGACCACTCGTCGTCGGCGTTGACCACGGCGAGGGTGCCCGGCGCGAAGATCTTGCCCTTGGCGGCGGCGTACTCCTCGAAGGAGCCGTGCCAGTCGATGTGGTCGGGCGCGACGTTGAGGACGGTCGCGGCGAGCGGGCGGATCGAGCTGGACCAGTGCAGCTGGAAGCTGGACAGCTCGACGGCCAGCACGTCGTACGGCTCGGGGGACGCGCCCTCGCCGCCGGCGACCACCTCGACGATGGGGGTGCCGACGTTGCCGACCGCGATCGTCCGGTGCCCGGCCGCCTCGAGCATCCGCGCCAGCATCCGCACGACGGTGGTCTTGCCGTCGGTGCCGGTGATGGCCAGCCAGGGCGGCGCGTCCGGCCCGCGAAGCCGCCAGGCGAGCTCGACCTCCCCGATGACCTCGACACCGGCCTCGGCGGCGGCCCTCAGCAGCGGGGCGGTGGGACGCCAGCCGGGCGAGGTGACGACCAGTTCGGTGCCCGACGGCAGCGTGTCGCCGTCGCCCAGGCGCACCGTGACGCCGGGAACGGCGGCCTTGGCCAGCAGCGACTCGTCGTCCCGCGCGTCGACGAGCGTGACGTCGGCGCCGCGGGCGGCCAGGACGCGGGCGGCGGCGCGGCCGGACAGGCCGGCACCCGCGACGCACACCCGCAGGCCGTTCCAGGCGGTCATCAGTTCGGCATCCATTCGATGTAGAACAGCGACAGGCCCGCCGCCACGCACAGCAGGGAGATCAGCCAGAACCGCACCACGATCGTCGTCTCGGCCCAGCCGGACAGCTCGAAGTGGTGCTGCAACGGCGCCATCTTGAAGACCCGTTTTCGGGTCAGCTTGAACGACCCGACCTGGATGATCACCGAGAGCGTGATGAGGACCGGCAGCCCGCCGAGGATGATGAACAGCAGCTCGGTGCGGGTCATCACGGCCAGGCCGACGATCACGCCGCCGAGGCCGAGCGAGCCGGTGTCGCCCATGAAGATCCGGGCCGGCGGGGCGTTCCACCACAGGAAGCCGACGAGGGCGCCCAGCACGGCCGCCGCCACGACCGCCAGGTCCAGCGGATCCCGGACCGTGTAACAGGTCGGACCCAGCCCGACGTAGAAGCAGCTGTTGCGCAGCTGCCAGTTGCCGATCAGGACGTACGCCCCGAGCACCGTGCCGACCGCGCCGCCCGCGAGGCCGTCCAGGCCGTCGGTGAGGTTCACCGCGTTGGACGTGCCCGCGATCATCAGCAGCGCCCAGATCACGAAGAGGTACGGGCCGATCGGCGGGCCGAAGTCGCGCAGGAACGACAGGTACGGGTTGGCCGGGGTGGCCCCGTAGGCGTTCGGGAAGCGCAGCGACAGCAGCGCGAACACCACACCGACGATGATGATGCCGATCATCTTGGCGCCGCTGCGCAGGCCCAGGCTGCGCTGCTTGAAGACCTTGATGTAGTCGTCGACGAACCCGACCAGGCCCAGGCCGGTCATCAGCAGCAGCACCAGCGCCCCGGACACCGTCGGCTGGGTCCCCGTCGCCACGTGGGCGACGAAGTAGCCGATCAGCGACCCGATGATGAACACGGTGCCGCCCATGGTCGGGGTGCCCCGCTTGCTGAGGTGCGCCTCGGGCCCCTCCTCGCGGATCATCTGGCCGTACCCGAGACGGCGGACCACGCGAATCCACACCGGCGTGCCGAGCAGCCCGATGATCAGGGAGAGGGCCGACGCGACCAGGATGGTCCTCACGCCTCGTGCCCCCCTTCGGGCATCTCCAGCACTGCCTGGGCGACCTTCTCCAGCCCGGCGACGCGCGAGCCCTTCACCAGCACGACGTCACCCGGCCGCAGTCTCTCGCCCAGCGCGGCCACCGCCGCGTCGGCATCCTCGACCCGCACGCCTTCTCCCGTCCATGACCCCACTTGTCCAGCACCCTTCAGCACGGACGCGGCGGTCTCGCCGACGGCGATCAGACCCGTCAGGCCGCCCCGCGCCGCGTGGGTACCGATCCTCTCGTGCTCACTCACCGTCGTCGCACCCAGCTCCGCCATTTCGCCGAGCACGGCGAAGGCGCGCCGGTCACGGGCCATGTGGACCAGGGTGTCGAGCGCGGAGCGTACCGACTCGGGGTTGGCGTTGTACGCGTCGTTGATGACGGTCACGCCGTCGGGCCGCTCGGTGACCTCCATCCGCCAGCGGCTGGCCGGAGTCGCCTCCGACAGCACCTCGGCGATGTCGGCGGCCGGCATGCCCAGCTCGTGCGCGACGGCGGCCGCGGCGAGCGCGTTGCTCACCGTGTGCGCCCCGTACAGCCGGAGCGCGACCGGCGCCGAGCCCCCCGGCGTCACCAGGGTGAAGCGCGGCCGGCCGGCGTCGTCGAGGGACTCGTCCACGGCGCGCACGTCCGCCTCCGGCACCCGGCCGAACAGCGTGATCCGCGCCGAGGTGCGGGCCGCCATCGCCCGTACGAGGGGGTCGTCGGCGTTGAGCACGGCGACGCCCTCCGGCGACAGCGACTCGACCATCTCGCCCTTGGCCTTCGCGACGACCTCGCGGCTGCCGAACTCGCCGATGTGGGCGCTGCCGACGTTCAGCACGACGCCGATGTCGGGCCGCGCGACGCGCGCGAGATGGGCGATGTGCCCGAGCCCGCGGGCGCCCATCTCCAGCACGAGGTAGCGCGTGCCCTCGTCGGCGCGCAGGACGGTGAGCGGGTGGCCGATCTCGTTGTTGAACGACCCGGGCGGCGCGACGGCCGGCCCGAGCCGTCCGGTGAGCCGCGCGAGAAGGTCCTTGGTCGAGGTCTTGCCCGCCGACCCGGTGATGCCGATCACGGTCGTCTCGGGCAGCCGGTCGACCACCGCGCGGGCGAGCGCGCTCAGGGCGGTCAGGACGTCGTCGACGACGACCGCGGGCACGCCGACCGGCCGCTCGGCGAGCACGGCCGCCGCGCCGGCCTCCGCCGCCTGTGCGGCGAAGTCGTGCCCGTCCGCGCGCTCCCCGCGGAACGCGACGAACAGCGCGCCGGGCTCGGCCTGGCGCGAGTCGATGACGACGGGTCCGCTCACGACCGTCTCAGGTGACGCACCGTCCAGCCTGCCCCGGGTGATCTCCGCGATCCTCGCGAGCGAGAGTGGGATCAAGTCTGCTCCTTGCCGGAAGTCCGAATCGTCCGTCGGTGCCGGGGCGCGCGGCGCCGCGCGCGCTCACCGGTCATCGTGTCGCTCCCGGCGTTCGCGCAGCACGCGCCGCATGACCTCGCGGTCGTCGAAGGGGAGGACCGCACCGCCGACATACTGCCCCTGTTCATGACCTTTGCCGGCCACGACGACGACGTCGCCGCGCCGGGCCCGGCCGGCCGCGAGAGCGATCGCCGCGGCCCGGTCGGGCTCCACGATCACGTGCGCGCGCTCGCTCTCCGGCACGGTGAGTATCCCCTCGACCATAGCGGTGAGGACGGCCCAGGGGTCCTCGGAGCGTGGGTTGTCGTTGGTGAACACCGCGACGTCGGCCAGACGGGCGGCGAGTTCTCCCATGACAGGACGTTTGCCGGTGTCGCGGTCGCCGCCGCAGCCGAGCACGATGATCAGGCGCCCGTCGTCGGCGACGAGCGGCCGCAGGGTCTCCAGAACGGCCTGGACGGCCCCGGGCTTGTGCGCGTAGTCGACCAGCGCGGTGAACTCCTGGCCCTCGTCCACGCGCTCCAGCCGCCCAGGGACGCCGGCGAGGCCGCCGACGCCGCGCACGGCGGTCTGCAGGGCGATCCCCGACTCGACCAGCGCCACGACCGCGCCGAGCGCGTTGGCGACGTTGAACGGGCCGGGCAGCGGCAGCCGTACGTCGGCCTCCACCCCGCCGGGGCCCACCACCCGGAAGTCGCTGCCGTCGGCGCGCAGGCGGACGTCGGCCGCCCGCCACTCCGCGCCGGCGGCACCGGACGGGGAGAAGGTCGTGATCGCGATGCCCGCGCGCTCGACCAGCCGCCGGCCCCAGGAGTCGTCCACGTTGACGACGCCGATCCTGCTGTACTCCGGGGTGAACAGCCGCGCCTTGGCGGCGAAGTAGTCCTCCATCGTCGGATGGTGGTCGAGGTGGTCCTGGGAGAGGTTCGTGAACACGGCGACCTCGTAGAAGGCGCCGCCGACCCGGCCGAAGTCCAGGGCGTGGCTGGAGACCTCCATGGCCGCCGCCGTCACGCCGCGCTCGCGCATCAGCGCGAACAGGCCGTGCAGGTCGGTGGCCTCCGGGGTGGTCAGCGCGCTGGGCAGCACCTCGCCGCCGACACGGATCTCGATCCCGCCGACCAGGCCCGTCTCGTGACCGGCGGCCCGCAGCCCCGCCTCCAGCAGGAACGTGGTCGTCGACTTGCCGCTCGTTCCGGTGACGCCCAGCAGGGTCAGGTCGCGTACGGGGTCGCCGTAGACCCAGGACGCCACCCTGCCGAGCACCGCGCGCGGGTCGTCCACGACGAGCACCGGCAGTCCCGACTTCTCCGCCCGGATCCGGCCCTCCCGGTCGGTGAGGATTCCGGTGGCGCCGGCCTCGGCCGCCTGCGCGGCGAAGACCGCGCCGTGGAAGCGGCTGCCGGGCAGCGCGGCGTACAGGTCCCCCGGCAGGACCTTCCGGGAGTCGTGCGTCACACCGGTGACCATCCCCTGCGGCGGCTCGGTCGCCTCGCGCAGGCCGAGGAGGGAGACGAGCCCGGACAGCGGGCGGGCGGGAACGGTCTTGGGTCGCATGAGATCGGGATCGGGTCTGTTGGACACGGCGGAGAGGGTACCGCCGGTCACCCCTGGTCTGGGGTGATACGGATCTTCTGGGACCGGCCCGCGCTCGGCGGGACGCGCCGGCTCTGCAGCGCGAAGCTCATCACGTCCTTGAACACCGGGGCGGCCACCTCACCACCGTAGTAGCCGTTCTGCGGCTTCTGCAGCACGACCTCGACGACGAGCTGTGGGTTCTCGGCCGGGGCGAAGCCGACGAACGTCGCGGTGTACCCCCCGCCCTCGTAGTTCCCGGTGCGGGGGTTGACGCGCTGCGCGGTGCCGGTCTTGCCCGCGACACGGTAGCCGGGGATCTGCGCGGCGGGCGCGGTGCCCTCCTTCGTGATGACCCCTTCGAGCATCTTGGTGATCTCGGCGGCGGTCGTGCCGCTGATCACCCGGTGCTGGGCCGGCTTGGCCGCCGGGGTGAGGTTGCCGTGCTCGTCGGTGGTGCCGGCGACGAGGCTCGGGGTCACGCGGATCCCGTGGTTGGCGATCGTCGCGTAGACGCTGGCGACCTGCAGCGCGTTGACCGAGACGGACTGGCCGAACGCGAGGGAGTAGCGGTCGGTGCCCCACCACTGGCTCGGCGGCTTGAGCGAGCCGGCCGCCTCGCCCGGCAGGCCGATCCCGGTCTCCTGGCCGTACCCGAACGCCCGCATGTACTGGTAGAGCTGCGTCGGCGTCAGCCGGTCGCTGGCCAGGATGGTGCCGACGTTGCTGGACCTGGCGAGCACGCCCCCGAACGTGAGGGACTCGGTCTTGTGCGGCTCGGAGTCGTGGAACGTCCGGTCGAACTTCGTGATGTGGTCCGGCACGGTGAACACGGTGTCCGGCGTCACGTGGCCGGCCTCCAGCGCCGCCGCCGCGGTGACCACCTTGCTGGTGCTGCCGGGTTCGAAGTCGTCCTGCACCACCCGGTTGCCCCAGTCGCTCTCGGGGTATCTGCCGTAGTTCGCCGGGTCGAAGGACGGCGCCGTCGCCATCGCCAGGATCTGGCCCGACCGGGGATCCATGACGATGACGCTGCCGCTCTGCGCCTTGGTCGCCTTGACCTGCTTGGCGATCGCGTCCTGCGCCTTCCACTGGATGTCCTGGTCGAGGGTGAGCCGCAGCCCCTTGCCGGGGATCGGCTTGAGCTGCTGGTCCTCCCCCATCGGGATCCGCTGGCCCTTCTCGCTGACCTCGACCTTCTGCCAGCCGTTGCGGCCCTTGAGCAGCTTGTTCATGCTGGACTCCAGGCCCGCGGCGCCGTCGCCCGCCGCGTTGACGAAGCCCACGACGTTCGCGGCGAGGGAGCCGCCGGGATAGTCCCGGCGGTACTCCTGCTGCGTGCCGATGCCGGGGAGGTTCATCGCGGTCACCATGCGGGCGCGGTCCGGCTGCACGTGGTGGATGAGCTCCCGGTAGCGGTCCATGTTCGACCGGGGGGTGAGCTTCTTGAGCAGCGTGGCCGGGTCGAGCCCGAACATCGACGCGAGCGTCGTCGCGATCTTGTTCCGGAGGTCCGTGTGGTTCTTCTGCTCGTACTGCTGGATCATCGACGGGTCGGCGTAGATGACGCGGGCGTCGACGGTCTCGGCGATGGGCTGGCCCTGCGAGAACGTGATGGCGCCGCGCACCGCGGGCAGCGGGACCCGGTTGAGCCGCTGGCGGATGGCCGCCTCGGCGTAGCCCTTCGACTCCAGGCCCTGGAGCTGGACGAGACGCCCGGCGAACAGCGACAGCACGAACGCCACGAGCAGCAGGCCGACGTTCAGCCGCTTGATGGGGTCACGCCGGACGATGCGGCGCCGCAGCAGCGCCGGCCGTCGCGGCGGGCCCGGCGGGCGGCCGCCGCGGGCACGCCGAACGGCGGGGTCGGCGCCGCCCCGGACGCCCGGGCGCCCGGTGGACGCCTGCCCACGACCGGCCTGGCCGCGGGCGCCCTGCCCACGGGCGCCCTGGCCGCGGCCGGTCTGCCCGGGGCCGCTCGTGCGGCGCGGGCCTCCGGGCGGGGAGGGAGCGGCCGGCCCGCGGCCACGCCGGGAGGTCACCGCGTGCCGCCTCCCTGCCGGGGAGCGGCCGGGTTCGTCTTCGGGGCGGTGCCCTGGCGCTGAGGAACGGCGCCCTGGCGCGGAGCGGCCTTGGACGTACCGGTGGTGCCCTGGCGCGGCGCCGGACCGCCGGCCGGCGGCACGAGCGCGCCGGGCGCGCCGGTGACGGCCCCGGCCGCGGCGGCGGCCACGGCCTCGTCGGAGACGCCCTGCGGCGGAGCCCCGACCTCGGTCACCCGTCCCGTGCGCGCGTCGATGAAGGCGGTGCCCTGCGGGTCGACCATGCCGAGGCTGCGGGCCTTCTGGTGCAGCACCCCCGGATCCTGCTCCCGTGCGATGTCGGACTTCAGCGCCTGCTCGCGCTCGCCCAGCTGCCGGTTGTCGCGCTGCAGCTCGCTGAGCGTGAAGGCGTCCTGGGCGAGGACGGTGTTGAGCAGCAGGAGGCTGACGAGCGCGCCGCCGAGCAGCCCGACGACGAGCAGGACGAACGGCGCGCGGGCGCGCGGCGGCGCGGGCGTCCGTGGCCGCCGCGCGGCGGTCTCGGGCCGGGTCGCCGGTGAGCGGCTCGGCGCCGTGCGCGTCCGCTCGGGCGGCCGGGTCGCCGACCGCCTGGTCGCCGTCCGCGCGGCGCCGGTCTTCGCCGGAGCACTCGCCGACGTGCCGGTGGTCCGGTCCGCGGCGCTCGCCGCCCTGCCCGCGGTCTTCCCGCTCGCTCCGGCGCGCGCCCGCGCGCCGGCGGGCGCGGCCTTCGTCTTCCCCTTGGCGGCCTTGGCCGCCTTGGTGGTCTTCGTCGTCTTGGCCGCCTCGGCCGACTTGGCCGGCGGCTTGGCCGGCTTGGCCGTCCTGGTGGACGTGCCGCGCGGTGCCGCCTTCTCCTTCTGGCCGGCGTCCTTTCCGGCATCGCCCGCCCGGACGGGCGCGTCCGCGCGCCGACGGCGACGCCGGGTCTCCGGCGGCGGAGTCGTGATGGTCATGCGATGCCTCCTGCTCCACTCCGCCCGCTCGGCGGCTTCTCACCGAGGGGCATCGCGCCGATGCCTCGCGGACGTCGCTCCTCCCGGATCCGCTCGGCGGCGCGCAGGCGTGCCGAGGCGGCCCGGGGGTTGATCGTGGTCTCGTCGTCGGCCGGTCGCTCCGCCCCCCGGGTGAGGAGACGGAACCGGGGCTGCGCCTCCGGCAGCGGGACCGGCAGGTCGGGTGGGGTGGTGTCGGTGGTGCGCTCGGCCAGCGCGCGCTTGACCAGCCGGTCCTCCAGCGAGTGGTAGGACAGGACGGCGATGCGCCCGCCGACGGCCAGGGCGTCGAGGGCGGCGGGCACCGCGCGCTCGAGGGCGGCCAGCTCGCCGTTCACCTCCATGCGCAGGGCCTGGAAGGTGCGCTTGCCCGGATGCCCGCCGGTGCGCTGCGAAGCGGCGGGGATGGCGCCGCGGACGACGTCGACGAGGCGGGCCGTCGACGTGAACGGGGCGCGCCCCCGCTCACGGACGATCGCCTCGGCGACGCGCCGCGCGAACCGCTCCTCGCCGTAGTCGCGCAGGATGCGCGTCAGGTCGGCGGCCGAATAGGTGTTGACCACCTCTTCGGCGGTGAGCCGCTGGGTGCGGTCCATCCGCATGTCGAGCGGTGCGTCGTAGGAGTAGGCGAAACCGCGCTCGGCCTCATCGAGCTGCGGGGACGAGACCCCCAGGTCGAACAGGACGGCGTGCACGTGCGGGACGCCCAGGTCGGCCAGGACCCGCGGGATCTCGTCGTACACGGCGTGCACGAGCGTGAACCGGCCGGCGTACGGCTCCAGGCGGCGCCGGGATCGCTCCAGCGCCGTCGTGTCGCGGTCGAGCCCGATGAGCCGCGCCCGCGGGTGCGCGGCGAGGACGGCGGCGGCGTGCCCGGCGAGGCCCAGGGTGGCGTCGACGTAGATCGCGTCCTCATCGGAGGGTGCCGACAGGGCCGGTGCGAGCAGCGCCAGGATCCGGTCGAGCATGACCGGTACGTGGCGCGCGCGCGAGCCCTCCTCGCGCTCGTCGTCGCCGTGCATGAAACCCCCCTCAGGACGCCACTGCTCGCGGACAGCGCTGAGACCGCGCTCGCTGTCGCCCGCCACCCCTGAGAGAGAATCGATCAGGAACGATCAAGGCGGCCGGTGTGGCCGTCTGCCCCGTATGGAAGACGCCACCCCTCCTGCTCGGCGGCTCACCGCTCAATGGCTTACGCCGGCCCCCTTCGGGATTTCGCCCGGCCAGGTCCCCATCCGCTGCTCCGTGAGGAAGAGCTGTGCAACGGCCATCTGGCACCGGGGAAGGTGCGCCAGCTGGGAGCGGGTGGAGACCTCGCCGAACGGATCCGATCACCGGCGATGGTGCGTCAAAGAATCCCGGGCAGCACCTCCTCCGACAGGTCGGAGAACTGTTGCTCCTGGTCGTCCAGGTAGGTCTCCCACGCGGTGGCGTCCCAGATCTCCAAGCGCGTGTTGGCCCCGATGACGGCGCAGTCGCGGGTCAGGCCCGCGTAGCGCCGGAGCGTCGGCGGGATGGTGATCCGGCCCTGCTTGTCAGGGACCTCGTCGGAGGCGCCGGCGAAGAAGACCCGGCTGTAGTCCCGCACTGCCTTGGCGGTGACCGGTGCGGTGCGAAGCGCCTCGGTGATGCGCTGGAACTCGGCCTCGGGGAAGACGTAGAGGCAGCGTTCCTGGCCCTTCGTGATCACCAATCCCCCTGACAGCTCCTCGCGGTACTTCGCCGGCAGGAACAGTCGTCCCTTGTCGTCCAGGCGCAGGGTGTGAGTGCCGAGGAACATCGGCCCCCACCTCCCGCTTCGCGGGGTCGATGCCCTCCCCCACGGCGCCCCACTGTACTCCACTCTCCCCCACGGTCAACGACCAAAACACCGGTCACGCGGCATCTCGCCCGGCGTACGGGCAGGTCAGAAGAGGGCGCCGCCGGGGGGTGCCACAGACCCCGTCAGAGCCGCCCGGCGCGTCGGTCAAGACCCTCCGGCGGCCTCTCGGGCGGGGCCGGGGAGCACCGGGTGGGGGAAAGTGGAGGACCGCCGAGGTCACGTTCCGTCGCCGTCCGGGCACCGCTCGCGCCGGCGGGGCCGAGACGTCTCCGGGAAGGAGTCTCACGCGCCGCCTAAGAGATCGCCGCGGTCATTCCTCAGCCATCGCCGTGACCGGCCCCGACGACGTACTGTCAGTACGACATATCGGGTGGGAGTGCCCATCCACGGCCGGTGTGCGATGCGACACCCGCCGTACGGGTGGCCCGAGGAGGGGTAAGTGTCAGTAAGCACGCACGGCGGGATCGGCCGGGGACTGGACGGGCTGGCCCAGATCTCGAGCAAGATCCTCGGAGCCATCGAGTCCGTCATCGAGGGCAAGCCCGACGTCGTACGCCTCGCGCTGACCGTTCTTCTCGCCGAGGGCCACCTCCTCATCGAGGACGTCCCCGGCGTCGGCAAGACGATGCTGGCCAAGGCGCTCGCCAAATCGATCGACTGCTCGGTGCGGCGGGTGCAGTTCACACCTGACCTGCTGCCGAGCGACATCACCGGGGTCAGCGCCTACAACCAGGAGCTCCGGGAGTTCGAGTTCAAGCCCGGCCCGGTGTTCGCGAACATCGTGGTGGGCGACGAGATCAACCGCGCGTCGCCGAAGACGCAGTCCGCGCTGCTGGAGTGCATGGAGGAGCGCCAGGTCACCGTCGACGGCCGCACATACCCCCTGGACGCCCCGTTCATGGTGATCGCCACGCAGAACCCGGTGGAGATGGAGGGGACCTATCCCCTCCCCGAGGCCCAGCGGGACCGGTTCACCGCCCGGATCGCGATGGGCTATCCGGAGCCGGCCGCGGAGCTGGAGATGCTCGACGTGCACGGCGGGCCGTCCCCGCTGGACCGGCTGCAGCCCGTGGCCCAGGACGGCGACGTGCGGGCGATGATCGAGGTGGTCCGCGAGGTGCACGTCGCGCCCGGGCTGCGCGCCTACGCCATCGCGCTCGTCACCGCCACGCGGAACCACCCCGAACTGCGCCTGGGCGCCTCACCGCGGGCGACGCTCCAGCTCGTCCGGGCCGCCCGCGCCTACGCGGCCCTGGACGACCGGGAGTACGTCCTCCCCGACGACCTGCAGCGCCTCGCGGTGCCCGTGCTCGCGCACCGGCTCCTGCCGACGGCCGAGGCCCAGGTCCAGCGCCGGTCGGCCGAGCAGATCGTCGCCGAGCTCGTCGAACGCGTCCCGGTCCCCGATCACCGGCGCTGACATGGCGGGGACGCTGAGCGCGCTGACGACGCGGGGCCGTTCGTTCGTCGCGGCCGGGGCCACCGCGATCGCGTGTTCGTTCGTCCTGGGCGAGCGGGACCTGCTCCGCGCCGGCCTGCTCATCCTGGCCCTGCCGCTGCTGTCCGTGCTGGTGGTCTCGCGGACCCGCTACCGGCTGACCTGCTCGCGCCGGGCGAGCCCGACCCGCTTCGCCGCGGGCGGTGAGGCCCAGGTGAACGTCCTGCTGGAGAACGTCTCGCGGCTGCCGACCGGGATCCTCCTCGTCGAGGACCAGGTGCCGTACACGCTGGGCGGGCGCGCGCGGTTCGTCATCGACCGGATCGAGCCGGGCGGCGCCCGGGAGATGGCCTACCGGGTACGGGCCGACGTCCGCGGCCGGTACCCCGTCGGGCCGCTGACCGTACGCCTGGCGGACCCGTTCGGCCTGGTCGAGCTGGCCCGGTCGTTCTCGGCGGCGGACGTCATCACCGTCACGCCCGCGATCGTGCCCCTCCCGGCGGGCCGGCCGACCGGCTCGTGGACGGGAGGCGGTGAGAGCCGGGCCCGGCTGGTGGCCGGCGCCGGGGAGGACGACGTGACGCCGCGCGAGTACCGGCACGGCGACGACCTCCGGCGGGTGCACTGGCGGTCGACGGCGCGCCGCGGCGAGCTGATGGTGCGCCGCGAGGAACAGCAGTGGCAGACCAGCGGCACCCTGTTCCTCGACACCCGCCGGACGGCGCACTGGGGGGACGGTCCCGGCGCGTCGTTCGAGCAGGCGGTGTCCGCGGCGGCCTCGATCGGGCTGCGGCTCGGGCGGGAGGGGCTCGGCCTGCGATACGTCACCGACGAAGGCGTGGCGCTCGCCCCCTCCGCGACGTTCGAGGGGACGCTCCTGGACCTCCTCGCCGTCGTCCGCACGTCGCGGAGCCGGTCGCTGCGGCCCGGCCTGGCGGCCGTGCGCGAGACGGCGAACAAAGGCGACGGCCTGATCGTCGGAGTGTTCGGACGGCTCACTCCGGAGGACGCCCGCGAGATCGCCGGGGCCGGGCACGGGACCGCCGCCCGCGTCGCCGTGATCATCGGGGAGGAGGGCGCGGACCCGGAGGTCGCCCGGATCCTGCGCGCGGCGGGATGGCGGATCATCCCGGTCTCCTCGGCCGCCGCGCTGCGGACGGCCTGGCCCGACGACGGAGGACGGCCCGGCCGACCGGAGCGGACGGAGGCGCGATGAGGATACGGCTGACGATCGTGGCCTGCGTGGCGACACTGCTCGCCTCGATCGCGCTCTACCCGCTGTTCAAGACGGCGGGGTGGTTCGGCAGCGGGCTGGGGGCGGTGCTCACCGTCGGCGGGGCGGGCCTGCTGACCCGGCGCTTCCGCCTGCCCGCCGTGGCCTGTCTCCTGATCTCCGTCGTGGCGCTCGTCTTCTACCTCGACGTGCTGTTCGCCGCCGGCGACGCATTCCTCGGAGCGATCCCGACCCCCGGGTCGCTGTCGTCTCTGGCGGAGCTGGCCCGCGACGGGTGGCAGGACTCGTTCCGCTACGCCCCGCCCGTGCCGGTGCTTCCGGGAGTGGAGCTGCTGAGCACCGGCGGCATCGGGCTGGTCGCGATCCTCGTCGACCTGCTCGCCGTCCGCCTGCGCCGCGCCGCCCCGGCCGGTCTGCCCCTGCTGGCGATGTACGCGCTGCCGGCCCGGTTCCGCGAGGAGAGCGCCGGCTGGCTGGTCTTCCTGCCGGGCGCGGCCGGATACCTCGCGCTCCTCGTGGCCGACGCCCGTGACCGCCTCTCGGGCTGGGGCCGCCCGGTGTTCACCCGCCACTGGTCGGACGACGTGCGGCTCCGCGACCGCCCCGACTCCAGTCCGCTGGCCGTGACGGGACGGCGGATCGGGCTGACCGCCGTCGTCCTGGCGGTCGTGGTCCCCCTGGCGGTGCCCGACGTCGATCCGCACTGGCTCCCCGACTCCGACGGGAACGGCCCGGGCGGGCTCACCACGGTGACCACCCCGGATCCACTGGTCAGCCTGAAACGCCAGCTCGTACGGGCGGACGACGCCGTCGTCCTCACCTACCGCACGTCGGACGACTCCACACCGGACTACCTGCGGATGTACTCGCTCGACCGGTTCGACGGCGACGGGTGGACGTACTCCACGATTCACGGGGACAAGAACGCGCGCGTCGACGGCAAGACCCTGCCCTCGGCGCCGGGCCTGAACCTGGACTCCTCCCTCCTCCATCCGGTGACCACCAGCGTCAGGATCGACTCGCACGTACGCGGCATGAGTGTCCTGCCGGCCCCCTACCCGCCGACCAAGGTGTCGATCAAGGGCGACTGGCGGGTCGACGCCCCCACGTTGATGATCTTCTCGCCGCACGAGACGGCGGGCGGCCGGACCTACACGGTGTCGAGCGTGCGCCCCTCGCCGACGTACCAGCAGCTGGAGGCCGCCGTCCCGGTCCCCGACGACGTCGCCTCGCGCTACCTCGCGGTGCCGGCCCCGTTGTCGGTGGGGAGGGACGTCATCGCGCTGGCGCACCGGCTGACCGCGACGGCGTCGACGCCGTACGACCGGGCCGTCAAGCTGCAGGAGTGGTTCACCAAGCCCGGCAATTTCAAGTACAGCCTCGACGCGCCCTCCCCCCGTAACGCCGGGGCGCTCCGCGACTTCCTGTTCGGCAGCCGGACCGGATACTGCGAGCAGTTCGCGGCGTCGATGGCGCTGCTGGCCCGTATCGTCGGCATCCCCGCGCGCGTCGCCATGGGGTACACCTCCGGTGAGCGGCAGGCGGACGGCAGCTGGATCGTACGGACCAAGGACACGCACGCCTGGCCCGAGCTCTACTTCGCCGGCGTCGGCTGGCTGCGGTTCGAGCCGACCCCGGCGGGCGGTACGGGCCAGGGCAGCGCGACCGTGCCGGACTACACCAGCCCGCTGCTGCTCCCCGGCGCGCCGACGAGCGGATCCACGAGCCGGCTGCCCTCGACGGGCCAGGCCCCGGGCGGCCGCTCGGCCACCGGCCACGGGTCGGTTCCGCGCCACCGCGCCGACCCGCTCGACCCGGCCGGCGCGGCCGGACCGCTCGCCGCGCCCCACCACGGCGGCCCGCCGATCGGCCGGTTGCTGGCCCTGCTGGCGCTCCTCCTCCTCCTGGTCTCGGCCCCCGCGGCACTGCATCGCCTGGCGCGGGTCCGCCGCTGGGCACGCGCGGCCAACGAGGCCGACCTGGCCCACGCGGCATGGGAGGAGTTGCGGATCGCCGCGGTGGATCACCGGCTGCCGTGGCGGACCGGGGACAGTCCCCGGGCGGCGGGGCGGCGGCTCACCGAGGCGCTGTCGCTGGACGAGCCGTCCGCCGAGGCCCTGAACCGGCTGGTACGGGCCGAGGAGCTCGCCAGGTACGCGCCGGCGCCCGGCCCCGGCACGGGGCTCCGCGAGGACGCGTTCACGGTACGGGCCGCGTTCGCCGCCGCGGCGGGGCGGCGCGGCCGGTGGCGGGCCCGGGTGCTGCCGCCGTCCTCGGCGGCGTTCCCGCGCGGCGTGGCCGGCCGGGCGCTCGACGCCTTCGACCAGATCGACTCACTCGTCATGCGCCGGCGACGCCACTCCGCGGGCTGACCGCCCGGCGGACCCGGCAGGCCGTCCGCTCAGGGGCGCGCGGTCGGCGAGTCACCGCCCCGGGGCGTACCGGGGGGAAGCGCGTCACCGCCCGGCGGTGTGCCGGGCGGTGACGTCGGTCTTCGGGGGGTCAGAGCTCTCCGTGGCGGCGGCGCCAGCGCTCCTCGAGGCGCTCCATGAACCCGCCGCTGGCCGCCTTCTGCCGCCTGCCCCGCCTGCGCGGTGCCTCGGCCACGCCGTTCATCCGCTTCCAGCTGGTCAGCCCCCACGCGCAGCAGGTGACCATGAGCAGGAACCCGGCCACGCTGATCACGATGCTGATCGGCATCGTGTTCACGATGACGCCTGCCAACACCACGAACAGGCCCAGTGCGGAGCCGATCGCGGCCTTCCAGATCCTGCGCCTGTAATGCACCTGCGGATCGGTCGAGCGGACCGCCGAAGCGAACTTCGGATCCTCGGCGTACAGCGCGCGCTCGATCTGGTCGAGCATGCGCTGCTCGTGGTCAGAGAGCGGCACGGCGCCTCCCAAAGACAGCCCCGCGAGGGGGAATCCCACGCCGGACGGGGACATGGCTATCGGTGATATGCCCAGAATACGAGCCCTGACGACCGGGGGAAAGAAAACGTTCGCCTGTGGACAGGAGGATCGTCAAGTCATCACCCCTGATCACTCGGCGTCGTCACATGTTTCACATGAGCCTCATTGGTCGTCACCGGTCTCTCGACCGTGGCGAGCATCACGCCCGCCGTCCGGGCGGACCAGGGCGGCGGGACGTACGGCGCCCGCGCCGAACCGGCGGGCGGCCAGGTCCATGGCCGCCTCCGCCTGGCGCCAGCCGACCTCCGGCTCGTCCAGGGTCAGCTGCCGCGGGGTCGTCGCGGCGGGCACGAGGTTCTCGACCCGCACGCCCACCAGCCGCAGGGGGACGCCCTCCAGCCCGGACGCCTCGTACAGCGCGCAGGCGGTCGCGTAGACCTCACGCGCCACGTCGGTCGGCTCGGGGAGCGTACGGGCGCGGGTCAGGGTGGTGAAGTCCGGCCTGCGGAGCTTGACCGCCACGGTGCGGCCCGCCTGGTCGCTTCCGCGCAGCCGCGCGCCCACCCGGTCGGACAGCCGCAGCAGCTCGCGCCGGATCGCCTCCGGGTCGGCGATGTCGTGGTCGAAGGTCTCCTCCGCGCCGATGCTCTTGTCCGGCACGCTCGCCGTCACCGACCGCGGGTCCCGGCCCCAGGCCAGGTCGTGCAGGTGCCGGCCGGCCGCCTCGCCGACCTCGCGCCGGAGCGTGTCGACCGGCGTCCGCGCGAGGTCGCCGACCGTGCGCAGGCCGAGGCGCCGGAGGGTCTCCTCGGTACGCTCCCCCACGCCCCACAGGGCCGCGACCGGCAGCGGGTGCAGGAAGTCGACGACCCCGTCCGCCGGCACGACGAGCAGGCCGTCCGGCTTGCACCGGGTGGACGCGAGCTTGGCCACGAACTTGGTGCTCGCGACCCCGACCGAGCAGGTGATGCCCTGCCGCTCGTAGACCTGCTCCCGGATCATCCGGCCGATCTCGGCGGGCCGGCCCAGCCGGCGCAGCGCCCCCGCCACGTCGAGGAACGCCTCGTCGAGCGCGAGGGGCTCCACCAGTGGCGTGATCGAGCGAAAGATCTCCATGACGCCCGCCGACACGGCGGCGTACCGGGCGTGGCGGGGCGGCAACACGACCGCCTGCGGGCAGAGCCGCCGGGCGCGGCTCATCGGCATCGCCGAGTGCACCCCGAACGCCCGGGCCTCGTACGAGGCGGCGGCCACGACACCGCGCGGCCCCGCCCCGCCGACGACGACCGGGCGGCCGCGCAGCTCCGGGTGCTCCAGCAGCTCGACGCTGACGAAGAAGGCGTCCATGTCCACGTGCAGGACCGTGCAGCCGGTGTCGTCCCCCGGCGGCCCGGGCTGCGGCCCCGGCCGGTGCAGCTGCTGCTTCCTGCTCAATGGTCGCTCACTGAGAACTACCGGCGGTAGGCCAGGGCGTGGAGCTGGGTGGCGACGTCCTTCAGGACGGGATGCATGGAGACGGCGCGCTCCAGGGCGACGAGCTCGTCGGCGGCCCCCCGCTCGCCGTCGATGATGCCGCTCGGGACCAGGTCGGCGAACACCCGGACCCCGTGCACCGGCCCCGACCGCAGGCCGGCCGCGTCGATCAGCTCGGCCAGCATCCCGGAGGTGAACCGGCGCGGGACCGGGTCGCGATCGCCCCAGCGGCCCTGCGCGCTGGACAGGACGCGGCGGGCGTCCTCGAAGTGCCCGGCGAGCGCCCGGTGGAGCACCGCGGCGACCTGGTTGGCGGCCAGCACGCTGACCGCTCCGCCGGGCCGTACGGTGCGGGCGATCGCGGCCAGCGCGGTGGCCGGATCGTCGACGTACTCCAGCACGCTGTGGCAGATGACGAGGTCCGCGCTGTCCGGGCCCACGACGTCCAGCAGGCCGTCGGCGTCGCCCTGCGCGGCACGCACCGCGACCCCGGCCTCGGCGGCGCGGCGTTCGAGGCCGGCGAGGGCGTCCGGGCTGGCGTCGACGACCGTGACGCGGTGCCCGAGCTCGGCCAGCGGCACGGCGAACCCGCCGGTGCCGCCGCCCGCGTCGACGACGTCGAGCCGGTCGCGCCCCGACTCCTTGGCGGTCTCGTCGAGGACATCGCGCAGGATCTCCCACACGATGGCGGTGCGCGTCGACCGCGATCGCGGACGATCGGTCACGGCTCCCCCTCCCGGCTCGGCGCTTCCCCGCCCACCCTAAGACCTCACAGGGCGAGGGACGGCTTCAGCTCCAACAGCCGCGACAGCAGGCCGTTGACGAACCGGGGCGACTCGTCCGTGGACAGGTCGGTGGCCAGGGCGACCGCCTCGCTGACGGCGACGCCGTCGGGGACGTCCTCGCTCCACAGCAGTTCGTACGCGCCCAGCCGCAGGATGTTGCGGTCGACGATGGGCATCCGGTCGAGCGTCCAGCCGACGGCGTACGTCGCGATCAGCTCGTCGAGGCGTTCGCGGCGCGTGGCCACGCCCTCGACGAGCCGGTCGACGAAGTCCTGCTCGGCGAGCCGGTGCTCCGCCTGCCGGGTGCGCCGGTCGAGGACCTCGACCGGCGGCTCACCGCGGACCTCGGCCTCGTAGAGGATTTCGAGGGCGCGTCTGCGCGCCTTGCTCCGTGCGGCCACGGATCAGGCACGACCCAGGTAGTCGCCCGAGCGCGTGTCGACCTTGATCTTCTCGCCGGTCGTGATGAACAGCGGGACCTGGATCGTCGCGCCCGTCTCGACCGTCGCGGGCTTGGTGCCGCCGGTGGAGCGGTCGCCCTGCAGGCCGGGCTCGGTCTCGGTCACCTCGAGCACCACGGCGGCGGGCAGCTCGATGTAGAGCGGGGTGCCCTCGTTGAAGGCGATCACGGCGTTCTGCTCCGGGAGGAGGTAGTTCGCCGCGTCGCCGACCGTCGCCGCCGGGATGTGCGGCTGGTCGTAGGTCTCGGTGTCCATGAAGACGAAGTCCTCGCCCTCGCGGTAGAGGTACTGCATCTCCCGCTTGTCGACGTTCGCCACGTCGACCTTGGTGCCGGCGTTGAAGGTCTTGTCGACGACCTTGCCGGACAGGACGTTCTTGAGCTTGGTACGGACGAACGCGCCGCCCTTGCCAGGCTTGACGTGCTGGAACTCCTGGACGGTCCACAGCTGGCCGTCGAGGTTCAGCGTCATGCCGTTCTTGAGGTCGTTCGTCGTCGCCACTGTGTGTCGTTCTCCCGCTTCGGCGGTCTGCCGCGTCTAGATGACGAGCAGGTCCTTTGTCGTCTTGGTGAGCAGCTCCGGACCGTCCGCACGGACGACGAGGGTGTCCTCGATGCGGACCCCGCCGCGACCGGCGACGTAGACGCCGGGCTCGACGGTGATGGGAACTCGATCCCTCAGTTTACCGGTCTTGTCATACCCCATGAGCGGTGCCTCATGGATCTCCAGGCCGACACCGTGCCCGAGCCCGTGCGGGAAGTCGTCGCCGTGCCCGGCCGTCTCGATCACACCGCGGGCCGCGGCGTCGACCTCCTTGGTCACCGCGTCCGGGCGCGCCGCCGCGACGCCCGCCGCCTGGGCCGTGGCGACGAGCTCGTAGATCTCGCGCTCCCACGCCCCGGCCTCGCCGATCGCGATGGTCCGGGTCATGTCGGCGTGGTAGCCGCCCCGCAGGGCGCCGAAGTCCATGGTGACCAGGTCGCCGCGCTCGATCGCCCGCTCGGACGGGACGTGGTGCGGGATCGCGCCATTGGGGCCGCTCGCCACGATGGTGGCGAACGCCGGCTGGTCCGCGCCGAGGTCGACCATGGCGCGGTCCAGGGCGATCGCGATCTCGCGTTCGGCGACGCCGGGGCGGATCGTCGGCAGCACCGCGTCGAAGGCCTGGTCGGTGATGGCGCAGGCCTCCGCGAGGAGGACGATCTCCTCCTCGTCCTTGACCATCCGGAGCTCCTCCACGGCGTGGCCGAGAGGGACCAGCTCCGGCGCGTCCGGCTCCCCGGCGAGCGCGTCGCGCGCCTCGACGGTGACCTCGTGCGCCTCGAACGCCAGCCGGCCCGTCGCCCGTCCGGCCAGCACGCCCGCGGTGGCCCGGTCGATCACGCACTCCAGCTCCGGGCACACGCGCGCGGCCGTGCCGGCGTACCGGCCGTCGGTCGCCAGCACGGCGGTCCCGTCGGCGCGCACGAGCAGCGCGGCGTTGGAGCTGGCCAGCCCGGTCAGGTAGCGCACGTTGACCAGGCGGGTGATGAGGGCCGCGTCGGCGCCGCGGGCGGCGACGAGCCCGGCCAGCCGCGCGCGGCGGGCCTCGTGGATCTCCGGCATGCCCGAACTCTACGCCCGCGCCGCCGGACGGAGCCGCCGAGCCCCGAGCACGGCGCCCCGTCCCGGCGCGCCGCGACGGGCGGCCGCGTGGTCAGACGGAGGCGGCCAGCTCCCGGACCCGCTCGATCAGCTTGACGCGGGACTCGTGGTCGCCCGCCATCGGCGCGACGTTGAGCGTCGTGACGCCGGACTCCTTCAGCGCCGCGAGCCGGTCGCGGACGAAGCCCTCCGAGCCGATCAGGGAGGTCTTCTGCAGCAGCTCGTACGGCACCTTGGCGGCGGCCTCGTCCTTCTTCCCGGCGAGGTAGAGGTCCTGGATCTCCTCGGCCTCCTTCTCGTAGCCGTAGCGCCGGGCGAGGTCGTTGTAGAAGTTGCGGCCCTTGGCGCCCATGCCGCCGATGTACAGCGCGGCCATCGGCCGGCCGAGGTCGAGCAGGCCGTCGACGTCGTCGCCGATCGCCAGGAACGCCTGCGCGACGATGTCCAGCTCGCCGAGCGAGGGGTCGCGCTTGGCCTTGCCGCGGGCGAGCGCGTCGCCCCAGACGTCGCCGGCCTTCTCGGGGACGTAGAAGATCGGCTCCCAGCCCTCGGCCAGCTCGGCGGTCATCTCGACGTTCTTCGGACCGAGGGAGGCGATGAAGATCGGGATGCGCTCGCGGACCGGGTGGTTGATCAGCTTGAGCGGCTTGCCGAGGCCGGTGCCCTCCTCGGCGGGGAGCGGCAGCTTGTAGTACTTGCCGTCGTAGACGACGCGTTCGCGGCGCCAGACCATGCGGCAGATCTCGATGATCTCCCTGGTCCGGCCGATCGGCGCGGTGTACGGGACGCCGTGCCAGCCCTCGATGACCTGCGGGCCGGACGCGCCGAGGCCGAGCACGAACCGCCCGCCGGAGACGTAGTCCAGGCCGGCGGCCGTCATGGCGGTCAGCGTCGGGGTCCGCGAGTACAGCTGGAGGATGCCCGAGGCGATCTGCAGGCGCTCGGTCCGCGCCGCGATGAAGCCCATCTGGCTGACGGCGTCGAAGCTGTACGCCTCCGGCACGAACACGATGTCGAGGCCGGCCTTCTCATAGTCCGCCAGCTCGTCGACGGTCTCCGTGAAACCGCCCGCGTAGTTGAGGGACATCCCGATCCGCATGGCGCCGCACCCACCCATCCTGACCTTGACCGCCGAGTAACAGAATCACGTTCAGTCATACCGTACCGGCGCAGGCGCGGCACCCCCGGCGTCAGCCCTCGCTCTCCGCGAGGAGCTCGGCGATCGCCTGCAGCGCCAGCACGTACGACAGGAACCCGAAGCCGGCGATCGTGCCGGTGGCCACCCCCGCGACGACCGAGTTGTGGCGGAACTCCTCCCGGGCGGCCGGGTTCGACAGGTGCACCTCGATCAGCGGGGCGGTCCGCTGGGCGATGGCGTCGCGCACCGCGTACGAGTAGTGCGTGAAGGCGGCGGGGTTCAGCACGACCGGGATCCTGCCGTCGGCCGCCTCGTGCAGCCACGAGATCAGCTCGGCCTCGTCGTCGGTCTGGCGCACCTCGGCGTGCAGGCCCAGCCGCCGGGCGGTGTCCCGGCACAGCGCGGTGAGGGCCTCGAAGTCCGCGGCGCCGTACACGTCGGGTTCGCGGCTGCCCAGCCTGCCGAGATTCGGCCCGTTCAGGACGAAGACCTCACTCATCGACCGCCCGTCCTCCGTCTCTCGTCCAATGGTCACCGGGTCACCCGCTCGTACGCCCGTACGAGCAGGTCCTCGTCCGGATCCTCCAGGCGGCCCGGCTCGGCGACTCCGTCCAGGACAACGAAGCGCAGCCGCGCCCCGCGCGCCTTCTTGTCGATCCGCATGGCGTCGCGCAGCAAAGGCCACACGTCGGGCGAGTAGGAGGTCGGCAGGCCGACGGCGGTGAGGATCTCCCGGTGCCGTTCGGCGTCCGCGTCGCCCAGGCGGCCGGCCAGCCGGGCCAGCTCGGCGGCGTACACCATGCCGATCGCGACCGCGTCGCCGTGCCGGAAGCGGTACTCCTCGACCTTCTCGATCGCGTGGCCCAGCGTGTGGCCGTAGTTCAGGATCTCGCGCAGGCCGCTCTCCTTGAGGTCCTCCGACACGACCCGCGCCTTGACGGCGATGGCCCGCTCGATGAGCTCCAGAGTGTGCGGCCCGTCCGGCCGGCCGGCGGCCTCCGGATCCTCCTCGACCAGATCCAGGATCTTCGGGTCGGCGATGAACCCGGCCTTGATCACCTCGGCCAGCCCGGCGACGTAGTCGGCGCGCGGCATCGTCACGAGCGTCGTCAGGTCGCACAGGACGCCGGCGGGCGGGTGGAAGGCGCCGACGAGGTTCTTGCCCTCGGGAATGTCGATCGCGGTCTTGCCGCCGACCGCGGCGTCCACCATGGCCAGCAGCGTCGTGGGCAGCAGCACGACCCTCACGCCCCGCAGCCAGGTCGCGGCGGCGAACCCGGCCAGGTCGGTGGTCGCGCCGCCGCCGACGCCGACGACGACGTCGGTGCGGGTCATGCCGAGCCGGGCGAAGTCGGACCAGAGCCGCGCGAGCACGGCGACGTCCTTGCCGGCCTCGCCGTCGGGGACGGGCAGGGCGTGGACGTCGTAGCCGGCCTCGGCGAGCGCCCCGCACACCGGGCGGGCGATCTCCGGCAGGCCCTCGGCGTGCACGACGGCGACCGTCCTGGCCTCGCCGACGAGCGCCGGGAGCCCCCCGAGCACGCCGGTGCCGATGACGACGTCGTACGGCGTGTCGCCCCCGACGTGGACGCGGGTCACGAGAGCCCCTTCACGATCTCCTCGGCGATGTCGGCCGGCTCTCGGCCGTCCGTGGTCACCGTGAGCGCGGCGAGGCGCTCGTAGACGGGCCGGCGTTCCTCCATCAGCTTGCGGAACTGGCTGCGCGGGTTCAGCACGAGCAGCGGCCGCGCCGCCGCCAGCCCGACCCGCTTGACCGCGTCCGACAGCCCCACCTCGAGGTAGACGACCCGGTGCCCGGCGAGGTCCTCCTGGGTGCCCGGATCCAGGATCGCGCCGCCGCCGAGGGCGATCACGCCGTCGTGGGTCGCGAGGGCGTCGCGCACGGCCGCGCGCTCCAGCGCGCGGAAGTGCTCCTCGCCGTCGTCGACGAAGATCTCCCCGATCGGCTTGCCGGCCGTGGCCTCGACGTCGTGGTCGGTGTCGCGGAACGGGACACCGAGGCGCTCGGCGACGATCAGGCCCACGGTGGTCTTGCCGGAGCCGGGCGGGCCGATAAGGACGATCTTGGAGTTCACTTGATCACCAGCGTTGAGAGGTAGCCCTGCAGATTACGCGCGGTCTCCTCGACGGAGTCGCCGCCGAACTTCTCGACCACGGCGGCGGCCAGCACCAGCGCCACCATCGCCTCGGCGACGACCCCGGCGGCGGGGACCGCGGTGACGTCGCTGCGCTGGTTGATCGCCTTCGCCGGCTCGCCCGTCTTCACGTCGACCGTGTCCAGCGCGCGTGGCACGGTCGAGATCGGCTTCATCGCGGCCCGGACCCGGACCGGGTCGCCGGTGGTCATGCCGCCCTCGATGCCCCCGGCGCGCGAGGTGCGGCGCCGGATGCCCTCGGGAGTGTTCTCGATCTCGTCGTGCGCCTGCGAACCCGGGCGGCGCGCGGTGGTGAACCCGTCGCCGACCTCGACGCCCTTGATCGCCTGAATGCCCATCAGTGCGCCGGCGAGGCGGGCGTCGAGCCGCCGGTCCCAGTGCACGTGACTGCCCAGGCCGGGCGGCAGGCCGTGGACGACGACCTCGACCACGCCGCCGAGCGTGTCGCCGGCCTTGCGGAGCTCGTCGATGTGGGCGACCATCGCGGCGCTCGTCTCCGGATCGGCGCAGCGCACCGGGTCCGCGTCGATCCGCTCGAGGTCGTCCGGGCCGGGCACCACGCCGTCCGGCGCGGCGATCTCGCCCAGCGCCACCACGTGACTGACGATCCGGGCGCCCGCGACCTGGGCCAGGAACGCCTTGGCGACCTCGCCGATCGCGACGCGCGCGGCGGTCTCGCGGGCGCTCGCCCGCTCCAGGATCGGCCGTGCGTCGTCGAAGCCGTACTTCTGCATGCCGGCCAGGTCGGCGTGGCCGGGCCGGGGCCGGGACAGCGGGGCGTTGCGCGCCTGGGCGGCCAGCTCGTCCGGGTCGACCGGATCGGCCGACATGACCGTCTCCCACTTCGGCCACTCCGTGTTGGCGACCTCGATCGCCACCGGACCGCCCTGGGTGCGGCCGTGCCGGATCCCCCCGACGATCGTCACCTTGTCCTGCTCGAACTTCATGCGGGCGCCCCGCCCGTGTCCGAGCCGGCGGCGGCGCAGCGCCTCGGCGATGTCGGCCGAGGTCACCTGCACCCCGGCGGGCAGCCCTTCCAGGATCGCGACGAGGGCCGGGCCATGAGACTCCCCCGCGGTCAACCAGCGCAGCATGAGGTGAATCCTTCCATCCCCACGGAAGGCTACGCGCACATGTCCGCAGCGTGAGACGAACCCACCCCGTGCCGGGTCGATTCATTCTCCGTACGCGAGCGCCCGCAGCTCGACCCACGGCACTTGCGCCAGTTCGGGTCGCAAACCGTCTCCCCCGACGCTTGCGTCGGGAAGCTCGTATGAACGCACGTCGGGCTCGCCACCCGCCGCGGGTCAGGAGAAGCGGCGGAAGGGGAAGCGGCGGCGGGGGAAGAAGAAGCGGCGGCCGCGGACCCGGGGCAGCCCGACACTCGGCGGCCGGACGGCCCGGTCGACGCAGACGACACGGCGTCCGTTCCAGTCCACGCCCTCGAAGTACGGGTCGAAGTGACAGCCCATCGCGAGTTCGGGCCAGCCGATCCAGCCGGTGAACTCCAGGTGGGGGTTCTCCCGGAACGGCCGCCGGCGGCGGAAGAACCGATCGTTGTTCTGGGCGTTCTGGTTCGCGCCGTCGTTCTCCGGCGCGATGATGACGGTGTCTCCGCCGCCGGCCGTGTTCGCCGGGCTCGGAGAGTTCGTCGGGCTCGGAGACGGGGACGGCGTGTTCGTCGGGCTGGGTGACGGGGCCGGCGACGCGATGACGACGTTGTCCCCGCCGCCGGCCGTGGTCGCCGGACTCGGGGACGGGGCCGATGGCGCGATGACGACGGTCTCCCCGCCGCCGGCCGTGGTCGCCGGGCTGAGAGACGGGGACGGCGCCGCGTGCGGGCCCTGTCCCCGCCGCGCCGGTCCGGCCGAGGAGGTGGAGTACGCGGCGGCCGGTGCCGTGTCCCACGATGCCACGGCCGTCAGCAGTCCGGCCGTTCCGGCGGTCAGCACGGCGATCCACCTGCGAGCAGTCAATTGTCGCCCCTCATCCGTTCGATCCCGATGCGACGGGTTCAGCGCGCGGGCACGTCGCGCGGTCGGCATACCCGTCCGGAGCGACAGAGGAATTCACGCGACGGCAAAAGGGCGGTCCCTGCGGTCTCAGCCGTGCGCGAGCACCGCGACCAGCACTCCGGCCAGCATGAACGGCCCGTACGGAATCTGGGTCCTGAGCGTCGCGCGGCGGCCGGCCAGCAGCGCGAGCGACCACACCGCCGCCAGCACGTATCCGGCGCCCACCCCGAGGACCCACGTCGGGAGGCCGAGCCAGCCCAGGTAGAGCCCGAGCACGCCCGCCAGCTTCACGTCGCCCAGGCCGATCTGGCTCGGCGCGATGAGCCACTGCAGCGCGTACAGCGCGAAGAGCACGACCATGCCGAGCAGCGCATGCGTGAACCGCGTGCCGCCCCGGTCGGTGAAGAAGGCCGCGAGGCCGAGCAGCAGCAGGCCGGCGGCGTACGACGGGAGCGTCACCGGGTCGGGCAGCCGCTTGAGCGCGACGTCGATGAAGGTCAGCGCGACGCCGACCACCGCGAGGTAGCCGAACGCCGGGAGGTCGGGCGCCGGTCCGACCCGCCACACGACGAGCGCGAGGACGATCACGGCGACCGCGACGACGGCGAGCCGCCGCCGGAGCACCGGCTCGGCCCAGTCGGGGGTGGTCACCCGACAATCTAACCGCGCCGCTCGGCGGTGGGCGGCCGGGCGATCCGACCACGCCCGCCGGGGACCGTCATCCGGCCGGTCTAGCCGCGGGTGACGCCGATCTCGACGCCTCCGGTGACGTGGCCGCGGAGGCGCTCGGCGAGACGGTCCGCGGCGGCCCGTACCTCCTGCGCGCCGGCGCCCTCCGCCAGCCGGAGGCGTACGGCGAGCTCGGCCCGCTCGCCGGGCTCCACGCGCACGCCGGTGATGCCGGGCAGGCCGTCGACCGCCCCGTGCACGGCCATCAGAACGTCGGGGTCCTCGTGCGGCGCGGTGATCGCGCCGCCGTTCGCGAGCACGTGCAGCCGGGCGCCCTCGATGGCGTACGGGACGGGGCCGGCGACGTCGACGACGAGCGCGTCGGCGGACTCGCCGACCGCGGCCTGGCACGCCTCCCGGGCGTGCACCGCGACGGGCCGGGCGTCCGGTCGCCAGCGGGCGAGGCTGTCGGTGGAGGTGAAGGCGAGGACCGCGCGCCGGCCGTCCTGCCCGACGAGGGTGGGGAGCGCCATCTCGCTCTCCTTCTCCCGCCGCAGGCCGTCGACGGTCTCGTCCTCGGTCAGCACCGCGACGACCGGGACGAGCAGGCGGGTGCCGGCGAGCGCCGCGAGCACGGGCTGCTCCCCCGCGCGGCCCTCGGCGTAGTCGCTCAGCGCCCGCGCGACCTCGGCGGGCGTCGTCCCGTCGTCGTCGGGGAACTGCGGCTGCGGAATGCGGTGTCCGGACACGGCAGTCCAGCGTATCCGAGTGCCGGCGGCCGGCCCTCAGAGCCGGTGCAGACGCTCGACGGCCTCGTCGATCACCTCGTCGCGCTTGCAGAAGGCGAACCGGACGTACGGGTCGCCGGCGTCGGAGTCGTAGAACACCTGCGTCGGGATGGCGACGATGCCGGCGCGCTCGTGCAGCGCGGTGACGAACTCCCGCCCGTCGCCGAACCCGAGCGGGCGCACGTCGACCTGCGCGAAGTAGGTGCCCTGCGGCCGGAACGTCGTGAGCCCGGCGGCGGCGAGCCCGTCGCTGAGCCGGTCGCGCTTGGCCCGCAGCGCCACGCGCAGGTCCTCGGCCCACTTCCCCTCCTCGCGCAGCGCGTAGGCGACCGCGCGCTGGTACGGGGCGCTCGCGGTGAACGTGACGAACTGCTTGACCGTCTGCACCGCCCGTACGAACCGCGGCGGGGCGGTGATCCAGCCGATCTTCCAGCCGGTGACGGAGAAGGTCTTGCCCGCCGAGGAGATGGCGACCGTGCGCTCGCGCATGCCGGGCAGGGTCGCGAGCGGCACGTGCGCGGCCGGGCCGTCGTAGGTCAGGTACTCGTAGACCTCGTCGGTGACGGCGATGAGGTCGTGCTCGCGGCAGATGTCCGCAACGACCTCGAGCTCCTCGCGGGTGAAGACCGTGCCGGTCGGGTTGTGCGGGGAGTTGAGGAGCAGCACGCGGGTGCGCGGCGTGACGGCGGCGCGCAGCTCCTCCGGGTCGAACGTGAACCGCCCGCCGTCGGGCCGCAGCGTGACCGGCCGGCGTACGCCGCCGGCCAGGGCGATGATCGCCGCGTACGAGTCGTAGTAGGGCTCGAACACGACGACCTCCTCGCCGGTCTCGACGAGGGCGAGGATCGCCGCCGCGATCGCCTCGGTGGCGCCGACGGTGACCAGGACCTCCTCGGCGGGGTCGTAGGTCAGGCCGTAGCGGTCCGCGCGCTGCGCGGCGACGGCCTCCCGCAGCTCCGGCAGCCCGGGTCCGGGCGGGTACTGGTTCGCGCCGCCCATGATGGCCGCGGCCGCGGTCTCCAGCATCGTGGCGGGGCCGTCGGTGTCCGGGAAGCCCTGCCCCAGGTTGATCGCCCCGGTGCGGATCGCCAGCGCGGTCATCTCCGCGAACACGGTGGTGCCGAAGCCCTGCATGCGGGCGACGAGCGGGTCGTTCTCAAGGGTCACCGGATCAGCGTAAGTGAACGAGGCTCCGGCGCCGGAGATCGATACGGTGGTGGGAGGACGAGATGAGGAGGCCCGTCATGCGGATCGCCCTGTGCCAGATCCCGGTCGGTGACGACCCCAAGGAGAACCTGGAGCATGTCCTGGAGGCGCTCGCGGTCGCCTCGGAGGCCGACCTGGCGATCTTCCCCGAGGCGGTGCAGGTGCGGTTCGGCCGCGCCATGGCCGCGGCCGCCGAGCCCCTCGACGGCCCCTGGGTGACCACGCTGGCCGAGGCCGCGCGCCGGCACCGCACGGCCGTGATCGCGGGCGTCTTCGAGCCGTCGCCGGACGGCCGGGTGTACAACACCGCCGTCGCGATCGACACCGACGGCCGGCGGGCCGGCGCCTACCGCAAGATCCACCTGTTCGACGCCTTCGGGTTCCGGGAGTCGGAGCTGATCGCTCCCGGGGACACGCCGGTGGTCGTCGAGCTGGCCGGGGCGCGGATCGGCCTGATCACCTGCTACGACCTGCGCTTCCCCGAGCTGGCCAGGGCACTGGTCGATCGCGGCGCCGATCTCCTCGCCGTGATCGCCTCCTGGGCCCAGGGCAACTTCAAGGAGGAGCACTGGGTCACGCTCGTCCGCGCCCGCGCCATCGAGAACACCGTCTGGACGGCCGCCGTCGACAAGGCCCCGGACCCGCCGCACGCGCAGGGCGGCGCGATCGGGGTGGGACGCAGCCTGCTCGTGGACCCGATGGGCACGGTCCAGACCGACCTGGGGCCGTTCCCGGGCGTGCGCGTGGTGGAGATCGACGACGTGGTCACCGAACACGTGCGGAAGACCCTCCCGGCGCTGGAACACCGCCGCCCCGACCTGTTCGGCTGACCCGGTACTGCAGGGCGACCAGGACGAGCCCGATCAGGAGCCAGGCGCCGCCGACGATCTTCGCCATCGTGGTCGCCGACACGATGATCCAGATCGAGACGGCGGCGCCCGCGGCCGGCACGAGCAGGTGCGGCAGCCAGGCCCGGCTCCGGTGGCGCACGACGAAGTAACCGGCCACCGACGCGTGCAGCAGGGTGAAGGCGACGAGGGCGCCGATGTTCACGATCGACACGAGCACGTCGAGGCCGTTGGACAGCCAGGCCGCCCAGATCGACACGACGGCCGCCACGCCCGCCGTCGTGAGGAGGGCGGCCCGCGGCACCCGGGTGCGGGAGTCGACGGTGGCGAGCGCCTTGGGCAGGCCGTGGTCGCGGGCCATCCCGTACATCAGCCGGGAGGCGGCCGCGACCGCCGACATGGCGGAGAACGCCGGCCCGATGCCCTTCACGATGACGAACGTCAGGTGGAGCCAGGACCCGAAGGCCACGTCGGTCATCGTGTAGAAGGCCGTGCCCTGCTCGGCGGGCGCCCCCGCGAGGTGGCCGGGGCTCACGGGCATGAGCAGCCCGGCGAGGTACGTCTGCACGACGAACAGCAGACCGGCGAGGCCCAGGCAGAACAGCACCGCGCGCCCGACCTGGCGCTCGTCGCCGGTGTTCTCCTCGGCGAAGGAGGCGATCCCGTCGAAGCCGAGGAAGGACAGCACGGCGACGGAGACGGCGCCCATGACGGCGGGCGCGGTCATCCCGCCGGCGCCGCCGAACGGCGACGTCCACGGCCGGGAGGGCCCGTGCGTGATCAGGACGACGATCGCGGCGACCACGAAGACCGCGAGGAGCAGGATCTCGATCACCAGCACGACGAACCCGACCCGCGCCGCGACGCGCACGCCGGCCAGGTTGAACGCGGTGGTCAGGACGAACGCGACCGCGGTGAAGACCCAGGCGGGCACCGAGGGCACCTGTGAGTGCAGGGCGATGCCGCAGAACAGGTACGCCACCGCGGGGATCAGCAGGTAGTCCAGCATCGCCATCCAGCCGGCCAGCAGGCCCGCGGGCCGGCCGAGCCCCGCGCTGGCGTAGGCGAACACCGAGCCGGCGTTCGGGACCCGCCGCGACATCTGCGCGTACGACAGGGCGGTGAAGCCCATCGCGATCGTCGCGACCAGGTAGACCAGGGCGACCGCCCCGGAGCTCCTGGCGTCGAGGACGCCGAAGACGCCCACCGGCGCGAGCGGGCCGATGAAGAGCAGTCCGTAGACGATGAGGTCGCGCAACGACAGGCTGCGGCGAAGTGCCTGCGGCTCCAAGAAAGGTCTCCCGGGGGAATCGGATGTATCCGTATGTCGGAATGTATCCGCCCACCATTCGGGAGCCCAAAGCGTTTTACCAGGTCAAAGGGTTGACATGACCTGGAACCGCCTCATCGCCCCCGTCAGTCCCAGCCGACCCGCCCGCGCCCGGCCGGCGGGTCGGCGGTCCTCGGCGGCCACCTCCGGAAGGCGGCTCCCGGTGGGCGTGTCGCCGGCCTCGGACCACCTCCAGAAGCGATCCCCGGCCGACGGGTCGCCGGCATCGGGCCGTCTTCGGAAGCGATCTCCGGCCGGCGGGTCAGCCGGCCTTGGCGGCCACCTCCGCGAGGGCGTTGCCGAAGAACTCCCGTGACTGCGCCCCGGACACCGCCCAGGTGCCCTCGAAGACGAAGAACGGGACGCCGGTGACGCCGATCGTCCGCGCCACCTCCAGCTGCGCGCCGACCGCCGCGTCGCCCTCCCCCGCCGCGAGGCGCTCCGCAACGCCCGACATCCCGGCCTCGGCGGCGAGCTCGGCGAGCGTCCCGTGGTCGTTCAGGTCCCGGCCCTCCGCGTGGTGGGCGCGGAACAGCCGGCCCACGACGGCGTCCTGGACGCCCGCCTCACCGGCCAGCGCGATCACCCGGTGCGCGTCGCGGGTGTTGGCGCTCAGCGCCTTCTCCGGCGCATACGGCAGGCCCTCGGCCGCCATCAGCTCCCGCATCCGCGCGTGCGCCTCGGCGACGCGGTCGGCGCCGCCGAACTTCTCGGCGAGGCTGTCGTTCATCAGCCCGCCGCCCGAGGCGCCGGGATCGAGCTGGTACGGCCGCCAGGTCACGTTCACCTCGCCGCCGAACTCGCGGGCGGCCGCCGCGAACCGCGCCCGGCCCAGGTAACACCAGGGGCATACGACATCCGAAAAAATCTCGACGTTCACAAAGGATCGCAACCGGCCCGGCGGGGCGCGCATTCCACAGGCCCCACAGCGGTCACAGGTGGATACGCTTGGGAACTCGATATCACCGACAATGAGAGACATCCCCATGGCGCTTGAGCGACCCGAGATCGACTTCCCCGAGGGCGAGCCGCCCGCCGACCTGCAGATCACCGACATCACGGTCGGCGACGGCGCCGAGGCCACCCCCGGGTCGACCGTCTCGGTGCACTACGTCGGCGTGGCGCACTCGACCGGCGAGGAGTTCGACGCCTCGTGGAACCGCGGTGAGGCCTTCAGCTTCCCGCTCGGGGCCGGCCGCGTCATCCAGGGCTGGGACCAGGGCGTCGCCGGCATGCGGGTCGGCGGGCGCCGCAAGCTCGTCATCCCACCGCACCTGGGCTACGGCAACCGCGGCGCCGGCCGCGCGATCAAGCCGGGCGAGACGCTGATCTTCGTCGTCGACCTGCTGGGCGTCAGCTGACGCTCTCCCGCAGGCCCGGACCACGGCCCCGTCACCGGAACCCCGGTGGCGGGGCCGTGGCGCGTCCGGCGGTCAATGCGCGATCCAGACGTGCCGCCGGACCGTCGCGTCGTCGGGGATCATCGCGAGGATGCCGGTGGCGAGGTCCGCGCGGGAGATGTGCACCCCGCCCCGGATGCTGCGGTCGGTCGCGGTGCGGTACCGCCCGGCGCCCTCCTTGTCGGTGAGCCGCGGCGGCCGGACGATCGTCCAGTCGAGGTCGCTGCCGCGGACCTCCTCCTCGGCCCGGCCCATGTCGGCGAAGTTGTTCCGGAGGATCCGCTGCAGGATCGGTTTCGCGACGTAGCGCGTCAGGGGGCCGTCGCCGGGGTCGGTGACCATGCCCGCGGCGCTGACCATGAGGAAACGGCGGGCGCCGGTCTTGGTCATCGCCGCGATGATGCCGCGGGCGGCGTCCTGGCAGACGGTCGTCGGGCCGGTGCCGCGATGGCCGAGCGCGGAGACGACGGCGTCGGCCGCGGCGACGGCGGGCGTGATGGCGGCCGGGTCCATCACGTCGGCGGTGACCACGTCGAGGCGGTCGCCCGCGGGGACGTCGAGCCGCGACGGGTCGCGTACCACGGCCGTCACCTCGTGACCGCGCTCCAGCGCCTGCCGGACCAGGTGGGTGCCGGTTCCCCCGGTCGCCCCGAAGATCGTGAGTCTCATGGATCGTCCGCCCTTCGCGGTCGGTGAGCGTAGAGTGGGTGAGTCAGGTGAGTGAGTGCTTACTAACCACCATAATGGAGCGAAGCTCGTAGACCAAGGGGGACCGTGACGACCCGGGATCGCATCCTCGACGCCGCCGCCGGCCTGATGCGCGAACGCGGCGTCGCGCGCACCACCACAAAGGAGATCGCCAAGGCGGCCGGCCTGTCCGAGGCGGCCCTGTACAAGCACTTCAGCGACAAGACGGAACTGATGCTCGCCGTCCTGCGCGAGCGGATGCCCGGCTTCGCCCGCATGGCCCCGCGCCCCGGCACCGGGAGCGTCGCCGAGACCGTCGCCGCGCTGACGCGGGCCATCGCCGACTTCTACCTGGAGGCCCTGCCGATGCTCGGCTCCCTGCTGGGCGATCCGCGGCTGATGGCCGCCCAGCGCGAGTCGCTGCGCCAGTACGGCGCCGGGCCGGAGCACCTGGTCCGCCGGTTCGCCGACTACCTGCGCGCCGAACGCGACCTCGGGCGGATCCCGGCCGGCGCCGACACCGACGCGGCCGCCGCCCTGCTCACCGGCGCCTGCTTCCAGCAGGCGTTCCTCCAGTACTTCGCCGAGGGCCCCGGCGCCAGGCCGGTGCCGGACGCGACGGTGACCGCCGTGAGCACCACGCTGCTGCGCTCCCTGGGCGTGGGCTGAACCACAACGAAGAAGGTTCACCCGAACCTGATCGCCACTTTCGGGCATCAACCCCTATGCGGATACTTAAGATCCACTGAGGGGAAGCTGGGATGGATGCGTGAAATGCGGTTGATCGCCTCGTGCGTGCTGGCGGCGGCGATCGGAGTGGCCTCCGGCGTGTGGCCCGACGTCCGGGGACGGGTCGAGGGCTCTCCCTCGCAGCCCGCGGGTCCGCCCGCGATGGCGCAGGTCATGGCGCCGCCGCGCTGGCCCGCGCCGAAGCCCGGCACCTGGCAGGTGGCGTACGAGCGGCGCGGCGACGGCCTGCCGCCGGTGGTCGACCGGATCAAGACGAACGACAAGGTCGTCTTCATCACCATCGACGACGGCTGGGAGCACGACACCCGCTTCGTCGAGGAGGTCCGGACCCAGCGAGTGCCGGTCATGGTCTTCCTCACCGACCAGGCGGCCCGCACCGGCTACGAGTACTTCTGGGCGCTGCAGCACGCCGGCGCGGCGATCCAGGACCACACCATGGACCACGCCGCGCCGTACAACGACATGCGGCGGCTCTCCTCGGAGGCGCAGCACCGGCAGATCTGCGACTCGGCCGACATCGACGCCCGGCAGTACGGGCGGCGGCCGCAGATCTTCCGGCCGCCCGGCGGATCGTACGACCAGGTCACCCGGACGGCGGCCCGTGACTGCGGGATGAAGTCGGTCGTCATCTGGTCCGTGGAGTTCTACAACGGTCTGTCCGGGAAGCTGGCCCGCATGGACGGCGGCTCGGACCTGCGGGCCGGCGACATCATCCTGATGCACTTCCGCCCCGGCCTCGCCGGCGACTTCCAGCGCCTGCTCACCTGGATCCGGCAGGCGGGACTGCGGCCCGCGGCGCTGCAGAACTACCTGCCCCGTTCGCTGGGCGGAGAGGCGGCGGGGTGAGCCATCCCACGTCCACGCCCCGGCATGAACAGGTTGGTACCCCCTCAAATCGGGACAGCCTGGTAACCGACGTATCGCCGTTCCAGAGGAACATCCGATGCCACAACTGCGTACTCTGACCGCGGCCGCCCTCGCCGTGCTCACCGCGGGCGCCCTGGCGGGCTGCCAACACGGCGCCACCCGCACCAGGGCGGCCGCGCCGGTCGCCTCACGAGGTGCGGGTGACGGCGCACCGAGCCAGACTCCGGGTAACGGGCCGCCGTCCTCTCCGGCTCCCCTGTCCCCCTCCGCGTCGCCTTCGGCATCGGCGACGCCGAGCGGATCGCCCACCGCGACCTCCCCCTCGCCGATCCCCCGATCGCGCGACGGACTGCCCCCGGTCATCAGCCGCATCCCGACCCAGGACAAGATCGTCTTCATCACCATCGACGACGGCTGGGAGAAGGACGCCGACTTCGTCCGGCTGATCCGCGACGAGCGGATCCCCGTGACGCTGTTCCTGGCGAACATGGCGGTCAAGAAGGACTACGGATACTTCCGCGAACTCCAGCAGGCGGGCGCGCTCATCGAGGACCACACGATGACGCACCCGTACATGCCCAATCTGTCGTACAAGCGGCAGAAGCAGGAGATCTGCGACTCGGCCGACATCTATACCAAGCAGTACGGCGCGCGCCCGACGCTGTTCCGCGCGCCGTACGGCTCGACCGACCACGACACGCTGCGGGCCGCACGGGACTGCGGGATGAAGGCCATCTTCTTCTGGCGCGAGGTGGTCAGCAACGGGAGCATCGCCTACCAGGTGGCCGGCAAGCTGCACCGGGGCGACATCATCCTGGTGCACTTCAACCCCAACATGACCGCCGATTTCAAGCGGATGCTCCGCTCGATCAAGAAGCAGGGGTTCACTCCGGCCGCGGTACGTGACCATCTCCCCCCGCAATATTTCGAGTAGCGCGATGGGCCGGGGTATGGGGGAGAGACGACGAGACGGTCTCGCGGACGACGGCCGCCAGGAGGCGCGGGTGGAGTTGAGCATGTCGGCCTACGTGGTGCTCGGCCTGATCGCCCGGCACGGCCCCATGACCCCGTACGAGCTGAAGGCGCGGGTCGAGGAGAGCGTCGGGTTCTTCTGGCCGATCCCCCACGCCCAGCTCTACCGGGATCCGCCCCGGCTCGCGGAGCTGGGCCTGCTGCGCGAGGAGGCCGAGGAGGGCGGCAGACGGCGGCGCTTCTTCCACCTCACCCCCGAGGGCGAACGGGCGCTGCGCGCGTGGCTGGCCGCGCCCGAGGCGCCCCCGGCCGACAACCGCGACCCCGCGCAGCTCAGGCTGGCGTTCGCCGACCTCGGTGAGCCGGAGGATCTCCTGCGACTCGCCCGCAGCCAGGCCGAGCGGCACCGGGAGAAGGTCGAGCGGTACCGCCGGCGCCGCGCGGCACTGGACGCCGACGGGCCGGGGCGGTCCTGCGACCACACGCTCTCCCTCGGCATCCTCCACGAGCAGGCGCACGCCGCCTTCTGGGAGACCATCGCCGCCGCGGCCGACGACGAGGACGAGCTTCCGGACCCGTCCCCCCGCGACCGCTGGCGCGACAACTGATCCCGGCGTGCCCAGGCGAGCCCGCGCCCTGAGACGACGGCCCGCCGGGACGACGACGGCCCGCCGAGACGGGCGGCGCGTTCAGACGGGGGGCGTGTTCAGACGCCGACCGGATGCCAGACGGTCTTCGTCTCCAGGAACGCGGTCATCCGCGCGGTGCCGGGATCGGCGGACCAGTCGGCGTCGCCGGGGCGGTGGACCCGCTTGAGGTTGTCCGCCGCCGCCCGCTCGCAGTCCACCGCCAGGTCGCCGGGCGCGCCGGTCAGATCGATCGCGTTGACGTCCTGGTGCGAGGCCAGCCAGGGGGCCAGCTCGGCGCGGTGGCCGGTCAGCAGGTTGATCACGCCGCCGGGCACGTCGGAGGTGGCGAGCACCTCGGCCAGGGTGATCGCCGGGAGCGGCGCGGGCTCCGAGGCGACGACGACCGCGGTGTTGCCGGTCACGACGACCGGGGCGAGCACCGAGACCAGCCCGAGCAGCGGCGAGTCGGGGGCGATCACCCCGACGACGCCGGTGGGCTCGGGCGTGGAGAAGTTGAAGAACGGGCCGGAGACGGCGTTGGCCGCCCCCGTCACCTGGGCGATCTTGTCGGCCCACCCGGCGTACCAGACCCACCGGTCGATCGCCGCGTCCACCTCCGTGGCGGCGGCCGTCTTGCCGAGGCCGGCGCCGCGCAGCTCCTCGACGAACTGGCCGCGCCGCCCCTCCAGCATCTCCGCGACGCGGTAGAGGATCTGGCCGCGGTTGTAGCCGGTCCGCGCCGCCCAGCCGGCCTGCGCCTTGCGCGCGGCCACGACCGCGTCCCGTACGTCCTTGCGCGAGGCCCGCGCGGCGTTGGCGAGGAACCTGCCCTTGGCGTCGTTCACGATGACGGTCCTGCCGGACTCCGACCGGGGGAACGCTCCCCCGATGAACAGCTTGTAGGTCTTGCGAACACTCAACCGCTCGCTCACCGCAGGTACGCCTCCAGTCCGTGCCGTCCGCCCTCGCGCCCGAAACCGGACTCCTTGTACCCGCCGAAGGGCGAGGCGGGATCGAACTTGTTGAAGGTGTTCGCCCAGACGACCCCGGCCCGGAGCCGCTCGGCCATCCACAGGATCCGCGACCCCTTGTCGGTCCAGATGCCCGCCGACAGGCCGTACGGGGTGTTGTTGGCCTTCTCGACCGCCTCGGCCGGGGTGCGGAACGTCAGCACCGACAGAACCGGCCCGAAGATCTCCTCGCGGGCGATCCGGTGTGAGGCCGCGACCCCGGTGAACACGGTCGGCGCGAACCAGAACCCGCGCTCGGGCAGTTCGCAGGCCGGGGACCAGCGGGTCGCGCCCTCCGCCTCACCGCTGTCGGACAGCTCGCGGATCTTCGCGAGCTGGGCGGCCGAGTTGATCGCGCCGACGTCGGTGTTCTTGTCCAGGGGGTCGCCGACCCGCAGCGTCGCCATGCGCGCCTTCAGCCGGTCGAGCAGTTCGTCGGCGACCGGCTCCTGCACGAGCAGCCGCGATCCGGCGCAGCACACGTGGCCCTGGTTGAAGAAGATCCCGTTGACGATGCCCTCGACGGCCTGGTCGAGGGGCGCGTCGTCGAAGACGATGTTCGCGGCCTTGCCGCCCAGCTCCAGCGTGAGCCTCTTGTCCGTGCCGGCGACGGAGCGGGCGATCTGCCGGCCGACGTCGGTGGAGCCGGTGAAGGCGACCTTGTCGATGCCGCGGTGCTCGACCAGCGCGCGGCCCGTCTCGCCCGCCCCGGTGAGGATGTTCACGACGCCGGGCGGCAGCTCCGCCTGCGCGCAGATCTCGGCGAACGCCAGCGCCGTCAGCGGCGTCGTCTCGGCCGGTTTCAGGACGACCGTGTTGCCGCAGGCCAGCGCCGGCGCGATCTTCCACGCGAGCATGAGCAGCGGGAAGTTCCAGGGGATGACCTGCCCGGCGACGCCCACCGGCCTCGGGTCGGGGCCGAACCCGGCGTACGGGAGCTTGTCGGCCCAGCCCGCGTAGTAGAAGAAGTGCGCGGCGACCAGCGGCAGGTCGACGTCCCGTGACTCGCGGATCGGCTTGCCGTTGTCGATGGACTCCAGGACCGCCAGCTCGCGGGACCGCTCCTGGATCAGCCGCGCGATCCGGAAGAGGTACTTCGCCCGCTCGGCGCCCGGCATCGGGCCCCAGACCGTGTCGTACGCGCGGCGGGCCGCCGCGACGGCGCGGTCGACGTCGTCGGCGCCGGCCTCGGCGACCTCCGCCAGAGTCTCCTCGGTGGCCGGGTTGATCGTCTTGAAGGTGTTCTTCGCCTCGACGAACTCCCCGTCGACGAACAGGCCGTACGACGGCTTGAGGTCGACGATGTCCCGTGACTCCGGCGCGGGGGCGTACTCGAAACTCATCCGATCAGTCCAGGGTGAAGTAGTCGGGACCGCCGTACACGCCGGTCGTGAGCTTGCGGCGCTGCATCAGCAGGTCGTTGAGGAGGCTGGACGCGCCGAGCCGGAACCAGTCGGGCGTGAGCCAGTCCGGCCCGGCCGTCTCGTTCACGAGCACGAGGTACTTCACGGCGTCCTTGGTCGTACGGATGCCGCCCGCCGGCTTGACGCCCACCTGGCGGCCGGTCGCCGCGCGGAAGTCGCGCACGGCCTCCAGCATGACCAGGGTGACCGGCAGGGTGGCGGCCGGGCTCACCTTGCCCGTGCTCGTCTTGATGAAGTCGGCGCCGGCCAGCATCGCCAGCCACGACGCGCGCCGTACGTTGTCGTAGGTGGCCAGTTCGCCGGTCTCCAGGATGACCTTCAGGTGCGCGTCGCCGCACTCGGCCTTGACCGCGACGATCTCGTCGGACACCTTGCGGTAATCGCCGGCGAGGAACGCGCCGCGGTCGATCACCATGTCGATCTCGGAGGCGCCGTCGTCGATCGCCCGGCGGGTGTCGGCGAGCTTGGCGTCGAGCGGCGCCCGCCCCGACGGGAACGCGGTCGCGACGCTCGCGACCCCGATCCCCGTGCCGTCCAGGGCGCGCACCGCCTCGCCGACGAGATCGGAGTAGACGCAGACCGCCGCGACCTTCGGCGCGCTCGCGTCGGCCGGGTCCGGATGGGCCGCCTTCGCGCACAGGGCCCGCACCTTGCCGGGGGTGTCCGCGCCCTCGAGCGTCGTCAGATCGACCATCGAGATCGCCAGGTCGATCGCGTACGCCTTCGCCGACTTCTTGATCGAACGGGTCGCCAACCGCGCGGCCCGCTCCTCCGCTCCCACCTGGTCCACCGGCGGCAGACCGTGCAGGAAGCCGCGGAGCTCGGCCGGTGATACGGCCGTGTCCGCGAAGGTCGACAGGTCAGGCACGTCTCCCCCTGTGTTCGAGTGTCGATCGAGGATAAGCGCCGCCGTGCGGATGTTGACCACCGGGAGTCGCGCGATCCCCCAAGATTCAACAACCTACGCATAACGGACGGCAACACCACGACGACCGGCCTCAGAGCCGCAGGCGTGCGCTCACCCCGTCTCTTCACCGAGGTCCACGCCGAGTTGGCGGGCCGCCGCGTCAACGGTCTGCTCGAGCAGGACGGCGATCGTCATGGGGCCGACGCCGCCGGGCACGGGGGTGATGAGGCCCGCGCGGGTCCGGGCGGTCTCGAAGTCCACGTCCCCGACGTTGCCGGGGTTGGACCCGGCGTCGATCACGACGGCTCCGGGCTTGACGTCCTCGCCCCGGATGAACCGCGGCCGGCCGACGGCGGCGACCAGGATGTCGGCCTGCCGCACGATCGAGGCCAGGCCGGCGGTGCGCGAGTGGCAGTACGTGACCGTGGCGTCCCCGGCCAGCAGCATCATCCCGACCGGCCTGCCGAGGATGGCGCTGCGGCCGACCACCACGGCGTGCCGGCCGGCCAGGTCGACGCCGTACTCCTCCAGCAGCCGCATGATGCCGCCGGGGGTGCAGGACGCGAAGCCCGGCAGCCCGAAGCTCATCGCGCCGAACGACTGCAGGGTGAGACCGTCGACGTCCTTGTGCGGCGCGATGGCCTCGAACGCGGCGCGCTCGTCGATGTGCGGCCCGGCCGGGTGCTGCAGCAGGATGCCGTGCACCCCGGGGTCCTGCGAAAGGGCGGTGACGGCGTCGACCAGTTCGGCCGTGGTGGTCGTGGCCGGCAGTCCCACGTGCCGCGAGGCGATGCCGGCCTTCTCGCACCGGGCGCGCTTCATGCGGACGTACGTCACGGACGCGGGGTCGTCGCCGACCAGCACGGTCGCCAGGCACGGCGGCGTGCCGGCCTCCCGGGTGATCCACGCGGCCCTGGCGGCGCTGCGCTCGACGATGCGGCGGGCCGGGCCGGTGCCGTCCATGAGACGGGCGGTCTGCGGCTGGGTCATGGGCTGCTCCTGAACGGTCGAAGTGACTCGGCCCAGGCGCACGACCAACATGTGTGCGGGCCGCTCCCCGGTGGTGCTCCACCTCAGCGCCAGTCGCGACCCGAGTCGTACCGTACCGCCCCTCGATGATCACTGGCGGCCACTGCCGATAGGCGGCAGTGGGCGCCGGTGATACCGCTCCCGCGCCGTCATGCCACACCGGGCACTCTCGCGCCGGCCGCCGTCATGTCAGACCGGACGCCTCGCCGTGTCAGGCCTTGTCGAAGTCGGTGGAGAAGGTGACCGACTCCCACTTGTCCAGCTCCGCCGTCTGCCGGGCCAGCTTCTGGCGGATCAGCTCGAGAGCGTCGCCGCCGAGCACCAGCCGCAGCGGCGGCTCGGGCTCATCGAGCATTCGGATGATGGTCTGGGCGGCCTTCGCCGGGTCGCCGGGCTGGTTGCCGTTGAGCCCGGAGAACAACGCGCGAACCGGGTCGATGGACGGCGCGTAGTCCCCGATCCGCGCCGCGGCCATCACCATCGAGTCACCCGCCCACTTGGTACGAAAGTTACCCGGTTCGATGATCGTTACCTTGGCGCCGATCGGCCGCACCTCCGCGGCCAGCGCCTCGGAGAAGCCCTCCAAGGCGAACTTGCTCGCGTCGTACCAGGCAAGGCCAGGCGCGCCGAACTGGCCGGCGACCGAGGAGATCATGAAGATGTGCCCGGAGCGCTGGGCCCTCAGCACCGGGAGCACGGCGCGGGTCACGTTGAAGACGCCAAAGGTGTTCACCTCGAGCTGCGACCTGATCTGGTCCTCGGTGGCCTCCTCAACGCCGCCGAGCAGGCCGAAGCCCGCGTTGTTGACCACGGCGTCGATGCGGCCGAACCCCTGCGCGGCGGCCTCGACGACCTCGTGCACGTCCTTCGTCGAGGTCACGTCCGTCCTGACCACCTTGACCCGGTCTGGCGCCTCGGCCACCAGGTCATCGTTGGTCTCCGGCCGCCGCACCGCCGCCACAAGGCGGTCGCCCCGGGCCACCACCGCCTCGGCGAGCGCCCTCCCCAGGCCACTGGACGTGCCGGTGATCAGCCAGACCCGGCCATCACTGGTCTCTGCCATTGTCAGGTCCCCTTGTTCGCGATAGACGGCGACACGACCACGGCATTTCCACCGTCGCCTCACGCCAATCGACTGACGAACTTCCCGGGTCAGGTTACTCAGAGGCCGTCACCCCGAGCGGATATCCGCGGAGGAGATTGATCCAACTTAATTGTGGGTCGACGCCCACCGCTTGTTGAGATGAAGCCTCGGTCAAGACCTAACAGGCGTCGACGATCCCGCTCGGTTCGGCGCTCGACCTGAGCGCGACTCTCAAGTCGCTACGGTCGGGGCGCCGTGCTCCCGCCGGCCGGCCGCGCTCCCGTCGCCGTGCCCGCGAATAACAATGATCCCGTGTTAATTCACACCGAAACCGTGTCATGTGGGTGGTGTGCACGGCCGATCAGGCCGCTAGCGTAGGAGCCCCCATTTCACCTTGGCCGCACGGGCGCCACCCCCACCATGCACTTCTGCCTATACCTTCTCCAGCAACCGACATTCAATTGATGACAATCGGAACCGAGGGAATATCGTGAACGAGGAACTGTCATGAGTCAGGGCACGGCCTCGGCCGGCGGCGGTGTCAGGGGCGTCCCTTCCGAGAAGCGAGCCGGCCGGCACTCCTCGTTGGTCCTGCTCGTGGTGTCCACGGCGATCCTGCTCGACGCTCTGGATCTGTCCATCACTCAGGTCGCGCTCCCCGACATTCGCAGAAGCCTCGACTTGTCCACGTCCGGCGTGCAGTGGACCGTCAACGCCTACGTCCTCACCTACGCCGGCTTCCTTCTCTTCGGTGGCCGCGCCGCCGACCTGCTGGGCGCCCGCCGCGTCTTCCTCTTCGGCCTGACCGTCTTCGGCGTCATGTCACTGGTCGCCGGGCTCTCGCCGAACGCGGTCGTGGTCATCCTCGCCCGCGCCATCCAGGGCATCGGCGCCGCTCTCACCGTGCCCTCCAGCGTCGCGATCATCGCCGGCACGTTCGCCGAGGGCCCTGAGCGCAACCGCGCCTTCGGTGTCTTCTCCGCGGCCGCCGCCTCCGGGTTCTCCGCCGGACTGATCCTCGGCGGCGTCCTCACCGACCTGCTCAACTGGCGATGGATCTTCTTCGTGAAGGTCCCGATCGTGGCCGCCACACTGATCATCGCGGTCCGCGTCATCCCCCGCAGCACCGAGACCATTGACCGCTCGCGCAGCTACGATCTGCTCGGCGGCGTGCTCGGCACCGCCGGTCTACTGCTCATCGCGTTCGCCGTCACGCAGATCGCCGACCCCACCGTCCCGGTGCCTCTGGTCATCGCCTCCGCGGTCGCCGCCGTGGTCCTGCTGATCGCGTTCGTCGTCAACGAGGCCAAGCACCCCGATCCCCTCCTGCCTCTGGGAATCTTCCGGATGCCGACCCTCCGCAACGCCGACATCTCATCGCTGGCCGTGCTGGCCGCCCCGTTCGGCTACTCCTACGTGGTCACCCTCTACACGCAGGAGGTTCTGCACTACTCGCCGCTGAAGACCGGTCTGGCGCTGCTGCCGGCGGCAGTGGTGTCCGCCCTCGTATCCCGCTACATGGCGCCGGCCCTCATCCGCCGCTACGGCATGCGCATCACCGGCAGCCTCGCCGGCCTGTTCCTGGTCGCCGTCGGATTCCTCATGCTGGCCCTTGTCGACGTCGACACCGGCTACGCCACCGTGCTGCTGCCTTCATCGATCATCTGCCTGGGTCTCGGCGTGGGCAACGCCTACCCGACCTACGCCATCGGCGGTGTGACCGGGGTCGGCATCTCACGGCAGGGTCTGGCGGCCGGCATCCAGCAGACCTCCCTCCAGGTCGGCGGTGGGCTCGGCCTCGCCCTGGTGGCCACCGGCGTGAGCGCCTCGCTCGACGGCAGGACCGACCCGGACGACTACATCCCCGCCCTGCACGTCGGCGCCATCGTCGGTACCGTCATCACACTGCTCGGCGCGGTCGTCACCCTCCTCGGCCGGATGGACGCCCCCGAGGCGGTCGCCGAAGAACAAGAGCAGGCGGCGACGGCGTAGACCCCCTCCTGAGCACCTCCGTGAAATAAGCCCGCCCCCGGCCGCGCGACGAAGGCCTCGTCCACTCGGCGGCTCCCGTGACCTGCGCCGGCTTCCGGGTCGATGCGACTGCGGGTGTGCCCTGGCCGTGGCCGTCGGGAAGGTCGGTGGCACCGATCATGCCTGGTGGGTAAAGTTGCCAGTTGACATGGGACCGGAACTCAAGCATCTCCGGTATTTCGTCGCCGTGGCGGAGGACCTGAGTTTCTCCGGGGCCGCCCGGCGGCTTTATGTCTCGCAGCAGGCGCTGAGCCGCATCATCCAGCAACTCGAACACCAGCTCGGCGTCAAGCTGTTCGAGCGCACCACCCGCAGCGTGCGGCTGACCTCCGCGGGTCAGGCGATGCTCGGCCCCGCGCGGCAGTCGATCGCCGCGGCCGAGGACGCGCTCAAGGCCGCCCAGCGGGCCGGCGACGACGGGTATCAGCGCTCGCTGCGGGTCGACATCTCCTCCAGCGGCCTGCAGACCGGGGCGGTCCTGCTGCGCCACTTCCGGCAACTGCACCCGCGGATACCGGTGTTGCAGATCGAGGAGGGCGTCACCCACGGCCTGGTGGCCCTGCAGGAGGGCCGCCTCGACGTGCTGCTCGGGCTGGCCACCCACTGTCCGATCGAGATTCGGGCCGAGGTGATCCGGCGCGAGACGATCATTCTGGGCATGGCCGCCGACCATCCGCTCGCGGATCTGGAGGTCGTGCCGGTGGCGCGGCTGGCCGACTTTGAGCTGTTGCTGCCCACCGAAGAGGTGGCCGTCGAGTGGGTCGAGTTCGTCGCGCAGTTCTGCCGGCAGGCGGGCATCCGAGTGCGCAGGTGGCCGGGCGTCACTTACGGCCCGCACGGCGCGGCGGACGTGCTGCGCGAGAGGCTCTGCGTCACACCGACGACGCGCTGGAACGAACCGCCTGCCGACGTGGTGTTCCGCCCGCTCGTCGAGCCTGTGCCGGTGTTCAGCTGGGCCATGATGATCGCACCTGCCGTCGAGAACACGCCTCAGGTCAGAGCCTTCGTCGAGTGCACCCGCCTGGTCGCCGAACAGTACGACTGGCTGCTGCCACGCGAAGACGACATGTTCCGGGGAGCCGACGCGACGTCGTGAAGTCTGCCGCCGTTCGGCTTGACGTGCCTCGTCCCGGTCGACCCCGCGGTGGCCGGCGCTCCGATGATCACTGCGGTCACTGCCGATAGGCGGCAGCGGACGCCAGTGAAATCGTCCTGGCTCGATAATCGGTTCGCGTCTCCTCAACGGCTCAGTACGGTTGCCGGGTGATCATTGGAGCGACCTGGGTGATCGGGCCCGAACCGGTCGGGACGGCGGGGCTGTTGCGGACCTACTTCACGGACGTCGCCTCGCGCTATTACGGCAGGCCGGCCACCGAGGCCGAGGTCGACGCCGCGATGGCCGAGGACCCCAGCGACGATCTGGCCTGTTTCCTGGTGGGGCGGTACGAGGGGGTGCCGTCGGGCTGCGTGGGCCTGCGGCTGATCGCCCCGGACGTCGCGGAGCTGACCCGGCTGTACGTCCTCCCGGCGGCGCGGCGTACCGGCGGCGGCCGCGCTCTGCTGGAGGCGGCGGAGGACGCGGCCGTCCGGCTCGGCGCGCGCACGATGCGCCTCGACACCCGCCGCGACCTGGTCGAGGCCCGCGCCCTGTACGCCGCCGCCGGATACCGGGAGATCGAGCCGTACAACCACGGCCCGTACGCCGACCACTGGTTCGAGAAGCACCTCGGCCGCTGAGGAGCGAGGACGCGGCATGAGCGGTGGCTGGACGGCCGAACTGGTCCTGGGCGGGATCGTCCTGGCGGGCGCGTCCGTGCAGCGGCTCGCGGGCATCGGCTTCGCACTGGTCGCGGCGCCCGCGCTCGTGCTGCTCCTCGGCCCCGCGCAGGGGGTCCTCCTGTCGAACGCGGCGTCCGGCGCCATCAGCCTGATCGGCCTGGCCGACGGATGGCGGCGGGTGCGGCTGCGGGCCATGGTGCCGCTGGTCGCCGCGGCCGCGTGCGCCGTTCCCGCCGGGGCGTGGGTGGCCGCCCGCCTTCCGCAGGACGTGCTGCTCGCCGGGATGGGCGCGCTGGTGAGCGCGGCGGTGCTGCTCGTGGCGTACGGCGCCCGGCTGTCCGCCCTGCGCGGATCCTCCGGGGCGCTGGCCGCCGGGGCCGCCAGCGGCTTCATGAACTCCGCGGCCGGTGTCGGCGGACCCGCGATGTCGCTGTACGCGGTCAACGCCGACTGGCCGGTGCGCGAGTTCGTGCCGAACGCCCAGTTCTACGGCGTCACCGTCAACGCCCTGTCCCTCCTGGTCAAGGGCGCCCCTCGGCTCACCTCCCCGGTCTGGCTGCTGGTCGCGGCCGGCATCGCGGGCGGCGCCGTCGCCGGGAAGGCGCTCGCGGACCGGATACCGGAGGCACGGGCGCGCCGGCTCGTGCTGCTGCTCGCGCTCGCCGGCGGCCTCACCACGGCGGCCAAGGGCCTGTGGGAGCTCACCGCTCACTGATCGTGGGCGGTCGCCGCGTCCTCCGGCAGTCGGCGACCGCCGGCGACCGGTCGGCCGGCGCGGCGCCGCAACCGCTCAGCGCAGATGGCCGACGCGGCGTCGCGGCCGCTCAGCGGAGGTGGCCGGACGCTCGCAGGTCGTCGAAGATGAGCTGATCGACCGGGGACACCCGGTCGCGGTCGGCGTAGGAGAGCCAGACGACCTCCTCGATCTCGCTGCTGGGCGCGAGGGTGCCGCGGTAGTCGCCGGTGTAGCAGGTCATCCGCACCGTCATGCCGTCCGGGTGGCCGTGCGCCTGCGCCTCGTACGTGCCCAGGTGCGCCACCGTCTCGGGCACGATCAGGACGGTGAGTTCTTCCCGCACCTCGCGGGCCAGGGTCTGCGCGTCGCTCTCCCCGGCCTCGCGCTTCCCACCGGGGAAGTAGTAGGCGTCCTTGCCACGCGAACGCGTGCTGAGGACCCTGCCGTCCTCGACCCTGACCCACGCCACCTTGTCGATGACCGACATCTCGCCTGCTCCGATCCCCGGACGACCCTGACCCGCCCGAATCTACCGAGCGGGGAACCCGCCGTTCGGCGGCGGTCGGCGTCGAACCGGGCGGGGGCGGGCGGCTCGGGGCCGCGCGGGCGTCTCATGCCCTCCGGCGCGTCGCCGGCCGCCCCGAGCCTCTACCGGGTCATCGTGCGTCTCCGCCGGTCCCGGGGCGGCGCTCCGGGGCGCCGGGGACGGCGTCGCGCTCGCCGGGGGCGATGATGCCCGCGCCGGTGTCGCGCGGGGTGCGCTGGACGGCGTTCAGGACGTGGTAACCCAGCAGCACGGCGACGGTACCGAGGGCGATGCCCTGCAGCGGGAAGTCCCCGGTGATCTTCAGGGTGACGTTGCCGATGGCCAGGATGAGTCCGGCCGCGACGGGCACGAGGTTGACCGGGTCGCCGAAGTCGACGCGGTTCTCGATCCAGATCTTGGCGCCGAGCAGGCCGATCATGCCGTACAGCACGACGGTGATGCCGCCGAGGACGCCGCCGGGGGTGGCGGCCACCAGCGCGCCGAACTTCGGGCACAGGCCGACGAGGATCGCGACGATCGCGGCGACGTAGTAGGCGGCGGTCGAGTAGATCCGCGTGGCGGCCATGACGCCGATGTTCTCGGCGTACGTCGTGGTCGGGGCGCCGCCGACCGCGGTGGCGAGCACGGTGGTGGCGCCGTCGGCGGCGATGGCGCGGCCGAGGTACGGGTCGAGGTCGGCGCCGGTCATCGCGGCGACGGCCTTGACGTGGCCGGTGTTCTCCGCGATCAGCGCGATCACCGGGGGCAGCGCCACGAGGATGGCCGAGGTCTTGAAGTCCGGGGCGTGGAAGTGCGGGAGGCCGAACCAGTCCGCCCCCTTCACGCCGCTCAGGTTCACGCGGAAGTGGGAGGTGACCTTGCCGGTGCCGTCGGGGGCGGTGATCCGGCCGGCCGTCCTGTCCAGGATCCACGACAGCAGGAAGCCGAAGACCAGGCCGATGAGGACCGCGATCCGCGACCAGAACCCGCGCAGGACCACGGCGCACAGGACGACGACGCCCAGGGTGGCGAGCGCGACCCACTGGTCCTGCGGCCAGTAGGTGTCGGCGACGACGGGCGCGAGGTTGAAGCCGATCAGCATGACCACCGCGCCGGTGACCACCGGCGGGAAGATCCGGTGGATGACCTGCGCGCCCAGGACGTGGATGACCACGCCGACGACGGCCAGGACCGCGCCGGCGACGAGGATCGCGCCGGTCACCTGGGCGGTGCCGCCGCCGGCCGCGCGGATGGACGCGACGGCACCGACGAAGGACGCGCTGCTCCCGAGGTAACTCGGCACCTTCCCGGCGGAGACGAGCAGGAACAGGATGGTCGCGATCCCGGACATCAGGATCGCCAGGTTCGGGTCGAGTCCCATCACGACCGGGAACACGAACGTGGCGCCGAACATGGCGACCACGTGCTGGGCGCCGATGCCGACGGTGCGGCCCCAGGTCAGGCGCTCGTCCGGTCCGACGACCTCGCCGGGCGCGGGGGTGCGCCCGTCGCCGTGCAGTTTCCAGCCGATCGCCATCAGTCCTCCCGGGGGGTCACCGCGGGCGTGGCGCACCGGCCCGCCCGCGCTGTGGAGCCGAACGCCTGCCCGGCCCGTGTGCGGGCGGTCGGGCCTCAGATCCCCCGCATCCGCAGGACGTGCAGCGCGAGGGTCAGGTTGAGGCGCAGATGGGCGTCGTCGGTGAACGGGCCCAGCAGGCGCTCCAGCTTACCGATGCGGTAACGGAGCGTGTTGTAGTGGAAGTGCAGCCGGCGGGCGGTCTCGGCGACGTTGAGGTTGGTCTCCAGCAGCACCTGGAGGGTGCGCCGCAGGTCGACGGCCTCGGAGTCCTGGTCGCCGGCGAGCTCGCCGAGGGTCTCCTGGACGAAGGCGTGCAGCTCGGCGGTGTCCTCGACCAGGCTGAGCAGCCGGAAGACGCCGAGTTCGTCGAAGTGGACGACGGCCCCGTCGCCGTTCATCTGACGCCCGACGCGTACCGCCCGTAGCGCCTGGTCGTACGCGGACGGCAGCCCGGAGGGCTGCTGGGCCACGCGGCTCACGCCGGTGGAGAAGGTCCGGTCCTGGTCGGCGAAGACGGCGGCGGCGTCCTTGGCCAGCGCCGGCGCGTCGCAGGCGTCGGCGGCGACGACCGCGGCGACCACGCCCGAGAAGCCGGCCACCGCGCCCTTGCGGTCCCGGCGCCGGACCGCCGAGGTCCAGGCGGCCACCAGGCGGTCCTGGAGGACGCGCTCCTCCGGCCCGCGTGCCGGTCCGTGGTCGAGTTCGGCGATGACCACGCTGGCGGGGCGGCCGAGGTCCCAGCCGAAGCTCGCGCTGTGGGCGATCACGCGCTCGTCCGCTCCGGACCGGCCGGTGAGCACGTCGCGCAGGAAGTAGGCCCGGTACTTGCTCTCGACCGCCGACACGGCGTGCTGCCGGGTGAGGACGAGGGCGACGATGGTGGCCACGCGTTCGAGGATGCCGGCGTCGGCCGCCGGGACGCCGAGCACCGCCATCCGCCCGTGGGTGAACCCGCCTGCGACGACGGGCACGATGATGGGCCCGCCGGCTCCGGTCCCCGGGTCGCCGTCCGTGACCGGGCCGCCGGGTACGGGCGCGGTCTCCCCCCGCGCGGCGCCGGCGGGCCACGCCGTGGGGGCGCCGGCCGGTGGGGCGTGATCGACGCCGGCCGGCGCTTCGGGCTCGTCGGCCGGTGGGAGGTCCGAGAGCGCGTCCCGCAGCCGGGCGAGGAGCGCGTCGTCGCCGGAGGCCGCGAGCTGCCGGCCGTCGCCGTCGAGGACGGTCACCGCGGCGCCCAGGAGCTCGGCGACCTCGTCCGTCACCTCCTGCAGGCCGCCGCCGCACAGCACGATCTGCACGAGGGCGCGGTGCACCTCCTCGCCGCGCGCCAGGACGGCGGCCTGGCGGTCGAGGATGCGGGCGAGGACCTGGTTGAGGATGTCGTCGAACCCGGCGTCCTCGGGCAGCCGGATCAGCGGGAAGTCGAGCCGGTCGGCCTGTTCGAGCATCTCGTCCGGCAGGCGGTCGAGGTAGCGGCCGGGTTTGACGGCGAGGGCCGTCAGGTCGCAGGCGTCGAGGTCGGCGACGAGCCGGCCGAGGTTCTCGGGGCTGTGCCGCAGCGGATAGCCGGTGGTCAGCAGGAGTTCGTTCGGCTTGACCCAGCCGCGGACGTCGGGGACTTCTATGACGTTGAGGCGCTGCACGACGCGGTCGAGACCGCCCGCGCCGGCGACGAGCCGGGCGCCCGCCAGTGCCGACAGGCCCAGAACCTCTTCGACGGACAGTCCGTACGCCGGGGTGCCGGAGCCGGTGGAACGCAGAGCCGGAGGACGAGATCCGCACGAAGACGACATAGCCGCCCAATCTGCCGAAGTTGACCCCCGAGTAACGATCACACGATGACGAGAAATACGAACGCTGGCAACCATCCTTGTCAGGATTCTCCATACGGCCATGGCCCGGACCGGTTTACGTTCACGACCGTGACCGACCCCGGCCGGAGCCGCGACCGGGCCTGAGCGACCCGCGTCCGGCGGGCCGGCGGGGCGGTCCGACCCATCGCGCCGCGGGAGGTCCGGATGAGGGCGTCCACCACCACGGGGCGGCGACGCGGCCCGCGCACCGCCCCGGCCCTGAGCCTGCCGGGCGCCGCCAGCCTCGGCGTCCGCGCCGTGCTCGGCGGTCCCCGGCGCGCCGCCCGCGCGGTCGCGGTGTTCCCCGCGACGACCTACCTGAGGGTCGACGGGCCCGCCGAGCCGATCGTCGTCGCGCTCGTCACCACGGACGCCGTGCGACCGCCGAACGCCGTGGTCCTGGCCGTCCCCGCGCGGCAGGAGCCTTTCCGCGGCGTCCGGGAGGGGGACGTGGCGTTCGTCGGTGAGGGCGGCGTGGAGGTCGCGGCCCGGCTCCGGGTACGGATCCGGCGCTGGTGGGACCCGACCCCGGTGCTCGGCCCGCTGTCGCTCGCCCGGCTGGCGCACGGGGCCCGCGCGCTCGGCGACCTCACCGGGCCCTGGGGGCTGAGCGGGCATCCCGTGCCGGACGTCCTCGCCGACAGCTGCGCGGCCGGGGACCTCGCCCACGCCGTCGACGCGGCGGAACGGATCGTCGGGCTCGGCCCGGGCCTCACCCCCAGCGGCGACGACGCGCTGGCCGGTCTCCTGCTCGCGCTGCGCCTGCTCGGCGGGGCGGTCCCCGGCGGCAGCCGGGCCGTACGGCTGGCCGACTGGATCGGCGCCGCCGTCACCGCGTACGCGTGCGAGCGCACGACCGCCCTGGCGGCGACCCTGCTGCAGTGCGCCGCGCGAGGGCAGGCGAGCGTGGAGGCCGCGGCCGTACTGCGCGGCATCGCCGGCCAGGAGGACCTCGCACCCGCCGCACGCCGCCTCGTCGAGGTCGGTCACACCTCCGGCAGCGACGTCGCCTGGGGCCTGCTGACCGGCTGCCGCGCCGCCCTCGCGCTGAGCGGCCCGCACCGGGACGGGCGGACCGCCGCTCCCGGTGAGCCGTGACCGGGGACCGGTGGCCACAATCGACCCATGACACTTTCCGGGAACCAGTACGAGATCGCCGCCGGCCCGTACGCCGCCGTCGTCACCGAGCAGGGCGGTTCGCTGCGGGCACTGTCGAGGGACGGCCGGCCCCTCGTCCTCTCGCACGACGCGGACGTGCAGCCGCCCGCCGCGTCGGGGCAGCTGCTGGCGCCGTGGCCGAACCGGATCGACCGCGGACGCTACGAGTTCGGCGGCGAGGCGTACCAGTTGCCGATCAACGAGCGGGCGCTCGACAACGCCATCCACGGCCTCGTACGGGAGGGCGCGTGGACGGCCGCCGAGCACGAGCCGCACCGGGTGCTCCTCGCGTACCGGCTGCTCGGCCACTCCGGCTATCCGTTCCGGCTGGATCTGACCGTCGAGTACTCCCTCGACGCCGAGGACGGCCTGACCGTACGCCTGTCGGCCCGCAACGCCGGCTCGCGGCCCGCGCCGTACGGGCACGGCGCGCACCCGTACCTCACCCTGGGCCGCCCGCTCGACGAGTGCTCCCTGACCGTCACCGCCGACCGGTACCTGGAGGTCGACGAGCGCGCCGTTCCCGAGTCCGCCGCACGGGACGTCGCCGGGACCCCGTACGACCTGCGGGACGGGCGGCGGCTCGGGGACTCCAAGATCGACAACCCCTTCACGGGCCTGCGCCGGGACGCGGACGGGCGCGCGTGGGTGCGCCTGGAGGACGGGACCCGCGCGGTCGCGCTCTGGGCCGACGAGGCGCATCCGTGGCTGGAGATCTTCACCGCCGACACGGCGCCCGGGGACATGCGCCGCGCGGGCGTGGGAGCCGAGCCGATGACCTGCCCGCCGAACGCGTTCGTCACCGGAACGGACCTGATCACGCTCGAGCCGGGCGCGGAGTTCGGCGGCTCCTGGGGGATCGTCGGCGACTGATCTTCGCGCCGGCGCGAACCGACCGGCGCGAGCGGCGATCACATCTCCCGAAGGCGTTGCACCGGCCCGGGCCCGTCAGCGGCGATCGCCGCCGGCGGGCGGGCCCGGATCGGTAACGTTCCTCATCCGACGCGGTGTCTCTGGAAGGTATTCATGAAGCTGACCCTGTCCTCCGTCGACGACCTGAGCGCCCGGGTGGAGGAGGCGCGCGCGGAGCACGACCGCCGGTACCGCGGCCGGCCGGACCAGCGCCGCCCGGTGCACACCCTGTACGTCCCGGCCGACCGGTTCACCGCGACCACCCCCGCCGACCTGGGCAAAGAAGCGCTGCGACTGCTGGAGACCCACGTCGCGGACGGGGCCTCGGCGGCGGGCGCCTTCGGCATCGACGCGACTCTGGCCGAGACCGTGCGGGAGCGGGTCGCCGCGAAGCTCGCCCGCGAGCCGGTGGAGGACCTGCGCATCGACTTCGAGGACGGGTACGGCGTCCGCGACGACGCGGAGGAGGACGGCCACGTCGCCGCGGCCGTCGAGGCGGTCGCCCAGGCGTACGAGGCGCGCTCCCTCCCCTACTACTGGGGGCTGCGGGTGAAGTCGTTCGCGGACGGCGGGCATCGCCGGGCGATGCGGACCCTCGACGGCTTCCTCACCGGGCTGGCCGAGCGGCTCGGCCGCCTGCCGGGCGGCTTCCTGGTGACCTTCCCCAAGATCGTGACGCCCGAGCACGTGCGGATCTTCGCCGACTTCCTCACCCGTTTCGAGGCGGAGATCGGCCTGCCGGAGGGGCTGCTGCGCCTGGAGGTCCAGATCGAGACCCCGCAGTCGGTCGCCCGTCTCCCGGAGATCGTGGCCGCCGCCGGGGACCGCCTCGGCGCGGCACAGCTCGGCGTGTACGACTACACGGCCGCGTGCGGGCTGCCGCCGTCGGAGCAGCGGCTGGACCACCCGGTCTGCGACCACGCGCGCCACGTCATGCAGGTGACCCTCGCGGGCACCGGCGTCCGCCTGTCCGACGGGGCGACGAAGATCGCTCCGGCCGGCGACGGGACCAAGGACGTGTACAAGGCCTGGCGGCTGCACGCCGGTCTCGTGCGCTACTCCCTGATGAACGGCTTCCCACAGGGCTGCGACCTGCACGTCGCGCAGCTGCCGAGCCGCTACGCCGCGGTGTACGCCTCTCTGCTGAACGGCCTCGACGACGCCGTCGAGCGCCTGCGGGCCGACCGCGCCGGACAGGCCGACGGCGCCTTCGACGGGCCGGGAACGGCCGCGGCGGTGACCGCCCGGCTGCGGCACGCCGTCGACTGCGGCGCGATCGACCGGGAGGACGTCAGCGACCTGATCGGCTGATCGCGGGTGGTGGGCCGCCCTACCGGTCCACCACCGCGCCCGGCCGGGGCAGCGGCACGCCGTCGTCGACGAGCCGGTCGTCGCCGCGGTCGCCGGCGCCCATGAACTGCCGCAGATCCTCGATCGCCATGGTCTGCTCGCGCATCTTGGCCATGATGTCGCGGAGCGTGTGGACGACGACCAGCGTGGCCTCCGCCTGGGCGAGCGTCGCGTGGACCTGGGCCGCCGCCGTGTCCGGAGGCGTACGGGCCAGGGCGTTCTCGGCCTTGAGCAGGTGGGAGGCGGCGCTGTCATTGTGCGTCACCCAGTGGTAGCCGGGTTCCTCCGGCCAGGCAGACGTCATAGCGGGCTGCTCACCTCTCCAGCCGGAGCCCCCGACCCGGCGATCTTGTCGGACCGTACACGTCCCCGCGCGTCAGTATGACGCGCGAGCCCCGTCCCCGGTTGGCCTGTCGGAGATCTTGATCCGGCCGCCGCGGCGCGCCCTCACGGCCGGCCGAGGCGCCTGAGGTCCTCGGGGGTGTCGATGTCGTCGGCGGCGGCGACGTCCTCGCAGGGCACGGTGACGACCAGGTCGGGACGGGCGCGGAGGAAGGCGCGGGCGCCGGCGTCGCCGGAGGCGCCGGCCGCCGCCTCCGCGAAGTGCTCGTGCGCGATGAGGACGGGGTTCCGCGGCAGGCCCGCGTAGGTGGCGACCGCGACCCGCGCCCCGGCGGCGTACGCCGCGCGGAGGCGGCGCACCGCCTCCGCGGTCACCCGCGGCTGGTCCACCAGGGCGATGACGACGGCCGGGCAGTCGTCCGCCAGCGCCGACAGCCCCAGGCGCAGCGACGAGGCCATGCCCGTGCGCCAGTCCGGGTTGTGGACGATCACCGCGCCGGCCACGTCGATCGCGGCGGCGCCGGTGACGACGACGATCGGAGTGCATCCCGCCTCGTGGAGCATCCGGACCCCACGGTCGACGAGCCGCTCCCCGCCGATCTCGACGAGCGCCTTCGGCGTGCCGAGCCGCCGCCCCTCTCCGGCGGCCAGCAGCAACCCGGCCGGTGCGCCCGCGTGCCTGATCCCCATCTCGGGAGGGTATCCGCCCGTGTGGCCCACGTCACGCGGACGACCGTGGCGTCCGGAACGGCCCGCCGGGGTCCGCACCACGGTGCCTTCCCTCTCGGTCAGCGGTGGGCCGCGACGGGCGGGAGCACGCCGTGGGCGGCGGAGTGGGGGGCCGCCGCCGTTCCCCCGGCCACCGCCGCGCCGATGAGCGCCGTCACGACGAGCCGGCGTACGACGGTCTTCCGGGCGTTCTGCATGATGTTCGGCCTTCTTCCTCGGTTTCTCCGGGCTCTTCCGAGTCTGCGGCCGGGCGCGCGCCCGCGCAGTAGGGTCAGGTCGACTCTTGGACGGTGGTGGCAGCCCCCCTGAACCCCTTCGCCGGAGATCACTCCCCGTGGATCCGGCCCTCCGTCTCGCTGAGGGGGCGTCCGGTGCCGCCCCAGCGGAGCTCGATGAGCTCGGCCGCGACCGAGATCGCGGTCTCCTCCGGGGTACGGGCGCCGATGTCCAGGCCGATGGGCGAGCGCAGCCGGGCGATCTCGTCCTCGGTCACGCCGGTCTCGCGGAGCCGTTTCAGCCGCTCGTCGTGGGTGCGCCGGGAGCCCATCGCGCCGATGTAGCCCGCCGGGGTGCGCAGCGCCACCTCCAGCAGGGGAACGTCGAACTTCGGGTCGTGGGTGAGCACGCAGATCGCCGTGCGCTCGTCCACCTCCGTCTCGGCCAGGAACCGGTGCGGCCACTTCACGACCACCTCGTCCGCGTCGGGGAAGCGCTTGGCGGTCGCGAAGACCGGCCGGGCGTCGCAGACGGTCACGTGGTAGCCGAGGAACCTGCCGACGCGCACGACCGCCGCCGCGAAGTCGATCGCCCCGAACACCAGCATCCGCGGCGGCGGCGCGAAGGAGTGCACGAAGACGGACAGTTCGTCCCCACGGCGCTCGCCGTCCGGTCCGTAGCGCCGGACGCCGGTGCGGCCCTGGGCGAGCATCCCGCGGGCGTCGTCGTCCACGGCGGCGTCCAGGCGTTCGAGTCCGAGCGAGCCCGCCGCGCGGTCGGGCCAGACGACCCGCCGCGCGCCGATCTCCCGGGGGCCCGCGACGACCGTGACGACCGCCACCGGCTCGTGGCGTTCGACGGACGCCACGACGTCCGCGAACTCCGGGTAGGTCGCCGGGCCGACCGGCTCGACCAGCACGTCGAGGATGCCGCCGCAGGTGAGACCGACGGCGAAGGCGTCGTCGTCGCTGACGCCGTACCGCCGCACCACCGGCCGTCCCGTGTCCATGACCTCCCGCGCCACCTCGTACACCGCGCCCTCGACGCAGCCGCCGGACACGCTCCCCACGGCCTCGCCCGCCGCCGAGACCGCCATGGCGGCGCCCGGCGGCCGTGGCGCGCTGCGGAACGTGTCGACCACGGTGGCAAGGCCGAACGTCTCCCCCGCCGCGTACCAGGTGCCGATCTCGCCGAGGACATCACGCATCGCCGATCACTCCCGCCAGTTCTTCGAGCGCGGCCAGGCTGTGGCCGGCCACGAAGTCGTCGACGTGCGGCAGGGCCGCCGCCATCCCGGCCGTGAGCGGTTCGTATCCGGGCCGGGCCTTGTGCGGGTTGGCCCACACGACCCGGTGGGCGAGCCGCCGCAGCCGCGCCATCTGCGCACGCAGGAGCGTGGCGTCGCCGCGCTCCCAGCCGTCCGAGGCGACCACGACGACCGCGCCCCGTGCCATTCCCCGCTGCCCGAACCAGTCGAGGAACTCCTTCAGCTCCTCGCCCAGCCGCGTACCGCCGCTCCAGTCGGGGATCGCGGACGACACCGCCGCCATCGCCGCGTCGGGCTCGCGGTGCCGCAGTTCGCGGGTGACCCGGGTCAGCCGCGTGCCGACCGTGAAGACCTCGGTGCTGCGCGGGGCGCAGCGCAGGGCCGCGTGCGCGAACCGCAGCAGCACGTCGGCGTACGGGCTCATGGACCCGCTGACATCGATGAGGAGGACCACGCGGCGGGGACGGGTCCGGTGCGCGCGGTGGTGCGGCCGGGAGATCTCCCCGCCGCGCCGCAGGATCGCCCGGACCGTACGGGCGGCGTCGACGCGTCCGCGGCTCGCGGGGGCGAACCGCCGGGACCGGCGGCGCGCCGAGACGTTGTCGAGCAGGGCGACGAGCCGCCGCACCTCGTCCCGCTCCGCCGTGCTCAGCCGGGCGACGTCACGTCTGCGCAGGATCTCGGCCGCGCTCGCGGCCGTTCCGCTCGGGTCGCCGCCCCCCTCCGCCCCGGCCGCCTCGGACCCGGCGGCGGGCCGGGCGACCGGGACCGGCCGCCGGGGCGCGCGGCGCACGGAGGCGGTCTCCCCGGAGAAGTACGCGGCGAAGCAGCGGTCGTACCGCGGCAGGTCCGCGGGGTCCGCGCACAGGGTGAGCCGGCCGGCCCAGTACACGTCGCGCGGGTTCCGCACGTCGAGGCGGTCGAGCGCGCCGATCATCGCCTGGAGCCGCTCGGGGTCGGCGTTCACTCCGGCGGCGCGCAGCGTACGGGCGAAGCCGGTCAGCGTCTCGACGAGGTCGCGCGGCACGTCCATGGTCAGGACCCGTCGAGCAGCACGTCCAGGCCCTTGGCGACGCGCTCGGTGTCCTCCCGGTACTTCAGCACGGCGCCCAGCGTCACGGCCGCGGTGTCGGGATCGAGCTCCCGGGCGCCGAGCGCGACCAGGGCCTCGGTCCAGTCGAGGCTCTCGGCGATCCCCGGCGTCTTCAGCAGGTCGAGGCCCCGGAGCCGGGCCGCCGCGCCGGCGACCTGGCGGACGAGCCGTTCGGACGCCTCCGGCAGCCGCCGCCGGATGATCGCGACCTCGCGGTCGAACGCCGGATGCTCCAGCCAGTGGTAGAGGCAGCGGCGCTTCAGAGCGTCGTGCACCTCCCGCGTGCGGTTGGAGGTGACGATGACGACGGGCGGGCGCTCGGCCCGTACGGTGCCCAGCTCGGGGATCGAGATGGTGAAGTCGCTCAGCACCTCCAGCAGGAACGCCTCGAACTCGTCGTCGGCGCGGTCGATCTCGTCGACCAGGAGCACGCTCGGGCGCTCCGCCGAGGAGGTCTCCAGCGCCCGCAGCAGCGGCCGGGCGACGAGGAACCGCCGGTCGTACAGCTCCGACTCCAGCCGCTGCACGTCGGTCACGCCGGCGGCCTCGGCGGCGCGCAGGTGCAGCAGCTGGCGCGGGAAGTCCCAGTCGTACAGCGCCTGCGCGGCGTCCAGTCCCTCGTAGCACTGGAGCCGGATGAGGGGAACGTCGAGCACGGCGGCGAGCGTCTTGGCGAGTTCGGTCTTGCCGACCCCGGCCTCGCCCTCCAGGAACAGCGGGCGGCTCATGCGCAGGCTCAGGAAGCAGGCCGTGGCGAGCCCCTCGTCGGCGAGGTACGCATGCCGGTCCAGCGCCTCGCCCAAGGCCGCCGGCGAAGCGAAGCCGGACGCCGGAAACGCGGTGGAATGCGGCACGCCTCAAGGCTACTTCGCCGACGGGATCTCGCCCCGCGCCCGATTCAGCCGTCTCCCTGCCGGCGGCCGGCGGCGCGCTCCTGGGCCGCCACGACGGCGTCGGCGTGCTCCTCGGTCCAGCGGCCGAGCGCCTCGATCGGTTCGAGCAGGCCGCGACCGGGCGCGGTCAGCTCGTACTCCACGCGGGGCGGCGCCTCGGTGTACGCGCGCCGGAGCACGAGCCCGTCGTCCTCCAGCCGCCGCAGCGTCTCGGTGAGGACCTTGCCGCTGATGCCGCCGATCACCCTGCGCAGCTCGACCGGTCGCCTGGGCCCGTGGCGCAGCGCGTAGATGACGACGGCGTTCCAGGTGTTGGCCAGCAGGTCGAACGCCAGCCGCGTCTGGCAGTCGGCGAGGAGATCCCGGTCCATCCCCTGTCCTTACCGCATCGGCCGGGCACCGTTCGGTGCCCATCGGAGGTTCTAACGTCGCGCCCATGCGAATCGGAATCCTCGGAGCGGGGAACATGGCCGGCGCGCTCGGCGCCCAGTGGGCACGCGCGGGGCACGAGGTGCTCGTCGGCGCGCGGGATCGGGACAAGGCGGTGCGGCGCGCCGCGGAGATCGGGCCGGGCTCCCGCGCGGGCGGCCTGCGCGAGGCGGCCGCGTTCGGAGAGGCGACGCTGCTCGCCGTGGCGTACGAGGGCGTGGCGGACGTCCTCGGGCAGGTCGGGGACGTCCTGCGCGGGCGGACGGTGATCGACTGCGTGAACGGCATCGTGCATCCGGGCGTCACGCTCGCCACCGGAATCGGCCCGTCCGTCGCCCGGCGGATCGCCGACGCGACCGGCGCCCACGTGGTGAAGGCGTTCAATCTGTGCCCCGACGCGATGTGGCGGATGACGCCGCCCCGGATCGACGGTCGCCCGCTGACCGTGCCCGTCTGCGGCGACGACTCCGGCGCCCTGGCGACGGCACGGACGCTGATCGACGACCTCGGCTGCGTCCCCGCCGACGCCGGCGACCTCGACCGGGCCGGCGTCCTGGAGGCCACCGCGGCCTACGTCATCGGCCTGCACATCGCCGGAATCGACCCGCGCTCTGCCCTGCCCCCGCTCTCATGACGGGAGCTCCGGGCCCCGTCCCGGTCACGCGGCCGCGCCGGGGCCCGGCAGGAGGTCGACGTCGCCCGCGTGCATGGGCTCGCCGCAGTGGGCGCAGCGCAGGTCGACACGGCTGATCTCACCGCACGCGTGGTGGCGGTAGAGCACCGGCGGGCCGGCCTCGCCCGCGAGCCACTTGTCCCCCCAGGCGACCATGACCATGAGCAGGTCGACGAGCTCGGCGCCCTTCGCGGTCAGGCGGTACTCGTAGCGCGGCCGCCTGTCATACGGATGGCGCTCGAGCACGCCCTGGTCGACGAGGTGGTTGAGCCGCTCGGTCAGCACCTTGCGTGAGATCCCGAGGTCGGCCTGGAGCTGGTCGAACCGGCTCAACCCGACCCACACGTCACGCAGGATCAGCGGCGACCACGGCTCCCCGATCACGTCGAGGGTGCGCGCGATGGAGCAGGCCATCTCCCCGAAGTTCGTGCGTTGCATGGAAGCAGTCTAACGATCGGAGTTCCCTTACGGAACTTAGCCTGCTACGGTCATGGAGTCTCTTGAAGGAACTTCCACGGCCCGACAGAACCAACGCCAGGAGATGACCACGATGCTCGACCCCGACGTACGCCGCGTGCTCGACGGCACCTCGCTCGCCCACCTCGCCAGCGTCCTCCCCGACGGCGCTCCCCACTCCGTTCCGGTCTGGGTCGGCACGGAGGGCGACCACGTCGCGATCCTCACCGGCCCGGGCTCCCGCAAGGCCCGCAACCTTCGGCGCGACCCGCGGGTCGCGCTGTCCCTGACACCGGCCGACGATCCGTTCCAGCCGGTCATCGTCCGCGGCAGAGTCGTCGAGTGGCTGGAGGGCGACGCCGCCTGGGAGATCATCGACCGGATCGCGACGAAGTACATCGGCGGTCCCTACTCACGCGACGAGGAACGGGTCGTCGCGCTCATCGAGCCCGATCGGCAGAGCGCCGGCTGAGACGCGTCGTCCCATGACGCCACCACGCCGCGCCGGCGGCCCGGATCAAAGGTCGATCACGGGAACTCCGGGGGCCGGCCGACGAGGGGACGGAGCGATCCGAGCGGAGCGGTCATCTCGCTCGGGCTCCGCTCATCCCGGTGACCCGGGCGAAGTCCCGGATCAGCACGTCGTCCGCGCCGGCGGGCCAGACCGGGGCGCAGACGACCGGCGGCAGCCCGGCCACCGGCACGGTGACGACACGGGGATTGTCCGGGCGCAGCGAGGCGACCGTCAGATGGACCACGTCGCCCTCCGCGACCAGGACGATCGCCTCCTCCAGGGACGCCGACGTGTGACGGCGCACCCGGCGGAGCGGGACGCCTCCGGGAGTGGCCGGCGGTATCCACAGGTCGGCGATCTGCTCCGGCATGCCACGCGGATACAGGATGTCGTGGCCGGCCAGTTCCTCTGCGTCGACGACGGCGCGGCGGGCCAGCGGGTGCCCGGCCGCCACCAGCACCGCCCGCTCCTCGCGCAGCCACGCCGGGCCGACGGCGAACCCCATCGCCCGGATCGGCGCGGCATCGGCGGGCAGCCAGCCGACGAAGACGTCCACCGGCCAGTCGTCGCCCCAGCGGGTCGGGTCGGTGTTGGGAAGCCCGGAGCGCACCACCGCGCAGTGCGGGTGGGCCCGTTCGAACGCCCGGATCGGCCCGTCGACCGCCGTGCCGGGCAGGCTGGTCGCGACGCCGACGCGGAGCACCTCGGCGCTCGCGCCGCGCCGCGCCTCCTCCAGCGCCCGTTCCATCCGGTCGTACGCGGGCCGGAGTTCGGCGTGCAGGCGTTCGCCCAGCGGCGTGAGCCGGACCCGCCTGCTCGTGCGCTCGAACAGCGGAGCGCCGACCCGGCGCTCCAGCGCGCGCACCGCCTGGCTCACGCGCGGCGTGGACACGCCCAGTCGCGCCGCCGCACGACCGAAGTGCAGCTCGCGGGCGACCTCCAGGAACGCCTCGATCTCCCGCATCTCCATGCGCTCATTGTGACGCCTGACTTAACGATCGTGGCGCGATCCGTCATTGATCACCCTTCCCGGCGCGGCCAGCCTGGAAGGGCTATGGGACTCGAAGAGCAAATTCCCGGCGGCTTCCTGCTCACGGCCGTCGAGGCGGTGGCCGGCATGGCGCGCAGGTCGTCGATGTGGCCGATGACGTTCGGGCTCGCGTGCTGCGGCATGGAGCTGATGGCCGTCGGCGACCCGCGGCACGACTTCTCGCGGTTCGGCATGGAGCGCCCCTCGGGGTCGCCCCGGCAGGCCGACCTCATGGTCGTGGCCGGGCGGGTGAGCCAGAAGATGGCCCCGGTGCTGCGGCGGCTGTACGACCAGATGGCCGCGCCGAAGTGGGTCATCGCGATGGGCGTGTGCGCCTCGTCGGGCGGCATGTTCAACAACTATGCCGTCGTCCAGGGCGTCGACCACATCGTGCCGGTCGACATCTACCTGCCCGGCTGCCCGCCGCGCCCGGAGATGCTGCTCGACGCCATCGTCAAGCTGCACGACAAGGTCGGCGGCACGAAGCTGGGCGCGCACCGGCGCGCGGAGATCGTGGCCGAGGAACGGGCCCGTCTCACGGGACTCCCCCTGGCCGACGCCTGCCCGACCCCGCACTGAGGGACCGCGATCAACGTCGTGAGCGCCGAGGATGTTCGTCGTCGGAACGACGAACATCCTCGGCAGTGACGGCTGTCCGACGGGCCCGGGCCCGGGCCCGTCGTCGGCGGCGGCGGGTCAGACGGCGGTGCGTTCGCCGGCGGGCCGGCGGCGGAGGCTCGCCTGCTCAAGGGTCGGCGGCACGTAGGCCTGGTCGAGCGTGCCGACGTCGGTGCCCGGCGGGACGATCTCGTCGATCCGATCGAGGATGTCGTCGGTGAGCGCAACGTCGATGCCGGCGAGAAGGTCGTCGAGGTGGCTCATCGTGCGCGGCCCGACGATCGCGCTGGTCACGCCGGGATGAGCGATCGCGAACGCCATGGCCAGGTGGGTGAGCGGCAGGCCCGCCTCCTCGGCCAGCACGATGAACCGCTCGACGGTTTCGAGACGGCGTTCGTCGTTGACGTGCTTGACGAAGCCGGCGCGGCGGAGTTCGTTCCGCCGGCCTTTGCGGACGCGCCCGGTGAGCAGTCCCTGCCCGAGCGGGCCCCACACCAGCGTGCCGATCCCGTAGCGCTGGGCGACCGGCAGCACCTCGCGTTCGATGCCGCGGCTGAGCAGCGAGTACGGCGGCTGCTCCGTACGGAACCGCGCCAGACCGCGCCGTTCGGCGACCCACTGCGCTTCGACGATGTCGGACGCCGGCATGTTGGACGTCCCGATCGCACGGACCTTCCCGCTGTGAATCAGGTCGGAGAGCGCGGAAAGCGTCTCCTCGACGTCCGTGGTGGGGTCCGGCCGGTGGATCTGGTAGAGGTCGATGTGGTCGGTCTGCAGGCGGCGCAGCGAGTTCTCGACCGCGGTGACGATCCAGCGCCGTGAGGCGCCCTGCCGGTTGGGGTCGTCGCCGATCGGGCGGCTCACCTTGGTCGCGAGGACGACATCGTCCCGTCGCCCCTTGAGCGCCTTGCCGACGATCTCTTCGGAGTCGCCGTAGGCGTCGGCGGTGTCGATGAGGTTGATCCCCGCGTCCAGCGCCTTGTGAATGATCCGGGCCGAGTCGTCGGGGTCGGGATTGCCGACGGACGTGGCGAACATCAATGCGCCCAGCGCATAAGGACTGACCTTGATCCCGGTCCGGCCGAGCGTGCGGTACTGCATGCGGAATTCTCCTCCGGTCTCAATGGGCTGTGACGCCGGCGACTCCGCGGAAGGCGGATGCGGCTGTCGGGCGGATGCCGTACGTCACGGCGTCTCTCTCGTGCTCGGCTCGGCGCACCTGCGGAGGGCCGCCGGTCCGCCGAGCCGGCTTCCAGCGTGCGGTGGTGCGGGCGCCGGCGGGAGAGACGTCCTTATCCGGGGACGCGCCGTCCCTGGCTGCGCCCGGCGGTCCAGGGCATGGTGGAGGCGTGGACCGAAGCGAACTGGCCGACTTCCTGCGCCACTGCCGCGCCCGGCTCGCCCCGGCCGATGTGGGGCTGTCGCAGGGCGCGCGGCGCCGCACTCCGGGACTGCGCCGCGAGGAGGTGGCGCAGCTGGCGGGCATGTCCACCGACCACTACACGCGCCTGGAGCAGGCCAGGGGCTCACGCCCGTCCCGCCAGATGCTCGCCGCCGTCGCCCGCGCCCTGCGGCTGACCGGCGACGAACGAGATCACCTCTTCCATCTGGCGGGCGAGGAGCCCCCGCGCAACCGGCCGACCACGGACCACGTCCGCCCCGGCCTGCTCCTCGTCCTCGACCGGCTGACCGACGTTCCCGCCCGGGTGGTGAGCGACCGCGGCGACGTCCTCGCGCAGAACGCGATGGCCGGGCTGCTCCACGGGGACGCCTCCGCCCGCCCCGAGGCGGATCAGAACGTCGTCTGGCGCTATTTCACGGACCCCTCCGCGCGGGAGCTCTTCCCTGCCGAGGACCGTGACCGTGCCGCCCGCACGGCGGTGGCGGATCTGCGCGCCACACTCGCCCGCCGCCCGGACGACGCGCGCCTGGCCGGGCTCGTACGCCGGCTCCGCGCCCGCAGCGAGGAGTTCTCGGCGCTGTGGGACGCCCACCACGTCGCCGTGCGCCGCACGGACGTCAAGCGCTTCGTGCACCCGGTCGTCGGCCTGCTGGAGCTGGACTGCGAGGTGATGCTGAGCCCGGAGCACGACCAGCGGCTGGTCGTCTACACCGCCCGTCCGGGCAGCACGTCCTACGAGCGCCTGGAACTGCTGCGCGTGGTCGGCCTCCAGAGGCTGACCCCGGGCTGAGCCGCGTCGCCGGGTCCGCCACCGTGACCGCGATCAGCACCGTCAGTGCCGAGGATGTTCGTCGTTCCAGCGACGAACATCCTCGGCACTCACGGCTGTCGTTCTCTCCGGCCCACTCGACCACGGCCACTTCGACGCAGTCACCGCCGTTGGCCGTACTCCGCGCGGAACACTTCGACCTGCAACAGGCCCGGGATCACGGTCGACTCGAATGACAGCGTGACATGGCCCGGCGTTCGACCACGAGCCGCTTGTCGAGCCACTCGGGCGGGACCTGTCCGGCGATGACGAGTTCGTCGAAACCCTCAGGGCCGGCCGAGCACATCCTCGGGGCTGATCGAAGGCGGGAATCCCGTGCTGGCACCCCACATCTCCGCGAACCGGCCATCGTCGACGCGGAAGATCTCGAACAGCATGGGCTGTGCGCCGTCCGGGGCCTCGATCCCTTCGACGGTCGAGCGGACGGCGGCCTTGTCGCCGTCGACCAGAACGTCCTGGGCGACGACACGCATGCGGGGGAACCGGGCGGTGAGCGTGCGCCAGGCGTCCTTACCCGCCGCGAATCCGGTGGTGCCCAGCGGATGGCTGAAGAAGCCAGGCGTATGCAGGTCGGCGGCCTGATCGAATTGCCGGGTGTTGAAGCACTCCTGCATCCGCTGGATCAGGGCGCTGACGTCATCGTGTGCGGTCACCGGCGATCTCCTCACGGCTGATGGTCCGGTCGTAGTGAGCGGCGCGGTCCCGCAACCGGTGCGCCGCCCCGGTTACGATTTCGATAATAAGCGGTGCTCCGCCCCGGTTATGCTGATATCGACATGTCCAACCCCTCTCACAAGGCCGTCCCGGCGGCTCCCGGGAGCAACCGCGGGCTGCGCGCCGACGCGCGCCGCAACCGCGACCGGGTGCTTCAGACCGCGCAACGGCTGTTCGCGACGGAAGGTCTCGGCGTCTCGCTGGACGAGATCGCCCGGCGTGCGGGCGTTGGTCCCGGCACCGTCCATCGGCATTTCCCTACCAAAGAAGCGCTCTATCTCGCCGTCGCGACCGATCAGCTTGAACAGTTGGTCGCGGAGGCGGAAGCGATCGCCGCAACAGACGACCCCGCGGCCCTGTTCACGCTGCTTTCCCGGATGGTGGCCAACGGCGCCGAGAACGCGGCCGTCAAGAGCGCGCTCGCGGCCGCCGAGTTCGACCTGCGCATCGCCGCCCCGAGCGTCGCAGCAGACCTCACACGCCATGTCGCGGACCTGCTCAGTCGCGCGCACGCCTCCGGTGCCGCGCGTGACGACCTCACCGTTGACGAGGTGATGGCACTGGTCGCCGGCGCCTTCGCCGCGATCCGCCACGCCGGCGCGGAGACCAGTCCCGAACGCTCAGCACACCTCGCCGGGCTCATCCTCGACGGGCTACGATCCCAGCCCCGGTGAACATCGCCGCACCGGTCGGCTCACACGGCGGCGTGAGTTCTCCGGGGCGGGGCCCCGATCGTACGGCGGGTGGTCAGCCGGTCAGGGTTTGGGCGAGAAGGAGGACGTTCAGGCCGCTGATCAGGGCGGCGACGCCGACCGGGTGAGGGAGGCGCCCTCGTAAGGACGAGGTCCAGGCGAGGGTGACGCCCGGATGAGGACAGTGGCCGGCTGAGGGTGACGCCCGGATGAGGACAGTGGCCGGCTGAGGGTGACGCCCGGATGAGGAAGGCGTCCGGGTGACGGTGACGTTGATCGGCCGTGACGCGGCGGCGACGGAGCACTCCCGTACGACCCGCCGCGGGCTCAGTGGTCGGCGGCCTCGCCGCGTTCGTGGATCAGGGCGGCCAGCTCGGCGAGGGCGCGGTTGGCGCGCTCACCGTCGGAGGCCTGGATGCCCAGGATCGCGACGGTCGAGCCGTCGGCGAGGTCGAGGGTGGGCCAGGGCGCGCCCTCGGACATCGTCACGCCGAGCAGCTCCGCCCACTCGTACTCGTGCGTGCGCAGGCCGTTGACGACCGTGACGCCCTCGTCGTCGGCGGTCACCCGGCTGCGGGCGAGGATGTGCAGGACCCCGGCGACGGCCAGCCCGATCACGACCAGGCCGATCCGGTCGCCGAGGCCCCAGGGCGACGGCATGGCCACGGCGAGGAGGATCATCCCGAGGACGACCACCGCCGCGAGGACGTACGGGACGATCCTGGCCCGCCGGGGTCGCCACGTCGCCGTGGTCATGAAGGAGCCGCCTTACGGATCAGTCGACGATCTTGCTGATCGGGATCTCGAGGATGTCGCGGGCGCCCGCCGCCTTCAGCGCCGGGATGAGGGTGTTGACGCCGTGCTTGGCGACGACGCTCTCCACCGCGTGCATCTCGCCGCCGGCGAGGGGCGTGACGGTGGGGGACGACATCGACGGGATGATGTCCAGGACGCTCTGCAGCGCGCCGTTCTCGACGTTCAGCTTGAGCAGGACGTTGCCGCGGGCCCGGATCGCGCCCTGCAGCAGCAGCGCGATGTCCTCCATCGCCGCCCGCTTCTCGGCGTCCTCGTACGCCTCGCGGTTGGCGACCAGCTCGGTGTAGCTGGTCAGGAGGGTGTCGAGGATGCGCAGGCCGTTCTTGCGCAGCGACGACCCGGTCTCGGTGAGGTCCACGATCGCGTCGACGATGTCGGGGACCTTCGCCTCGGTCGCGCCGTACGACGGGACGACCCGCGCCTTGACGCCGTGCTGGGTGAGGAACCGCTCGGTGAGGGCGGGGAACTCGGTGGAGATCCGCACGCCCTCGGGCAGGTCGGAGACGGTCTGCCAGGGCGCGTCGTTCGGCACGGCCATGATGACGCGCACCGGGTTGGACGTGGCCTTGGAGTACTTCAGCTCACCGAGGGAGACGACGTCGGCGTCGGTCTCGGTGATCCAGTCGCGGCCGGTGATGCCGAGGTCGAACAGGCCCTGTTCGAGGTAGGTCGGGATCTCCTGCGGGCGCAGGACGCGGACCCGGTCGATCCGCGGGTCGTCGATCGAGGCACGGTAGTCGCGGTCGGAGGCCCGGCGGACGGTCAGGTCGGCGGCGTCGAACAGCTCGAACGTCGCCTTCTCCAGGGAGCCCTTGGGCAGCACGAGTGACAGCACGGTTCAGCAGACCTTTCTTCGGATGATGGGTTTCGCGGCGTCGACGCTCAGGAGCCCAGATGCTCCGCGTCGTGCCGCGTGTGACCGTGGTGCCGAAGACCTCGCAGGGTCAGTGCCGTATCGAGTGCGGCCACGGTCGCCTCCATCCCTTTGTCCTCGTGGCTGTGATCCAGCCCGCAGCGGTCCAATGCCTGGTCGAGCGTCTCACATGTTAGTACCCCGTTGCCCACCGGGGTGCCCTCATCCAGGGCGACCCTGGTCAGGCCGGCGGTGACGGAGTCGCAGACGTAGTCGAAGTGCGGGGTCTCGCCGCGGATCACCGCGCCCAGGCAGACGACCGCGTCGTTGTCGCGGGCGAGCTGCTGGGCGACGACCGGGATCTCCAGCGCGCCCGCGACCCGTACGACGACCGGGTCGGCGACCCGGCACTCCTTGGCCGTGGCGACGGCCCGCTCCAGCAGCCGGTCGGTGATCCGCGCGTGCCACCGGGTGCAGACGATCCCCAGCCGCAGCCCCGAGGCGTCGACGAAGGTCTCCCCCGGCCGTCCGATCCCACTCACTGACGAACCTCTCTCATCCCAGGTCTCCGATCTCGTGGCCCAGCCGGTCGCGTTTGGCGGTGAGGTAGCGCCGGTTGTGCTCGGTGACGAGGACGGGCAGTGAGACGCGCCCGCGCACCTCGACGCCGAAGCGCTCCAGTCCCGCGACCTTGGCCGGGTTGTTGGTCAGCACCCGGACGGACCGGACGCCCAGGTCGAGCAGCATCTGCGCGGCGTTGCCGTACTCGCGGGCGTCGACCGGCAGGCCGAGTTCCAGGTTGGCGTCGACGGTGTCGGAGCCGTCGTCCTGACGCTGGTACGCCCGCAGCTTGGCCACCAGGCCGATGCCCCGCCCCTCGTGCCCGCGCAGGTACAGCACGACGCCGCGGCCTTCGGCGGCGATCGCGGCCATCGCGGAGTCGAGCTGGGTGCCGCAGTCGCAGCGCTCCGAACCCAGCACGTCGCCGGTCAGGCACTCGGAGTGCGCCCGTACGAGGACGTCCTCGCCGTCGCCCACGTCGCCGTAGACGAGCGCGACGTGCTCGCCGTCGTCCAGGTGGCTCGAGTACCCGATCGCGCGCCACGTGCCGTGACGGTTCGGGATGCGGGTCTCGGCGGCCCGCTCGACCATCCGCTCGGTGCGCTTGCGGTACTCCACGAGCTGCTCGATCGAGATCAGCTTGAGGTCGTGCTCCTTGGCGAAGATCTCCAGCTGCGGCAGCCGCGCCATCGTGCCGTCGTCGTTGACGACCTCGGCCAGCACCCCGGCCGGGGTGAGCCCGGCCAGCCGGGCCAGGTCGACGGCGGCCTCGGTGTGCCCGCGGCGACGCAGCACCCCGCCCTGGCGGTAGCGCAGCGGGAAGATGTGCCCGGGGCGGACCAGTTCGTACGGCTCGGTCGCCGAGTCGGCGAGCGTGCGGATGGTGTGGGCGCGGTCGGTGGCGGAGATGCCGGTGGTGACGCCGTCGCGGGCGTCGACGCTCACGGTGTACGCCGTGCGCATGCGCTCGTGGTTGTGCGCGGTCATCAGCGGGATCTGCAGCCGGTCCAGGTCCTCGCCCTCCATGGGCACGCAGATCACGCCGCTGCTGTACCGGATCGTGAAGGCGACCAGCTCCGGCGTCGCCTTCGACGCGGCGAAGATGATGTCGCCCTCGTTCTCCCGGTCGGCGTCGTCGACGACCACCACGGCCTTGCCGGCCGCGATGTCCGCGATCGCCTCTTCGACGCTGTCCAGACTCATGCCGCCACCACCTCGGGCTCGGTGTCCCGCCGCTGCCGGCGGTACTGCTTCAGCCAGTCGCGCAGACCGGCCATGACGAGGACGAAGAAGATGCCGTACGCCGCGCCGGAGACGTACAGCCCGGACTTGAAGGCCAGGGGGACGCCCACCAGGTCGACGAGGACCCAGATGACCCAGAAGTCGACGAGCGCCCGGCTCTGCGCGTACGTCGCCACCGCGCTGCCGACGAAGATGTACGCGTTCGCCAGCGGCGACCAGGAGATCTGCAGCCACGGGATGTTCGCGAACAGCAGGGCCACGGCGGCGGTGCCGACCGCGAGCGTTCCGACGAGCGCCAGGCGCTCCCGCCCGGTCGCGGGGCGCACCGGCAGTTCCCGGCTCTCCCGCAGGCCCCGCAGCCACCGGACCCAGCCGTACGAGGCGAGCAGGAGGAACATCACCTGCTTGAGCGCGTTGCCGGGCGCGTGCGCGCTGACCGAGGCGACCAGCAGCAGGACCGCGCCGGTGAGCTGCACCGGCCAGGTCCAGATCGTGCGCCGCATCGCCAGCCAGACCGTCCCGAGGGACAGGACGTTGCCCACCAGGTCGGTCCACAGGACCTTCTCGCCGAGGACGGTGATCCCCGCCTGTGTCCAGGAGCTCACTCGACCGCTCCCGCCGTGACGAGCCGCTCGACGTACTTGGCGACGACGTCGACCTCGAGGTTCACCGGGTCGCCGGGGCCCTTGCGGCCCAGAGTGGTCAGCTCCAGCGTCGTGGGGATCAGCGCGATGGTGAAGGCGTCGTCGCGCGCCTCGACGACGGTCAGGCTGACGCCGTCGACCGTGATCGAGCCCTTCTCGACGACGTAGCGGGCGAGCCGCGGCGGGAGCTCGACGGTCACGACCTCCCAGCGCTCGCCCGGCTCGCGGGAGACGATGCGGCCGACGCCGTCGACGTGGCCCTGGACGATGTGCCCGCCGAGGCGGTCGGCGGGCCGGACGGGGCGTTCGAGGTTGACCGGCGACCCCGGCTCCAGCGCGGCGAGGCTGGACCGGTCCAGGGTCTCCTTCATGACGTCGACGGTGAAGGCGTCGCCCTTGAGGTCGGTCACGGTGAGGCAGACCCCGTTGACCGCGATGGACGCGCCGTGCGCGGCGTCGGAGACGACGAGCGGGCCGCGCACGGTGAGCCGGGCGGAGTCCCCCGCCGGTTCGAGCGCGACCACCTCGCCCAGTTCCTCGACGATTCCGGTGAACATTCAGCTCTCCCTTCGGGCCGCTACCGGCCGGGTGGGGGGTTCGACGGCCGGCCTGACCGCGGTGACCCGCAGGTCGTCGCCGATCCGGGTGACGTCGTCGATCTGGAGGTGGTGGGCCTCGGCGAGCGTGGTGACGCCGGCGTCGCCGAGGGCGGCCGGGCCCGAGCCGAGCAGGCGGGGGGCGAGGTAGGCGACGATCCGGTCGACCAGGCCGGCGGCCACGAACGAGCCGGCCAGCGTCGGGCCGCCCTCGAGGAGGACCGAGACGATCTGCCGGTCGTACAGCTCGGCGAGCAGCGCGGTCAGGTCGAGACCGCCGTCGCCGTACGGCAGGCGCACGACGGCGGTGCGAGCCTCCAGCGCCGTGGCGGCGGCGTCCTCGGCCACGGCGACCAGAGTGGGGGCCTCGTCGTCCAGGACCCGGCTCGTCAGCGGCGTACGCGCGCGGGTGTCGGCGATGACGCGCAACGGCCTGCGGGGGGTGCGCCGGTGGTCGTGCCGGTGGACCCCGCGCACGGTGAGGTGGGGGTCGTCGGTGAGCACGGTGCCGGATCCGGCGACGATCGCGTCGCAGCGGGCGCGCAGCTCGTGGACGTCGTGCCGGGCCTCAGGGCCGGTGATCCACCGGCTGGTGCCGTCGGCGGCGGCGGACCGGCCGTCCAGTGTCGCGGCGTACTTCCAGGTCACGTGGGGCCGGCCCAGCCTGGTGCAGGTGAGCCACTCGGCGTTGACGCGCTCGGCCTCGGCGGCGAGCAGCCCCTCCTCCACCTCGACCCCCGCCTCGGCGAGCCGGCGGGCGCCGCCGCCCGCGACGGGATCGGGGTCGGCGACCGCGTAGACGACGCGCCGGACGCCGGCCTCGATGATGGCCTCGGTGCACGGCCCGGTACGGCCCTGATGGTCGCAGGGTTCGAGGGTGACGAGGAGGGTGCCGCCCTCGGCGCGGCCGGCGGCCTCGCGCAGCGCCACGACCTCGGCGTGCGGACCTCCGGCGTACGCGTGGTGTCCCTCGCCCGCGACCTGTCCGTCGGCGTCGAGGACGACGCAGCCGACGACGGGGTTCGGGCTGGTCTCACCGCGGGCGCGGGCGGCGAGCGCCAGCGCCCGGCGCATCGCCCGCTCCTGCGCGGGATGAACGATCACCCGGGCCTCCCTGATCAGGCTCCGGGTGCGCGGCAAGGCCGCAGTGGCCATGCCCGACAGGGCACGGCCGCGTGCTGCCTCCCATCCGGACTTTAACCGTCGGTCCCGGAATTCCACCGGGTCAACCGGCCGATGGTTTCGGCCGGGTCGCGGACTGTCACCGCCGGTTCGGACTTTCACCGACCCCGGAGCACGCTTTCACTGACCCACAACCAGTGTGCCATGCCGGGCATTCCGCGCCACATGTGAGCATGCACACGCCTCGAATTCTGCCAACCAATCGCTTGCTTGGCAAGCCCGGCGAGACCGAGGCGATGGCGGGTCCCGCCCTTCTGGTTCCATAGGGGTCGAATGTGGTTCTAGTGGAGAGACGAAGGCGGGGCCGATGACGCAGCGAACGGAGTGGATGGAGCCTGGAGCGTTCCAGGTCGCGCCTGGTGTGCACCGGATCCCGCTGCCGCTTCCCAACGACGGCCTGCGCGCCGTCAACGTCTACGCGATCACCGGCGAGGACGGCCTGGTGCTGATCGACGGCGGCTGGGCGCTGGAGGAGTCCCGGCGGCGGCTGGAGGCGGCGCTGAAGGAGCTCGGGCACGGCCTCGGCGACATCACCCGCTTCCTCGTCACCCACGTCCACCGCGACCACTACACGCAGGCGGTCGCCGTGCGCCGGGAGTTCGGCACGCGGGTCAGCCTCGGCCTCGGCGAGCGGCACACTCTCGAACTGCTGACCCGGCCGGTGCGCCGGGAGGAGTCCCCGCAGCTCGCGCGCCTCCTCGCCTGCGGCGCGGGCCCCCTCGTCGAACGCCTCAAGGCCGCCTGGAAGGAGGGCGGCCAGGACCGCCTCGACTGGGAGATGCCCGACGACTGGATCGACGGCCGCACCGCCGTGCCGCTCGGCGACCGCGAGCTCCTCGCCGTCCCCACGCCGGGCCACACGCGCGGACACCTCGTCTTCGCCGACCTCGGCGCCGGGCTGATGTTCGCCGGGGACCACGTCCTGCCGCACATCACGCCGTCCATCGGCTTCGAGAGCGCCCCGGACACCTCCCCGCTCGGGGCGTACCTCGACTCCCTCCGGCTCGTCCGCGAGATGCCCGACCTGCGGCTGCTGCCCGCGCACGGACCGGTCACCGACAGCGTCCACGCCCGCGTCGACGCCCTCCTGGAGCACCACGCCGAGCGGCTCGACGCGAGCGCCGCCGCCGTCACGGCGGGTTCGGGCACCGCGTACGAGACGGCGCGCGCGCTCACCTGGACCCGGCGGGGCCGTGCCTTCGACGACCTCGACCTGTTCAACCAGATGCTGGCGACCACCGAGACCCAGGCGCACCTGGAGGTGCTCGTCACGCAGGGCCGTCTGCGCGGAAGCGCGGACGGCGACGGCGTGGTGATCTACGAGACGGCGTGAGTCAGGAGGCGTACGCGCCGCTCGCGCGCTCGCGCAGGGAGCGGACGGCCTCGGCGGGGTCGTCGGCGGAGTAGACCGCCGAACCCGCCACGAAGACGTCCGCGCCCGCCTCGGCGCAGCGCTCGATCGTCTCGGCGTTGACCCCGCCGTCGACCTGCAGCCAGACGTCGAGGTCGCGGCCCTTGATGAGGTCGCGGGCGCGCCGCACCTTCGGCAGGACGACGTCGAGGAACGACTGGCCGCCGAAGCCGGGCTCGACCGTCATGACGAGCAGCATGTCGATCTCGGCGAGCAGGTCGGCGTACGACTCGACGGCCGTGCCGGGGTTGAGCGCCAGCCCCGCCCGTGCGCCCGCCGAGCGGATCGCCCGGAGCGTACGGATCGGCGCGCTCGCGGCCTCCGCGTGGATGGTCACGCTGCCCGCGCCCGCCTCCGCGTAGCCGGGCGCCCACCGGTCGGGGTCCTCGATCATGAGGTGGCAGTCCAGCGGCAGAGGCGTGACCTTGAGCAGCGACTCGACCACCGGAAGCCCGAGCGTGAGGTTGGGCACGAAGTGGTTGTCCATCACGTCGACGTGGATCCAGTCGGCGTTGGACACCGCCGTCACCTCGTCGGCGAGACGGGAGAAGTCGGCGGACAGGATGCTGGGAGCGATTTGCACGGCCATGATGCCGACAAGTCTAGAGACGGCCGTCCTCGGGCGGGCGGGCGGCGTCGAGGTCGGCGGCGGCGGACCTCAGCGCCTCGACGGTGACCGCGATGGACGGGCGGCGTACGCTCGCGGTCCGCACGACCGCGTAGACGTAGCGGGTCATCGAACGGGGCAGGCGGCGCACCGCGATCCCCGGCACGCCCACGGTGAGGGCGAGGCTCGGGACGGCGGCGACGCCGACGCCACGGGCGACGAGCCCGAGGATCGTGCCGAGCCCCTCGAACTCCCACGGCACCGACGGGGCGCCGCCGACGTCGGACAGGAGCCGGTCGAACGCCTCGCGCGAGGGCTCGCCGGGCGGCGCCGCCATCCACGGCTCCTCCCGGAGCCGCCGCAGGTCGAGCCGCACGTCCGGGTCGGCCGCCCAGTGGTCGGACGGCACGACCAGCACGACCGGGTCGTGCATGAGGAGCGTGAACCGCAGGCTGCCGCCCCCGCGCGTCGGCAGCCGGCCCGTCCAGTCGTCGATCAGCGCGACGTCGACCTCGCCGGACCGCACCTGCGGCAGGCCGTCGCCGGAGCTCTGGCGGAGCTGGAACGTCAGGCCCGAGTGCCGACGCAGGCTGTGCGCCAGCGCGGGCGCGAACGCCACCGCCGCGGTGGGGAACGCGGTGAGGACCACGTGCCCGGAGGGCTCGGGCTCGGCCATGTCCGCCTCGGCGAACTCGATCATCCGCAGGATGCGCTCGGCGTGCCGGACGAGCCGGCGGCCGGCGTCGGTCAGCTCGGCGCTGCGCGCGGTGCGGTCGAGGAGGGTCGCGCCGACCTCCCGCTCGAGCACGGCCAGTTGCTGGGACACGGCCGACGCGGTGTAGCCCAGGGCCTTCGCGGTGGCCGCGATGCTGCCGCGCTCGGCGAACTCGCGCAGCAGGCGGAGCCGCCGGACGTCGAGCATAAGCACATCTTATGCAGACCAGCGGAAAGCCTCGCTTGTGATGATGCCGGGGAACGCTGAACGATGAAGGGGCACGGCGCCGCGCACGACCACCTTTCCGACCGGAAGCTCCCTTGGAGTCGTTCGATATGTCAGTCGCAATCTCCGCGACTCTCGCCGCCAACGAGGCGCTCGACCGCCGCCGTCGCGCGGGCCTCCCCGTCCTTCCCCTGGCCTTCGGGGAGGCCGGGCTCAACGTCCACCCGGGCCTGGAGCGCCGGCTCGGCGCGGCGGCCGGCCGCGGCGCCTACGGCCCGGTCGCGGGCAGCGCCACCCTGCGGGACGCCGCGGCGGGGTACTGGCGCCGCCGGGGGCTGTCCGCAGACCCCGACCTGGTCGTGGCCGGCCCCGGCAGCAAGCCCCTCCTGTACGCCCTCCTGCTGGCGATCGGCGGAAGCGTCGTCGTCCCACGGCCCAGCTGGGTCAGCTACGCCGCCCAGACCCGCCTGATGGGCGCCGAGCCGGTCTTCGTCCCCATCCGCCCCGGCGAAGGCGGTGTGCCCGATCCCGGCGCGCTGGCCGGGACCGTGGCACGGGCGAGGGCCGCCGGCCACGTGGTCCGCAGCGTCGTCGTCACGCTCCCCGACAACCCGACGGGCACGCTGGCGCCCTCGGACACGGTCCGCCGGCTCTGCGAGGTCGCCCGCGAGCTCGACCTGGTGATCATCGCCGACGAGATCTACCGCGACCTCGTCTTCGACCAGCGCGGCGACTTCCCGTCGCCCGCGCGCTTCGCGCCGGAGCGCACGGTGATCACCACGGCCCTGAGCAAGAGCCTCGCGCTCGGAGGCTGGCGGATCGGCGTGGCGCGGCTGCCCGGAGAGCTGCACGGCCTGCGGGACCGGCTCGCCGGAGTGGCCAGCGAGATCTGGTCGAGCGCGTCCGGCCCGGTCCAGGAGGCGGCGGCCTACGCCTTCACCGAGCCGCCGGAGATCGCCGACCGGATCACCGCCAGCCGCCGCCTGCACGCGGCCGTGGCGACCGCGATGGCGGAGCGGTTCGCGAGCGCCGGGGCCCGTGTGGCAGCGCCCCAGGGCGGGTTCTACTGCTACCCGGAGTTCGCCGGGCCGGTCCGCGACCACCTGCGCGACCGCTTCGGGATCCGGACCTCCGCCGACCTGGCGGACCTCCTCCTCGAAGAACACGGCGTCGGCGTGCTGCCCGGCAGCGCGTTCGGCGACCCGCCGGAGGCACTGCGGCTCCGGGTGGCGACCAGCCTGTTGTACGGGGACGGCCCAGAGGAGCGCGACGCCGCTCTCGGCGCACCCGACCCGCTCGCCGTGCCCTGGATCGCCGACGCCCTCGACCGCGCCACCGAGGTGCTCACGCAGCTGACCGCCCGGGTTCACGCGACGCTCCCGGTGTCCGCCTGACCTCACCGCCGGAACGGCCGGATGCGACGGTCAGGGGTCAACGGCGCGGACCGACCACGGCGACCGCTGAGGCGGCCGCCGAATCCGGTAGCCGGATCTGAACCGCGAATGGCCGGGTCGTCACCCCCGACGTGCGGTCTCACGGTCCTAAGATCATTTGGCGGATTCACCATCTGAGTGACCGGCGCTGACCGATAACGTCAACCGAGTACCGCGGGTGCACGGCTCGATGACCACGGCCTTGTTCAGACGTTCTTCAGGACACCGCCCGGTGGCCTTCCCCGAGCACTCGCGCCGCGATCGGAAGTTAAGGAGAACGATCTTGTCCGCTGAACACCCCCGTACGGCCGCCGATCCGGCGCCGGACGTCGGCTTCCCTACGGAGAGGAACCAGCCGCCCGCCGGGGGTTCCGGCCCTGGGCACTCGCCGGTTCGGCCGATGGCCAGGCGACCGGTCCTGGCGGCCGCGGTGGCCGGCGGTGTGGCCCTGCTGGCCGGTGCGGTCCTGCTGACCGGCACCGGATCCCATCGCGACACGGCGAGCCGGACCGCGTCGACGTCCGCTGCCGCGCAGTCGTCGACGAGCGTCGAGACCGTGTCCTATCCGAAGTTCGACGACCTCACCGGTCCCGGCGTGGAACTCGCCGGGCCGGAGAAACCGGACGGGTCCGGGGCGGGAGCGCTCGTGGTGCTTGCCCCGCACTACTTCTCCTTCGGACCGTACGGGAACCGGTATCCGGGCGCGGTGAAGACGAAGAACCTCGCCCTCTCCATGGATCAGGCAGGCGTCCTCACGCTCGTCGGCGACCGCGGCCCGATGTGGGACACTGACACGCGCGCCCCTGGAGGCCACGCGGTGTTCCAGACCGACGGCAACCTCGTGGTCTACGACCGTGACGACCAGCCGGTCTGGGCGTCCGGAACGGACGGCAACCCCGCGGCGACGTTGGTCCTCCAGGCGGACAAGAACCTGGTGATCTATGCCAGTGACGGCCGGCCGCTCTGGGCGACCGGCACCGACAACTGGCAACCGCCGAGCCTCCCCGGTTTCTGACTCTGACCGCCCTGCGGATCGGTCCGCCGCTCCGCCGGGAGACGATCCCGCGATGGCCCCGCACCTGCTCGCGCAGGTGCGGGGCCATCGACGGCTCGGGCCATCGATGACGACGGCACCCCGTCCTGCCACGCCTGATTCGTGGCGGCGAGCCCGCGCCATCGGCCCCGTTCACGCGCGGCGGCGCGGGGGGGGCGGTCAGTGGCGGCGGCGCAGGAGGGCGAGGAACATCGCGTCCGTGCCGTGCCGGTGCGGCCAGAACTGGGCGTACGGGCCGTCGCCCAGGCCCGGCACCTCCTTCAGGTGCGCGGGCGCGTCCAGCCGTTCGACGTCGTCGCGGCCGCGCAGCACGTCGTCGACGACGACCCGCGTCTCGGCCAGGTGCGGGGAGCAGGTGACGTACGCGACGACGCCGCCGGGCCGTACGGACTCCAGCGCCGACGTGAGCAGCCGCCGCTGCAGGGGGCCGAGCTCCGCGACCGCCTGGGGTCCGCGCCGCCAGCGCGCCTCCGGGCGGCGGCGCAGCGCGCCCAGGCCGGTGCAGGGCGCGTCGACGAGCGCCCGGTCGAACGAGCCGGGCCGCCAGGCGGGCCGGGTGCCGTCCACGACCGCCGCCGCGCCCGCCGCGTCGACGCTGCCGGCGACGAGCCGGGCGCGGTGCGGCTGGACGTCGCAGGCGAGCAGGTGCGCGCCGCGCTCCCCCGCCAGCCCCGACAGCAGGCCGGCCTTCCCGCCGGGTCCCGCGCACAGGTCGAGCCAGCGGCGGTCCGGGCCCTCGACCGCGACCCGGGTGAGGGCCAGGGCGACGAGCTGGCTGCCCTCGTCCTGGACGGCGGCGCGGCCCTCGGCCACCGCGGGGACCGAGCCGGGATCGCCTTCGGCGAGGTACGCGGCGTACGGGGAGTACGCGGCGGGCTCGCCGCCGAGTTCGGCGACGGTCGCGCGGCCCGGGCGGGCCACGAGGGTGACGCGGGGGCGTTCGTTGTCGGCGGCCAGCAGCGCCTCGACCTCGGCCGGTCCGGCCGCGTCGCGCAGCGCGTTCACGATCCAGCGCGGGTGGCTGTGCACGACCGCCAGCCGCCCCGTCTCGTCCTCGGGCGCGACGATGCCGAGCCACGTGTCGAGGTCGCGGGCGGAGACCTTGCGCAGCACCGCGTTGGCGAACTTGGCCTGACCGGGACCCGCCACCGACCGGGCCAGGTCCACGGCCGTGCCGACGGCGGCGTGCGCGGGGATGCGGGTGCGCAGCAGCTGATGGACGCCGAGCCGCAGGACGTTGAGCAGCGGCCGGTCGATCTTGGCGACGGGCCGGTCGCTGCACACGTCGAGCACCGCGTCGTACGTGCCGCGCCCGCGCAGCGTGCCGTAGGTCAGCTCGGTCGCCAGCGCGGCGTCCCGGCCGGTCAGACCGCGCTCGCGCAGCAGGGAGGGCAGCAGCAGGTTGGCGTAGGCGTCGCGCTCGTCGACCGCCTGCAGGACGTCGTAGGCGGTGCGGCGGACGGGATCGCGCGGGCGGCGGCGCTGCGGCGGGCGGTTCGGCCGGCCTCCCTGGCCGGGCTCGCGACGGGGTTGCCGGGCAGGCATCAGGTCAGTACGTCCTCATCGGTCGGGTGAACGCCGCGCGCCCAGGCGGCCGCGTCCATGCGCTGCTTGCCCTGCGCCTGGACCTGCCCGAGCAGCACCGGATGGGTGCCCGTCCCGGCGAAGACCTCGTGCTTGGTGACCCGCAGGCGGCCGGGCGCGAGCGGTCCGGCGTCCGGAGCGGGCCGGACCGGGCCCAGCTTGAGCCGCTCGCCGCGGAAGGTCGTCCAGGCCCCCGGCGCGGGCGTGCAGGCCCGCACGCGCCGGTCGACGTGCAGGGCGGCCTTGGACCAGTCGACCCGGGCGTCGTCCGGGGTGAGCTTGGCGGCGTACGAGACGCCGTCGGCGGGCTGCGGGCGCGGCTCCAGCGAGCCGTCCTCGATGCCGTCCATCGTGGCGACGAGCAGGTGCGCGCCGGTCCGCGCCAGCCGGCCCAGCAGGTCTCCGCTGGTGTCCTCGGGCAGGATCGGCTCGGTCACCACGCCGTACACGGGCCCGGTGTCGAGGTCCTCCTCGATCTGGAACGTCGCCGCGCCGGTGATGTCGTCGCCGTGCAGCACGGCGTGCTGGACGGGTGCGGCACCGCGCCAGGCGGGCAGCAGCGAGAAGTGCAGGTTGACCCAGCCGTGCCGCGGGATGTCCAGCGCCGAACGCGGGATCAGCGCGCCGTACGCCACGACCGGGCAGCAGTCCGGCGCGATCTCCCGCAGCCGGTCGAGGAACTCCGGGTCCTTCACCTTGGCGGGCCTGAGCACCTCCACGCCCGCCTCGGCCGCCCGCTGCGCGACCAGGCTCGGCGTGAGCCGGCGCCCGCGCCCGGCGGGCGCGTCCGGGCGGGTGACGACCGCGACGACCTCGTGGCGGGACTCCAGCAGCGCCTCGAGGGCGGGCACCGCGGTGTCCGGGGTTCCGGCGAATACCAGGCGCACTAGCGGTCTCCGTCCGCGCTCACAGGGCCTTGCCGAACGTGCGGTGCGGGGAGTCCTTCACGATGGGCTTCGGCTCGCCGAACCACTCGGCCTCCCGGATCGCCTTCATCGCGGCCTTGCGCTGCTCCGGGTCGAGCCGGTCGATGAAGATGATGCCGTCGAGGTGGTCGGTCTCGTGCTGGACGCAGCGGGCCAGCAACTCGGTGCCCTCCAGCACGATCGGCTCGCCGTACATGTTGAAGCCCTTGGCGACCACGCCGAAGGCGCGCTTGGTCGGGAAGACCAGCCCGGGCAGCGACAGGCACCCCTCGTCGCCGTCCTGCTGCTCCTCCGACAGGTCGAGCGTCGGGTTCACGACATGGCCGAGCTGATCGTCGACGTAGTAGGTGAAGACCCGCAGGCCGACACCGAGCTGCGGCGCGGCCAGCCCGACACCCGGAGCATCGAGCATGGTGTCCGACAGGTCCTTGACCAGCGTCCGGAGCTCCTTGTCGAAGTCCTTCACCGGATCCGCCGGGGTCCGCAGGACCGGGTCACCGAAGAGGCGGATGGGCTTGACTGCCACGTACGGCTCCGTTCGACGTTCTGGGGCTGGAGGATCCAGTCTACGGAGGTCGCGCCACCGGAAGCGCTCAGATCAGCTCCAGCGGATCGATCCGCACGCGAACGGCCTCGGTGACCTTGCGCGCGCTCCGCGCGGCCTGGGCGGCCTTGAGGCACCGGGCCAGCACGGCGCCGCGGGCGCGGTCCACCCGGACGAGGGCGCGCTCCTGACCGTCACCGACCTCGACCGGCCCCAGCACCTCCGCCTCCGGCGGCAGGGCCGCCGCCTCCAGCAGGTCCCGTACGGCCTGCGGCGTGCCGGTCACGGACGCCATGCGGACGGCGGGCGGGAAGCCGAGCTCCCGGCGTTCGGCCAGCTCCCGCTCGGCGAACGTCGCGGGGTCCCACCGGATCAGCGCCTGCACCGGGGCCAGGGCGCCGTCGGCGAGCACGACGACGGGGCCGCCGGGGCGTACGAGGGCGGCGGCGTCCGTCCACCGGCGCAGCGTCTCCTCACCGGCCCGCAGGTCGGCGCGGCCGAGCAGCACCCAGCCGTCGAGCAGGAGCGCCGCCGCGTACCCCTCCGCCGGCACGGGCTCCGCACCGGGGGTCGCGACGACCAGCGCGGGCTCGGCGCCCACGGTGGCGAGCACGCCGTCCCGCCCCGAGGTGCGGATCGGCACGCCGGGGAACGCCCGGCCCAGCTCCTCCGCGGTCCGCCGGGCGCCCACCACGACCGCCCGCACGTGCCCGCTCCCGCACTCCGGGCAGCGCCAGGCCCCGGCGATGCGGCCGCACCACCGGCAGTACGGCGCGGCGTGCCCCGAGGTCAGGGCGAGAGGCCCCTCGCACTCCGGGCAGCGCGCCGGCCCCCGGCAGCGGGCGCAGGCCAGGGCCGGGACGTAGCCGCGGCGCGGCACCTGCACGAGCACCGGCCCCTTCTCAAGCCCCTGCCGGGCCGTCCGGAACGCCAGGTGCGGCAGCCGCGCCGTGCGGGCGGCCTCGTCGCGGGCGAGCTCGGCGTCGTCCCCGGCGGGCCGGACGTACGGCATCGACCGCCGCAGCCGGTCCCGGTCCGGGACCAGCGGATGCGCCCAGCCGGTCTCCAGGAGCTGCGTGGCGTCGGTGGTGCGTGTGAACCCGCCGATCAGCGCGCCCGCCCCGGCCCGGTGGGCGCGCAGCGCGAGCACCTCGCGGGCATGCGGGTACGGCGCGTGCGGCTCGGCATGGACGTCGTCGCCGTCGTCCCAGAGCACGACGAGGCCGAGGTCCCGCACCGGGGCGAACATCGCGGCGCGCGTTCCGACGACCGCGGTCGCCTCGCCGCGCAGGACGGCGAGCCAGCGGCGGTAGCGCTCGGCCGGGCCGAGCTCGGCGGTGAGCGCGACGTGACGGCCCGGCTGCAGGATGGTCCCGAGGGCCGCGTCGACCCGCGCGACGTCGCGGCCGTCGGCGACCACGATCAGCACTCCGCGACCGCCGTCCAGGGTGGCGCGCGCGGCGCGTGCGACGGCGCCGGTCCAGTCCGCGCCGGGCAGCGCGGTCCACACCGCGCGAGGCGCGCGCCCCTCCCTCAGGGCGGCGAGGAACGACGGCCCCGCCCGGTACGCCTCCCACGCCCCGAGCCCATCGTCACCGGTCACGCCCGCGCCGTCGGCATCCGAGGCGACGATCTCGGCGACGGGACCCGCGGTCGCGGCGTCCGGGCGTACGGTCCCCGCGTCCGAGACGACGGCCTCGGCGGCCGGACCCGCGCCCTCGGTGACGGGACCCGCGATCGCGGTGTCCGGGCGTACGGTCTCCGCGTCCAGGTGCGCGGTCGCGGCGACCGGACCTCCGATCGCGGCGGCCGGGTCTGCGGTCTCCCCGTCCGGGCCCGCGGGGTCGGCGTCAGTGCCCGGCGTCTCCGCGTTCGGGCCCGCGGTCTCGGGGCGGGCGACTGCGGGGGGGCGCTCCGCCTCGACGCGGGCGTGCCGGGGCGGGACGGCCAGGCGCAGCACGTCGGACAGGGTGCCCGCGTACCGGTCGGCCACTTCGCGGGCGAGCGCGGCGATCTCGGGGGTGAGCACCGGCTCGGGAGAGATCACGCGTTCGAGGAAGGACAGCCGCCCGTCGTGGTCGCTGTCCTCGGCGCGCTCCAGCAGGAACCCGTCGACCAGCTGGCCGGCGAACCGCACGCGCACCCGGCAGCCGGGCACGGCCTTCTCGTCCAGGTCGGACGGGACCAGGTAGTCGAACGGCCGGTCCAGGTGCGGCAGGGACACGTCCACGACCACCCTGGCGACCTTGAGCGTCTCCGCGGGCCGCCGCGCGCCCTTCCGTGCCTTTCCGGAGCTCTTACGCCCGGGCGGCCGGACGACGGCCGTCAGGCCGTCCATGCCGGGAATCTGGGGAGTGGTCCCGGAGCCCCCGCCGTCGTTCGCCACTCCCCCGTCCTACCAGACCCCGGGCGTACCCGGCGCCGCGCGCCGGGCGCGTCCCGGGTCCGGTCAGCCGCCCGAGACGGAGGCGGCCAGCTTCTTGGGCACGACCATGCGCCAGGCATCGACGACGAGCTCGCGCATCTCCCGCTCGTCGATCACGGCCAGGCTTACCTCGACCCAGTTGAAACGCTGGTCGGAGAGGCGGGGCAGGCGGAACTTCTCCGGCTCGCCCGCGACGAGGGCGGCGCGCTCCTCCTTCGGGAACGCGAAGCCCATCCACTCCTCGTCGGCGGAGATCGCGACGTACACGATCCTCCCGACGCGGAACTTCACGCGGTCCCTGATGAGATGTTCCTCGGTGCGCGGCAGCGCCGACCCGACGCGCCGTACGTCCTCGACCGTGACCAATCCCGCCCCGCCTCTCCCGCACGGTCCGTTTCGGGCTAACAGTCCGGCGCGGCGCAGGTCAGCTCGACGTCCTGCGCGGCCTCGTCGACGCGGGACCGGCCCGGCGGTCCCTCCGGGACGTGAGGCCGTTCGAGCCGGGCGGCGACGGCCAGCGCCCGCAGGGAGTGCGTTCTCACCAGACTCTGTCGGGGGCCGCCCGACCGGGTCCGGCGCTCGGGGATGCTGCTGTTCACCGATGACCTCCAGGGGTGGGGAACGTCACAGCGACCACAAAGGGGTCACATGTGTCTCTAATACCCCACAGCACAAGATCATTCGTGGATATTCCGATAAGTGAATGAATCTTCAGTCTTCTTCTCGCGGGACGCCGTGAACGTCACGGGCAGCTGCCGCAGGCCGCGCAGGCCGCCGACCTGGCGGGGCAGCTCCCCGTACGGCATGGCGAGGGCGAGATCGTCGAGCCGGCGCAGCGCCGTCCCGATGGCGATCCGCCCCTCCAGCCGGGCCAGGGGCGCGCCGAGGCAGTAGTGGACGCCGTGCCCGAACCCCAGATGGGCGCCGGCCTGACGTGCGACATCGAGGCGGTCCGCGTCGTGGAACTCGACGGGGTCGCGGTCGGCGATCGCCGTCGCGACGATGACCGTCGCGCCCCGTGGAACGCGCACTCCGCCGATCTCCAGATCCTCCGCCGCGACGCGCAGGACGCCCGGGTCCACCGGCCCGTCCCAGCGCAGGAACTCCTCGACGGCGCCCGGCAGCAGAGCGGGGTCGTCGCGGAGGAGCTTGAGCTGACCCGGGTGGGCGAGCAGTGCCGCGATCCCGTTCCCGATCAGGTTCACGGTCGTGACGTAGCCGGCGACCAGCAGCAGGAACGCCATCGCGACCAGTTCGTCCTCGTCGAGCCGCCGGTCCTGGTCCCTGGCGGTGATCAGCGCACCGAGCAGGTCGTCGGCGGGATCGTTCCGTTTGGCCGCCAGGAGCCCTTCCAGGTACGACCACATGCGCCGCCAGGCCCGGTCCATCGCCGCGAGGTCGGGCCGGTCGGGGTGCTGGGCGAGCATGACGTTCGTCCACTCCTGGAAACCGTCACGGTCCTCCGGAGGCACGCCGAGCAGTTCGCTGATCACGGTGACCGGCAGGGGCAGCGCGAAGTCCTCGATCAGGTCGGCGTGCCCGGCCGGCACGATCGCGTCCAGCAGCCGGTCGGCGATCTCCTGCACGCGTGGTTCGAGCTCCGCGACCCGGCGTGCCGTGAACGCCTGGGACACGAGACGGCGCAGCCGGGTGTGATCGGGCGGGTCGAGGCGGATCATGCTGCGCATCGCGCCGTCCCGCTCCGCGGCGGGCAGCTGTTCCAGGAGCCGGGGGTCCGTCGCCAGGCGGAGGTCGTTGCTCAGCCGAGGGTCCGTGAGCGCCTCGCGCGCGTCGTCGTAGCGGGTGACCAGCCACGCCTCCAGCCCGCGCACGGTGACGACCCGGCGGACCGGGCCGCCCTCGCGGAGCCGGCGGTAGAACGGGTACGGGTCGGCCACGAAGGCCGGATCCTCGTACGGGAACACGATCGACTCGCTCATCCGGCCCCCCGACCCGGTCACGACGGCGAGGTCCGCCGCCCGTACGACCTGGTCTCCCCGCCCGGACCGGCCCTCAAGCTTCGGGCCCGTGGCGAGGGCGGTGACCGACCGTTTCGGAGCCTCGCCTCGATCTCGGTCGCGGCCGACGTGATCGGGCAGGGGAATGTGCGGGCGGCGGCCCACGGCGACGACTCCGGAGCCGTCCGCCGGGCCCTTCCGGCCCGGAAACGGCGAGGCCGCCACGGACGGGTGTCCGGAGCGGCCTCGTACGAGAGCGGAGCGGGTCAGCGACCGGCGGCAGACTTCAGGGCGTCGGCGCGGTCCGTGCGCTCCCAGGAGAAGTCCGGCTCCTCGCGGCCGAAGTGGCCGTACGCCGCGGTCTGGGAGTAGATCGGGCGCAGCAGGTCGAGGTCGCGGATGATCGCGGCCGGGCGGAGGTCGAAGACCTCGAGGACGGCCTCCTGGATCTTCTCGACCGGGAGCTTCTCGGTGCCGAAGGTCTCGATGAACAGGCCGACCGGGTGGGCCTTGCCGATCGCGTAGGCGACCTGGGCCTCGCAGCGGTCGGCGAGACCGGCGGCGACGACGTTCTTGGCGACCCAGCGCATGGCGTACGCGGCGGAGCGGTCCACCTTGGACGGGTCCTTGCCGGAGAAGGCGCCGCCGCCGTGGCGGGCCATGCCGCCGTAGGTGTCGATGATGATCTTCCGGCCGGTGAGGCCCGCGTCGCCCATCGGGCCGCCGATCTCGAAGCGGCCGGTCGGGTTGACCAGCAGGCGGTAGCCCTCGGTGTCGATGTCGAGCTCGGCGACGACCGGGTCGACGACGTGCTCCTTGATGTCAGGGGTCAGCAGGTCGCTGAGGCTGATGTCGGGAGCGTGCTGGGAGGACACGACGACCGTGTCGAGCCGGACCGCGCGGTCGCCGTCGTACTCGATCGTGACCTGGGTCTTGCCGTCCGGGCGGAGGTAGGGCACCACGCCGCTGTTGCGGACGGCGGACAGGCGCCGGGCCAGCCGGTGCGCGAGGGTGATCGGCAGCGGCATGAGCTCGGGGGTCTCGCGGCAGGCGTAGCCGAACATCAGGCCCTGGTCGCCGGCGCCCTGCCGGTCGAGCTCGTCCGCGCCCTCGCCCTCGCGGGTCTCGTACGCGTCGTCGACGCCCTGCGCGATGTCGGGCGACTGGGCGCCGATGGACACCGACACGCCGCAGGAGTGGCCGTCGAAGCCCTTGCTGGAGGAGTCGTAGCCGATCTCGAGGATCTTCTCCCGGATGACGCCGGGGATGTCCACGTACGTCTCGGTGGTCACCTCACCCGCGACGTGAACCTGCCCGGTCGTGATCAGCGTCTCGACGGCGACGCGGCTACGCGCGTCGTCCTTCAGCATCGCGTCGAGGATCGCGTCACTGATCTGGTCGGCGATCTTGTCCGGGTGACCTTCCGTCACGGACTCGGAGGTGAACAGGCGACGAGACACGTAGGTGTACTCCTTGCAGCGGCTGCTGACTGACGTAGCAGGATTGTCTGGTTTCCGGTGGCGAAGTCTAGCCCGGCCCGCTCCAGCGACGCTTGAGGCGTGGGAGGGCCGGTGGTTTTACTGTAGCCGTCCGGCCACCTGATCCCATACGACGTCGGCGAGTGCCTCTTTCGAGCCGCGCGGCACGTCGACGGACGCGCCGTCGGCCGCGAGGATCACGGCCGCGTTGTCGGGGGCGCCGAAGGTCAGCCGCTCCCCCACCTCGTTGACGACGAGCAGGTCACAGCCCTTGCGGACGAGTTTCTCCCGGCCGTTGCGCAGCACGTCGTTCGTCTCGGCGGCGAACCCGACGATCACCTGCCCGGGACGGCGCGCGGTGACCAGCTCGACGAGGACGTCGGGGTTCTTGACCAGGCGGATCGGGTCCGGCTCGGCACCGTCCGTCTTCTTTATCTTCATGTCGCGGTAGTCGTCCGGCCGGAAGTCGGCCACCGCGGCGGCCATCACGACGGCGTCGGCCTCGTCGGCCGCCTTGAGCACCGCGTCGCGGAGCTCGAGCGCCGAGCCGACGCGCACGACCTCCGCGCCCGCCGGGTCCGGCAGCGCGACGTTCGCGGCGACCAGCGTGACGCGGGCGCCGCGCGCGAGCGCGGTCCGCGCCAGCGCGTGGCCCTGCAGGCCGGACGAGCGGTTCCCGATGAACCGCACCGGGTCGATGGGCTCGCGGGTGCCGCCCGACGACACGACGACGTGGCGGCCGGCGAGGTCGGCCGGCAGGTCTCCCCGGGCCAGGACCAGTCGGGCGACGTCGAACAGCGCGTCCGGATCGGGCAGCCGGCCCTTGCCGGAGTCGGCGCCGGTCAGCCGGCCCACGGCCGGCTCGATCACGACACAGCCGCGTGAGCGCAGCGTCGCGACGTTGGCCTGGGTCGCGGGGTGCTCCCACATCTCGGTGTGCATCGCGGGCGCGAACACGACCGGGCAGCGCGCCGTCAGCAGGGTGTTGGTCAGCAGGTCGTCGGCGAGGCCGTGCGCCGCCCTGGCGAGCAGGTCGGCGGTGGCCGGGGCGACGAAGACCAGGTCCGCGCCCTGCCCGAGGCGGACGTGCGGCACCTCGGCGACGCCCGACCAGACCTCGGTCGTCACCGGCTCGCCGGACAGCGCCGCCCACGTCGGCTCGCCGACGAAGCGCAGCGCGTCACGCGTGGGGATGACCCGGACGTCATGGCCGGACTCGGTCAGCCGCCGGAGCAGCTCACAGACCTTGTACGCGGCGATGCCGCCGCCCACCCCGAGGAGCACCCGGGGCCGTCCGGAGGACGCCGGGACCTCACTCACCGGCGAGCCCTCTCACCGGGCGCGGCGCGGCGCCCGTGGGACGACGCCCGCGCATCGGGGGCGCGACGCGCCCCGGGGCCGCCGGAGACAACTCAGGCGCCTTCGATGGCCTCGGAGTGAAGCAGGCCCTCGCGGACCTCGCGCAGCGCGATCGACAGCGGCTTCTCCTGGACCTGGGTCTCCACCAGGGGACCGACGTACTCCAGGAGGCCCTCGCCGAGCTGGGCGTAGTAGGCGTTGATCTGGCGGGCCCGCTTGGCCCCCATGATCACGAGGCTGTACTTGCTGTCGACGATCTTCAGCAGGTCGTCGATCGGCGGGTTGGTGATGCCTTCGGCACCAGGGGCATTCGATGCCACTCCTGCGCCTTCCGCTAGTCGGAGTTCGGTGGTTGTGCAGCCAGCAAGGCTACCAGCTCGGCGCAGACGTCCTGGACCGACGTGTTGACCAGCGTGATGTCGAACTCCTTCTCGGCCGCCAGTTCGGTACGGGCGGCGTCGAGCCGGCGTTCGATCACGTCCGGCGGCTCGGTGCCACGGCCGACGAGCCGCCGGACGAGTTCGTCCCACGACGGCGGCGCGAGGAACACGAACAGCGCCTCCGGCATGGCCGCATGCACCTGGCGGGCGCCCTGCAGGTCGATCTCGAGCAGGACCGGCACGCCGGCTTCGAGGTGCTCCAGCACCGCGCGGCGCGGCGTGCCGTAACGATTGCCCGCGAACTCGGCCCACTCGAGCAGCTCCTCCTCCGCGACGAGCCGATCGAACTCGGCGCCGTCGACGAAGAAGTAGTGCACACCGTGGACCTCGCCAGGACGAGGGGCACGAGTTGTCACCGAGACCGACAGCCACACCTCCGGGTGGGCACGCCGGATCTCGGCGACGACCGTGCTCTTGCCGACGCCGGACGGCCCGGAGAGGACCGTCAGGCGCCTGGACGGGATGGAGCCGCCCGCCACGGGGGTGGCGGAACCGGCCGCGGCGGTCCGCCCGCCGCGCCCGTCCGAGGCGAGTCGATCAGCGATTTCCACCGCCGCCGAACTCACGCTCGAGAGCGGCGCGCTGGTTGGCGCCGAGACCCCGCACGCGGCGGGACTCGGCGATACCGAGCCGCTCCATGATCTGCTTGGCACGGACCTTGCCGACGCCAGGCAGGGACTCCAGCAGAGCCGACACCTTCATCTTGCCGATGACGTCGTCGGCCTGCCCATCCTTCAGAACCTCAGCGAGGGAGGTACCCCCGTGCTTGAGCCGGTCTTTGACCTCGGCACGCTCTTTGCGAGCCTTTGCAGCCTTTTCCAGGGCTGCGGCGCGCTGTTCAGGGGTTAGGGGCGGAAGCGCCACGCCGGGTCACCTCGTGTTTCCACTCGATTGAGTCGGACGGCTTGGGAACCTAGCGAGTTCAGGGCCCATAAAGCAACGTGAAAGGCCATATAGCCCTGTTTTAAGTTACCGATGTCACTCTATGCGGCGTCCTCATCACTCACTGTATTGAAAGTAGGGGGTTCTTACACCCCGAACCGTACGACGGCCTGGCGTTTCTTGCGAGGGGAAAACGGGTCAGTCAAGCGGTCCCGACACCCCGTGTCCGGGCCGGCCGGGCGACCCCGGTCCGGCGCCCCCCGGACCCGGGTCGGACGGGGCACGCGACCCGGTCCGCCGGAGTGTCCCCGGATGGGTCAGGCGACCCCGGTGCGGCGGAGCGCCGCCGCGATGCCCGCCGCCGCCGCGCCGGGGTCCGGAGCGCCGGTGATGGGCCGGCCGATGACGAGGAGGTCGGCGCCGGCCGCGAGGGCCTCCTCCGGGGTGGCGACCCGCGCCTGGTCCTGGGTCGCGGCGCCCGCGGGCCGCACGCCCGGCGTGATGAGCGTGATGTCCGGCCCGACCTCCGCCCGTACGTCCGCGACCTCACGGGGGGAGCACACGAGCGCCTGGGCCCCCGCTCCGACCGCCAGAGCCGCCATACGGCGCACGACGTCCGCGGCCGACCCTCCAAGTCCCATCCCGGCCAGATCGGCCTCTGAGAGCGACGTGAGGACCGTGACGGCCGCGATCTTGGTCTGCGGGGCCGCCTCGACGGCCGCGCGGATCATGGCGGTGCCTCCGCCGGCGTGCACGGTGAGGTACGCCGGCTTGAGCCGGGACACCGCGTGGGCGGCGCCCGCGACGGTCGCCGGGATGTCGTGGAGCTTCAGGTCGAGGAAGACCTTGACGCCGCTCGCGCCGCGGACGCTGGCGACGACGTCGGGGCCGTACCGCAGGTACAGCTCCAGGCCGACCTTGACGGTGCTGACGTGCGGGGTGACCAGCGCGGCCCAGCGCGCGGCGGTCTCGAGGTCCGCCGCGTCGAGCGCGACGGCGATGGGAGCGGTGTTCACTGGGTGGTCTCCTGTTCGATCGGCTCGGTCGAGCCCGCGCCGGCGGTGTCCCCGGCGACCGCCAGGCCGACGTTGGGGTCGATGCGGCGGTGGACGCTCCCCGCCGGTTTGTGTGCGAGCCCTACGACGTCGGCGAGCCGGTCGATGCCGCGCTCCTTCAACGCCCCGTCGAGCTCGCGCAGGACCCGTACGCACGCGGACGGGTCGTGCAGGGTGGCCGTGCCCACGGCGACGGCCGACGCGCCCGCCAGGACGAACTCCAGGGCGTCCAGACCGGTCCGGATCCCCCCGATCCCGATGATGGGCACCTCCGGCAGCGCGGCGTGCACCTGGTAGACGCAGCGGACGGCCACGGGGCGGATCGCCGGTCCGGACAGCTCGCCGGTGACGCCGGCGAGCGCGGGACGGAACGTGGTCGTGTCGATGGCCATGCCGTGCAACGTGTTGATCATCGACAGGCCGTCCGCTCCGGCGTCGGCGCACGCCATGGCGACGCCGACGATGTCGGTGACGTCGGCGGACAGCTTGGCGAGCACGGGCAGCCGGCGCGGCGCGCTCGCGCGCACGGCGCGTACGAGACGGGCGGCGGCCGACGGGTGGGCCGCGAAGGTCGAACCACGGTTCTCGACGTCGGGGCAGGAGAGGTTGATCTCCACGGCGACGACGCCGGGCGCGTCGCCGAGCAGGCGGGCCACCTCGGCGTACTCCCCCACGCTGCCGCCGGCGATCGAGACGATGACGCGGGCGTCCCGCTCGGCCAGCCAGGGCAGGTCGCGGCTCAGGAACGTCTCGATCCCCGGGCCCTGCAGCCCGGCGGCGTTCAGGACGCCGGAGGGGGTCTCGGCGAGCCGGGGCGCGGGCCGGCCGGCCCGCGGCCGCGGGGTGATCGACGGCGTCACGAGCGCGCCGAGCCGGCCGACGTCGAAGAAGCGGCCGAGCTCCCGGCCGGTCCCGCCGCAGCCGGCCGCCGTCAGGACCGGGTTCGGGAGGGTCAGGCCGCCGAGACGCGTCTCCAGATCGGTCGTCATGAGACCTCCTTCGTCGGCCTCATGACCAAGGTGCCGTGCCTGTCGATGCCCTCGCTCCGCTCGGTCATGAGACCTCCTTCGTCGGCCTCATGACCAAGGTGCTGCGCCCGCTGATTCCCTCGCTTCGCTCGGTCATGTGAGGCTTCCGGGGAGCAGCGAGCGGGGGGCGCCGTAGGCGTCGAACGGGATCGTGCCGAGGTCGTCCCAGCGGACCCGCTCGCCGCGGAACACCGGGCCTTCCACGCACGAGCGCGCCATGTGGGTCACGCCCTCGTCGTCGATGACCGGGAGCACGCACGCCTGGCAGACGCCGGTGCCGCAGGACATCGGCTCCTCGACCGCCACCTGCACGGGCAGGTCGTAGCGGACGGCGATCCGGGACACCGCCCGCAGCGTCTCGGTCGGGCCGCAGGCGTAGAGCACCTCGGCGCCGACCTCCTCGACGACGGCCGCCAGGAGGTCCTCGGGACGCCCCCGGTGGCCGAGCGAGCCGTCCTCGGTGACGACGGAGGTGGAGTCGCCCGCCCGGCGCGCCGCGCGGGTGCCGTACACGTGGTCGGACTCGGCGCCGCCGAGCACGAAGTGGACCGCGCACTCGCGCTGGCGGAGCACGGCGGCGAGCGGGAACAGCGCCGCCCCGGAGTGCCCCTCGCCGACGAGGACGCAGCGCACGGGGTGGCGCGGCAGCGGGAAGGGGCGGCCGAGCGGGCCGGCGACGTCGAGGATGTCGCGCGGCCGGAGCGCGGCCAGCCACTGCGTGCCGGCGCCGCGCACCGCGAAGACGACCTCGACGGTGCCGCCGTAGTCGGGCTTGACCTCCCGGACGAAGAAGCAGCGCCTCGTCAGCATGCTCGATCGTTCACCGCCGACGGCCAGGGCGACGAACTGCCCCGGCCGGAAGCGTTCGGCGATGCCCGGGGCCACCAGCGTCATCGCGTGGTAGGCCCCGGTCCGCCGGATCGTCAGGACCGTTCCGGGCACCTGTACCGGTGCGACCGGTGAGTCGGTCAACTGTCCTCCTCGCCACCCCAGAGGTGCTGGGCGTGCTCCTGCAGCGACCGGACCCCGATGACGCCCGCGGCGGTCGCCTCGATGCCCTGGACGGCCGCGCTGAGCCCCTGCACCGTGGTGAGGCAGGGCACGCCGCGGAGCACCGCGGCGGTGCGGATCTCGTACCCGTCGAGCCGCGGCCCGGACTGCCCCGGGCTGCCGAACGGGGTGTTCACGATGAGGTCGACCTCGCCGTCGAGGATGCGCCGCACGATCGTCGGCTCGCCGTCCGGCCCGGGGCCGGCGCTGTGCTTACGCACGATCTTGGCACGCACGCCGTTGCGGCGCAGGACTTCCGCCGTCCCCTCGGTGGCCAGGATCTCGAAGCCGAGGTCCGCGAGCCGCTTCACCGGGAAGATCATGGCTCGTTTGTCGCGGTTCGCGACGGAGACGAACGCCCGGCCCTTCGTCGGCAGCGAGCCGTACACCGAGATCTGCGACTTGGCGTACGCCGTGCCGAAGACCGTGTCGATGCCCATGACCTCGCCGGTGGAGCGCATCTCCGGGCCGAGGATGGTGTCGACGCCGACGCCCTCCGGGGTGCGGAACCGGTCGAACGGCAGCACCGCCTCCTTGACCGAGATCGGCGCGTCGAGCGGCAGGTGCCCGCCGTCACCGGTCGCGGGCAGCACGCCCTCGGCGCGCAGCCGGGCGATGCTCTCGCCCATCATCACGCGGGCCGCCGCCTTGGCCAGCGGCACGGCCGTGGCCTTGGACACGAACGGCACCGTGCGGGAGGCGCGCGGGTTGGCCTCCAGGACGTACAGGACGCCCGCCGAGAGGGCGTACTGGACGTTCATGAGGCCGCGCACGCCGATCTCGCGGGCGAGGGCCTCGGTGGAGGTGCGGATGCGGTCGATGTCCTCGCGGCCGAGGGTGATCGGCGGCAGCGCGCACGCCGAGTCGCCGGAGTGGATGCCGGCCTCCTCGATGTGCTCCATGACGCCGCCGAGGTAGAGCTCCTCGCCGTCGTACAGCGCGTCGACGTCGATCTCGATGGCCTCGTCGAGGAACCGGTCGACGAGCACGGGGTGCTCGGGGTTCCACTGCCCGCCGCCGGCGCGCTCGATGTAGTCCTTGAGCGTGTCCTCGTCGTAGACGATCTCCATGCCGCGCCCGCCGAGGACGTACGACGGCCGGACGAGCACCGGGTAGCCGATCTCGGCGGCGATGGCCGCCGCCTCCTCGTACGTGGTGGCGGTGCCGTGCTTGGGCGCGGGCAGGTCCGCGCGGGCGAGGACCTGGCCGAACGCGCCGCGCTCCTCGGCGAGGTGGATGCTCTCCGGCGGGGTGCCGACGACCGGCACCCCGGCGTCCTTGAGCTTCTGCGCCAGGCCCAGCGGCGTCTGCCCGCCGAGCTGCACGATCACGCCCGCGACCTCGCCGGTCTCCTGCTCGGCGTGCACGACCTCCAGGACGTCCTCCAGGGTGAGCGGCTCGAAGTACAGCCGGCCGGAGGTGTCGTAGTCGGTCGAGACCGTCTCGGGGTTGCAGTTGACCATGACCGTCTCGTAGCCGGCCTCGGCCAGCGTGAACGAGGCGTGCACGCAGCTGTAGTCGAACTCGATGCCCTGCCCGATGCGGTTCGGGCCGCTGCCGAGGATGATCACCTTGGGCTTGTCGCCCACGGGCACCTCGGTCTCCTCGTCATAGGTCGAGTAGAGGTACGGCGTGCGGGCCTCGAACTCGGCGGCGCAGGTGTCGACGGTCAGGTAGACGGGCCGGATGCCCAGGGCCTGCCGCAGTTCGCGGACGACCTCGGCGGAGGTGCCGCGGATCTCGGCGATCTGCTCGTCGGAGAAGCCGTGCCGCTTCGCCTCGCGCAGCGCCTCCGGGTCGAGCTGGTCCTCGGCGAGCGGCGCGGCGACCTCGTCGAGGGCCGCGATCTGGTCGAGGAACCACGGGTCGATGCGGGTCGACTCGTACAGCTCCTCGACGGTCGCGCCCAGCCGCATCGCCTGCTGGACGGCGCGCAGCCGCCCGTCGTGCGGCCGGCGGGCCTCCTCGATCAGCTCGGCCTTCCGTACGGCCCGCTCGTCCTCGGAGAGCGCCTCGGGGCCCGGAGCCCAGGAGAAGGAGCTGCCGGCCTTCTCCAGCGACCTGAGGGCCTTCTGCAGCGCCTCGGGGAAGGACCGGCCGATCGCCATGGCCTCGCCGACCGACTTCATGTGGGTCGTGAGCGTCTTGTCGGCCGCGGGGAACTTCTCGAAGGCGAACCGCGGCGCCTTCACCACGACGTAGTCCAGGCTCGGCTCGAAGCTGGCCGGGGTCTCCCGGGTGATGTCGTTGCGGATCTCGTCGAGGGTGTACCCGACGGCGAGCTTCGCCGCGATCTTGGCGATCGGGAAGCCGGTCGCCTTCGACGCCAGCGCGCTGGAGCGCGACACGCGCGGGTTCATCTCGATCACGATCATCCGGCCGGTGGCCGGGTCGATCGCGAACTGGATGTTGCACCCTCCGGTGTCGACGCCGACGGCGCGGATGACGTCGATGGCGACGTCCCGCATCCGCTGGTACTCCCGGTCGGTCAGCGTCATCGCCGGCGCGACGGTGATCGAGTCGCCGGTGTGCACGCCCATCGGGTCGAGGTTCTCGATGGAGCAGACGACCACGACGTTGTCGTTGCGGTCGCGCATCAGCTCCAGCTCGAACTCCTTCCAACCGAGGATCGACTCCTCCAGGAGCACCTCGCTGGTCGGGCTGGCGGCCAGGCCCGCGCCGGCGATGCGGCGCAGGTCGTCCTCGTCGTAGGCCATGCCGGACCCGGCGCCGCCCATCGTGAACGACGGTCGCACGACCATCGGGTAGCCGAGCGTGCCGGCCGCGGCGAGGCAGTCGTCCATCGAGTGGCAGATCACGCTGGCTGCGGACTCGCCGCCGATGTCGGCGACGATCTTCTTGAACCGCTCGCGGTTCTCCCCCGCCTGGATGGCGTCGACCTTGGCGCCGATCAGCTCGACGCCGTACCGCTCCAGGACGCCGGACTCGTGCAGGGCCACGGCGGTGTTCAGCGCGGTCTGGCCGCCCAGGGTGGGCAGCAGCGCGTCGGGACGCTCCTTGGCGATGACCTTCTCGACGGTGTCCGGGGTGATCGGCTCGACGTACGTCGCGTCGGCGATCTCCGGGTCGGTCATGATCGTCGCGGGGTTGCTGTTGACGAGGGCCACGCGCAGGCCCTCGGACTTCAGGACCCGGCACGCCTGCGTGCCGGAGTAGTCGAACTCGGCGGCCTGGCCGATGACGATCGGGCCCGAGCCGATGACGAGAACGGATTTGAGGTCGGTACGGCGCGGCATCAGGTTCCCTGTCCGGAGGCGACCGCGACGGCCACGAGGGCCAGCACGGTCAGGGCGGCGGCGACGGTGGAGAGGATGAGGGCCAGCGGTGCCGGGGGCCGGGCCCGTACGACGGCGTCGTTCGGGTCGACCGGCACGTGGCCGTGGGAGGCGGTGTCGGAGGCGTGGTCCGCCTCGTGGCCGGATGCGTCGGTCATGGGCCCTCCTTCGCCGGAGAGGCGACCAGAGGTGCTGTGCTCATGATCCGCTGGCTGCGCTCGCTCATGACCGGTCCATGAGGTCGCAGAAGCGGTCGAACAGGCCCGTCGCGTCGTGCGGGCCCGGGGCGGCCTCGGGGTGGTACTGCACGCTGAACGCGGGCCGGTCGAGCAGCCGCAGCCCCTCGACGACGCCGTCGTTCAGGTCGACGTGGCTGACCTCGGCCCGGCCGAACGGCGTGTCGAACGGGCCGTCCAGCGGCGCCTCCACCGCGAAGCCGTGGTTGTGGCTGGTGATGTGCACCCGGCCGTTCGCGCGGTCCTGCACCGGCTGGTTCACGCCGCGGTGGCCGAAGCGCAGCTTGTACGTGCCGAGCCCCAGCGCGCGGCCGAGCATCTGGTTGCCGAGGCAGATGCCGAACACCGGCGTTCCGGTGTCGAGCACCCCGCGCATGGACTCGACCGCGTAGCCGCAGGCGGCCGGGTCGCCGGGCCCGTTGCTGTAGAAGACCCCGTCCGGCTCGAGGGCGAGGATCTCCTCGGCGGTCACGGTCGCGGGCAGGACGTGCACCTCGCAGCCGCGCTCGGCCATGCGCCGGGGCGTCATCGCCTTGATGCCCAGGTCGATCGCCGCGACCCGGTGCCGCACCTCGCCCTCGGGCCGCACGACGTACGGCTCGGGCGTGGACACGACGCGGGCCAGGTCGGCGCCGATCATGTCGGGGCTTTCCAGCACGCGCTCCAGGAGCGCCTGCGGGTCGGTCTCGGTCGTGCTCACACCGGCCCGCATGGCGCCCTTGTCCCGCAGGTGCCGGGTGAGCGCGCGGGTGCCGTTGATCGCGATGCCGACGACGCCGTAGTCGCGCAGCTCGTCGTCGAGCGAGCGGCGGGCCCGCCAGTTCGAGACGACGCGGGACGGCTCGCGGACGACGTACCCGGCGACCTGGACGCGGTCGGACTCGGGGTCCTCGTCGTTGACGCCGGTGTTGCCGATGTGCGGCGCGGTCATCGTGACGATCTGCCGGTGGTACGACGGGTCGGTCAGCGTCTCCTGGTACCCCGTCATGCCGGTGTTGAAGACGATCTCCCCGAACGCCTCTCCCTCGGCCCCGTACGCGGTGCCGTGGAAGGTCCGGCCGTCCTCCAGGACGAGCAGCGCCGGCTTGGTCGCGCGATTCAAATCGGTTTCCCTTCCAGAACGGTGGGACGGCCGCGCAGGAACGTCGCCTGCACCCGGCCCGGCAACTCCAGCCCGGCGAACGGCGTGTTCCGGCTCTTCGACACGAAGCCCCTCGGGTCGACGGCCGTACGCACGGACGGGTCGTACAACGTCACGTTGGCCGGGGCGCCGACCTCGATCGGGCGGCCCTGGCCGTTGAGGCGGCCGATGCGCGCCGGGCGGACCGCCATGCGGTCCGCGACGCCGGCCCAGTCGAGCAGGCCGGTCTCGACCATCGCCTCCTGCACGACCGACAGGGCGGTCTCCAGCCCGATCATGCCCATCGCCGCCGGGGCCCACTCGGTCTCCTTGGCCTCGGCCGGGTGCGGGGCGTGGTCGGTGGCGACGCAGTCGATCGTGCCGTCGGCGAGGGCCTCGCGCAGCGCGTCGACGTCGGTCTTGGTGCGCAGCGGCGGGTTCACCTTGTAGACGGGGTCGTACGTCTCGGCGAGCTCGTCGGTCAGCAGCAGGTGGTGCGGGGTGACCTCGGCGGTGACCTGCCAGCCCTTGCTCTTGGCCCACCGGATGATCTCGACCGAGCCGGCGGTGGACACGTGGCAGACGTGCAGCCGGGACCCGACGTGCGCGGCGAGCAGGCAGTCCCGGGAGATGATCGCCTCTTCGGCGACGGCGGGCCAGCCGGCCAGGCCGAGCCGCCCGGAGACCTCGCCCTCGTTCATCTGCGCGTGCTCGGTGAGCCGGGGCTCCTGCGCGTGCTGGGCGACCACGCCGTCGAACGCCTTGACGTACTCCAGCGCGCGGCGCATCAGCACCGCGTCGGACACGCAGTGCCCGTCGTCGGAGAACACCCGCACGCGCGCGGCCGAGTCGGCCATCGCGCCGAGCTCGGCGAGACGCTCGCCCTCCAGGCCGCGGGTGACCGCGCCGACCGGGTGGACGTCGCAGTGACCGGCCTCCCGGCCGAGCCGCCAGACCTGCTCGACGACGCCGGCCGTGTCGGCCACCGGCTCGGTGTTGGCCATGGCGTGCACGGCCGTGTATCCGCCGGCCGCCGCGGCGCGGGTGCCGCTCTCGACCGTCTCGGCGTCCTCACGGCCGGGCTCGCGCAGGTGGGTGTGCAGGTCGACCAGGCCCGGCAGCGCGACCAGGCCGTCGGCGTCGACGACCGTGGCGTCCGCGGCCGTGAGGCCGGCGCCGACCTCGGCGATGACGCCGTCGCGGAGCAGGATGTCGGCGGGCGCGCCACCGAGGATCCGCGCGCCCTTGATGAGGTGCATCACGCGTCTTCCCTTCTCGAAGCGTCGCCGCCGCGTTTGGCGTCCCCGTTCGGCGAGACGGCGCCGGCGGGGGTCACGTCGCCGCCGATCGCCGGCTCCGAGCCGCCCAGGAGGAGGTAGAGCACCGCCATCCGGACCGTCACACCGTTGGCGACCTGCTCGACGATGGTCGAGCGCGGCGAGTCGGCCACCTCCGCGGCGATCTCGACGCCGCGGTTCATCGGACCGGGGTGCATCACGATCGCGTGGTCCTGCAGCGCGGCCAGGCGGCGGGCGTCCAGGCCGTACCGGCGGCTGTACTCGCGGACGGTCGGGAAGTACGCGGCGGTCATCCGCTCCTGCTGGACCCGCAGCATCATCACGACGTCGCTCTTGGGCAGCACCGCGTCGAAGTCGTACGCGACCTCGCACGGCCAGGTGTCCACCGACACCGGGAACAGCGTCGGCGGCGCGACCAGCGTGACCTCCGCGCCGAGCGTGTTCAGCAGCAGCACGTTGGAACGCGCCACCCGGCTGTGCAGGATGTCGCCGACGATCGTGACGCGGCGGCCGTCGAGGTCGCCGAGCCGCCGCCGCATGGTGTAGGCGTCGAGCAGTGCCTGGGTCGGGTGCTCGTGCGTGCCGTCCCCGGCGTTCACGACGCTGCCGCGCACCCAGCCGGCGAGCCGGTGCGGCGCGCCGGAGGCGTTGTGGCGGATGACGACGCCGTCGGCGCCCATCGCCTCCAGAGTCAGCGCGGTGTCCTTGAGGCTCTCCCCCTTGGACACGCTGGAGCCCTTGGCGGAGAAGTTGATCACATCCGCCGACAGCCGCTTGGCGGCCGCCTCGAACGAGATCCGGGTGCGCGTGGAGTCCTCGAAGAAGAGGTTGACGACGGTGCGCCCGCGCAGCGTGGGCAGCTTCTTGATCGGGCGGTCGGCGATCCGCGAGAGCTCTTCGGCGGTGTCGAGGATGAGCAGCGCGTCGTCCCGGGTGAGATCGGCCGCCGAGATCAGGTGGCGTTTCACTTGGGGACCTCCAGCACGACGGCGTCCCGGCCGTCGGTCTCGGCGAGCAGCACCTTGACCTTCTCGCGGGCGCTGGTCGGAAGGTTCTTGCCGACGTAGTCGGCGCGGATGGGCAGCTCCCGGTGGCCCCGGTCGACCAGGGTGGCGAGCTGCACGGCGCGCGGGCGCCCGAGGTCGTTCAGCGCGTCGAGGGCCGCCCGTACGGTGCGGCCGGAGAACAGGACGTCGTCGACCAGGACGACGACGCGGTCGTCGACGCCCTCGGGCGGGAGCTCGGTGCGGCCGAGCGCGCGGGCGGGGCGCATGCGCAGGTCGTCGCGGTACATCGTCACGTCGAGGGAGCCCCGCGGAACGGGCTCGCCCTCGACCTCGGCGATCCGCCCGGCCAGGCGGGCGGCCAGGGTGACCCCGCGTGTCGGGATCCCGAGCAGGACGATGTCGCGGCCGCCCTTGGTGCGTTCGAGGATCTCGTGGGCGATCCGGGTGAGCGCCCGCCGGATGTCGGGGGCCTCCAGAACGGTTTTGTGACTCACATCACTATCGGGTGACGGTCCGTGCGCAGGCACGGAGGCAGCACTCACCTCGATAACCTCCTTTCCCGCCTCACGGGACGGGCCTTAAAGGACGTTGGGCGCTATCACGTTAGCAGCCCGGGTAGTCTGCCCCCGACACCGGGACCGGCACGTTTCCGCTGGTGACGACGCTGCGCAAGCGAGGCGCCGGACGCCGGGCCGCGGGTGTGGCAAGCTTTTACCCGGCGCTCGGCGACCTGTGCGGCGCGTGGTCGCCGGACCGCGCGAGCCCCGCCGCACAAGGGTTTCCGCCCTCTCCGGACCCCTCTCCGGAGCCCTCGCGGACGCCGACTGTTTCGCCGCTTTTTTCCAATCGGCTTGACCTGGGGCGCTACCCGTTTTACCGTCACTGTCCGTAACCATCCCAGGAGATGGACCCCTCGGGCAGTCGGCCCCCGGCCGGCTGAGAGTGCGCCCCACGGCACACCCGTCTCGGGGCAGGCGGGAGCCACCCGTCCGGGTCCCCCTCCCGGGGCCACTATCGACGACGAGAAAGTGAGCCTGGGGGCCGCACGATGCCGTCTGAATACGCTAAGGCTCTCGGCGCGAGGCTTCGCGCCATCCGCACCCAGCAGGGCCTGTCCCTGCATGGCGTGGAGGAGAAATCCCGTGGCCGCTGGAAGGCCGTCGTCGTGGGTTCGTACGAGCGGGGCGACCGCGCCGTCACCGTTCAGAAGCTGGCCGAGCTCGCCGAGTTCTACGGCGTGCCGGTGTCCGAGTTGCTCCCCGGTGGAGCCGCGCCGAGCCCGCTGGGCCCGACGCCGAAGCTCGTGATCGACCTCGAGCGACTCCAGCAGCTTCCGAAGGACAAGGCCGGTCCACTCGCCCGTTACGCCGCGACGATCCAGAGCCAGCGGGGCGACTACAACGGAAAGGTCCTGTCCATCCGGCAGGAGGATCTGCGTTCGCTCGCGGTGATCTACGACAAGTCACCGACGGAGCTCACCGAAGAACTCATCGGCTGGGGCGTCCTCGACCCCGAGGCACGCCGCGCGGTCGAAGCGTTCTGATCCACCTCCCGGTCCGAACGCGGCCCTCCCCTGGGCCGCCGCATGACCGATGCTCGTGACGGAGCCCGTCCGGAACCCCACCGGACGGGTTTCTTCATGCCGCGGAGAGGAACCCGGCCCAGGCACCCGGCCCAGACGACACCCCCGGGCGACACGGCCCAGGCGAGCGGCCCAGGCGAAACGCCCCGGGCGGCACAGCCCGGGCGACCCGGCCCGGCTCGCCCCTCGACCGCCACCAACCGCGCGGTCACGCCCGGCACCCGCCTACGCATCCGGTCCCGCGCCAACGTCGCCGCCGTGGCGGCCATCCTGACGTCGGCATGGACCACCAGGACCGGCGAACCGGTCATCGCCGCGACAACGACGGCGGCAACGCGACCACCGCGGCGGCGAAGGCATCCAGTGTGACGCGACGCCCGCCCAGCAGAGCGCGGCAGGACACCGCGCAGCCGGCCACACCCCCGCCCTAGCGGCCACACCCCCGCCGTGGCGGCCACGTCGCCGCCGTAATGGCCACGTCGCCCACGTCGCCGCCGTAATGCCCACGTCGCCCGCCGTCGTTGACGCGACATGACTGGATCGCCTGAATTCGGCGGGTCGACGCCGACGTCGATGTGGCTGATCGATCCCGCCGGACGGCATCCACACATGGCTCAAGCAGGGAAGATGCCTCAGACGCAAGCTCATTCGTACTGATCGAGGCGGGACCGCCTGGCCACGCGGCGACGCTTCATGAACCGATCGGCCGCCCGATCCGGACTGCGAGCCGATCGATCAGCCGCGTCGACGTCGGCGTGGACCTGCCAGGACCGGCGAACCGGTCATCGCACGTCAATGATGGCGGCGACGTGGGCATTACGGCGGCGGTCTGACCGGCACGGTGGCGAAGGGCACCGTGAGGCCGCCCTCGCGGGAGACGGCGCCGCGCGGGGCCCGCCGTCTCGGGGGGAGGTCGACGGCGGGACCCGCGGGCGTCGATCGGGCTCCCGCGCCTGCGGAGCCCGTTCTCAGAGGGGTCTCAGCCGGCGGCGGGCAGCATGGGCTGGCCCGGCACGCCGAGGGTGGTCTCGACGAGCGACACGAAGATCTCCGCGTCGTGCAGCAACTCGTCGGCCTCGTCCGCGGTGACCGCGCGCGGCAGGCCGGCCTCCGCAGCGGCGCGCTTGTCGGCGCCGGCGGCGAAGAACGCCGCCCACTCGCGCAGGGCCGGCTCGGCCTCCGGCAGCAGCACCCAGACGCTGCGCGGCCGGCCGCGCGTCCGGGAGCCGGGGTCGGCGCGCTCGGCGAGCACGGCGGCGGCGGCGCGCAGCGCCGCGAGGTGCGCCGCGACGTAGCGCAGCGCCGGGGCGGCCGACTCGGCGGCCTCGATCAGCCCGCGCCGTGCCGTCTGGAGGAGTGACATCGCCGATGCGGCGGGCCTGCGCCGGGGTGCCGGTCGCAGAGGGACGGAAGTTGACGACCTTGCGGACATGACATGCCTCCTTCCGCTGGGCGGGCCCGAGGGCCCAGGGGAGGCCGGGCGAAGCGCTTCCCCTCGCCCCGCCCGGCCGTCGCATCCCGCTCGGCATCGCGCTGCCCGCGAGACGTTCCCCTCGGCGCGGGCCGCGAGTCCCACGCCGTACTCGAACACAGGTTCGAGCATGCATCTCAGTAAAGCGGCCACGACCCCATTCGTCAACGTGTTCGAATAGGTGTGTCTTCGCAGTTCGAAACCCCTTACCCCGCTCCTCGCCGCGGGCCGTAGGGTGCTCCCATGCATCCCAACGTTGAACGCGTCGCCGCCCGCCTGCGCGAGCTGGGCGCCACCGGACAGGTCCGGGAGCTGCCCGAGGCGGCGCCCACCGCGGTGGCGGCCGCGGCCCAACTCGGCTGCGACGTCGGCGCCATCGCCAACAGCCTGATCTTCGCCGCCGACGGCGACCCCCTCCTCGTCCTCACCAGCGGCGCGCACCGCGTCGACACTGCCGCGCTGGCCGAGCGGATCGGCGTGGAGAAGATCAAGCGGGCGGACGCGGAGTTCGTACGGGCGGCGACGGGCCAGCCCATCGGCGGGGTGGCCCCCCTCGGGCACCCGAGCCCGATCCGGACCCTCGTCGACACGTGGCTGGCCAAACACGACGTCGTATGGGCGGCGGCCGGGCACCCGCACACGGTCTTCCCCACCTCGTACGAGGAGCTGCTCCGCCTCACCGGCGGCACGCCGACCGACGTCGACTGATCGCCGCCGCCGTTCCCCTGATCGCCGCCGCCCGTCCCGCGACGTACCGGCCGATCGCGTCCCCTTGCCCTGTCGCGCCCCTCCCGTGACCGGACCTGGACGGTCCGTGACCCGATCGGGTCCGGGTCGCCGGGGACAACCGCCGAAAGGCGGTGATACAACGGTCACCTGAGGCTCAAGCCGCACTCTCCGGAGCGGGTGCCCCATGGCTGGACAGGACGGTCTGCGCGCCAGTGCGGCGCGTGACAAGGATTTCGTCGGCATCGACACCGCCGCGATGGCTCGGCTCATCCAGCAGATGACGAGCGCGTCGGACGCCATCACCGCCTGGCTGCGTACGAACGCCGCGCTGCCCCCGAGCGTTCCGCGAACCGGCCTGCACCAGGCCGCGGCCGTGGAGAGCTGGGCCCGCGCCCAGCCGGGGATGCTCAGCCGGCGGCGGAGCTACGCGATCGCCCATTTGAGCAAGGGCGCCGCCGACATGCCGCGGGTCGGCACCGGCCACCTCGGCGCCCGGACGGGTGGTACGACGTCGGCCGGGGCGGGCCACACGGTCGGGCACTTCCCCGACGCGCACGCAGCGACCAGAGCGGGATCCGCCGACGCGGCAGCGATCCACGCCGCGGTGACGGCCGGCCATCCCATCCCGGCGGCCGTCTGGAAACGGCTGGCCACCGACGCGGACGACCCGGACTACGTCAAGGGCCTGTACGCACGGCTCGGCCCGGCCGGCGCCGCGGACCTGATCGGGGCCGCGCTGGGCCACGAGGTGCGCGTGGCGGCCGTCAGGGAGTCGCTGGGCCTGGCCAGCCATCACCTGCGGATGTCCGAGACGTGGCTGCGCGACCTCCTCGGGGAGGCGAGCCGCAAGGGCGTGCACGACGACGCGGTGGGCGTGCTGGAGCACGCCGGGCTCGACCGGCGCGCGAAGGTCGCCCTGGCGCACATCGGCCTGACGCACCTGGGCGCGGTGCCGCCAGGCCATCGCATCCCCGTGCCGGATCCTCCGCACGAGGCGATGCTCCGCCCCGCCGCGGCGGACCCCGAGGCCGCGGCCGAGCTGCACGCGCGCCACTCCGAGGCCGTACGCGGGGCGCTGGCGGCCTTCCCGACATCCCCGGCGCTCCAGCGCCTCAGCGCGCAGGGCGACGACACCGCACGCCTGGTCGCCTCACCGACCGAGGAGGCCTCATGAGCGAGCGCGGCGAGCGAATCATGAGCACAGCCCCTCCGGTCGCCTCTCCGACGGAGGAGGCCTCATGAGCGAGCGCAGCGAGCGAATCATGAACGCAGCCCCTCCGGTCGCCTCGCCGACGGAGGAGGCCTCATGACCGCCTATCCGCCCGCGCCGGCCACCGTACGGCCGCCGACGGCGCCGTCCCCGGGGCAGGGCGTGCCCGCGCAGCAGCCGAATCCGGCCTACATCGAGTTGTTCGCCGCGTACGAGCGCGCGTACGCGAGCGCCCACTCGCTGGAGGGCGCGCTGGACCCGCCGATCCGCACGGTCGGAGACGCCTGGGTCGGGCCCGCCGCGCGCGGCTGGGAGCGTGAGCTGGAGACGGAGCGCGGCCGGCTCAAGAAGGCGGCCGCCCAGATTCTGTGGGACATTTACGACGCACTGTCGAAAGTCCCGCCTTACCTACCAAAGTGAGCTACGTGAAATCAGCTTTCGGAGCCCGGCGGGAGACCACCCCGCAGATACGGGAGATCGACCGGCGCGGCTTCTTCCGGCGGCTCGACGCGATGCTGGCGACCTACGCCGCAGCGATAGAGCCGCCCGCCGACCAGATGCCGGGCCGGCGCACGATCATGGAGCGCCACGCCGCGTATCCCGGTTTCCGGGCGTTCGTCGCCGGACGCCGGCGCGACGTGAGCGGCTTCGCGTACGGCTTCCGCGGTGAGCCCGGACAGTGGTGGCACGACGTGGTCCACGCCGCGCTCGCCGACAAGGGCGGCCGGGAGCACGCCCAGGCGTGGATGGGCGACACGTTCGAGGTCGCCGAACTGCACGTTCACCCCGACAGCCAGGGTCAGGGGCTCGGCCGCAAACTGATCACCACGCTGTGCGCGGACCGCCCGGAGCGCACCGTCGTGCTGTCCACGCTCGACGCCGAGACCCCCGCCCGGAACCTGTACCGCTCGCTCGGCCTGACGGATCTGCTCACCGGTTTCCGGTTTCCGGGCGGGGGACCGCTCTACGCGGTGATGGGCGCCCGGCTCCCGCTGAGTTCCAAGCGGTCGTAGACCTCCCGCGTCGCGGTCGACTTGTTGAACGTGATGAAGTGGATGCCCGGCACACCCTCGTCCAGCAGGCGCCGGCACAGCTCCGCCGCCTGTTCGATGCCGAGCCGGCGCACCGCCTCCGGGTCGTCGCCGACGGCCTCGAACCGCTCGGCCAGCTCCGGCGGGAAGGGCGCGCCGGACAGCTGCTCGGACCGCTCGATCGTGCTCAGCTGGGTCACCGGCATGATGCCGGCAAGGATCGGCACGTCACAGCCCTGCGCGGCGACCCGGTCGCGCAGCCGCAGGTAGTCCTCGGCCCGGAAGAACATCTGCGTGATCGCGTAGTCGGCGCCGGCCTGGCACTTGCGCACGAAGTGCCGGGTGTCGCTCTCGATGTCCGGTGACCGCGGGTGCTTGTACGGGAAGGCGGCCACCCCGACGCTGAAGTCCCCCGACGACTTGATCAGCCGTACGACGTCCTCGGCGTACTCGACGCCGTCGGGGTGCTTGACCCACTCCCCCATCGGGTCGCCGGGCGGGTCGCCCCGCAGCGCCAGCAGATCCCGGACACCGACGGCGGCGAACTGGCCGATCAGCTGCCGCAGCTCGCGGATCGAGTGGTTCACGGCCGTGAAGTGCGCGACGGGGGTGAGGGTCGTGTCGGTCGCGATCCGCTCGACGATCTCGACGGTCCGGTCACGGGTGCCGCCGCCGGCGCCGTACGTCACCGAGACGAACGTGGGGCGCAGCACCTCGAGTCGGCGGATCGCCTGCCACAGGTTGCGGGCGCCCTGCTCGGTCTTGGGGGGAAGGAACTCGAAGGAGAACGTCGGCTCGCCCGCGGCGAGCACTTCCCGGATCGTGGGGCGAGCGAAGGTCATGCAGACCAGCGTAACGGGACGACCCCGGAGGACCACTAGTCTCGACCTCATGACCCCCAGTCGCGTACGTAAGGAGGTCGACGAGGCGCTGCGCGCCTTCGTCGACCGGCAGCGCCCGGTGCTGAGCGCCGTCGGTGACGACATGGCCCCCATGGTGACGGCGCTCGACGCGCTGCTGGCGGGAGGCAAGCGACTGCGCCCCGCGTTCTGCTACTGGGGCTGGCGCGGCTCGGGGGGCGGGGACTGCCCGGAGATCTTCACCGCCGCGGCCTCCCTGGAGCTGCTGCAGGCCAGCGCGCTGATCCACGACGACGTGATGGACGGCAGCGACACCCGGCGCGGCCAGCCCTCGGCGCACCGCCGACTCGAGGCCCTGCACGCCGCGTCGGGGTGGCGTGGCTCGGCGGAGGCGTTCGGCGCGGGCGCGGCGATCCTCCTCGGCGACGTGTGCCTGTCCTGGAGCGACGAGATGTTCCAGGGCAGCGGCCTCCCACAGGACGCGCTGCGGCGCGGGCGGCCCGTCTTCGACATCATGCGCACCGAGGTCATGTGCGGGCAGTACCTCGACCTGGTCGGGCAGGCGCGCGGGGGCGGCGTCGACGGCCACGCCATGGTCGAGGCGGCCCTCCGGGTCGTTCGCTTCAAGGCCGCCAAGTACACGATCGAGCGGCCCCTGCAGCTCGGCGCGGCGCTGGCCGGGTCCGGGGAGATGGCGGCGCTGTCGGCGTACGGCATGCCGCTGGGCATCGCCTTCCAGCTGCGCGACGACGTCCTGGGAGTCTTCGGCGACCCGGCCGAGACCGGCAAGCCCGCGGGAGACGACCTGCGCGAGGGCAAGCGCACCGTCCTGATCGCGCTGACCCTCGAACACTCGTCCCCGGCCCAGGCCGAGACCGTGGAACGGCTGCTCGGCGACCCCGGGCTCGACGCGGACGGGGTCGAGCGGCTCCGGGCGATCATCGTGGAGACCGGCGCGCTGGACGCCTGCGAGCGGATGATCGACCGGTACGCCGACGAGGCGTCCGGCGCGCTCACGAGCGCTCCGCTCACGGCGGAGGCCCGCGAGGCGCTCTCGGACCTGACGATCGCCGCCACCGCGCGGCGCGTCTGACCGCGCAGCGCCGCTGACCGTACGCCGCGTCTCCCCCGGCATCATCGGGAAACCACATTCGCCGGACAAAAGGCGTTTCGCTGGTTAACAATGGGGGCATGACCGATCGATTGACCGCATGAAGCTCGAAACGCCGTACCCGCCGCGTATCGCCGAACCCGTGGCCCGAGTGCGCGTCTCCGCGCCCGCGCCGCGACGGGCCCCGCGCAGCCGCAGACTGATGCTCGCGCTGACGCTCGTGGCCATCGCCGGGTTCCTGATGGGCCTGGGCCTGCCGGTCCATCCCTGAAGCACGCCCGACGCGACGGGGCGTTCCCCCGAGCAGCGCCGGCCGAGAGCCGGCCACCGTCCCGACCCGAATGAAGAGCCCTTGGCCCGCAGCGGGCCAAGGGCTCCTGTCGTGCCGGGGCCGCCCGTCCCGGCCGAAACCGTCACCAGTGCGGCGGCCGGTCCTCCAGGAAGCGGGCGTCATCGTCGTCGTATGAGGGGTAACCACCCCAGCCGAGCTCGGACTCGTCGCGCGTCTGGTCGGGCAGCACCACCAGATCGTCGTCGTCGGCCAGCTCCACCGGGCGCTCGTCGTCAGGGTTGCCGATCACGTGTCCCATTGTCGCGCATCGGCTCGGCGTCCGGGTCCCGGGTCCCGGGTCCGGTGAAGTCTCGCGGCCGGCGCGTGCCGCCGGCGCGGGACCGGCGGCCGCGGTGAGCGCCGGGCCGGCGCCCCCCGGCGAGGCGCCGCGCGGGCCCGTCAGAACGCCCGGTCCCCGCTACGGCGGAGGCCGAGTCGGGGCCCCTCGGTGAGGCGGGCGTACGGGCCCGTCAGAACGCCTGGTCCGCGGTACGGCGAGAGCGGAGCCGGGCACCCCCGGCGAGGCGCCGCGCGGGCCCGTCAGAACGCCTGGTCCGCGGTACGGCGAGAGCGGAGCCGGGCACCCCCGGCGAGGCGCCGCGCGGGCCCGTCAGAACGCCTGGTCGGCGGCGCGGAGGGGGCGGGCGAGTTCGGCGGCGGCGGCGCGCGGGTCGTCGGCCTCGGTGATCGCCCGTACGACGACGACACGGTCGGCGCCCGCGGCCAGCACCTGGTCGAGGTTGCCCGCGTCGATGCCGCCGATGGCGAACCACGGCCGGCTGAACCCGCGCCCGGCGACGTACCTGAGGAGCCCGAGCCCGGGGGCCGGGCGGCCGGGCTTGGTGGGCGTCGGCCAGGTCGGGCCGACGCAGAAGTAGTCGACGCCGGGTTCGGCCGCCGCGGCGGCGGCCTGCGCCTCCGAGTGCGTCGACCGGCCGATGAGGATGTCCTGGCCGACGATGGCCCGCGCCGCCGCGACCGGAAGGTCGTCCTGGCCCAGGTGGAGGACGTCCGCGCGTACGGTGTGGGCGATGTCGGCGCGGTCGTTCACCGCCAGCAGGGCGCCGTGCTTGTCGCAGGCGGCGCGGAACACCGAGAGGTACTCGATCTCCTGCCGCGCCTCGAGGCCCTTCTGCCGGAGCTGCACGATGTCGACCCCGCCCGCCAGCGCCGCGTCGAGGAACACCTCGAGGTCGCCCTGCGCCTCGCGGGCGTCGGTGCAGAGGTACAGGCGGGCCCGGCCGAGCCGGGCCCGCAGGGTCACTGCGCGTTCAGAGGGCAGGTGCCTGGCCACCGCGGGCCCTTCCGCCGATGGTGCCGGTGGTGAGAGGGCCCGCCGGATGTGCTCCGCGGATCAAAGGGCCAGCGCCTGGGCGCGCCGGTTGATCTCCTTGACGCGGTGCCGGCCGAGCGCCTCGATCGGGGTGCCCGGGAGGGACTCGTCCTCGGTGAACAGCCAGCGCAACGCCTCGGCGTTGTCGAAGCCGGAGTCGGCGAGGACCGTCAGGGTGCTCTGGAGTCCCTTGAGGGGCTGATCGCCGGAGATGAAGGCCGCCGGGACGCAGAGGCCTTCGGCGCGCTGCACTCCCAGGAGCTTGTGGTCGCGGAGAAGCTGCTTCACTCGCTTGAGATCGAGGCCGAGCTTGTCGGCCACTTCGCGAAGGGTGAGCCATTCGCCCACCAGTGCGTCGGTCTGTCGGTCGATCTCGATTTCGGCAACGGTGTGCGTCACGGAACCCTGCCTACCACCTTCGGCATCTTCTGAAACCTCACTCACGAGCGGTCTCCTTGACCGGAATGGCGGGATCCGCCAGCACTGACCGGTCGACGCGCTTGTGACCTGCGATGATACGCCGCCCCTGCAGCAGGTCGCGTGGCCGGTCGACCGTGAGGATCGCCACAAGCCGATCGCCGCTCAGCCAGCAGGCCGACCACCCCCCGGCGGCCGACGGGTCGCCGCGCCAGAGCATCGCGTCGGCCACCGGGTGATGCCCGGCGTACTGCACCATGTGCCCGAACTGCTCGGACCAGAAGTACGGCACGGGGTCGTAGACGCGGTCGCCGCCCAGCAGGCCCGCGGCCGCGACCTCCGGGGCGTTGAGCGCGGTGTCCCAGTGTTCGACGCGCAGGCGCCGCGAGAACGTCGGCGACCACCACGCGGCGCAGTCGCCGACCGCGTACACCCCCGGGCGTTCGGTGCGAAGGCGTTCGTCGACCACGACGCCGTTGTCGAGGGCGAGGCCCGAGCCTTCGAGCCAGGCCGTCTCGGGGCGCACGCCCACGCCCGTCAGGACGACGTCCGCCTCGACCGAACCGCCGCCCGCCAGGTCGAGGCCGCCGCGCTCGACGGAGGCGACCTTGACGCCGGTGCGCAGCTCAATCCCCGCCTCGGCGTACCAGCCCGCCGTCTTCGCGCCGACCTCGGCGGCGACGGCGCCGGCGAGCGGCGCGTCGGCGGCCTCGACCACCGTGACGCGGCAGCCGGCCGCGGCCGCCGCCGTCGCGACCTCCGCGCCGATCCAGCCGGCGCCGACGATCGCGACCCGGGCTCCGGGGCGCAGCCCCGCGCGGAGCGCCCGGGCGTCGTCGACGGTGCGCAGCACGTGCTGCGGCCCGTCGCCCGGCAGCCGGATCGGGGAGGCTCCCGTGGCGATCACCAGGCCGTCGAAGCCGAGAGGGCCCGCCGTCGTCTCCAGGACGTCGGTGAGGCCGGTCGCGCGGTGCCCGAGGAGCAGCTCGCAGTCGAGCGCCGCCCAGTCGGCGTCGAGGGTCGTGTCGTCGACGTCCCCGCGCAGGACGCCCTTGGACAGCGGTGGCCTGTCGTACGGGCGGTGGGGCTCCGCCCCGACCAGCGTCAGCGTGCCGGTGTACCCCTGGGCCCGGAGCGCCTCGACGGTCCGGAGGCCCGAGAGCCCTCCACCTGCGACGATCACCCGTCTCATGTTCGTGACCTTATAGTCTGTTGACGTAGGCGCGGGAGTCCGGCGCACCGGGCTGAGAGGGCGGCACAGCGGCCGCCGACCGCATGAGCGCGCATCGGCGTCCGCCGACGCGGCTCTGGACCTGATCCGGATCATGCCGGCGAAGGGAGCACACGCGTGCACGTGATCATTGTCGGCGGCGGAGTGATCGGCCTCGGGATCGCGTGGCGGTCCCTGGCCCGTGGCATCGAGGTCACGGTCGTCGATCCGGATCCGGCGAGCAAGGCGTCGCGCGTCGCCGCCGGCATGCTGACCCCCGTCACCGAGGCGAACTACGGCGAGGACGCGCTGCTGCGGCTCGGCATCACGTCCCGCGACCGGTACCCCTCCTTCGTCGCCGAGCTGGAGGAGGTCTCCGGCCGCGACACCGCGTACCGGCGGGACGGGGTGCTGCAGGTCGCCCTCGACTCCGACGACCTGGCCGTGCTGGACGAGCTGCGCCGGTTCCAGGAGTCGCTCGGCCTCACCGCCGAGGCGCTCACCGGCCGGGAGTGCCGCCGCCGTGAGCCCATGCTGGCGCCGTCGGCGCGCGGCGGTCTGTTCGCTCCCGACGACGGCTCGGTCGACCCGCGTCGCCTGTCGGCGGCGCTGCTGGCCGCCGTGGACCGGCTCGGCGGCACCCTGATCCGGGACCGCGCGGCCGAGGTCCTCACCGACCGCGACCGGGCCGTCGGGGTGCGTCTCGCCGGCGGCGAGGCCGTCCACGCCGACCAGGTCGTGCTGGCCGCCGGGCCGTGGAGCCACGAGCTCAAGGGCCTCCCGCCGGACGCCGTCCCCCCGGTCCGCCCGGTGAAGGGCCAGGTCGTGCGCCTGCGCGGCCCGTTCCCCCTCCTCGGCGGCACCGTCCGCGGCCTCGTCCGCGGTTCCTCGGTCTACCTGGTGCCCCGCGCCGACGGGGAGCTCGTCGTCGGCGCGACCCAGGAGGAGATGGGCTACGACACGACGGTCACCGCGGGCGGGGTGTGGGAGCTGCTGCGCGACGCCCATGAGCTGGTCCCCGGCGTCACCGAGCTGGCCTTCGCGGAGGTGATCGCGGGCCTGCGGCCGGGCTCCCCGGACAACGCCCCGATCCTCGGGCCGTCGGCGCTGCCCGGCCTGCTGCTCGCCACCGGCCACTTCCGCAACGGCATCCTCCTCACCCCGGTCACCGCCGACGCCATGGCGGACACCATCGCGACCGGAGAGCCGCCCGAGGTCATCCGGCCGTTCGCACCCGGAAGGTTCCGAGATTGAAGATCACCGTCAACGGCGCGGAGCGCGACACCCCCGAGGGTTCGTCCGTCGCGGGCGTCGTCGCGTCGCTGACCGAACGCCCCACCGGGGTCGCCGTCGCGCTCAACGACGAGGTCGTGCCGCGCGCCGACTGGAAGACCACGATTCTGCGCGAGGCGGACCGCATCGAGGTGCTGACCGCCGTCCAGGGAGGTTGACCATGCAGGAACAGGCCGAAGAGACCCTTACGGCGGATCGGCCCGCGGGCGGTCCGGACCCGCTCGTCATCGCGGGCGAGCGCTTCGGGTCCCGCCTGATCATGGGGACGGGCGGCGCGCCGAGCATGCATGTCCTGGAGGAGGCGCTGACCGCGTCCGGGACCGAGCTGACCACCGTGGCGATGCGCCGCGTCGGCGCCGACACCCCGGGGTCCGTCCTCGACGTGCTCCGCCGGTGCGGCATCCGGGTGCTGCCGAACACCGCGGGATGCTTCACGGCGGGCGAGGCCGTCCTCACCGCCAAGCTCGCCCGCGAGGCGCTCGGAACCAACTGGATCAAGCTGGAGGTCATCGCCGACGAGCGGACCCTGCTGCCGGACCCGATCGAGCTGGCCGACGCCGCGGAGCGGCTCGTCGACGACGGGTTCGTGGTGCTGCCGTACACCAACGACGACCCGGTGCTGGCCCGGCGCCTCGAACAGGCCGGCTGCGCCGCGGTGATGCCCCTCGGCTCCCCCATCGGCTCGGGTCTGGGCATCCGCAACCCGCACAACATCGAGCTGATCGTGGAGCAGGCCGGGGTGCCGGTGATCCTGGACGCGGGCCTGGGGACGGCCAGCGACGCCGCCCTCGCCATGGAGCTCGGCTGCGGCGCCGTCCTGCTCGCCACGGCCGTCACCCGCGCCCAGTCGCCGGCCCTGATGGCCGCGGCGATGCGGCACGCGGTGGAGGGCGGCCGGCTGGCCCGCCTCGCCGGCCGGATCCCCAAGCGCCGGTACGCGCAGGCGTCCTCGCCGTGGGAGGGTCTGAGCTCCGCGGGCTGACCGTCCGGGCCATGCCGCCCGTCGCGGGCGGGCCGGTGCGACGCCGAGCCGCCCGGGCCGGCCGGCCCGCATGTCCGGGCGCGCCGACCTTCGCGGGTCGGCCGTTCGGCGCCACGCCGCCGAGCAGGTCGTTCTTCTCGCGGACGGTATCGATCCCGCAAGGATTGATGCTTTGATCCTGAGTCAGGACGAGTATGCCCCCGAATCCCTAATACACTCCCCCTGATGGATACGACGGTTGCGGACCCCCTCGTCGGGCAGGTGCTTGACGGGCGCTACCTCGTACGGTCACGCGTCGCCCGGGGTGGCATGGCCACCGTTTACGCCGGTCACGACACCAAGCTGGACCGTACGGTGGCGCTTAAGGTCATGCACGCGAACCTCGCCATGGACGAGGAGTTCGTCCGGCGTTTCATCGGCGAGGCGAAGAGCGCGGCCGCCCTCTCCCACCCCAACGTGGTCGCGGTCTATGACCAGGGCACCGACAAGGGCTACGTGTTCCTCGCGATGGAGTACGTCCCCGGGCGCACACTGCGCGACCTGCTGACCGAGCGCGGCCGATTGGGCCCGCGCGAGGCGCTGCAGGTGATGCAGCCGGTGCTGTCCGCGCTGGGCGCCGCGCACCGCGCCGGGCTGATCCACCGCGACGTGAAGCCGGAGAACGTCCTGCTCACCGCCGACGGGCAGGTGAAGGTCGCCGACTTCGGCCTGGCCCGCGCCGAGACCGCGAGCAAGCAGACGAAGACCGGCATGATCATCGGCACCGTCGGCTACCTCGCGCCCGAGCAGGTCATCTCCGGCGACGCCGACGCCCGTACGGACGTGTACGCCGCCGGCATCATGCTGTTCGAGCTGCTGACCGGCCGTCAGCCGTACGACGGCGGCACGCCGCTGGCCGTCGCCTACAAGCACGTCAACGAGACGGTGCCGCTGCCCTCCAGCGTCGTCCCCGGCCTCCCGCCGCAGATCGACGCGCTGGTGGCCAGTGCCACCAACCGCGACCCGGCGCGCCGGCCCTCCGACGCGGACCACTTCCACGCCGCGGCGGGCGAGGTGTACCGCCAGCTGCCGCCGGACGTCGACGCGACGCTGGCCGGAGTCGCGGCGGCGCCGCCGCCTCCCCCGGCTCCCCCGCTTCCCGCGCCCGTCGGCGCGACGGTCGCCGACGGCTCGACGCAGATGTTCGGCCCGCACCCCGGCGGCTACGCGCCGCCGCACTCGGGCACGCAGATGCTCAGCCCCCACACGATGGCGGTCCATCACGAGCCGCCGTCTCCGCCGACCATGCGCGACCGGCTGCTGCGGCCGCCGGGCGTGTACGGGCTCATCGCCGGGGTTCTCGCCCTCGTGCTGCTGCTCGGCGGGATCGTCTGGTTCCAGACGGTGGGCAACAAGGAGGCCGTGCCGAAGCTGGCCGGGCTGACCGAGGAGCAGGCGCGGGTCGCCGCCGAGAAGGTCGGGCTGAAGGTCAAGGTCGGCTCCTCGCGGTACGACGCGAAGATCCCGAAGGACAGGGTCGCCGAGGTCCAGCCACAGGCGGGCACCAAGGTCGACAAGGGCACCCTGCTCACGCTGATCCTGTCCAAGGGCAAGCAGCCGGTCGAGATCCCGGACGTCAGGAACAAGCCGCTCGACCAGGCCAAGCAGGCGCTGCAGCAGGCGGGGCTCACCCCCGGTGACGTGGTCAAGCAGGCCAGCGTCGCCGTGGCGAACGGCTCGGTGATCAAGACGAGGCCCGCCGCGGGCACGAAGCAGAGCCCGGACGACCCCATCACGCTCGTGGTCAGCAGCGGCATCCAGATGCCCAAGCTCGTCGGTCTCAAGCGCGACGCCGCCGCCCAGAAGCTGAGCAGGCTCGGCCTCAACGTGCAGTGGCAGGAGCAGGACCCGGGCGACGGGCAGCAGCCGAACACCGTCATCAACCAGGACCCGCCGGTCGGGCAGCAGCTCACCCCCGGTCAGACCGTCACCGTCACCGTGACCAAGGCGCAGAAGGACTGCGCGCCGCTGGACTTCGGCTGCATGTGGCAGCGCATGCACGGTCACGGCAAGGGGGACGACCAGCAGAACGGCCAGCCGGCGCCCGTCCCCGGGGTGCTGGGCCAGCCGATCGCGCAGGCCGCCCAGGCGCTCATGCAGAGCGGTTTCCAGGTCCAGGTGACGGGCGGCCAGGCCGGTGACCCGGTCACCGGTCAGGACCCGCCGCCCAACACCCCGCTGCCGAGGGGATCGGTCGTCAAGATCTGGCACTGAGCGTCCCGCCCGTACGCTCGACTAGGCTGGATCGGTCATGGTCAGAGCAGAAATCAACGCGATCGGCGCGCACGTCCCGGTGTCGGGCGGCCTCGCGACCGGTGGCCTCCGCTACGCCGCCGAGATCGGGGCCGAAACCGTTCAGGTCTTCGTCAGCAATCCACGCGGCTGGGCGCGGGCGGCCGGGAAGCCCGCCGAGGACCGGCTGCTGCGAGAGCACGCCGAGGAGCACGGCCTTCCGGTGTTCGTGCACGCGCCGTACCTCATCAACCTGGGTTCGCCGAGCCCCGAGACGATCGCCAACTCGGTCGCCTCGATCCGGCACGCCCTCCAGCGCGGCGCCGTGATCGGCGCGCGGGGCGTCGTCGTGCACACCGGCTCTGCGGTGTCCCAGCCGCGTGAGGACGCGATGCGGCAGATCCGCGAGCACCTGCTGCCGCTCCTGGACGAGATCCCCGCCGACGGCCCCGACCTGCTCCTGGAGCCGATGGCCGGCCAGGGGAAGATGCTCTGCGCCACCGTGACCGACCTGGGGCCCTACCTCGACGCCGTGGACCGGCATCCGCGCGCCGGGGTCTGCCTCGACACCTGCCACGCCTTCAGCGCCGGGCACGACCTCACGGCGCCCGGAGGCGTCGCCGCGATGCTGGAGGCGCTGGCCGAGACCGTCGGGGCAGACCGGCTCCGGCTCATCCACGCGAACGACAGCAAGGACCCGTGCGGTTCCTGCCGCGACCGCCACGAGAACATCGGCGCCGGACTGATCGGCGCGGCGCCCTTCGGCGAGTTGTTCCGTCATCCGGTCAGCCGCGGGGTGCCCCTCGTCATCGAGACCCCGGGCCGCAGCGCCGAGCCGCACCGCGCCGACATCGAGACCCTCAAGAAGCTCCGCGACGGCTGACCGCCCGCGAGAGGCTCCACGACGGCCGACCGCCCGCAAGAGGCTTCTACCACCCGCAAGAGACTCCGTGACGGCCGACCGCCCGCGACAGGCTCTGCCACGGCCGACCGCCGCCCGCCCGGCCTTCGTTCCGGAGAACGAAAAAGGCCTGGGTGCCGCTGAACAACCCCCCGACCGTTCAGCAGCACCCAGGCGCGCCGCCTGGCGTCCACCCCCCCGAGTCGGAGCCTGGCGGCCGTCCCGAGAACGTTGCTGTGTCCGAAACCCTAGGGTCCGCACGCCCGGCCGCGAAACCCATTCCGGCCTTGCCTCGGCAAACGGTCAGTAGTGAGCGGTATACGTTCGGTAAGCGTCGGCCGAGCGGTCGCTGCGACGCGACGAACGGCCTCAGCCCGGGCCGTCCGGCCCCAGCCCCTCGGGCAGGTGCATGCGGGCCATCGCGCGCTCGGTGCGCTCGGGGACCCGGCCGGGGGTGAGCAGCGACACCGCGACGGTCACCGCGAAGGCCAGCGGGACCGTGACGATCGCCGGCTGCTCGACGAGGGTCCCGAGCCAGCCGGAGCCGGGCCCGGGGTCGCCGAGCACTCGGGCCAGCCCGGCGGCGGTCGCCGGCACGCCTCCCGCGAGGATCCCGGCCGTCGCGGCGGCCGGGGTGAGGCGCCGCCACCACACCCCCAGGACGAGCAGCGGCGACAGCGACGAGGCCGCGACGGCGAACGCGACGGTCACCAGGGCCGCCGACTGCGGGCTGCAGGCCCAGGGCGCCACCAGGAGGGGCACGGCCACCGCGACCAGGACGGCGGTGCGGAAGCCGCGCGCTCCCCCGCCGAGTCCCTGCGCGATGCTGCCGGACACGGCGACCACCACGCCGCAGGAGGTGGAGGTGAAGGCGGCGAACGCGCCGGTCGCGACGAGGGCGGTGAGCAGGTCCCCGGTGACGCCGGGGACGATCCGGTGCGGCAGCAGGAGCAGCGTCGCGTCGGTCTCACCGGTCATCAGCAGTTCCGGCGTGTAGAGCCGGCCGAGGGTGCCGAACAGCGCGGGGAACAGCGAGAACACCGCCAGCATGAGGACGACGAGCCCGGCCGTGCGCCGGGCGGTCCGGCCGCACGCGTTGGTGTAGAAGCGCACCGTGATCTGCGGTAAGCCCATCGTCCCGAGGATCGTCGCGAGGAGCACGGAGTACGTCGCGGCCAGCGGGTGCTCGCGGCCGCCCGCGAAGGGCGTCGCCCAGCGGTCGCCGCGCAGGAGCGCGATCCGCGAGGTGTGCGGCACCGGCGCCCCGGCCGGGAACCGGATCCGGGTGCCGGCGCGCACCCGGTGCCGGCCCGCCGTGAGGCGCAGCCGTTCGCCGTGGTGGCGGCGGTCGTCGAGGACACCGGTGACCGCGACCGCGACCGGCGTCGTCAGGTGGATGCCGGCGGACGTGTCGGCGGTGACGGTCGTGTCGCGGTGGAAGTACGGCGGCCGGGCGGCGTCGGCGTCGTTCTGCAGCCGCCAGACGGCGATGAAGACCAGCGCGGGGATGGTCACGGCCGTCAGCTTCAGCCAGAACTGCACGGCCTGCACGCCGGTGATGCTGCGCACCCCGCCCGGCAGGACGAGCACGACGACCGCCGCGACCACGACGAGCCAGCCCGTCCACACGGGCAGCCCGCTGATCACCGACAGCGTCACCCCGGCACCCTGGAACTGGGGCAGCAGGTAGAACCAGCCGATGACGAGCACGCACGTGCTGACGGCGCGACGGGCCCGCCGCGAGCCGAGCCGCCATTCGGCGAAGTCCGACACGGTGTACGCGCCGGAGCGCCGCAGCGGGGCCGTGACGAGCGCGAGCAGCACGACGTGGCCGGCGGCGGCCCCGATCGGCAGCCACAGCATGTCGGCGCCGTACGCGAGGACGAGACCGGCCATGCCGAGGAAGGCCGCGGCGGAGACGTACTCGCCGCTGATCGCCGAGGCGTTCCACCAGGGCGACACCTCGCGGGCGGCGGTGTAGAGGCCGGACGCCTGCGCGGGCCGGCCCCGCGCGGGCACGATCGCCAGTGAGGCGATGAGCAGGGCCATCGCGAGCATCGTGATCATGTGTTCTCCTCGGCGCAGGCGCCGCTCACTCGTGCCGGGTCATGGCCGCGAAGTCACGCTCGGCCCGCTCGGCGAGGCGTACGTGACGGCGCGCGACGGCGACCCACACGACGGGGACGACCACCGAGAGCACGAGCCAGGGCAGGCGTACGCCGAGGATCCGGATCCGCGAGAGCGCGGGCTCCCACGCGAACAGCAGCGGCAGGCCACCGCCGACCAGCGCGACGATCGCGCACGTCAGCGCGGCGTGCGCCGCCTGGACGCGCATGAGCGACCGGACGGGCGCCGCGCTCGTCCCCTCCGGGTCCTCGGCCGCACGGTGCGGGGGCCGCGCCGCGGCGCTCGGCGGGCCGGTGACGGTGACGCGTTCACTCATCATGCGATGGCGGCTCATCCGGGGACGGCGGCCGCTGCCGGAAGCGGCGGATCAGCAGGTCGCGCACCTCGCGCGTGTGGCGTCGGCTCACCGGCAACTGCAGGTCCCCGATCTGCACGAGGACGCGGCCCTCGTCGAAGCGGAGTTCGGTGATGTGCGCGGCGGAGACGAGCGTCTTGCGGTGGATGCGGATGAAGCCGGCGTCCCGCCAGCGCTCGGCGAGCACGGAGAGCGGCATCCGCAGGAGGTAGCCGCCCTCGGCGGTGTGCAGGCGGATGTAGTCGCCGTGCGTCTCCGCGTGCGTGACGTCGGCACGGGAGATCAGCCGGGTGCGCCCGCCCAGCTCCACCGGGATCACCTCGTCCGTCCCCGGCTCGTCGTACGGCGCGGTGTCGCGGTGGACGATCGCGTCGACGCGCCGTACGGCCTCGCCGAGGCGGTCCGGGTCGATGGGCTTCAGGAGGTAGTCGACGGCGCCGAACTCGAAGGCGGTGACGGCGAACTCGTCGTGCGCGGTGACGAAGACGATGGCGGGCGGGGCGGCGAAGCCGGCGACGAGGCGGGCGAAGTCGAAGCCGTCGAGCGCCGGCATGCAGATGTCGAGGAAGACCGCGTCGAGCCGCTCCCCGCTCTTGATCATCCTGCCGATCTCGCGCAGCGCCTCGGCGGCGTCGCGGGCGGGCTTGACGTGCTCGATCCGCGGATGCCGACGGAGCAGGTAGGTGAGCTCCTCCAGCGCGGGGGCCTCATCGTCGGCGGCGAGGACGCGAAGCATGGCAGGAGACTCCCTCTTTTACGCAGAGTATGCAACTCATTTCACCAAGTAGTTGGTTTCAATACCGAGACTCGACGGCCGTACTGCTCTTCGGCACGCGCAGGCTGACCTTCATCCCCGCGCCGACCGCCGTCTCGATGACCAGGCCGTACTCCTCTCCGTAGACCTGACGCAGGCGGCGGTCGACGTTCACCAGGCCGATGCCGCCGTGCGGCGCGTCCTCCCGCCCCTCCTCGAGGAGGGCCCGGAGCCTTCCGGGATCCATGCCGACTCCGTCGTCCTCCACGCTGATCGCCGCCTCCGCGCCGGCGTCCCGCGCCAGGATCCGTACGTGGAGCCGCTGGGTGCCGCCGCACTGCATGCCGTGCCGGATGGCGTTCTCCACGAGCGGCTGCAAGGACAGGAACGGCACCGACACCGGGAGCACCTCGGGCGCGATCTCGACACTGAACCGCAGGCGCTCGTCACCGAAGCGCGCCCGTTCGAGGAGGAGGTACCGGTCGATCGACCGCAGCTCCTCGGCCAGGGTCGTGAAGTCGCGCCGGTCGCGGAAGGAGTACCGCGCGAAGTCGGCGAAGTCGAGCAGCAGCTCGCGGGCGCGCTCGGGATCCGTCCGGACGAAGGACGCGATCGTGCTCAGCGAGTTGTAGACGAAGTGCGGGGAGATCTGGGCGCGCAGGGCCCGCATCTCCGCCTCCTCCAGGCGCGTCTTCGACGTCTCCAGCTCGGCGAGCTCCAGCTGCCCGGAGGCCCACCGGGCGACCTCTCCGAGCGTCTGCAGGCGCTCGTCGCGGACCCCCGCGCCGTACGCGGCCAGGGCCCCGGCGACGCGGCCCTCGATGGTCAGCGGCGCGATCACCACGGCCCGTACGGGGCAGCCGGGGTCGCCGCACCCGACGAGCTCGGAGACGACCACACGCGGCCGCCCGGCGCCGAGCACCTGGGCGGCGAGCGGCACCACGGTCGCGGCGTGGGCGTCCCCGGCGCCGTCCCAGGCGAGCAGGCGGCCGGTGTCGGCGACGGCGACGGCCGGCACGTCGAGGAGCTCCCGCAGGTGACGGGCCGCCCGCCGCGCCGACTCCTCGGTCAGGCCGGTCCGCAGGGAGGCCGACGCGAGGGAGATCGTGTGCAGGACCGCGAACAGCGCCTCCCCGCCCGGCGCGCTCGGTTCGGCGCGCCGGCGCGCCGAACCCAGCGACCAGCCGGCGGCGGCCGCCATCAGCGCCGCCGTCGCGGCCAGCACGGCCTCGGCCGAAATCCCCACCATGACCACAGACCGTAATGCCATCGTCACGGAAACGCCGGTATTTCGGCAAGTCCCCCTACGCCGGAGGCTCGTCCTCCTGGTACGAGTAGCGCTGCTCCCGCCAGGGGTCCGCGATGTTGTGGTAGCCCCGCTCCTCCCAGAAGCCCCGGCGGTTCGCGGTGAGGTACTCGATGGCGCGCACCCACTTCACGCTCTTCCACCCGTACAGGTGCGGCACCACCATCCGCAGCGGCGCGCCGTGGTCGGGAGTGAGCGGCTCACCGCCCTGATGGGTCGCCAGCAGCGTCGTCTCCTCGAGGAAGTCGGTCATCCGCAGATTGGCGCTGTAGCCGTAGTCGGCCCACACCATGACGTGGGTCGCCTCGTCGGCCGGAGGTGCCAGCCCGACGAGCGTGGCCGTGAGGATGCCCTCCCAGCCGACGTCGGGCACGGTGAACTTCGTGACGCAGTGGAAGTCGGCGGTGACCTTCCCGCGCGGCATCGCCTGGACCTGCGGCCAGGTCCAGCGGTACTCCCGCCCCGCCTCGGTGGCGCCGTACACGCGCAGGTCCCAGCGTTCGGGACGGAACTTCGGCACCGGGCCGTAGTGCAGAACGGGCCAGCCGCGCGGAACGTACTGTCCCGGCGGGAGCCGGTCGTCAGGCCCCACCGCGTCGTCCTCGACTCTCCGAATGCCCGCTCATGGTCATCGGCCATCCTGCCATCCCCCGCGCACGGGCCGTGCCGAACCCCTCCGAGCACGGCGCCCGGGACATCGGCTAGGCTGACCGCATGCGCAACGTCTTCGTCTTTACCTATGGCGGGCCCGGGACACGGGTGACTGCCGGAAGGACGCTGCGCTAGAAGGCAACCACCGACAGATGCCCCGGGCCCGATGGGTCCGGGGCATCTGTCGTTTCCGGCCAAGAACCGACTGTTGCGGGAAGAGGAAGCACCATGGTCGTAGTCATGTCCGCCGATGCGGAGGAAGCCGATATCAAGGCCGTCGTCGCGGTCGTCGAGGGCGCGGGCGGCGAGGCGTTCGTCAGCCGGGGCGTCAACCGTACGATCATCGGCCTGGTCGGCGACGTCGAGCAGTTCGGCACGCTGAACCTCCACGCGCTGCGCGGTGTCAGCGACGTCATCCGGATCTCGGTGCCGTACAAGCTGGTCAGCCGCGAGAACCACCCCGACCGCTCGGTGGTGCGCGTCGGCGGCGTGCCGATCGGCCCCGGAACCATGACGCTCATCGCCGGCCCGTGCGCGGTCGAGACGCCGGAGCAGACCCTCCAGGCCGCGCGGATGGCCCAGGCCGCGGGCGCGACCCTGCTGCGCGGCGGCGCGTTCAAGCCGCGCAGCTCCCCGTACGCCTTCCAGGGGCTCGGCGAGAAGGGCCTGCGCATCCTCGCCGACGTGCGCGAGGAGACCGGCCTGCCCATCGTCACCGAGGTGGTGGACGCGAACGACGTCGAGCTCGTCGCCTCGTACGCCGACATGCTCCAGGTCGGCACCCGCAACATGCAGAACTTCGCGCTGCTGCAGGCCGTCGGCGGCATCGGCAAACCCGTCATGCTCAAGCGCGGCATGAACGCCACCATCGAGGAGTGGCTGATGGCGGCCGAGTACATCGCCCAGCGCGGCAACCTCGACATCGTCCTGTGCGAGCGCGGCATCCGCACCTTCGAGAAGGCCACCCGCAACACCCTGGACATCTCGGCCGTTCCGGTCGCACAGCGGCTGTCGCACCTGCCCGTCATCGTCGACCCGTCCCACTCCGGCGGCCGGCGCGACCTCGTGCTGCCGCTCACCCGCGCGGCCATCGCCGTCGGCGCCGACGGGGTCATCATCGACGTGCACCCGAGCCCGGAGACCGCCCTGTGCGACGGCCCGCAGGCGCTCGTCGACGAGGACGTGCGCGAGCTCGCCGCCACCGCCCGCGACCTGCCGCCCGTGGTCGGCCGCACCCTCACCACCGTCTGACCTGCGAGGGCGCGCCGCCGTGCGCGGCGCGCCCCGCCCGGTGTCCGCAGCCCGGACCGTACGGAGCGGGCACGCGGACGGTAGTCTTCCCGACATGGCGTACTACACCGCCCAGCTGGGGCCGCCCCGGTTCTGACCGGGGCCACCACACCTACGCGCTCGGCGTCGCCGGGCGCCTTTCCTGACGCCGCCGCCGAGCGGCTCTTCGGCGCGCCCCGGATCTCGCGTTCCTTCGAACCGTTCGACATCTGGAGCGTTCTCCTTGACCACCACTGAGGTCTCCTCCGCCGCGCCCGCGCACCGGCGGCTCGGCGGGTCCGCCGACATCGTCCTGGCCGCCTCCCTGTGGGGCACGACCGGCACCGTCCGCAGTTTCGTCCACGCCAGTCCGGTCGCGGTGGGCGCCGCCCGCCTCCTCATCGGCGGCGCCTTCCTGTTCGCCGTGGCCGTCCGCTGCGGCGGGCTGCGGCCCTTGCTCGCCCGCGGCGCCCGCACGCGCCTGATCCTGCTCCTCGGCGCGGCGCTCGTCGCCGTGTACCAGGTGGCGTTCTTCTGCGCGGTCGCCCGCACCGGCGTCGCGACGGGCACCGTCGTCACGATCGGCAGCGGTCCCGTCTTCGCCGGCCTGCTGTCCCGGCTCCTGCGGATGGGCGCGCTGACCCCGCGCTGGCTGCTCTCCACGGCGGGGGCGGTCGCCGGGTGCGCCGCGCTCACCCTGGGCGGCCAGGCGGCCGGCGTGGAGCCCCTGGGCGTGGCGCTGGCCCTGATCTCCGGGTGCGGCTACGCGGCGTACGCCACCGTCGCGTCGTACCTCATCACCCGCGGCGAGGACAGCCGCGCGGTGCTCGGCACGCTGTTCGGCGGGTCCGGGGTGCTGCTGCTGCCGGTGCTCCTCGTCATGGGCGCCGGCTGGCTGTTCACCGGGACCGGCGCGGCGGCGGCGCTCTACCTGGGCGTGATCACCACCGGGCTCGGCTACCTGTTCTACGGGCGGGGCCTGCGGACGACCCCGGTCGCCGCCGCCACGACGCTCACCCTGGCCGAACCGGCGGTCGCGGCGGTCCTGGGCCTGTTCGTCCTCGGCGAGCACCTGGGCGCCCTCGCCCTCGCCGGCCTGGCCCTCCTCGCCGCCAGCCTGCTGATCCTCACCCTGCCGTCCCGCTCCCACTGAGCCCGCAAGGCCACTCCAAGCGGGGGGCGGCCACCTTCCCTTTCCAGGCTGTCCCCTCAGGCGGCACAAGTGCGCGTCTGAGGGGACAGCCGCGGAAGGCACCCCTTCACCCCGAAGCCGGTATCGCCCGGTTTCACCGTCATGCGGCAATGCATGCCCCGAGCCCGCGGACTCCGTGCGGCGGACGGTCGCTCCGTCACTTCGGCGCGCCGATCTGCGCGATCTCCTCTGCCGTCAGAGTGACCCCTGGCGCGACGATGATGACGTGCACGGTTTTCCCATGCTCCGCGTACGTGACCCAGCGCGCGACGGCCCCCTGGTCGACGATTGCGAGGCCGCGACCGTGTTCCACGAGTTGGCCGCCCTGATCACGGCCGGCGATCGGTCGGTGATCGGGGTCGGTGACGGCCAGATGCACGTATCGCCCGGTGACCTTGATCGACACCCGGATCGGATGCACGTCCTCCGGCCACGAGCGCAGAGCCGCAGTGGCGACGATCGCATTGGTGACGAGCTCGCTGGTGATGAGGCCGATCTCGTACGGGTCGTGTGGGTTCGACCACAGTCGGCCACCAGGCGATGGCCGTATGTAGCGATTGGATAGCCTCAGTCATGACCGAGCCCCACAGCCCCACCGTGCGCGGACGCAAGCTGGCGAGCGAACTGCGCCGATTGCGCAAGGATGTCGACCTCGCCGTCGAGGAGGCCGCCGCCCAACTCGGCTGGAGCCGCTTCAAGGTCAGTCGGATCGAGAAGGCCCAGACGAAACCGACGGTCGCCGACCTGCGTGCCATGCTCGATCTCTACGGCGTCGACAACGCGAACCATGCGGCCCTCATCGAGCTCCATAAAAATTCCTGGCGGCGCGGCTGGTGGACGGACTACTCCGATGTGTTCCGCGGCTCGTACGTGGCGTTGGAGGACGACGCCGCCACGATCGAGGAGTGGAGCCCGCAGCTGATCCCCGGGCTGCTGCAAACCGACGACTACGCCCGCGCGGTCATCCGCGCGTCACTGCCTGGGGACGAGGCGGTGGTGCAGCGGCGGGTGCAGGCACGGTCCGCGCGCCGGACCTTGCTGGGCCGTACCGACCGGATCGCGCCGACCTTTATAGCGATCATCGATGAGTCCGCGCTGCGGCGGCCGATCGGCGGGCCCGAGGTGATGCGCAGCCAACTCCGCGCGCTTCTGGATGCCGCGCGGCGGCCGAACGTCAGCTTGCGCGTGTTGCCGTACGCGGCCGGCGCACATCCCGGCCTCGACGGGCCTTTCATCATCCTCAGCTTCCCTGAGCAGCTGGCGCCGGACGTGGCGTACGTCGAGACGAAGGGCGGGGACATCTATGCGGAAAGCGCTGCCGATGTCCGCCGGTTTAGGGTGGATTTCGGGAACATCTCAGCTGCGGCGCTGACTCCGGAGGAGTCGATGGAGTTCATCGCCGCCGTGATCAAGGAGTGAGCCGGTCCATGGTGATCCCCGAGAGCGCCGTGCGCAGCCTGTCCTGGCGGAAGAGCAGCCGAAGCGGGAGCGGGAACGCGACCTGCGTCGAAGTCGCCGAGTTGGACCTCGACTCGATCAAGTAGCCGAACGAAAGTGAGGCCCCCGGCTCTGCCGGGGGCCTCACTCATCGTTTTTCCGTGGTGTCGGGCTGAACAGCGGATGAATACTGCTCCGCCGACTCGCCGGCCGTCGCCTCGAAGTCCGCAGTGACTGCGGCGTTGGTCTCGTCCGAATCCCAGTCCGGTGCAAGGACGAGCGCGTCCTGTAGTGAGCCGCGTCCCTGGCGGCGAGCGGTCGGCTGAGGCATCAGGCGGCCGGGTCTCCGTAGGACGGGCGGTGTTCCTGGAGGTTGGCGGCGAGCTGCTCGGCGAGCTCGCCCGCGTCGAGGCGCTTCTCGATCTGGCGCAGGTCGTCGATCTTGGCGCGGGTCTCGGCGCGGCGGGGGGTGAGGACGGTGCAGCAGTCCTCGTCGGGCAGCTCCGAGATGCTCAGCGTGTGGATCTTCCGTGCCTCGGCCATGATCTCGGTCTTGTCCATGCCGATGAGCGGGCGCAGGATCGGCAGCTCCACGGCGTCGTCGAGGGCCGTGATGTTCTGCATGGTCTGGCTGCTCACCTGGCCGAGCGAGTCGCCGGTGATGAGCGCGGCGCCGCCCAGGTTGTGCGCGACGACCTCGGCCGTCTTCAGCATCAGGCGGCGCTGCGCGATGATCTGCAGCCGGTCGGCCCCGGAGGACTTGATCTGCTGCTGCGCCTTGCCGAACGCCGAGACGAACAGGCGCGACCCGCCCTGGAACTTGTCCAACTCGCGCACCAGGGCGTACGCCTTGTAGATCGACTCCGGGCCGGTGAACGGCATCCCGGAGAAGTGCAGGAAGTCGACCCGCAGCCCACGGCGCATCATGCGGTACGCGGCGACGGGCGAGTCGATGCCGCCCGACATCAGCACCAGCGCCCGGCCGCTCATGCCGACCGGCAGACCGCCGGCGCCGGGCATGCCGTCGGTGAAGACGAAAACCTCGCGCTGGTCGACCTCGATGAACACCGCCAGGTCGGGGTGCTTGAGGTTGACCGGCAGGTCGTAGCGCTCCTTGACCTTCGCGCCGACCAGGGCGTTGAGGTCGGAGGAGGTGATCGGGAAGCGCTTGTCGCGGCGGCGCGCGCGGATGGCGAACGCGCCCTTGCGGGCCAGCGCGGGGTGCTGCGCGACGAGGTCGAGGGCGGCCTGGACGGTCGCGTCGACGTCCTTGGCCACCCGCCAGGCGCGGTGCACCCACACGATGCCCATCACGTCGGTGAGCCGCCGGGCCACGGCGTCGACGTCGGCGAGCTCGCCGCTCTCGGCGCGGACGACGATGACGCCCTCGCGCTGCCAAATGTTGATCTTGATGCCGAGCCCCTTCACGGCGGCCCGGATGTTGTTCTGCAGGCGCCGCTCGAACAGCTCGCGGTTCTTGCCCTTGAGGACGATCTCGCCCAGCTTGAGGAGAACGCAGGGCTCGCCGACGACGGCGGGCCGCTCGGCGTTCTGGGGCTGCGTCGCGGTTTCGAGCGTGGGCATGCGTCCAACCTCCAGCGGACACTGACGGGGTGCGAACATCCAGTGTCGCGCACGAACGCGACTGTCTGGACCGAACGCCCGTCCGGCGGTCCCTGTTCCCTTCCAGTTTCACCGAATGAGCGAGGGCACCGCACGCGCGTGCGGTGCCCTCACGGTCGTACGGAGTCGCGGCGATCAGCCGAAGAAGACTTCGGCCTCTTCGTAGCGCTGGACCGGGACGGTCTTGAGCTCGTCGGTGGCGGCGCTCAGGTCGACACGGACGATCTCGGTGCCCTGCAGGCCGACCATCTTGCCGTACGCGCCGTCGTGCACCGCGTCGATGGCGTGCACGCCGAACCGGGTGGCGAGGACGCGGTCGAACGCGGTCGGGGTGCCGCCGCGCTGGATGTGGCCGAGGACCGTCGTGCGGGCCTCCTTGCCGGTGCGCTTCTCGATCTCCGCGGCGAGACGCTCGCCGATGCCGCCGAGGCGCACGTGACCGAACGCGTCGAGCTCCTGCGTCTGCACGTCCATCTGGCCGTCCACCGGGTGCGCGCCCTCGGCGACCACGATGATCGGGGCGTACTTCGTCTTGAAGCGGCTCTCGACGTACCCGCAGACCTTCTCGATGTCGAAGGGCTTCTCCGGGATGAGGATGACGTTCGCCCCGGACGCCATGCCGGCGTGCAGCGCGATCCAGCCCGCGTGCCGGCCCATGACCTCGCAGATCAGCGCGCGGTGGTGCGACTCGGCCGTGGTGTGCAGCCGGTCGATGGCCTCCATCGCGATGTTCACCGCGGTGTCGAACCCGAACGTGTAGTCGGTGGCGTTGAGGTCGTTGTCGATGGTCTTGGGAACGCCGACCACCTTGACGCCCCGGTCGTGCAGCTGACGCGCCACGCCGAGCGTGTCCTCGCCGCCGATGGCGATGAGCGCGTCGACGCCCAGCCCGGCGAGGTTGTCCTTGATCCGCTCGACCCCGCCCTCGATCTTGATCGGGTTCGTCCGGGACGAGCCGAGGATGGTGCCGCCGCGCGGCAGGATGCCGCGGACCGCCTGGACGTCGAGCGGCGTCGTGTCGCCCTCGAGCGGACCACGCCAGCCGTCGCGGAAGCCGACGAACTCGTATCCGTAGACCTGGATGCCCTTGCGGACAACGGCGCGGATGACGGCGTTCAGCCCGGGGCAGTCGCCGCCGCCGGTCAGCACTCCGACACGCATGCCCAACTCCTCTGTGTAACCCTGAGTTCACCCGCCAGCCTAGCGGCGCGGGTAGGACCTTTTCGAAGGCGGCGCGCCCGTGGGCACACCCTCCCGATTGGTCTAGACCATATCGGAAAGCCGCCCCTCTGATCAGCCCTTCGAGCCGTTTGATGCGCGCTCGGCACCCTGCTCTTCCGCCGGGGTGAGGTCGCCGCCCGGAACCTCCGCCGCGGCCTCGCCACCGGCCACGGCGTCCTCCTTGACGTCCGCGGCGTACCGGTCGACGTACTCCTGGCCGGACAGCTTCATGATCGCCTGCATGATCTCGTCGGTGACCGCGCGCAGCACCACCCTGTCGTGGGCCATGCCGTAGTACCGGGAGAAGTCCAGCGGCTCGCCGAACCGCACCTCCGGGCGCGGGCGCAGCTTGGGCAGCGGCCGCCCGGCGGGCATCAGCTCGAACGTGTTGACCATGGCCATCGGGATGACCGGCGCCCGGGACTCGAGGGCCAGCCGGGCCACGCCCGTCTTGCCGCGGTAGAGCCGGTTGTCCGGCGCGCGCGTGCCCTCCGGGTAGATGCCGAGCAGCTTCCCCTCGCCCAGGACCCGCAGCCCGGTCCGCAGCGCCGCCTCGCTCGCCCGGCCGCCCGTACGGTCGATGGGCACCTGCCCGACGCCGCTGAAGAACAACCGGCTGATGAGGCCCTTCAGGCCCGTTCCGGTGAAGTACTCGGCCTTGGCCAGGAACGTCACCTTGCGCGGCAGCGGCAGCGGCCCGAAGAAGTGGTCGGCGAAGGAGAGGTGGTTGCCGGCCAGGATGGCCGGACCCTGCCGCGGAACGTGCCGTGTCCCGTACGCGCGCGGCCGCCAGACCAGGTAGAGAATGGGACCCAAGATGGCCTTGACGACCCAGTAGAACAACGCCCCGCCTTTCCTTACCCCCTGCCGTTCACCCGTCCGTGGGATGATAATCATCTTCCCATCTCACGCCGGACACACCCACATCCACACACGGCACGTTTTCGTCCTTGCGCGGCGCGGGGGCCGTAGGCTCATCTTTGAAGCGTCGGCCGATGGCAGTTTCGAGGGGAGGCGCCATGGCGTTGAGGCCGGACGTCCGGTCGCACGCGACCGACGTGCCGCACGACGGCCTGGCCAGGATGCGACGGGAGACCGGGGTATGAGCCGACGGGGAAACGGGCTCACGGCGGACGCGTACGTTCCGCTCGCCGACCTGACTCCGCAGCTCGCCGACGCGATGCTGTCCGCCCTCCGGGAGGCCGGCATCGCTGCCTACGCCGCCCCGGCGCCGGGCACGACCGGCGGCTACCTCGACGTGCGGCTGCCCGAGGAGCCCACCGACCGGCTGTACGCCGACGCGGACGCCAGGCAGGCGGCCGAGGACATCCTGGAGAGACGCCTCCCCGAGCTGCGCGCCGACTACGCGGCCTCGCGCGACGAGGACGAGATCTTCGCCGAGATCGTGGCGGGCTTCGACCTGCCGGCGATCGACGGCGAGACCCCGTGGCCCGCCGAGGAGAACCTCGACGACGGTCCCGAGGACACCGCCGGACCGGCGCTGGAGGACTCCGGGTCGGAGCGCACCGCCACGGCCCGGGTCGTCAAGCCCGCGTCCGAGGACGAGGAGGAGCACTTCGTCCCGCCTCCCCCGCCGCCGCTCCCGAAGGCGGACCCGATGACGCGGTTCGCGTGGATCGCGCTGCTCGGCGGGCCGGTGTACCTGGTGCTGTCGGTGTTCCTCGGCTGGAGCGTCCCGAGCTGGGCGGCGTTCGTCGCGGTCGCGGCCTTCATCGGCGGCTTCGTCGCACTCGTCCTCCGCATGGGCGACGATCCCCCGGACGACGACGGCGCCGTCGTCTGAACCGCGCTCAGAGCCTCAGTTCGGCGAGGACGGGGCGGTGGTCGGTGGCCGCCGGGTAGTCGGCGAGGAGCTCGGGGTCGTCGGGCACCCCGCACCGGAGGACCTCGATGCCCTCGTCCGCGAACACGCCGTCGATCCGGCGCGCCGGGTTCGCCGCGCTGAAGGTCTCCCGGAGTCCGTACGGCGCGACGGCGCCCGCGTCCTGGAAGCGCCCGGCGAGGAGGTCCCAGGCCGCCTCCCCGGCCTCCTCGTTGACGTCCCCGGCCACGACCACCGGCGCGCCGGTCTCCGCACGGACGCGGTCGAGCTCCTCGATGATCTCCTCGGCGTGGCGGCGGCGCGGCTCGGCGGCGAGGTCGAGGTGGACGCTCGCGGCGACCAGGCGGACGCCGCGGACGTCGAACAGCGCGACCGCGAGGCCGCGCTGGTGCATGTCCGGCACGGGCGACAGCAGGCGGTGCCGCCCGTCGAGCGCGGTGGCCCGCGCCCCGGCGTACAGCTGCAGCCCGGCGACGCGACCGCGCCGCAGTGCCACCGGGACGAGCGCCGCACGCCGGGCGAGCCAGATCCGCCGGTGCCGCCAGAACTGGAAGCGCGGGGCCTCCTGCACGCACAGGATGTCCGGCCGCAGCCGCCGGACGACGCGGACGAGCGCCGCCCGGTCGTCCCGCATCGACCGGATGTTGTAGCTGACGAGCCTGACGACCACGCCGCTAACGGGAGCGGGCCAGGTCGGCGGCGCCCACGATGCCGGCGTCCGGGCCGAGCTCGGCGATCCTGATGTCGGCGAACGTGCGGTGGCCCCGGCCGGTCAGGGCGTTCTCGAAGGCCGCCCGCGTCGGTTCGAGCAGCAGGTCGCCGGCCTCCGACAGGCCGCCGCCGATGACGAACGCCCCGGGGTCGAGGATGGCCGCGAGGTCGGCGAGCCCCTGCCCGACCCAGTGGGCGATCGTGCGGAAGCACTCCAGCGCCGCGCTGTCGCCCTCGCGTGCCGCCTCGGTGATCTCCGGGCCGCTGATCCCCTCGGGCCTGCCGTCGCCCAGTTCGAGCAGCCGGCCGGCGAGCGCCGGGGACACCCGGGCGATCTCACGGGCCTCGGCGACCAGGGCGTTGCCGGAGGCGTACTGCTCCCAGCAGCCGCGGTTGCCGCACCCGCAGCGCCGGCCGTCGGGGACGACCCGGTAGTGGCCGAACTCGGCGCCGATGCCGAAGCGGCCGCGGTACAGCTCGCCGCCGAGGACCAGCCCGCCGCCGATGCCGGTGCCGAGGGCGACGAGGATCATGTGGTCCTCGCCGCGACCGGCGCCGAACTTCGCCTCGCCCCAGGCGATGGCGTTCCCGTCGTTCTCCACGACGACGGGCAGGCCGACCTCGCCCTCGACCTTCTTCTTGATGGGCTCGTCGCGCCAGGCGAGATTCGGGGCGAAGAGCACGGTCGCGCGGCTCTCGTCCACGAACCCGGCGGCACCGAGACCGACCGCCTCGACCTCGCCGAAGCGGCTCTTGAGGAGCTCGACGACCTCCGCGATCACCCGCGCCGTCTCGTGCGGGCTGGTCGAGGGCGTCGGGCGACGTACCTTGTCCAGGATTCGCCCACGGTCGTCGACCACGCCGGCGGCGACCTTCGTACCACCGACATCCACACCAATGGTCAGCGTCATGGACGCTTCTCCTCCGTCAACCCGTCGCCGTGCCGGCGCTCGCCGGGTCGTCGCCCGCCGCGTCGGGGCGCGGCCGCGTGCGCTCGAACCCTGCCATCGCCTCACGGACCGCCGAGTAGAGCTGCTCACCCGCCGCCATCACGTGGGAGAGGACCTCCGGCCCGGACTCCCGGGACGCCGCGATCGCCCGGCACACCGGGCAGTAGCGGCACTCCGGCGCGCCGGTCGCGAAGTGGTCGCCCCACGCCTCGCTCGTGGCCTCGCTCCACACGTCGTCCTTTGACGCGCCGCCGGCGTTGAAGCGCCGGCGGATCGTGTCGACGAGACGCACGGCCTCGTACAGCACGGATGGTGGCTGCTCACTCATTGGTCATCATCTACCTATCGTTCGGCGTGAAACCGTACCGTCTCGGAGGGGTCGCGCGCGCCACGGGGTGCCCGCGGCGGCCGGGGCCGCGCCTGCCTTCGGTGCCCGTCGCATGCCTATCCCTCGACGCGCCGCTTCAGCCCTTTGAGGGCCGTGTCGATGATGCGCTTCTCCGCCTTGCGCTTGACCATGCCGATCATGGGAAGGCGCACGTCGACCGCGAGTTCGTACGTCACCTCGGTCGCGCCGTCGTGCTCGGCGAGGCGGTAGGCGCCGGTCATGCCGGTCAGCATGGTGCCGCGCTCCGCGAGGTGCCAGTGCACCGCTTCATCGTCGTCCCAGTCGTAGGCCAGGACGTAGGTGTCCTTGATCGGCCCAGCCTCCAGCGTGATCCGCACGTGTTCGGGGCGGCCGTCGTCTCCGGTGGCGACGACCTCGGCCGCGGTGATCCCTTCCGCCCATTCAGGGTATTCCGCGAAATCGGCTATGACCGCCATGATCTCTGGCTTTTCCGCCTTGATGGTGATGCTGGAGCTGGTACGGTCCGCCATCGGCGTTTCCTTCTTTCGACTTTCTTCCGGGCGAGAATTGGGCGCGGCGCTTCGCCTTGAGCGGAGCGTAGTCGCTAGAACTCCAATACGTACGGAACCCCGCGTGCACGGAAGTGCCCGACGTTGACGCATTCGGTGCGGCCGATGCGGGTGCGGCGGACGAGCGGTTGATGGACGTGGCCGAACAGCGCGTACCTCGGCTGCGTTTCCCGGATCGCGCGCAGGACCGCCTCGCTGCCGCGTTCGAACCGCCGGGCGACGGTGTCGTACAGCAGTTCGGGAACGGCCGGTGGGATGTGGCAGCACAGCACGTCGACCGCGCCGACCGCCGCGACCTTGGCGGCGAAGACCTCGTCGTCGAGTTCGTAGGGAGTGCGGTACTCCGTGCGCAGCCCGCCGCCGACGAACCCGAAGCGCAGGCCGCCGATCTCGACGGTCTCGCCGTCGAGGACCCGCTGGCCGGGCCGCAGGCTCTCCGCCCACAGCCGGGGGATGTCGACGTTGCCGTAGGTGAGGTACGCGGGCGTCGGCATCGCGCCGAACAGCTCCTTGTACTGCCGGCGCACGGCGGCCTCGATGTACGGCCCGGCGTCGCCCTCCAGCGTCGCCCACATCGAGCGGGAGAACTCCCGTGCCTCGTCGAAGCGCTTCTGGGTGCGGAGTTCGATGAACGTCGAGGCGTGCTCCGCGCCGAACAGCTCGGCGAAGATGCCCTTGGCGTGGTCGTCGTAGTCGATGAACAGGACGAGGTCGCCGAGACAGACGAACGCGTCGGCGCCGTCACCCGCCAGGGCGAGCGCGTCGGCCCGCCCGTGCACGTCGCTGACCACATGAACCCGCATGCGCCAACTGTAAGACCCACCGGCCGTACGGCAGGTCCCCGTGGTCCGGCGGCTGCGGTCAGTGGTCGGCCGCGGCGTCGATGAGGGTGCGCCACTCGCGGACGCGGGCCGCGTCGACCGGCGCCTGGGGCCCGCCGCCCACCGGCCGTACGGCGTCGCCGACCTGGAAGGCCCGTACTCCGGCCGCGGCGAGGGCCGGGACGTGCCGGCGCCGCAGGCCGCCCCCGACGAGCATGAGGCGCGCGTCCCGGGCGGCCCGGCGCAGCAGCGCCTCCATGCCGGCGCCCACGCCGCCCGCCGCCCCGGCGCACAGCACGGAGTCGAGGCCGCGCAGCAGGCGGAGTGTGCGCCAGGCGGTCTCCGGCTCGGCGGCGTGGTCGATCGCACGGTGGAACGTCCACGGCAACGGCAGCACCGCGTCGGCGAGCCGGGCGGTCGCGGACAGGTCGACGGTGTGGTCGGCGTGCAGGAAGCCGAACACGAAGCCGTCGGCTCCGGCGTCGGCGTGGGCGTCCGCGGTCCGGCAGAGCCGGCCGAGTTCCGGCTCGGTCGTGCAGAAGCCGCTCTTGGCCCGGAGCACGACCCGAATCGGCAGGGACGTCGTCTTGCGCATCGCGGCGACGGTCTTGGGGTCCGGGGTCAGGCCGCCGGACTGCCGGTCGGCGACGGCCATGATGCGGTCGGCGCCGCCCGTCTCGGCGGCCTCGGCGTCCACCTCGTTCATCGCGACCACTTCGAGCAACGACCTCGCCTCCCCCCGCGTCGGCGCCGCGACACCCGCGGTGAGGCGTATTCTGACCCGGCCCGTGCGCCGACGCCCCCGGTCCGGCCCGCGTTTGCACCGAAGGGACGATGTCGTTACCGATTCCTTCCCCTATCGCGTGCGCGAGACCGGACGCGAACGCGCATCAACGCGGTCGTTACACGCGTGGTAAGAAGAAATGCGAGACGTGTCACCGCGCCGAAGGCTACCGACCAGTATCTTGAAGCGGTAGCGTCCGTGCGAATGCCCGCCGTACCAGCTGAGGAGTAGTCGTGCGCGAGTACAGCGTTCCCGCACAGGTGACGATCGCCGACTCGGCCAATCTCACCGACACGATCTTCTCCCGGGCCGCCGAAGAGCCGGATCGCGTCGTCATCCGGCGCAAGTCCGGATCGGGGTGGCGGGACGTCACCGCGCGCGAGTTCGCCGACGCGGTCGGCGAGGTCGCCCGGGGCCTGGTCGCGGCCGGCATCGAGCCGGGCGACCGCGTCGCGCTCATGTCCCGCACCCGGTACGAGTGGACCGTCGCCGACTACGCCATCTGGGCGGCCGGCGGCATCACCGTGCCGATCTACGAGACGTCCTCGGCCTCACAGATCGAGTGGATCGTCGGCGACTCCGGGGCCAAGGGCGTCTTCGTCGAGACGGACGAGCACGCCAAGGCGGTCGAGACGGTCCGGGACCGCCTGCCCGAGCTGGCGAACGTCTGGCGGATGGACGACCTGCCGAGCGGCGCCGGCTCCGACGAGGACCTGACGGAGCGGCGGGAGTCGCGGGCCGCCGCGGACCTGGCCACGATCATCTACACCTCGGGCACGACCGGCCGCCCGAAGGGCTGCGAGATCACCCACTCCAACCTGCTCGCGACCGCGCGGAACGTCACCGAGGGCGCGCTGACGGAGGTGTTCGGCCTGAAGAGCGGCTCGACGCTGCTGTTCCTGCCGCTCGCCCACGTCTTCGCGCGGCTCATCCAGGTCGGCTGCGTCGAGGCCGGCGTGACGCTCGGGCACACCGCCGACATGGCGCACATCGTCGACGACCTCGCGTCCTTCGAGCCGACCTTCCTGCTCGCGGTGCCCCGCGTCTTCGAGAAGGTCTACATCGGCGCCGAGCAGAAGGCCAACGCCGACGGCAAGGGCAGGATCTTCCGCGTCGCGGCGGACACCGCGATCGCCTACAGCCGCGCCGGCTCCCCCGGGCTCGGGCTGCGGCTCAAGCACGCCCTGTTCGACAAGCTCGTGTACGGCAAGCTGCGCGCCGCGATCGGCGGCCGCGTCACCCACGCCGTCTCGGGCGGCGCGGCGCTCGGCGAGCGGCTCGGCCACTTCTTCGACGGCGTCGGCATCACGATCCTCGAGGGGTACGGCCTCACCGAGACGACCGCCCCGGCGGCGGTGAACCTGCCCAGCGAGAACCGCATCGGCACCGTCGGCAAGCCGATCCCCGGCACCACGGTCCGCATCGGTGACGACGGCGAGGTCCTCGTCAAGGGGCCGAACGTCTTCGCCGGCTACTGGCACAACGAGGAGGCCACCAAGGGCGCCCTCGACGAGGGCTGGTTCCACACCGGCGACGTGGGCGAGCTCGACGAGGGCGGGTACCTCCGGATCACCGGCCGCAAGAAGGAGATCATCGTCACCGCGGGCGGGAAGAACGTCGCGCCGGCGCCCCTGGAGGACCGGCTGCGCGCGCACCCGCTGATCAGCCAGTGCATGGTGGTCGGCGACGCGCGGAAGTTCATCGGCTGCCTGATCACCCTCGACCCCGAGGCGCTCGAGCCGTGGAAGGAAGAGCACGGCAAGACGGGGCTGTCCACGGCCGAGCTGGTCAAGGACCCGGACCTGGTCAAGGAGATCGACGCGGCGGTGGCCGACGCCAACACCACGGTGTCCCGGGCCGAGGCGATCAAGAAGTACCGGATCCTCGAGGTGGACTTCACCGAGGAGTCCGGTCACCTCACCCCGACCCTGAAGGTCAAGCGGAACCTCGTCGAGAAGGACTTCGCCGACGAGATCGAGGCCCTGTACGCCTGACCTTCGGGCTCCCGCGAGGGCCGGTCAGGCCGGTGCCTTGCGGGCGACGGCGGACCGGGCGAACTCGATCAGGTGGGCGCGCATCGCGCCCTGATCGTCGGCGTCCGGTCCGAGGATGAGCCGCGCCATCTGCGGTACGGCCGTGGGCCATGCCGCCATGCCGCAGACCGTCAGGAGGGTGCGGCCGACGTCCACCGAGGGCTCGGCGCCGAGTCCCCTGGCGAGCCTCTCGATCTTCCGGCGATAGTGGGCGCGCCTGCCCTCATCGAACTCACGCTTACCGCCGTAGTGCAGCGCCTCCCACAGCAACAGCCGCTGCAGGTCGGGGTGCTCTCGGTGGTAGTCGTACAGGCGGGCGACGTAGTCGCCGACGTCGTCGACCTCCTGGGAGACCATCTCCACGACCTCGTCGAGCACCTGGCTCATGACGGCGTCGAACAGCTTCTCCTTGTTGCCGAAGTGGCCGTAGATGCGCTCCTTGTTGACGCCCGCGCGCTCGGCGATGCGGTCGACCCGCGCTCCGGCGATCCCGTACGCGGCGAACTCCTCCCGCGCGGCGCCGAGCAGGGCTTCCTTCGTGGCGGCGGCGGTGTCTCTTGGCATGCGACGAGCTTACCCGAAGCTCAATCCAACTAGTTGGTTGACATCCAACCAGTTGGTTGGCTACTGTTCCGGCCATGACGACGATGATCTTCTCCGGTCGTGCAGCGGCGGTCTCCGCCCCGGAGGCGAAGCCCGCGCACGCGCCCTTCGCGGCGACCCTGGTGACGTTCGTGGCGACGGCCCTGCTGGCCACCGGCCAGTTGTACGGCGTGATCCCCCTGCTGGGCGCGATGGGCCGGGAGTGGCACGCGCCGGCCTCCGCGCTGACGTGGATGGCCAGTGCGTTCGGCTTCGGGTACGCGGCCGGGTTCCTGGTGTTCGGCCCGCTGTCGGACCGGTTCGGCCGGCGCCGGATCATCGTGACGGGCATCTCCGCCACCGCGGTGACGACCGCGCTGGTGGGCCTGGCCCCCGGACTCGGCGCGGCGATCGCCCTGCGGGTCCTGCAGGGCGTCACCACCGCCGCGTTCGCCCCCGTCGCGTTCACCTACATCGCCGAGCGCGCGGAGCCACGGCACCGCCCGACCCTGCTGTCCGCGGTGATCGGCGCGTTCCTCGCCTCCGCGGTGTTCGGCCAGCTCGCCGCGCAGGGCATCGCGGCGGTGGCCGGCTGGCGTGCGGTGTTCGCCGTGTTCGCGGTGGCCTTCGCCCTCGTCGCCGCCGCGCTGCGGCGGGTGATGCTGCCCGGCGGTCCCGGCGCGGCGGGCTCTCCGCTCGACGCGTACCGCGCCATGCCGGGCCTCCTGGCCGACCGCCGGCTGATTCCGCTGTACCTGGCGACCCCGGTCGTCCTCGGATCGTTCGTCGCCCTCTACACCGGTCTCGCCCTCACCGGCGCGGCGGGCGGGGCGGCCGCCCTGCTCACGCTGCGGGCGGCGGCGCTGCCCGCGATCCTCGCGATCCCCTTCGTGACGCCCGCCCTGCAGCGTGTCCCCGGCGCCCGGCGCGCCACCGGAGCGCTGACGCTGTCCGTCCTGTCGGCCGCGCTGATCGGACTGGCCCACCCGGGCACCCTCGGGCTGGCGATCCTGCTGAACGTCTTCGTCGCCGGCATCGGCCTCACGGCCCCGGCCCTGATCGAGACCATCGGCGGCCGCGCCGGCGCCGCGCGGGGCACGGCGGTCTCCCTGTTCACCTTCATCCTGTTCGTCGGGGCCAGCGTCGGCCCGCAGGTCGCCGGGGCGCTGAGCGCGCACGGCCTGCCCACGCTGGCGTACGTCCTCGCGGCCCTGCTCGCCGCGGGCGCGGCGCTCACCCTCACCGCCCGCCGCTGACCGCCCCGTACGCGTCACGGACGACCGCCGCCCCTGGGGACCCGGGGCGGCGGTCGTCCTCTCGCCGCGGGTCAGCCCATGGTCCTGGCGCCGTCGAGGGCCTCACGGATGATGTCGGCGTGGCCGGCGTGCTGCGCGGTCTCGGCGATCACGTGCAGCAGGGCCTGGCGCGCCGACCAGCGGGCCCCCGGCTCGAACCAGGGCTTCTCGGGCAGCGGCTGCGAGGCGTCGAGGTCGGGCAGTGTCGCGAGCAGCTCGTCCGTACGCCGCGCCGTCTCCTCGTAGGCGTCGAGCAGCCCGGCGAGGGTCTCCCCCTCTCCATGCGGAAAAGGGCCGCCCAGTCGGCGTCCTCCTCCATGGCGGCGGGCCCGTCGAGGATGAAGCCCGTCCACCGGCACTCGACCGCGGTGACGTGCTTGATCAGACCGCCGAGGCACAGTTCGCTGACCGTGGTACGGCGGGCGGCCTGCTCGTCGGTCAGGTCCCGGACGGTGAACCGCAGGAAGTGCCGGGCCTTGCGCAGTCCCGCCAGCAGATCCGCGCGCTCGCCGGTAAGGGTGGCGGTGTCGCCGCTCGTCGTCATGAAAGTCGCCTCCGTCGTCGGTAAGATCCGTGGTCCGTGAAGATCCGTTGTCGCCGACACTAGGCGGCAAAGCGGCCAGTTTCCGGCCGCAATCGGCGCCATCAGGACTCGGTGGTGAAGGCCCGGCGGTACGCGGACGGCGACGTGCGCATCACCCGCGCGAAGTGCGAGCGGTAGGTGACGGGACTGGCGAATCCGACCGCACGAGCGACCTCCTCGACGGGCGTGGAGGTCCTCTCCAGGAGCGGCAGGCTGGCCTGGATCCGCTGACCGATCAGCCATCGGGTGGGGCTCGTTCCCATGCAGCGCGCGAAGTGGCGCAGGAACGTGCGGGCGGACATGTGCGCGCGGCGGGCGAGAACGTCCACGGTGATCTCCTCCCGCAGGTTGGCCAGCGCCCAGGTCGTCACCTGGGCGATCCGGTCGTCGTCGGCGTCGACGGGCACGGGCGCCTCGATGAACTGCGCCTGACCGCCGTCACGGTGGGGCGGGATCACCAGCCGCCGTGCCACCGCGTTGGCGATGCTCCGCCCGTGGTCACGGCGGACCAGATGCAGGCACAGGTCCAGGCCCGCCGCGCTGCCGGCGCTCGTGAGGATGTCGCCGTCGTCGATGTAGAGGACGTCGGGGTTCACCTGGACGAGGGGGAAGCGCCGGCGCAGCAGGTCGGCGTACTGCCAGTGGGTGGTCGCCGGGCGGTGGTCCAGCAGCCCGGCGGCGGCCAGCGCGAACGCGCCGGAGCAGATCGACATGACGCGGGCGCCCCGCTCACGGGCCAGGCGCAGGGCCGCGACCAGCTCCGGGGAGCACTCGCGCCGTACGTCGGGGACGCCGGGGACGATGACGGTCCCGGCCGAGGCGAAGGTGTCCAGGCCGTGCTCGGTGTGGAGGGTGGCGCCGCCGATGATGGGCACCGGGCCCGGCCGCTCGGCGCACACGGTCAGGTCGTACCACGGCACGTTCAGCTCCGGCCTCGGCAGCCCGAAGACCTCCGTGACGATGCCCGTCTCGAACGGCGACATCCCCTCGTAGGCGAGCACCGCCACCGTCGGTCCCGGCCTCGTACGCATGGCGGGATCCTAGCGATAGGTGACGTTCACGCCGCTGTCCGGCCGGAGGCGCCGTCGGCCACGATCAGCGGTATGTCCAGTGTTCTCAGCACCGCGCCGGCCTCCCCCGAGGAGGCCGCCCGCCACTTCGCCGCCCGCCTGGCCTTCGAGACCGACGTGTCCGACGTCCACGCCGACCTGGAGGCCGGCGTTCCCGGCCTGGTCGTCGTCGACTCCCGCGGCGTCGAGGCGTGGGATCAGGGCCACCTTCCCGGTGCCCTGCACCTGCCGACCGCGCTGATCGCCGAGCGGGCTCCCGCCCTGATCCCTCCCGGAACGGCCGTCGTCACCTACTGCTGGGGTCCCGGGTGCAACGGCGCCACCCGGGCCGCGCTGGCCTTCGCACGGCTGGGCTACCGGGTGAAGGAGATGATCGGCGGCTACGAGTACTGGGTGCGCGAGGGGTTCATCGTGGAGACCGCGACCGGGCGCGTCGGCACGCCCGCCGATCCCCTCACCGCACCGGTGTCGAGCGCGTTCTGCGGCTGCTGACCGGATCTGCCCCCATTTCGCGGCTGCTGATCCAAGGCCGCGCGGTCTGCGGAACCTGAGCCGAGTCCGCGCGCGTGCTGCTGATCGGCGTTCGCGCGCGGCCCGGATCAGGGGCCAAGAAGGGCGGCGAAGCGGGCGGCCTGGACCTCCCAGCGCCACTCGCGCTCGACCCACGAGCGCCCGCGCTTGCCCATCGCCTGGGCCGCGGACGGGTCGCGCAGCAGGCCGATCACCGCGTCGGCGACCGCGTCGACCGAGTCGCCGTCGACCACGACGCCGGTCTCACCGTCGAGAACGGCGTCGGGGGCACCGCCGGAGGCCCCCGCCACCACCGGGAGGCCGGTGGCGGACGCCTCGAGGTACACGATGCCCAGTCCCTCGACGTCGAGGCCGCGACGGCGGGTCCGGCAGGGCATGGCGAACACGTCGCCGGCGTCGTAGTGCGCCGGCAACTCCTCCCACGGGACCGTGCCGGTCAGGCGCACGGCGTCGGCGACGCCCAGGTCGGCGCGGAGCCGTTCGAGCGCCGAGCGGTACGGGCCGCCGCCGACGATCAGGAGGGCGGCGTCCGGGACGACGCGCCGCACCCGCGGCCAGGCGCGGATCAGCGCGTCCTGCCCCTTGCGGGGCACCAGGCGGGAGACGCAGACGACGACCGGGCGGTCCGCCAGGCCGTGCCGGGCCCGGATCTCCTCTCCCCCGGCTCCGGGATGGAACACCGTCTCGTCGACGCCGGGGGCCAGCCGCCGCATCCGCGCCACCGCCGCGGGCGACAGCGCGCGGGCCATCCGGCTGCGGGTGTACTCCCCCAGGTAGGTGAGCACGTCGACCTCGTCCCCGATGCGGCGCAGCAGCCGCCGCGACCCGGGCAGTGCCGCCCAGCCCGCCTCGTGGCCGTGCGTGATCCCGACGAACCGCTCGACGCCGGCCCGCCGCAGCCGCGGCGCCAGCAGCCCGAGCGGCGCCGCCGCACCGAAGACCACCGAGTCGCAGCCCTCCGCGCGGACGATCTCGGTGGCGCGCCGGAGCACCGGCGGGACCGGGAGCATGAGCGGCCTGGGGTGGCGGACCACTGGGAACGGCTGCGCGGCGTCGAACTCGGCGGCGCCCTCCCACGCGGGGGCGTACACGACGAGGGAGCCCGGCGGCCGGCGGACCGCCAGGTTGTGCACGAACGCCTGGATGCCGCCCGGCCTGGGCGGGAAGTCGTTGGTCACGACGAGCGTCTTCCTCATCGCTGCCAGGATCGCACGTGTTCCGCGATCCCTCTTACGCAGGATCGCGCGTGTTCCGCGATCCCTCTTACGCAGGATCGCGCGTGTTTCACGATCACTCTTACGCGGCCCCGTGACCAGAGCGAAACAGGGAGTTAATGTGGTTACGCGCGTCCTGGCCGCCCGGCCCCCGCCCGGCCTGCGAAGCATGCGAAGCGGACCTGACGAGGTACGGCGGTGAGCTTCACGACGAGGAGGAGCCACCCATGACCGAAAGCCCCCGACCCCCGACTCCGGTCTCCGCGATAGCCGATCCCGCCCCCCTCGGGCTGGCGGCGTTCGCGCTGACCACCTTCCTTCTCTCCGCAAAGAACGCCGGGTGGACCGACGGCACGGACGCCTGGCTCGGATACGCGTTCGCGTACGGCGGCCTGGTCCAGCTGCTGGCCGGCATGTGGGAGTTCCGCAACCGCAACGTCTTCGGCGCGACCGCGTTCGCGACGTACGGCGGGTTCTGGATCGGCCTCGGGCTGTACGTCCGGTGGGTCGCGCCCACGGCCGCGGCGACGGCGGCGGCCACGAAGGCGAACCCGGAGGATCTGATCCAGAACGACCTCGGCTGGATCCTCCTCGCCTTCGCGATCTTCAACACGTACATGCTCCTGTGGAGCACGCAGGTGACGGCGGCGGTCTTCGGAGTGTTCCTCACGCTGGAGCTCACCGAGATCATCCTGTTCATCGGCAACTTCTCGCACAGCAGCGGCACGATCAAGTTCGGCGGCTGGGTGGGCGTCCTCACCGCCGCGGTCGCCTGGTACACGTCGGCGGCCGGCGTGGTCAACGGGATGGACGGCCGGTACTCCCTGCCGGTCGGCTCCCCGTTCGGAGCCCGGCGCTCCGTCGAGGCCAGCCCGGTCCCGCAGTAGCCGCCGCCCGCACCCCGGGTACGCCCCTGATCGCGACCGCGGTCAGGGGCGTACGCTCGCCGGGGGCACCGGCACGTGGTGCAGGCGGGCCCACGCACGCCCCATGGCGATGCGCTCCGGCCCGGAGGGGTGGGTGTTCCACAGCGCGTAGGCGAACGGCCCCGGGGACAGGTCGTCGAGGTTGCGGAGGCTGAGCGACCGCTGCATCGCGATGAACGTCGCCGGGTCGCGGGTGAGCGCGAGGGAGTGCGCGTCGGCCCGTGCCTCGATGTGGCGGCTGACGAGGTTCTGCACGGGCCCGGCCGCCTGGGCGAGGACGGTCACGGCGGCGAGCAGCAGCGCGGTCGACCGCGGGTCGGCCGCCGACCGGACCCCGGCCCGGCGCAGCAGGCGCGGCGAGGTCATCACCAGGTAGAGGACGCAGGCGCCGGTCGCGACCCCCAGCCCGCCGACGAGGGTGCCGGTCAGCACGTCGTTCCGCTTGGCGTGGCCGAGTTCGTGCGCGACGACGAGTTCGACCTCCTGCGGCGACTGGGACGCGAGAAGCGTGTCGTACACCACGATCCGCCGGGTCGAGCCGAACCCCGAGACGTAGGCGTTCAGCTCCGTCGTGCGCTTGGACGCGTCGGCGACGAGGACGTCGCGCACCGGCACGCCGTCCGCGCGCGCCATCCGGAGCAGGTCCGTGCGCAGCGGCCCGGCGGGCATCGAGGTGAAGTCGTTGAACAGCGGCTCCACGACCACCGGGTAGGCGTACGAGACCGCGGTGACCAGCAGGAAGCCGCCGACGGCCGCGCCCGCCCACCAGTGGCGGGGGAACCGGCGGATGAGCAGATGCAGGCCGAGCAGCGCGACGACCCAGATCACCAGGCTCACGCCGAATCCGGTGAGCCGGTCGCCGAGCCACGAGCCCCAGCCCTGGGTGGACAGGCCGTACCGCCGCAGCACCGACTCCGACCACGCGCCGAACGGCAGCGCGACCAGCTGGGTGAGCGCGGACAGCACCACCGCGACGGCGAGCAGCCGCAGGCCGTGCCGCCAGAGCCGCGGCCTCGTCTCCGAAGGGGACCGCCACCGGATGGCCGCGCCGAGCAGCCGGGCGCCCCAGGGCGTCAGGCCGAGGACGAGGACCACGAGCAGTCCGGCGAGGAGTCCGCCGTACGCGGGGCCGTTCAGCGCGGCGCTGAAGCTCTCGCTGTGGGCGAGCTGATCTCGCGTGAAGTCCAGCGCCGGGTCCGGGGCGGCCCGGCCTCCGGCGAGGGGATGCCAGGGGGTCACCAGCGCCACCACGACGACCAGCAACGCGCCCAGGACCACGGCGGCGACGGCCGCGGCGCGGCGGGACGCCCCGTGCGACGCCACCCGCGTGGCGGACCGGTGCTCGGCCTCCGCGCGCAGGGGCGGCCCGGCGTCCTCCAGGCCACCGGCCTCCGTCACGTCAGCTCCTTTCGCAGGTAGGCGCGCCACTGTGCGGCGAACCGGCTCGAATCGACGCCGAGGACGGCGCGCAGGGCCCGGTCCTCGATCCGCGGGTCTCCGGCGCTGCCGGGTTCGGCCTCGGCGGTGCGGTAGAGCCGCACCAGCCTGCCCTCACCGTAGCGTTCCGCGATCATCCGGCAGGCCAGCCACGCCTCCTCGTACGCGGCCGACAGGCGCTCGCCCGATCCGGTGAACGCGCTCCGGCCCGGCGGCGACGACGGCAGGCCGCCGGAGGAGATCAGACCGGCCAGCTCGCGCCCCGCCGCGCGGGTCGAGACGCCGGAGTCCTTGTAGCCGACGTAGTCCGCGAGCCCTTCGACCAGCCACATCGGAGTGCGGCTGTCACGGGCGCCGCCCATCGCGACGTGGACGAGCTCGTGGGTGAGCACGACGTGCCGGCCGAGCCCGTTCAGCCGGCCGAACGCGGTGGGGCTGATGACGACGCGATCCGCGCCGCCGTCCGGGTCTCCGCCGCCGCCGCTGACGGTCGCGAGCGCGGCGATGTCGCCGAGGTTGCGGACGTCCCCGGCGAGCTCCTCGGCCTGCTGCTCCGTCGCGGGCGCGAGCGCCACGACCCGCCGTGACCAGTGGTCGCCCACGACCTTGGAGACGAGACCGACGCCCGTGTCGAGCCGGCGGGCGATGTCGCGGAGGTCGGCGGTCCGCGTCTCCGCCCCGCCGGCGGCTCCGGTGCCGTCCCCGGCTCCCGTCCCGTCCCCGGCCGCCGAGCCGTCGCCGGCCGGGGAGCCGTCACCGACCGCCGAGCCCCCTTCGGCGAGCACCAGGCTGTACCGGCCCTTGATGACGGTCAGGTCCGGTCCGTCCCAGATCTGCGGGTCGTCGCGCAGACCGTGCGCGGAGCCGTCGCCGGACACGACCCAGCCGGTGTCCCCGCGCCGCTCGAAGGTGAGGTACTGCGTGTAGGCGACGTCTCTCGAGTCGAAGCCGCGCAGCCGGTAGGTGAGGGTCAGCCGCGCCGTCCAGCCGTCGTCGGCGGCCGCGGCGGCACGCGTGTCCGCGAGCGACTCACGCCAGGCCGCCAGGGGCACCTTCGCCAGGTTGTCGAACAGCGTCTGCTGCCCGGCGCGGAACGCCTGCGCCGACGGGTCGACGGTGGCGAGGAAGGCGGCGCGGTCATGGCCGAGGACGGCGCGGGAACGGCGCTGCAGGAGGGACGCCACCACGGCCGGAGTGGGCGCGGGCGCCGTGGTCGCGCTCCGCAGCGACGCGGCCGCATGCCCCGTCTCGCGGTGCAGGGTGGCGTAGCCGACCGCGGTGACCAGCTGCAGCGCGATCGCCGCTCCGGTCAGCGCGGCGACCCGACCCTGCCAGGTGCCCGCCGACGACATGGGCGTGATGGTAGCGGGCGAAACTGAGAACGCCGGGGCCGTCCGTGTGGACGGCCCCGGCGATGATCAGCCGGTTCGGCCCCGGATGGCGTGCCATCGCGGCGCCGGCGCGGCGTTCAGCCCGGCTCAGTAGGGGCGGGCGGCGCCATAGAACGCGTGGCGGTAGTAACTGTTGTTGTCGATCCGGACCTGCTTGATCCGCGTGCCCGTGTGCGACGCGTGAATCATGTAGATCTTGTGGCCGACGACCTTGGAGATGATCCCGGTGTGCTGGTTCCCGTTGAAGTACACCAGGTCACCCGCCGCGAGGTTCTTCCACCGCACGTGCCGCTTGATGTGGCGGTGCTGCTGGCCCGCGGTGCGCGGCAGCCGGATACCGGCCTTGCGGTAGGAGTACTGCACCAGACCGGAGCAGTCGAACGTCCTGGGCCCGGCGCCCCCGTAGCGGTACCACTTGCCGATCTGCTTGCGGGCGATGGCGACCGCCTTCAGACCGACCTTGTGCCGCTGGCTCCAGGACTTGTGCTTCGGCTGCGCCTTGGCGACGGTGACGGCCGTCTGGGGGGCCGCGGCGTGCGCGGCGGTGGCCGTCAGGGCGACGGGTGCGAGGACCGCACCCGCGGCGACCATGCCTCCGGCGAGGCGGAGGCGCAGGGACGAAGCGGTCGAGGGGTTGCGAGACAGAGGTCTCTCCTTCCACTACGCCTACCGGGTTAGCTGTCGGGTTCGGGCTGGAAGACGCCCTACGGCATGCCTGTGGGAGAACAGGCGCCCCGATTCACCCCCGTGAAGACCCGCGCCGTCAGGCGCGCTCGGTTCCCCGGCTCCGTGTGCCCACGGATTAGGCGCTCACGGCCATCGTCGGCCCGGTCGGGCCACTTCGGTGATGACCGTTTCTCTGCATCTCTGACAGACCGGGAGCGGCACGCCCACGCGGCGCGTACCACTACGCGCCTCGCTGACGGAGGCCCCGGCCGAGCGGCACATGGCGTGCGCCGCGATCCGCACCATCGGTGCGGAAGATTCGAAAGGTCTGACGCCGGCAGGCCGACCGGATCCGGTCCGCGCCTCGGTGCGCCGGCCGGGAGTCCGTCCCCCCGGCCTGTCGGCGTCCTTTGTTCAGTTGTCGTCCGGTCGCGCGGCGACCGTACCGGCCGCTCTCAGAGCGACCTTGCCGCCTGGTCTCAGAGCAGCCGGCCGCCGCCCATGAAGGTGGAGGCGTACCAGGAGTCGCTGAGGTTGGAGATCTTCACGACGTCGCCGGTGTGCGGGGCGTGCAGGAACTTGCCGTTGCCCAGGTAGAAGCCGACGTGCCCCAGGTCGTGGAAGAACACCAGGTCACCGGGCTGCAGGTCGGCCTTGGAGACCCGGCGGCTGGCGTCCCACTGGTCCGGCACCCAGTGGTTGAGCTTGATGCCCACCTTGCGGTAGGCGACCATCGTGATCCCGGAGCAGTCCCAGGTGCTCGGGCCCGCGCCGCCGAAGACGTACGGCTTGCCGAGCTGGGCGCAGGCGAACTGCAGCACGATCTCCGCCTTGCCCGACGCCAGGACGGAGCAGTTCTCCTTGGAACTGCCCGGGTCGATGCCCGCGCCGAGCCGGTGGACCAGCTTGAGCTGCCTCTGGATGGCCGCGTTGGCCTGCTTGCGCTGCGCGTCGAGCTGGGTCTTCTTCGCCGATAGCTGCTGGGCGGCCTGGACGCGCAGCGCCTGCTCACGCTCCAGCCGCTGCGCGGAGGCGAGGTACTGCTGGAACTCGGCCGTACGGTTGTGCGCGAGCTCGGTGAACGCCGACATCTGCGAGAGCACGGCGTCCGGGTTGTTGGAGCCGACCAGCGTGGGGATCGAGCCGTTGTCCCCGGTCTTGTAGGCCTCGGCGGCGAGCTGGGCGACCCGCAGCCGCAGCTGCTGGAAGGTCTTGCGCTCGGCCTGGACCGACTTGCTCAGCGCGTTCACCCGGCTCTGGGCGGCCTTCCAGTCGGCCTTGGTCTGGTTGTACTGGTTACTCAGCTGGTCGACCTTGTCGTTCAGCTGCGCCAGCTGCTTCTTCGCCGCGCTCAGCGAGGCGCCGGGGTCGGCGTGCGCGGGCACCGCGGGAAGGGCGAGCCCGGCGACGGCGAGGAACCCCACGGTCGTCATGAACCGACGGCCGGTCCTGGGCATGTGCGTACGCTCCTTGGCCATGATGATCCGTCCCTAGAGCGCGCCCGCACCGACGTAGTGCGAGCTGTACCAGACGTTGCTCAGACTGTCGATCTTGACGTACGAGCCCGTGTGCGGCGAGTGGATGAACTTGCCGCCGCCGACGTAGATGCCGACGTGCCCGAGGTCGTCGAAGAAGACGAGGTCGCCTGGGGACAGGTTGCTTCGCTGCACCCGGCTCGTGGCGTTGTACTGGTCCGGGACGACGCGGGGGATGCTCACCCCGGCCGCCGCGTAGGCCTTCATCGTGAAACCGGAGCAGTCGTACCGCGGGCCGGTGCCGCCGTAGAGGTAGGGGGTACCGCACTTGCTGTACGCCCACTCGAGCACGACGCGCGCCTTGCCGGTCGCCGAGCCCTGGTAACCGCCGCTGCAGTTGCTCGCCACGGGACCGCTGTCGTCACCGCCGCCACCGCCGGAGTCCGCCGCCGGGCCCAGCTTCTTGACCAGGGCCTTCTGCTGCTCGACGGACTTCTCGATGTTCTTCTTCTTGGCGAGGAGGTCCTTCTTCTTCTGCGCCAGGTCGGTGGCCGCCTGCTGCGCCTGCGCCTGCTGCCGCTGCAGCAGCTGGGAGACGTTGAGGAACTGGGTGAGCTCGGTGGAGCGGTTCTTCGACAGCGCCGTGAAGGCCGACATCTGGTCGAGCACCGTCTGCGGGTCCTTGGCCGAGAGCAGCGTGGGGATGTCGGTGCCGTCCGAGCCGTTCTTGTACGCGGACGCGGCCATCTGCGCGACACGGACGCGGAGCGAGGCCCAGGACTGGCGCTGCTGCTTGACCGAGGCGTTCAGCGCCTTCACTTTCTTGTCGGCCGCAGCCCACTGCTCCTTGGCCTTGTTGTACTCGTTGTCCTGCTTGTCGGCCTGTGAGTTCAGCTTGGCCAGCTTGGCCTTCGCCTGGCTCAGCGTCTGCTTCGGCTTCGCGTCGGCCGTACCGGCCGGCAGAGCCAGCGCCGCTGAGGCGGCGACGCACAGGGTGGCCAACACCCGGCTGCTGATCCAGCCGCTCGTCGGCCGTCCGACGGCCGTACCGTCGGCACTGCGCTGTGTTGCCACGATTCGCGGCACGCCCCTCTCCCAATGTCCGCCTACCGGGTTAGCTGACGGATTCGGGCGTGGAAGGCGCCCTACGGAGCATGCGCTGCTCCGATTCACCCCGGAAACCTGGTTCCCCGGCTCGTCGTGCCGGTGAGGATCGTACGGCCCGGACCTCGGGCGGCCTCACCGAACGTGACGACTCGGCGGAAGCCGGCGCCGTCGCCTGGGGGGCGACGAACCAGCGACCGGCTCAGCGCGTGAGACTAGTCAAGTCTCACGCTGGTAACAACCGCTTCTCCGGGAAATGCAGCAATTCACGTCATTTAAGCAACAGCGTGCGCGTGATTCGTCACGATGCGCGGTCAACGGAGATCGTCATCCACAGAGGAGGAATCAGGCCCTCTGCGGCGAGAATGCCCAGCGCGCGGCGCTCGAGCGGCCCGAGATCCAGGCCGGACTCCGGAATCACGGGCATGGTGGGAACGAGGCAGTCGGCGCAGGCGACGTTGCGTAGCTCACACTTGTCGCAGTCGATGAGCACGAATTCCTCCTCGTGTCGTCGTCATCGCCAGACGTTACGAGGACCCACCGACAATTCCGCTCGGCGATCCCAGGCGGAAACGAGGAAGAGGCGGCGGTCGGGACCGCCGCGGGACCGCCGTTCGAGGGTGACCCGGAAGGGGCGGCGGCCGGGTGCACGGCGTTCGACGGGTGACCCGGAAGGGGCGGCGGTCAGGTGCGGCCGAGGCGGCGGAGGAGGAGCGCCGAGGGGGCCGGCCGGGCGTCGGCCCGCCGGGCCGAGTCGCAGACCTCCTGGTCGGAGGAGATGACGACGACGGCGCGTCCGCTCGGCTCGGCGCGCACAAGGTGGCCGATCAGCTCGTCGGCCGTCTGCCCGGGCGCGCTGAACAGCACGCGCACGCCGCGCGGCGCCTGCACGGCGACGGGGGCGTTCAGCTCCGCGCCGTCGAAGACCACCGTCACCTCGGCCTTGGTCTGCGCGTGCAGCACGCCCAGGCCCGAGACGAGGCGTGACCGCTGGTCGGCCAGCGGCAGGTCGCCGTACCCGGTCTTGGTGACGTTGTAGCCGTCGATGATGAGATGGACCTGCGGGAGGGTGAGCAGCTGGTCGAGGAGCGCGGGGTCGCTGTCGGCCAGCGCCCGGCCCGGCAGCGTACGGTGCCCGGGGCGGCTGGGCGTGATGCCGCCCACGCTGTCGGCCGGCCGGGTGATGCCCGGCGGCAGCGCGATCTCGTCGCGGAGCCCCTTGGCGGCGTCGGTGAGGGCGTCGAGGAGGACGCGCAGGCGTGCCTCGTCGACGTTGCGGCCCTCGCGGGCGGCGCGCCGGGCGCTCTCCGCGGCCGCCTCGGCGTGCGACAGACGGCTGCGCAGCCGGCGCAGCTCCGCCTCGGCGCCGGCCGCCGCGACGGAGGCCGCGGCGCGCTCCTCCCCCAGCCGCCGGTCGAGGTCCTCCGCCCGCGCGTGCTCCCGCTTCGCCTTGCCGCGCGCCTCGTGCAGCCGTTTGCGCAGCTCGGCGTTCTCGGCACGCAGCTCCCGCAGCTCGGCGCGGAGCTTCTCGGTCTCCTCCGACCGGGTGGCCTTGGCCGCGGCGATCTGCTCGCGGAGCTCGGCGACCTCGCGGACGACCTTGGCCTCCTCGGCGGCCGCCGCCGAGCGCTCCAGCTCCCGGCGGGCGGTCTCGACGCGTTCGGCCCAGCCCGGCGGGCGCAGCAGGTACGCGAGGGCGGCGACGGTGACCGGGTCGGCGGCGGGCGGCACCGCGCCGGAGCCGACCGCCTCGCTCAGCACCGGCTCGCTCTCCCGTACGACGTCGGCGACGCGCTCGCGGAACCCGCCGTCGTCCTCGAGCTGGGCGGCGATCAGGGTCGCGGCCAGCCGGGCGCGGCGGCGGGGCTCGAAGCGGGCCACCCGCCGGAGCGGCGCCGGAATCTCGTCCGGCCGCAGCGTGCCGATGACGCCCGCGGCCGCCTCGACGACGCGCTGCCGGACCGCTTCGGGGAGCGGCTGGTCGAGGTGTTCGGCCGGGCCGGTGTCGATGGTCTGCTCCTCATGGTCGCGGGCGGTGCGCCGTGACGCGTGCACCGGGCTCCGTGTCGCCGTCGCTGCCCAGCGTAGACGCCCCGGCCACCCACGGTCCGCAATCCCCCCGACGAATACCACGAGGTATCCGCGCGGCCGGGCGACCGGAACCGTACCGGTCACCGCCGACGGCCCCGCGTCGGGTGACGGGCGCCGACACCCCGGTCACCGCGCCCTGGGCCGGCGCCGGGTGGCCGATGCCGATGACCGGCCATCGCGCGATACCGCCGCCAGGTGACCCGCGCCGATACCGGTTACCGCAAGGTAGCCGCGCACCGGGCCGCCGGAACGAATGTCGGTCTTCCCGCGTACGGTTCCGCCATGGCCTCCGTCGGCCCTGCGGTGCAGGGCACCCTCGATGACCTCGGCACTCCCCTGGCCGGCGTCACCTTCGTCGTCGTCGACCTCGAGACCACCGGAGGATCGGCGAAGGAGGACGCCATCACCGAGATCGGCGCCGTCAAGGTGCGCGGCGGCGAGATCGTGGGCGAGTTCGCCACCCTCGTCGACCCCGGGAGGACGATCCCCCCGTTCATCTCGGTGATCACCGGCATCACGCAGCAGATGGTCGTGGCGGCCCCCCGCATCGGCGAGGTCCTGCCGTCGTTCCTGGAGTTCGCCCGGGGCGCGGTCCTGGTCGCGCACAACGCGCCGTTCGACATGGGCTTCCTGAAGGCCGCCTGCGCCGCGCAGGAGCGTCCCTGGCCCGCGCCGCCGGTGGTGGACACCGCCGACCTCGCGCGCCGCGTCCTCACCCGCGACGAGGTCCCCAACTGCAAGCTCGCCACCCTCGCCCGCTTCTTCCGCGCCCGCATCGAGCCCTGCCACCGCGCGCTCACCGACGCCCGCGCCACCGTCGACGTCCTGCACGGCCTGCTGGAGCGCGCGGGGTCGTTCGGCGTGGAGACACTGGAGGAGCTGACCGGCTTCCAGCGCGCGCCGACGCCGGAGCAGCGGAGCAAACGTCACCTGGCCGACGGGGTGCCCGCCGCGCCGGGCGTCTACCTCTTCGAGGACGCCCGCGGCGAGGTGCTGTACGTCGGCAAGAGCGGGCGGCTGCGCAGCCGCGTGACCTCCTACTTCACCGCGTCGGAGACCCGGCGGCACGTCCGCGAGATGATCGGGATCGCCGAGCGGGTCCGCACGATCGTGTGCGCGAGCCCTCTCGAGGCGGAGGTCCGCGAGCTGCGGCTCATCGCGGCGCACAAGCCGCGCTACAACCGCCGGTCGCGCCACCCGGAGCGGGCGGTCTGGCTGAAGCTCACCGCCGAGCCCTTCCCCCGGCTGTCGATCGTCCGGGAGGTCCGTGACGACGGCGCCACCTATCTCGGCCCGTTCGGCAGCACGCGCACGGCCGAGGAGGCCCGCGCCGCCGTGCACGACGCGGTCCCCCTGCGCCAGTGCACCCAGCGGCTCACCCTGCGGCTCATCGAGACCCGCCGCGCCGGCACCTGCGCGCTCGCGGAGCTGGGCCGCTGCGGCGCGCCCTGCGAGGGCCGGCAGGCCCCGGAGGACTACTCCCGCCACGCGTCCCTGGCCCGCCGCATCCTGGAGGGCGACGTCCGCCCGGTGGTCGCCGCCGCCCGTGCCCGCATCGACCGTCTCGCGGGCGAGCTGCGTTACGAGGAGGCCGCGGTGCAGCGCGACCGGCTGGCCGCCTTCGTGCGCGGCGCGGCGCGTTGTCAGCGCCTGTCCGCCCTGGCCGGGCTCGCGCAGCTGGTCGCGGCCAAGCCCGCGTTCGACGGCGGCTGGGAGCTGCACGTCGTGCGCCACGGGCGCCTGGCCGCCGCCGGCACCGTTCCGCCGAACGCCCACCCCGTCCCGTACGTCGAGGCCCTCGTGGCCACCGCCGAGACCGTGCGGCCCGGCGTCGGGGCCACGCCACGAGCCTCCGCCGAGGAGATGGAATGCGTGCTGCGGTGGCTCGACTCCCCCGGTGTGCGCCTGGTCGAGGTGGACGGCACGTGGACGTGCCCGCCGCACGGCGCCGAGAGCGTACGGCACTGGATCGAGAACGCCGTCCAGCGGCCCGATTCCCGTAAGGTTGACCGCGCCGGTCGGCCGATGCGATAGGAGCAGGTGTGGCGCTGCCGCTGTACGACAACCAGCCGACGCGGCGCGCGCCCCTCGTCACCTACCTCCTCATCGCCGCGAACGTCGTCGTCTTCCTGCTGTCGCCGATCGCCTCGATCGGCCACCACGGAGAGGGGATCGACCAGCGCAGATGCGAGCAGGCGACCTTCCTGCTGAAGTACGGCGCCGTCCCGAAGGAGCTGGTCTCCGACCGGCAGAACCCGGTGCCCGAGGAGATCGACCACGCCTGCCACCCGAAGCCCTTCCACAAACGGCCGTGGCTGTCCGCGCTGTCGTCGATGTTCCTGCACGGCGGGGTCGCCCACATCCTCGGCAACATGGTCTACCTGTTCATCTTCGGCGCGGCGACCGAGGACCGCCTCGGACGGCTCCGGTTCCTGGTCTTCTACCTCGCGGTCGGCTTCATCGCGGCGTACGGCTTCGCGATCACCTACCCCGGCTCGGACACCCCGCTGGTCGGCGCCTCGGGGGCGATCGCGGGGGTGCTGGGCTCCCACCTCGTCCTCTATCCGCGGTCGCGGACGATCGCGCTGATCCTGTCGATCTTCCCGTTCCGGCTGCCCTCCTGGACGCTGCTCGCGCAGTTCTTCGTCTTCCAGTGGCTCAGCCTCGGCGACAGCCAGAGCCAGACGGCGTACGTCGCGCACATCTACGGCTTCGTCGCCGGGATGATCGTCGGCCTGCTCGTCCGGCGCGGCACCGTCGCCCGCAAGTCGGCCGCCCTCTCCTGGAACTGACCGCTCCACTAGGCTTTTCGGCGGCGACCCGACATCGCGCGCAACCCACGCAGGAGGCATTCCGTGATCACCGCCATCGTGCTCATCAAGGCCGACGTCTCGCGCATCCCGGAGGTCGCCGAGATCATCGCCGGTCTGGACGGGGTCAGCGAGGTCTACTCCGTGACCGGGGAGTTCGACCTGGTCGCGCTGGTGCGTGTGCGCCAGTACGAGCAGATCGCGGATGTCATCCCCGGCGGCCTGAACAAGGTCGCCGGCGTGACGCACACCGAGACCCACATCGCCTTCCGCACGTACTCCCAGCACGACCTGGAGGCCGCGTTCGCCCTCGGCCTGCCCGACGCGGACTGACCGGCGGTCTCGGCACCGCGGCCGCCGCTTCCCGAGCACGCGACGGCGCCCCGCGGGCACACCCACGGCACTCCCTGGACACGCGACGGCCCGCCACCCGGAATCGGGTGGCGGGCCGTACTCGCGTCGGGCGGAGGCGTCAGTGGTGGCTGATCGCCCTGCTGCCGCCGGTGCCGCCGGGCTCGACGCCGCCCGGCTGGAGCTCCTCCTCCGCGTGCGGGCTGGTGTCGTCGTGCCCTTCGTCGTGACCGTCCGCCGGGACGTCGTCGGCGGTGAAGGCGCGGTTGAGGTTCTTGCGCAGCTTGCCCAGCGGGCCACGCGCGGACGGAGCCGGGATGCCGTTCTCGTCCTCGTCCTCGATCGCCAGCTCCGGCAGCGGGTCCTTGCCGGTGAGCACGGCCTTCTGCTCGTCGCTCGCCGGCTCGTGCACCTCGATGAACTCGCCGTTCGGCAGCCGCATGATGACGCCGGACTCGACACCGTGGTGGACGATGTCGGCGTCCTTCTTCTGCAGGCCGAGGCAGATCCGCTTCGTCACGTTGTACGCGATCACCGGTCCGATGAAGATCGCGAACCGGAAGAACCACGTCGTCGCGTACAGGGACACGTGGAACTTGTCGGCGATGACGTCGTTACCGCCGGCCAGCCACAACAGACCGTAGAACGTGACCGCGGTCATGCCGACGGCCGTACGGAACGGGGCGTTCCGCGGGCGGTCGGCGATGTGGTGGATCCGCTTGTCGCCGGTGGCCCACTGCTCGATGAACGGCCACAGGGCCGCGCCGGTCATGATGAGCCCCAGCGGCACGAGCGCGGGAACGAGGACGTTCCACGAGACCGTGTGACCCCACAGGTTGGTCTCCCAGTTGGGCATGATGCGCAGCGCGCCCTCGAGGAAGCCCATGTAGTAGTCCGGCTGCGAACCCGCCGTGATCGAGTCGGGCGTGTACGGGCCGAACAGCCAGATCGGGTTGATCTGGGCGAACGTCCCGAGGAACGCGATGACCGCGAAGGTGAACATGAAGAAGGCGCCGGCCTTGATCATGAACACCGGGTAGAACGGCTTGCCGATGACGTTCTTCTGCGCACGGTTCTTGCCCGGGAACTGGGTGTGCCCCTGGTGCCACAGGATCATGAAGTGCGCGCCGACCAGCGCCAGCAGGATGCCGGGGATCAGCAGGACGTGCACCGTGTACAGACGCGGGATGAAGTCGTGGCCGGGGAAGTCCCCGCCGAACGCGAAGTAGAACAGGTACGTGCCGACCAGCGGGATCGACTGCATGACGCCCTGGGTGATCCGCAAACCCGTGCCGGACAGCAGGTCGTCCGGCAGCGAGTAGCCGAACAGACCCTCCAGCAGCGCCAGCGTGAACAGGCCCAGGCCGATCAGCCAGTTGACCTCGCGCGGCTTGCGGTACGCGCCGGTGAAGAAGACGCGCAGCATGTGCACCGTGAGCGAGGCCACGAACATGACCGCCGCCCAGTGGTGGATCTGCCGCATGAGCAGGCCGCCGCGCACGTCGAAGCTGATGCGGAGCGTCGAGTTGTACGCCTCGCTCATGTGCACGCCGTAGAGCTTGGTGTAGTGCCCGTTGTACACGACCTCGGACATGCTGGGCTTGAACCACAGCGTCAGGAACGTCCCGGTCGCGAGCAGGATGATGAACGAGTAGAGCGCGATCTCCCCCAGCATGAACGACCAGTGGTCGGGGAAGACCTTCTTCATCTTGCCGCGGAGGAATCCCGCGGTCCCGAAGCGCTCGTCGAGGAAGCCGATCGCGCCGTCGACGGCCTTCGGGGGTGCTTGCGTCGTCATTGGTCGCTCACCGATCCTCGCTCATCGAACCGGTCGCCGATGAGAGTTCTCATACCTTGGGCCTCCCACGCTCCCAGAAGCTGGGTCCGACCGGCTCGTGGAAGTCGCTCGTCGCGATGAGGTAGCCCTCGGAGTCGACGCCGAGCGGCAGCTGCGGCAGCGGCCGGGCGGCCGGGCCGAAGATCACCTTGGCGCCGTCGAGCGCGTCGAACGTCGACTGGTGGCACGGGCACAGGATGTGGTGCGTCGTCTGCTCGTACAGCGCGGCCGGGCAGCCGACGTGCGTGCAGATCTTCGAGTAGGCGATGATCCCGCCGACGTTCCAGTTCTCCCGGCCCTTCTTGACCTTGAGCTGGTCCTCCGGAACGTTGATCAGCAGCACCGTGGCCTTCGCGAGCTCGTCGAGGTTGTCCTCGGCGCCCTCCGGGATCACCGTGATGATGCCGCCCGGGGAGTTGAAGTCGGACGGCTTCAGCGGCTGGCCGGTGCCGTCGACGACGAGCCGGGTGCCCTTCTTCCACGACGTGTGGCGAAGCTTCGTCTTCGGCAGCGGGCCCAGGTCCCGCAGCAGGAGGATCGGCAGCAGGCCCAGCGGCGCGGAGGCCAGCAGCAGCGAGCGGCGCAGCAGCGGCCGCTTCGTGAGGCCGCTCTCCTCGGCGCCCTGCAGGAAGTACTCGTTGAAGACCTCGCGGTCCTCGGCCGGGGACGCCAGCTCGTGCCGCTCCTGGATGATCTCCTTGGTCGTCATCAGGTGACGGACCCAGATCGTCATCCCGACGGCCATGCCGATGAAGATCACCGTGAGCGAGGTGCCCAGGGCGTAGTTCGAGTGCATCGCCCGGACGATGTCGTCGTTGCCGACGTGGCCGGGCCACACGGCGTAGAAGACGATGAACGCGATGCCCGCGAGGAAGGTCAGGAAGAAGAAGAACGCCGCCGCACGCTCGGCCTTGCGCGCCTTCACCGGGTCGAGCTTGTACCCGCTGCTCTCCCCGCCGTCCCCGTCGGAGGGCAGCAGGTCATGGCCCTGCACCTGCGGTGGAGTTCCGATGACGCGCTTCGGCGCCCGCTCCTCTTCCGAGGACGCTCCGTGGGTCTCGTTGGTCTCAGACATTGTGCTTCTTCTTGGGCTTCCTGGCGGTGATCCACATCGCCGCGATGATGATCAGTCCAAGTCCGACCAGCCAGCCGGCCAGGCCCTCGGCCACGGGGCCGACCCGGCCGAGACCGTTACCGCCGGGGTTCGGCTCGCTGCGGGTCTGGGTGACGTACGCGATGATCGCCCGCTTCTGCGCCGGCGTCAGCGTGGTGTCGTTGAAGACCGGCATGGCCTGCGGACCGGTGAGCATGGCCTCGTAGATCTGCTCGGGCGTCGCCTTGGTCAGCGGCGGGGCGTACTTGCCTCCGGTCAGCGCCCCGCCGGAACCGGCGAAGTTGTGGCACTGCGCGCAGTTCGCCCGGAAGAGCTTGCCGCCCATGGCCGCGTCGCCGTTGGCCGGGTCGACCTGGTCCTTCGACGGAATCGCGGGGCCGCCGCCGAGAGAGGCGATGTACGCGGCGATCTGGCGGGTCTGCTCCTCGTTGAAGACGGGCTTCTTGCGCGGAATCTGCGCGCCGAGGTTCATCGCGGGCATGCGCCCGGTGCTGACCTGGAAGTCGACCGAGGCCGCGCCGACGCCGAGCAGGCTGGGGGCGTTCTTCGTACCCTCGGCGTTGGCTCCGTGGCAGCTCGAGCAGGCCTGGTTGAACAGTTGCTTGCCCTTGGCCACGTCCTGGTCCGACGCCGCCGCGGCGGCCGCCTGTGCTCGGTCAGTGCGCGGCGAAACACCGGCGTAGGCGACGCCGATGATCGCGAGCGCGGCCAGCACAACGGCGTAGCCCGCCCACGGGCGCCGTCGCCATGCGGTGATCCATTTCACGGAAGAGTCCCTCGTTCTGGGTCAGGTGAAGATCTTGTCGATCCCGTAGATGGTGAAGAACAGCCCCACCCAGACCGCATCGACAAAGTGCCAGTAGTAGGACACGACGATGGCGCTCGTCGCCTGCTCATGTGTCCAGCGCTTCGCGGCGTACGTGCGTCCCAGCATGAAGATGAACGCGATCAGTCCACCGGTCACGTGCAGGCCGTGGAAGCCCGTGGTCAGGTAGAAGACCGAGCCGTACGCGCTGCTGGAGATCGTCGTGCCCTCGTGAATGAGGTTGCGGTACTCATTCAGCTGGCCGGCCACGAAGACCGCGCCCATCAGGAAGGACAGGACGTACCACTCGCGCAGACCCCAGCGCTTGAGGTTGAAGATCGACCCCAGGCGCCTGACCTGCCCCCGTTCCGCGGCGAACACGCCCATCTGGCAGGTCACACTGGACATCAGCAGGATGAAGGTGTTGGCCGAGGCGTACGGGATGTCCAAGTGGGCCTGGGGCCACGCGCCGCCGTCCCCCTTGGTCACCGACCGGATGGTGAAGTACATCGCGAACAGCGCCGCGAAGAACATGAGCTCAGACGACAGCCACACGATCGTGCCCACGCTTACGAGGTTGGGCCGGTTGGCGTGGGACCGGGGTGCCGTTTCTGTCGCGGTTGCTGTTGCCACGGGCAGCATTATTGCGGCACCTCGCCGGGCTCCGTGCAGGACCCCCCTGTAGAGGCGATTCGCCTCCTCACGGCAGGTCGGCCGGGCCGGAGGCGGACGGCCCTCTCCGCCGCCGCACCATCTCCCGGTAGCATCGGGCACGTATCACGCGACCACGTAACCCATGGATGAGCCGATGAGCACCGAAGAGACCATGAAGGTCCTCGTATACAGCGACGACGCGAACACCCGCAACGAGGTGCGGCTCGCGATCGGCCGCCGCCCCGCGCCCGGCCTGCCGAAGGTCGAGTTCGTCGAGGTCGCGACGGAGCCCGCGGTTTTCGTCCACCTCGACAAGGGCGACGTCGACGTGGTGATCCTCGACGGCGAGGCCCGTCCGGCCGGCGGCATGGGCATCTGCCGGCAGGCCAAGGACGAGATCTACCACTGCCCGCCGATCATGGTCATCATCGCCCGCCGCGACGACGGCTGGCTGGCGACCTGGTCCCGCGCCGACGCCGTGGCCTCCCAGCCGATCGACCCGGTCGCGCTGGCCGAGGGCGTCGCCGACCTGATGCGCCGCCGCCTGGAAGGGCGCGTCGGCGACTCCGAGCCCCGCCTGTCCGTCCAGTAGCCGTCCGCTCGCCGCGGACGCCGGCGTACCCCGAAGAGGCACCCATGGATCCGCGCACGACGTGGCCCGCGCTTCTCAACGCTCTGATCGACGGCGAGTCGCTGTCATCGGACGAGACCGCCTGGGCGATGAACGAGATCATGTCCGGTCAGGCGACGGACGTGCAGATCGCCGGCTTCGCCGTGGCGCTGCGGGCGAAGGGCGAGACCGTCGCCGAGGTCGCGGGCCTCGCGGAGGGGATGCTCGGGCACGCGCGCCCGATCAGCCTGCCCGGGCCCGCCGTCGACCTCGTCGGCACCGGCGGCGACCGCGCGCACACGGTCAACGTCTCCACCATGGGCGCCATCGTCGCCGCGTCCGCGGGCGCGCGGATGGTCAAGCACGGCAACCGGGCGGCTTCGTCGTCCTGCGGCGCCGCCGACGTGCTCGAGGAGCTCGGCGTCGTCATCGACCTGCCGCCGGCGGCGACCGCCGAGGTCGCCGACGAGGTCGGGATCACCTTCTGCTTCGCGCCGCTCTACCACTCCGCGCTGAAGTACGCCGCGAAGACGCGCGCCGAGCTGCGCGTGCCGACCGTGTTCAACTTCCTCGGCCCGCTGACGAACCCGGCCCGCCCCTCCGCCCAGGCGGTCGGGGTGTTCCACCCGCGCATGGCGGGGATCGTCGCCGGGGTGTTCGCCGAGCGCGGCTGCTCGTCGCTGGTGTTCCGCGGCGACGACGGGCTCGACGAGCTGACGACGACGTCCACCTCGGTCATCTGGGTGGTCCGCGACGGCACCGCCACCGAGACCGTCTTCGACCCGGCCGACCTCGGCATCCCCCGCGCCACCCCGGACGACCTGCGCGGCGCCGACGCCGCGCACAACGCCGCCGTGGCCCGCGCGGTCCTGGGCGGCGAGCGGGGCCCGGTGCGCGACATCGTGGGCCTCAACGCCGCCGCGGCGCTCGTCGCGGCGGAGGGAGCCCCTCCGACCGACGCGCTCACCGAGACGCTCGCGGCGGCGTACGCCCGGGCGCTGGAGGCCATCGACTCCGGTGCGGCCACCGCTCTGCTCGATCGCTGGATCGCCGCCACCCGCCGCCGCGCCGCCTGACGCGGCGCCGCGCTCTCTCTTCCTCCACCCCGGTCACCCACCACCGCGCCGCCTGACGCGGCGCCGCGCTCTCTCTTCTCCCGCCTCGGTCAACCCGCCACCGCGTCGGCTGACGTCTCGTCACGCTCTCCGCGACGCCGCCGCACCGCCGTGACGCGCCTCGTCACGCTCTCCACCCCCGCCGCGCCCTGCGGGGTCTCCGAGACGCTCGTACGGCCTCTGACACGCCGAAGGGCCGGCACCGCCTGTGCGGTGCCGGCCTTCCGTGCGTCTGCCTCAGTGGGAGAAGTGACCCCGGTAGTACTCGAAGACGAACCCGATCGCCGCGAGGATGACCCCGAGCATCCCGATGAGCATCAGCCACCAGCCGAACACGGCGCCGAGCGCGGCCGTCGCGGCGGCGAGCGCCGTGAACAGCGGCCACCAGCTGTGCGGGCTGAAGAACCCGAGCTCACCGGCGCCCTCGGCGATGTCGGCGTCCTTGTCGTCCTCCGGCCGCGGGTCGATCCGCCGGCCGGTGAACAGCAGGTAGAAGCCGGTGAGGCCCGCCAGGCCGATGGTCAGCGCCAGGGCCGTCGTACCGGTCGGGTCGTGCGACCACAACCAGTAGATCAGGTCCATCACCGCGAAGAACAGGGCGCAGAAGACGAACAGGAAACCCTCGATCTTCATGTCAGTCCTCCTTCCCGGCGCCGGCCGTCACCGCGGCCTGGTCCTGGTGCGGGTAGTGCAGATCGAAGGCCGGACGCTCCGACCGGATCCGCGGAATCGAGGTGAAGTTGTGCCGCGGCGGCGGGCACGACGTCGCCCACTCGAGCGAGTTGCCGAAGCCCCACGGGTCGTCGACGTTCACCCGCTTGCCGCTCCTCGCCGTGATGAAGACGTTCCACAGGAACGGGATCATCGAGGTGGCGAGGATGAACGCGCCGATGGTCGAGACGACGTTCAGCGAGGTGAACTGCTTGGCGTAGTCCGGGACACGACGCTGCATGCCCTCCGCGCCGAGCCAGTGCTGGACCAGGAAGGTCGTGTGGAAGCCGATGAACAGCAGCCAGAAGTGGATCTTCCCGAGGGTCTCGTTGAGCATCTTCCCCGTCATCTTGGGCCACCAGAAGTAGAAGCCCGCGAACATCGCGAAGACCACGGTGCCGAACAGCACGTAGTGGAAGTGCGCGACGACGAAGTAGGAGTCGTTGAGCTGGAAGTCCAGCGGCGGCGAGGCCAGGATGATGCCGGTCAGGCCACCGAACAGGAACGTCACCAGGAAGCCGATCGACCAGAGCATCGGCGTCTCGAACGTCAGGTGCCCGCGCCAGATCGTGCCGACCCAGTTGAAGAACTTCACACCGGTCGGGACCGCGATCAGGAACGTCATGAACGAGAAGAACGGCAGCAGCACCTGGCCGGTGGGGAACATGTGGTGCGCCCACACCGTCACGGACAGACCCGCGATCGCGATGGTCGCGCCGACCAGGCCGATGTAACCGAACACCGGCTTGCGGCTGAACACCGGCAGGATCTCGGTGATGATGCCGAAGAACGGCAGCGCGACGATGTAGACCTCTGGGTGGCCGAAGAACCAGAAGAGGTGCTGCCAGAGCATCGCACCGCCGGTGGCCGGGTCGAACACGTGCGCGCCGAGCTTACGGTCGGCCTCCAGGGCCAGCAGCGCCGCGGCGAGCACCGGGAACGCCATCAGCACGAGGATCGACGTGAGCAGGATGTTCCACGTGAAGATCGGCATCCGGAACATCGTCATGCCCGGCGCCCGCATGCAGAAGATCGTCGTGATGAAGTTGACGCCACCGAGGATCGTGCCGAGGCCGGACAGCGTCAGGCCCATGATCCACATGTCGCCGCCGATCTCCGGCGAGCGGACGATGTCCGAGAGCGGCGTGTAGGCGTACCAGCCGAAGCTGGCGGCGCCGCCGGGGGTGAGGAACCCGGCCAGCGTGATCAGGCTGCCGAACACGAAGAAGTAGAAGCTCAGCATGTTCATGCGCGGGAACGCCACGTCCGGCGACCCGATCTGCAGCGGCATGATCACGTTGCCGAAGCCGACGAACAGCGGCGTCGCGAACATGAGCAGCATGACCGTGCCGTGCATCGTGAACAGCTGGTTGAACTGCTCGTTGCTCACGATCTGCAGGCCCGGCTTGGCCAGCTCGGCGCGCATGAACAGCGCCATGATGCCGCCGACGCCGAAGAACACGAACGACGTGATCAGGTACATGTACCCGATCACCTTGTGGTCCGTGGACGACAGCCACGACACGATGACGCGGCCCTTGCTCGGCCGCGGCCGGAACGCCGGCGCGGAGGGGGTGGAATGAGTGATGGTCGTGGTCACTGAGCGCTCCCGCTCGCCTGATGGCTCGAGATGAACTGCTGGAACTCCTGCGGCGTGACGATCTTCACCTGGAAGAGCATCCGGCTGTGGTCCACGCCACAGAACTCAGCGCAGCGTCCCTCGAACGTACCCGTCTTGGTGGGGGTGACCTCGAAGTCCTGCCCGGAGCGGGCACCGGGGATGATGTCCCGCTTGAAGATGAACGAGGGAACCCAGAAGGAGTGGATGACGTCCGTCGAGACCAGGTGGAAGCGTACCCGCTGCCCGACCGGGATGACGAGGACGGGCTTGTTCGTGCCGTCGGGGCTCGTGGGCTGACCGACGATCGGCTTGGTGTGGTACTGCGGGTAGTCGAACTGCCAGCTCCACTGGAAGGCGGTCACGTTGACGAGGGTGACCTGACCCGGATCGTTCGTCTTGCTGACCTTGTTGAGATACGTCTCGTCGCGCGCGGTGAAGTAGAACAGCACCGCGATGATGATGAACGGCACGACGGTGTACAGCATCTCGATCGGCAGGTTGTACCGGACCTGCGGCGGCAGCTGGTCGGAACGCTTGCGGTGGAACAGCACCGCCCAGATGATCAGCCCCCACACGAGCGCACCGACGACGAACGCCGCGATCCATGACCCCTGCCACAGGGTCACGACGCGCTTGGCCTGCTCGGTGACCGGCGTCGGCAGGCCGAGACGCTTGCCTTGGCCGGAGCACGCCGTGGTGGCGAGGGCCAGCATGGAGAGCACCGCGGCGCCCTGCAGCATGCGTCGCCGCGGGCTCGGCGCTGCGGGGCGCACGGGCATGTGCCGCTTCCTACGGCGGGTCGGACTCACGGATTGCCTTCCCACGATGAAGCCCGAATCTCCGGGCGATCAGTTCGATGTTCACGCTTGTCGACCAAACATTAGCGTGAGGGTCGCGGACACCCACTTGGGACCCCCATTAGTGTCTTCTCCGTGGCCTACTTCGATGCGGCGTCCACCGAATCCCTGCATCCGGCGGCCCGGGAAGCCCTGGTCGCCGCCCTGGACGGCGGCTGGGCCGACCCGCAGCGGCTGTACGGCGGCGCGCGACGCGCCCGTCTGTTGCTCGACCAGGCCCGGGCCAAGGTCGCCGTTGCGTTCGGCGTACGGCCCGACGAGACGTTCTTCACCTCCTCCGGCACCCAGGCGGTGCATCTGGCGATGCTGGGCGCGTTGTCGGCCCGCCGCCGGACCGGCCGCCACCTGGTCGTCGGCGCCGTCGAGCACTCCAGCGTCCTGCACACCGCCGCGTTGCACGAGCGCGAGGGCGGAAGGGTGACCACGGTCGGCGTGGACCGTACGGGGCGGGTCGACCCGGAGGAGTTCGCGGCGGCGCTGCGCCCCGACACGGCACTGGCCTGCCTGCAGTCCGCGAACCACGAGGTCGGCACGCTGCAGCCGGTCGCGGAGGTGGCCGAGGCGTGCCGGGCGGCGCGTGTCCCGCTGTTCGTCGACGCCGCGCAGTCCGCCGGCCGGGTCGAGGTGCCCGCCGGCTGGTCGCTGCTGGCCGCCAGCGCGCACAAGTGGGGCGGTCCCCCGGGCGTCGGCGTGCTCGTCATCCGGAAGAACACCCGGTGGCGGTCACCGCTCCCGGAGGACGAGCGCGAGGGCCGCCGGGTCCCCGGGTTCGAGAACGTCCCCGGCGCCGTCGCCGCGGCGGCGGCCCTGGAGGCGTACGCGGCGGAGATGGAGCGCGACGGGCCGCGGCTCTCCGCGCTCGTCGACCGGATCCGTGAGCGCGTGCCCCACCTCATCGAGGACGTCGAGGTCATCGGCGACCCCGTGCGCCGCCTGCCGCACCTGGTGACGTTCTCCTGTTTGTACGTCGAGGGCGAGGCGCTCCTCACCGAACTCGACCGGCTCGGTTTCGCGGTGTCTTCCGGCAGTTCGTGTACGGCCGATACGCTGCGTCCCAGCCACGTCTTGGAGGCGATGGGGGTGATTACCCACGGGAACGTCCGGGTATCGCTCCCTCGCGGAACCAGCGCGACCGACGTCGACCGTTTCCTCGCGGTTCTGCCCGGAGCCGTGGCCCGGCTCCGCCGTACGGCGGGGATGACCACTCAGTGAGTAGGGAGATGCGATGGGGCTGAGGCGCCGCCGGGCCGAGCGGGAGATCCCCCGGGAGGCGACGCCCCCGGCGTACACCGGGCCCATGCCGGTCCTGACCATCGACGCGCTGGGCCGCAAGTGCCCGATCCCGATCATCATGCTCGCCGAGCGCATCGGTGAGGTGCCGGTCGGCCAGATCATCGCGGTGCAGGCGGACGACGTCGCCGCGCGCACGGACGTGCCCGCCTGGTGCCGGATGAAGTCCCAGGACTTCGTCCGCGAGGAGACCCTCCCCCGCGGCTGGGCCTTCCACATACGCCGTACGTATTGAATTGCGCTCGCTCCGCGAGCGCGGTTCGCGGCGCCCAACGCGCCGTCTTCCCTCGTCGCTCCGGTCGCTTCGCTCCCTGCGCTCCTCAGTCCAGACGACGCGCGCCGCTCACGCTCCGGTCGCTGATCTGGACGGCCTGAACGGGTGAGCGCTCGCTCCGGCCTTCGAAGGGCGGAGCGAGCGCGGAGAACGGTCAGATGTGCCGGGCGATCTCGGCGGCGGCGTCCGCTCCGTACGCGTCGGCGAACCGCTCGACGAAGCGCTCGCCGTGGAGGGTGTACTCCTGCGGGCCGGCGACCTCCAGCGCGTGCGCCGCGAGGAGGTTGCCGGTCTGCGCGGCGCGTTCGAGGGACAGCCCCCAGGAGAGCGCCGTGAGGAACCCGGCGCGGAACGCGTCGCCGACGCCCGTCGGCTCGACCTTCGCGACCTCCGGGGCTGCGTCGATGTGCAGGCTCGGCTCACCGGCGCGGTCGACGCGGACGCCCTTCGGGCCGAGCGTGGTGACGCGGACGCCGACGCGGGACAGGATCTCCTCGCTCGACCAGCCGGTCTTCTGCTCGCACAGCGACGCCTCGTACTCGTTCGTGAACAGGTACGCGGCGCCGTCGATCAGCTCCCGCACGTCATCCATCCGGGCGAGCTGCTGGGAGGGGTCCGCCGCGAAGGGGATGCCACGGGCGCGGCACTCCTCGGTGTGACGGATCATCGCGTCGGGGTCGTCGGCGCCGATGAGGACCAGGTCGATGCCGCCGACCCGCTCGGCGATCGGCTGCAGCTCGATCTGGCGGGCCTCGCTCATCGCGCCCGTGTAGAACGAGGCGATCTGGTTGTGGTCCTGGTCGGTCGTGCACAGGAACCGCGCGGTGTGGTGGAGGTCGGACACGTGCACCGAGGACGTGTCGACGTTGTGCCGCTCCAGCCAGGACCGGTAGTCGGCGAAGTCGTCGCCCACCGCGCCGACGAGGATCGGCCGCTGGCCGAGCAGGCCCATGCCGAAGCAGATGTTGGCCGCCACGCCGCCGCGCCGGATCTCCAGCTCGTCGACGAGGAAGGACAGGGACACGGTGTGCAGCTGGTCGGGAATGAGCTGGTCAGCGAACCGTCCCGGAAAGCTCATCAGGTGGTCGGTTGCGATGGAGCCGGCTACAGCGATGCGCACGACGTCGATCTCCTCGTCGGTTCGGCGGCCTCGTCATGAACGCGGGGCCGTCTCGAAGGGCGTTCCAAACCCGGCAAGGGTACTGCCTCACCGGGTCCTGACACGCCGGATGCCCGCGACCGGGACAGGCCCGGTCACGGGCATCATCGCGTGAAGCCCTGGAGGCTCAGTGGAACGAGTCGCCGCAGGCGCAGGAGCCGCTGGCGTTCGGGTTGTCGATCGTGAAGCCCTGCTTCTCGATGGTGTCGACGAAGTCGATCGTGGCACCGGCGAGGTAGGGGACGCTCATCCGGTCGACGCGGACGGCGAGGCCGTTGAAGTCCTGGACGAAGTCGCCGTCCACCTCACGGTCGTCGAAGTAGAGCTGGTAGATCAGGCCCGAGCACCCACCCGGCTGGACCTGCACGCGCAGCGCGAGACCTTCTTCGCCCTGCTGCTCGAGCAGGCTCTTGGCCTTCTCCGCGGCGGCGTCCGTAAGGACGACGCCCTGCTGCGTGCCGGTCTCGGCTGGAACCGTCATGTGCTGACTCCCGATTGGCCCGGTCGCCTCGCGGCGGCCGTGATGTTGTCGCTTGCCTCTCCGCACAACGTACCCGCTGCCGGGGGGCATTCCCCAATGAGCGTGTTCTTTCACGCCCGCTCCCGGCCACTTGACCGCCCGCGCGTACGATGACGTATCGTCAGAAAGACGATAAGTCTGCCAAGGGAGCCTCCCAGTGACGATCGACATCGGCAGCCCCCTGCTGCTCCTCGGCCGCGGTGCCGACCCGGCGAGCGAGCGCGGTGTCTCCTGCCCGGGCGATCTGCCGCCCGCCTCCGACCCCGCCCTGGTCGAGCGGGCCCGTGCCGCCAAGGCGGCCCTCGGCGAACGGCTGTTCGTGCTGGGCCACCACTACCAGCGCGACGAGGTGATCCAGTTCGCGGACGTCACCGGCGACTCGTTCAAGCTCGCCCAGGAGGCCGCGGCCCGGCCGCAGGCGCCGTACGTCGTCTTCTGCGGTGTGCACTTCATGGCCGAGTCCGCCGACATCCTGACCGGTGCGGACCAGCGCGTCGTCCTCCCGGACCTGGCCGCCGGCTGTTCGATGGCCGACATGGCGACCTACGACCAGGTCGAGGAGTGCTGGGAGGTCCTGGAGGACGCGGGGATCGCCGGCGACGTCGTTCCGATCACGTACATGAACTCCTCGGCCGACATCAAGGCGTTCGTCGGCCGGCACGGCGGCACCGTCTGCACGTCCTCCAACGCGCGCCGCGCCCTCGAATGGGCGTTCTCCAAGGGCTCGAAGGTGCTGTTCCTGCCCGACCAGCACCTGGGCCGCAACACCGCCGTGCTCGAGATGGGCCTGGGGCTCGACGACTGCGTGGTCTACAACCCTCACCGGCCGGACGGCGGTCTCGGCACGGAGGAGCTGCGCGCCGCCACGATGATCCTGTGGCGCGGGCACTGCTCGGTGCACGGACGGTTCAGCAAGGAGTCCGTCGACGACGTACGGGCCCGCATCCCCGGCGTCAACGTGCTCGTGCACCCCGAGTGCCGGCACGAGGTCGTCAAGGAGGCCGACCACATCGGGTCGACGGAGTACATCATCCGGATGCTCGAGGAGGCGCCCGCCGGATCGGCGTGGGCCGTCGGCACGGAGCTGAACCTCGTGAAGCGCCTCGCCGACCGTCACCCCGACAAGACGATCGTCTTCCTCGACAAGACCGTCTGCTTCTGCTCGACGATGAACCGCATCGACCTGCCGCACCTGGTCCGGTCGCTGGAGTCCCTGGCGCGCGGCGAGGTGGTCAACCAGATCACGGTCGACGCCGAGACCGCCCACTATGCCCGCGTGGCCCTCGACCAGATGCTCGCGCTCCCCTAGTCGTTCCGCCGGAGCACCGGCGGTCGCCGCGGCCCTTTTCCGCCGACCGCCGGTGCTCCGGCTTCAGCGAAGCCCGTCGAACGGCTCGACCAGCTCATCCAGCACCTTCGCGGAAGGGATGGATGGCGTTGATCTCGCCCAAGTAGAAGGCGAGCCTCTCGACGAACACGCTTCGTCGGAGCCCCCTCAGATGGCCCTCGCGGGCCAGGATGCGGAATATCTCCTCCGAGGCGGACTCGATGAACTTGTGTGCAACTTCCCGTACATCTTGGCCGCGACCTGCCGTTTATCAGGGGGAGGTCTGTTCGGAGACCCAGGCGGCGATCTGGGTGCGGGAGGTGAAGCCGAGCTTGGCGAGGATGTGCTCGACGTGGCCTTCGGCGGTGCGCTGGGCGATCACCAGGGAGGCCGCGATCTCCTTGTTGCTCATTCCCCGCGCGACGAGCCGGGCGATCTCCGTCTCCCGCTTCGTCAGAGGTGCCCATCTGTCACCGACCACCTTGGCGGCCGGGCCGGGCGGAGGCGGCCGCCGCTCCGAAAGGGCGTAGTCGAGCGCCTCGTCCTCCGAGAGGCGGGTCCCCCGTTCGACGGCCGCCCGGAACGCCTCCTCACCGAGCCCCTGACGTGTACGGGCCACGCATTCCTCGTGATGGATCGCGAGGTATCCGTATCCCGGCATCCGCGCGCCGATTCCCTCCCAGAGATTGCCCAGGATGCCCAGCAGCCGGCCGGCTCGCTCGTGGTCCCCCTCCGCGGCGGCGATCCAGGCCAGCGCCTCGATGTTCAGGCCCGTTCCCAGCGTGTCGCCGAGCAGGCGGTTGAACCGCAGGCTCTCGCGTTCCAGAGACGCGGCGCGCCGCGCATCGCCCTGCCGCCAGGTCTCGATGCCGAGCGCCGTCATCGCGTACGCCCGCTGCCAGCGTTCTCCGTGGACGTCGCAGATGGCCATGGCCTCCTCGGCGGCGGCGACGGCGCGCTCGGACTCGTCCAGCGAGGAGTACGCGAGGGCGAGCCGGGTGAGCGCCAGCACCTCGCCGAGAGGATCCTGGACGGCGCGGTGACGGGTCACCGCCTCCGTGTAGAACCCGACCGCCGCCTCGCCGTCCCCTTGGTGCATGGCGACCGTCCCGGAGTACGACGCGACGTAACCGAGGATGTGCTCCAGTCCGTTCTGCTCGGCGAGGGCTCTGCTCTCGGCGAGCATCCGGGTCGCGGACGCCGGGTCTCCCTGCATGATGGCGAGCCAGCCGCACGCCGCCAGCGCCCGTGCCCTGATCTCGACGTGGATCCCGGGATCGGCGAGGCCCTGCTCCAGCCAGTCGCGCCCCTCCCCGAGGTGGTAGCTGGTCACCCAGTGGTACAGCAGGTTGCTGGCCATGTCGATGCAGAGCCCGGCGCGCTCGGCGTAGCAGTACTCCAGAGCGGAACGCAGGTTCGGATACTCGACCCTCAGCCGGTTGAGCGTCTCGACCTGCGCCGGGCCGAACAGCCGGGCCTTCGAGTCGCGGGCGACTCTCCGGTAGTAGTCGCGGTACCGGCGTTCGACCGTCGACCTCTCGCCGGAGTCGGCGAGCCGCTCCCGGCCGTATCGCCGGATGGTCTCCAGCAGCCGGAACCGAACTCCGCCCGGGCCCTCCTCCCGGACGAGGACCGACTTCTCCACGAGGCCGACCACCAACTGGACGATCTCGCCACGGCCGATGCCGTCCCCGGCGCAGACCTCCTCGGCCGCCTCGAGATCCAGGCTGCCGGTGAACACCGAGACGCGCGCCCACAGCAGACGCTCCTTCTCCGTGCACAGAGCGTAACTCCAGTCGATCAGTGCGCGGAGTGTCTGATGGCGCGACGTGACGGCTCTCGACTCCATGGACAGGAGCCGGAAACGATCGTCGAGCCGGTCGAGCAGCTGCTCGACCGAGAGGGCGCGCAGCCGTACCACCGCGAGTTCGATGGCGAGCGGAAGCCCGTCCAGGCGCTTGCAGATCCGCTCGACGACCTCACGATTACGATCGGTGACGGCGAATCCGGGCAACACCGCCTCGGCCCGCTCCGTGAAGAGCCGGACCGCGTCGGACATCGCGGACTGTGCCCCCTGCGGCGCTCCGTCGCAGGGCAGGGACAGCGTCGGCACGACGTACGTCTGCTCGCTGAAGATGCCCAGCGGCTGCAGGCTCGTGGCCAGGATGTGCAGCTCCGGGACCTCGCGCAGCAGCGTTCGCGCGAGCAGGCCGCACTCTTGGAGGAGGTGCTCGCAGTTGTCCAGGATCACCAGCGTCCGTTTGCCGGCCAGATGCTCGATGAGCACTTCGTCGGGGCGCTCGGCCGAACGGGCCGTGATTCCCAGCGCGGCGACCAGCGTCTGGGCGAGCAGCTTCGGATTGTCCAGCTCCGCGAGTTCGGCCAGCCAGACGCCGTCCGGGTAGGCGCGTCGCAGTTCGGCGGCCACCCGCAGGGCCAGCCGGCTCTTGCCGACCCCGCCCGGCCCGGTGAGGGTCACGATGCGGGACACCGACAGCAGGCGTTTCACTTCGGCCAGCTCGCGCCGGCGTCCGACGAATGTGGTCATCTCCGCGGGGAGCCGGGAAGTGGATCTCCGCCCGGTGGTGCTGAATGTGGTCACCGTCATTGAAGCCTCGTATTCGGCTTTGACCAGCGATTTCAGGCTGAAACCCACCCTAGCAGCGTCGCGCGCGCCGATTCGGGCGCGTCCGATCGAGGACGGGCCCTAGCAGCGCAGGCGGTGCGCCTCGTCGAAGAGGGCGGCCTCGGCGAGGCGGGTGGTGACGTACGCGCTGATGGCCGCCGCCGCGAGCAGCATGTACATCACGACGATCTGGTAGCGGATCGCGGTGAGCGGGTCGACACCGCCGAGGATCAGGCCGGTCATGGCGCCGGGCAGGGTGATCAGGCCGACGACCTTCGTCGAGTCGACGACGGGCAGCAGGGCGGTGTGGAGCGCGTCGCGGGTGTGCGGCGCGAACGCCTCGCGGGCGGTGAGACCGAGCGACAGCCGCGCCTCGATCGCGGCCCGGCCGGACGTCACCGCGTCCCGTACGCGCCGGAGCGCCAGGCCGGCCGCCTGCATCGAGCCACCTATGATCATTCCGGCCACTGGGACGACGACGCGCGCCTGAGCGGGGATGACGTCGAGCAGGACGAGGGCGAGCAGCGTCGTGCCGCCGCCCGCGGCCAGGCCCGCGGTGGCGGCCACCCGCGACCGGGGCACCCCCGAGCCGCGCCGCCCCGCGACCTGCCCGGCGATCGCCACCATGACCGCCGCCCAGGCGAACGCCCCCGGCAGGCCGGCGTACCTGAAGATGGCGAGCAGCAGCGCGCCGACGGCGATGAGCTGGACGCCGGCGCGGACGGCGGCGACGATGAGTTCGCGGCTGATCCGCAGACGTGCCCGCGCGACGATCCCGAGCGCGACGGCGACCAGCGCGAGCGAGGCCACGACGCCCGGCCACGACGGGACGTGCACCTCATGGGTCATGAAACCTCCTCCGCCGCAGGTGCGACCGCACTCACGAGACCTCCTCCGCCGTAGGGGTGACAGCACTCACGAGGCCTCCCGCCGCAGGGGCGGCCGGCGGAGCCGTGCTCTCGGCTCGCGTCCTCACGAGGTCGCGGTCCGCAGGTAGGCCACCTCGTCCGGAGGGCCGTGTTCGGCCAGTCGTCCGGCGCGGAGCACGATCACGTCGTCGGCGAGGCGCCGGGCCTGCGCGGTGTCGTGGCTGACGAGGACGGCGGTGCCGCCGGCCGCGCGCAGGTCCTTGACGACCTGCTCGATGGCCGCGGCGCTGGCACGGTCCAGTGCGGAGGTGGGCTCGTCGAGGAGGAGCACCTCGGGGCGGAGCGCCAGCGTACGGGCCAGGCAGACGCGCTGGGCCTCTCCCCCGGAGAGCCCGGCGGTCGGGCGTTCGGCGAAGGCGGGCGGCAGGCCGGTCTCGGCGAGGAGCGAGCGGGCCTCGTCCTCCGTCAGGCCGGGACGGCCGACCCGCAGATCGTCCAGGACGGTGTCGGTGAGGAGGGTCGGCTGCTGCGCGACGAGGCCGACGCGGCGGCGCAGCGCGAGGACGTCGAGCGCGGGCAGCGGGGTGCCGTCGAGCAGGACGCGGCCGCTGGTCGGCTCCAGCATCCGGTTGAGCAGGCGCAGCAGCGTCGACTTGCCGGCGCCGCTGGGCCCGGCGATCGCCGTGCAGTGCCCCGATCGGAGGGTGACGCTGATGCCGTCGAGGATGACGGCATCGCCGTGGCGTACGCCGACGGCCTCGAGGACGAAGGTCACAGCCCGGGAGCGCCCCATACCGGGAACCACCGGCTCAGGTCACCCTCGACGGGCAGGTCCGCGCCGACCGCGCCGCGTACCTGCAGTTCCAGGGCGTTGTCCCGCCTCTCGCCCGACATCGGGGCGAAGGGGTAGAAGGTGCCGCGCTTGTAGAGGTAGACGAGGCCGAAGCGCCTGCCGTCCGGGCCGGTGAAGGCCACGAGCGAGCAGAGCAGCTGGGGGCCGAACCCGCCGGACTCCAGGGCGGCGTTGACCGCGTGCAGGTCCGTGACGAGGCCTTCCAGGTCGGTCGCGGGGTGCCGGGCGACCAGCCAGGTGTAGCCGTACGTGTCGGTGCTCAGCTCGACCTTCGGCCCCTCACCGGCGTCCAGGAGCTCGCGCACGTCCTTCTCGATCTGCGCGAACGCCGCTCCCTCGGCCGCGCGGAAGCAGACGGCGCCGACTCCCGTGGGCGTCAGGCCGGCCGCGGCCTCCAGGGTCACGGCCGCGGTCGGCAGCGCGAACAGCCGGTCGAGGTCGGGTTTCTTGGGCTTCGACCGGCCCAGCAGTGTGTCGAGGAACCCCATGTGTAAGACTCCCTGGTCCACCAGCGGCGTGTCGCCCGGATCAGGCTCCCCGGCCGAGCTGGGCGGAGATCTTGGCGAGCTGTTCGAGCCGCTGGTCCAGCGACGGGTGGGTGGAGAAGAGCGTCGAGATGCTGATCCCCTTGGTGAAGGCGGGCGCGAAGTAGAAGGCGTTGAACGGCTCGGCGGCCCGCAGGTCCTTGGTCGGGATGCGGGACATCTCGCCGGTGACCTTGGTGAGCGCGGCCGCCAGCGCGGAGGGCCGTCCGGTGAGCAGAGCCGCGGCGCGGTCGGCCGACAGCTCGCGGTAGCGCGACAGGGCGCGGGTCAGCAGGAAGCTGATGGCGTAGACCGCGGCGCTGACGCCGATGACGACCAGAAGGACCATCGCGGTGCTCTGGTCGTTGTTGTTGCGGTCACGGTCGTTGAACCCGCCCCACAGGCCCCACTCCAGGCCGAACCGCGTGAGCAGGCCGGCGAGGATGCCGAGGAAGGACGCGATCGTCATCACCGCGACGTCGCGGTGGGCGACGTGGGACAGCTCGTGGGCCAGCACGGCCTCCAGCTCGACGGGGTCGAGCCGCCGGAGCAGGCCGGTGGTGACGCAGACCACGGCGTTCTGCTGATTGCGTCCGGTGGCGAAGGCGTTCGGCACGTCGGTGTCGGCGATCGCCACCTTCGGCTTCGGCATATCCGACATGGCGCAGATCCGGTCGATCACGCCGTGCAGCTCCGGAGCCTCCTCCGCCGACACGACGCGCCCGTGCATGGCGAACAGCGCGAGCCGGTCGGAGAAGAAGTACTGGGCCAGGAGGAAGGCCACGGCGATGACCAGGACGACCAGCCAGAGCCGTGGCACGAACACGAAGAAGAACCCGACGAAGACGATGTACAGCAGCCCCAGCAGGAACATCGTCAGCAGCATGCGCGATGTGAGCCCTCGGTCGGGTGCGAAGCGCGAGCGCTCCATCATGTCCCCTTCCTCCCGTCCGACGCTTCTTCAGATAGAACGTGCGGACAGGCCCGCTTTGTGCCTTACGGGTCAGTCGGGGATGAGTCCTTCGTCACCCAACATCGCGCGGACCTCATCCATCGTCGCGTCAGCGGGCGGCAGGATCAGGTCCGACGGCTCGAGGTCCTCGGGCGGCAGCGGCCTGCCCACCGTGCGCACCCGCTCGAGCAGCGCGTGCAACGCGCCGCGGAACTGCTCCTCGTCGCCGGACTCGATGGCCTTCTCGAGCTCGGCGTCGAGGTCGTTCAGGGCGGCCAGGTCGCCGTCGGCGACGTTCAGCTGGCCCTCGCCCATCAGCCGGACGATCACTGGTGGCCCTCCCCCGGCTGGTACGGCCGCTGGGGCTGCTGCTGGGCCTGCTGATGGGGGGCGGCCTGCTGGCCCTGCGCCTGACCCGGCGCGGCGTCGAGCTGCTTCGGCGCCGAGCCCATGCCGAGCTCGGCCTTCATCTGCTCGAGCTCGAGGTCGACGCCCGGGCCGCTGCCCATGCGGTCGAGCTCGGCCTGGATGTCGTCGCGCGGACCGGAGTAGTCCTCCAGGGCGCCCGAGGCGAGCAGCTCGTCGATGGCGCCGGCGCGCGCCTTCATGTTCTCGGTCTTCTCCTCGGCGCGCTGGATCGCCAGGCCGACGTCGCCCATCTCCTCGGAGATGCCGGAGAACGCCTCGTTGATCTTGGTCTGCGCCTCGGCGGCCGTGTAGGTGGCCTTGATCGTCTCCTTGCGCGTACGGAAGGAGTCGACCTTGGCCTGCAGGCGCTGGGAGGCGAGCGTGAGCTTCTCCTCCTCGCCCTGCAGCTGCTGGTACTGCGCGCGCAGGTCGTTCAGCTGGCTGTCCAGACCCGCCCGGCGGGTCAGCGCCTCGCGGGCGAGGTCCTCCCGCCCGACCTGCAAAGCCTTCTTGCCCTGCTCGGTCAGCTTGTTCTGCTGCTGCTCGAGCTGGTTGATCTGCAGCTCCAGTCGCTTGCGAGACGTCGCGACGTCCGCGACCCCCCGGCGGACCTTCTGCAGCATCTCAAGCTGGCGCTGGTAGGAATAGTCAAGGGTCTCCCGAGGATCTTCCATCCGATCCAGTGCCTTATTGGCCTTGGACTTGAAGATCATCGACATACGCTTCATCACGCTCATCGCGCGTGGCCGGTCCCTTCCGCTGGTGCCTAACAACGCTGCTGGGGTTTCGCTGACCACCCTACGCGTTAACGTCCAAGACAGTCATTATGTTCGCCGCGAGCGCCGGTAGGCTGATCTGCGTGTTCCGACGCCGTACCGATACCGCCACGCAGGAGCCCGAAGCCACCCCGGAGAGCGTCAAACCGGGAGGGAAGGGCCGCCCCACGCCCAAGCGCCGCGAGGCGGAGAGACGCAACCGCCAGCCGATCACCGCGCCCAAGACGCGCAAGGAGGCCTACGCGCAGGCCCGCGAGCGCCAGTCCCGTGACCGCCAGAAGGTCAAGGAGGGCATGGCCCGCGGCGACGACCGCTACCTGCCCAAACGCGACCAGGGGCCGGCCCGCCGGCTCGCCCGCGACTTCGTCGACTCCCGGCGCACGTTCGGCGAGTACTTCATGTACCTCACCCTGCTGATCCTGCTGCTGGCGATGGTCGCGCCGATGACCGTCAAGGCGTACGTCTACCAGTTCGGCTGGCCGGTCATGCTCGTGCTGATCATCGGCGAGTCGATCTACCTGGGCAGGCGGGTGAAGAAGCTCGCCCAGGAGCGCTTCCCCGATGACAACCTCCGCGGCATCGGCTTCTACACCGCGACCCGGTCGATGCAGATCCGCCGGTTCCGCATGCCGCAGCCGCGCCTCAAGCCGGGCCAGAAGGACCAGGTCTGACCTCCGCCGCTTAGGGTTCCGAGCATGGAGTTCCGTCATTTGGGCCGAAGCGGCCTCATGGTCAGCGAAATCTCGTACGGCAACTGGATCACGCACGGCTCCCAGGTGGAGGAGGACGCCGCCAAGGCGTGCGTCCAGGCGGCCCTCGAGGAGGGCATCACCACCTTCGACACGGCGGACGTCTACGCCGGCACCCGCGCGGAGGAGGTCCTGGGCCGCGCTCTGAAGGGACAGCGCCGGGAGTCGCTGGAGATCTTCACCAAGGTCTACTGGCCCACCGGCTCCGGTCCCAACGACCGCGGCCTGTCCCGCAAGCACATCTTCGAGTCGATCCACGGCTCGCTGCGCCGCCTGCAGACCGACTACGTCGACCTGTACCAGGCGCACCGGTTCGACCACGAGACCCCGCTCGAGGAGACCCTCAAGGCGTTCGACGACCTCGTACGCCAGGGCAAGGTGCTCTACATCGGCGTGTCGGAGTGGCGCGCCGACGAGATCGCCCGGGCGCTGAAGATCGCCGACGAGATGGGCCTGGACCGGATCGTCTCGAACCAGCCGCAGTACAACATGCTGTGGCGGGTCATCGAGTCCGAGGTCGTGCCGCTGTGCGAGAAGGAGGGCGTCGGACAGATCGTCTGGTCGCCGATCGCCCAGGGCGTGCTGACCGGCAAGTACGAGCCGGGCGCCGCTCCGCCCGCGGGCTCGCGCGCCACCGACGAGAAGAGCGGCGCCGCGTTCATCCAGCGGCTCCTGGACGACGAGGTGCTGACCCGCGTGCAGCGGCTCAAGCCGCTCGCGCAGGAGGCGGGCCTGTCGATGGCGCAGCTCGCCGTCGCCTGGGTCCTGCAGAACCCCAACGTCTCCTCGGCGATCATCGGCGCCACCCGCCCGGAGCAGGTGCGGGACAACGTGAAGGCCGCCGGCGTCAAGCTCGAGGCCGACCTGCTGCAGCGCGTCGACGAGATCCTCGCGCCGGTCGTCGAGCGCGACCCGGCCAAGACCGTCAGCCCGTCGCACCGCCCGTAGGCGCCGGCGTCCGCCGGGCCTCCCTCACCGGGAGCCCGGCGGAACCCGCCGCCCGCGCGCCGGCGCGGCGCTCAGCCTGCCTCGGGGTGGAGGCTCATCGGGCCGTACTCCACCCGCCCGTCCTCCAGGAGGGACACCTGGTCGACGCCGGCCTCCAGGAGACCGCGCCAGTTCTCCCCCACCCAGGACTCCGCGTCGGCCTGGGTGGTCCAGGTCTCCTCGCCGAAGCCGGGGGCCTCCACCGGCGTCCCGTCGGACTTCTCGTACCGCCAGCTCCAGGGCATCGCTCTCCTCATTCCCGTCCGGATCGTCCGGCTCGTCGGGCCGCCCCGGCCATGGGCCGCGGCGGCCTCCGAGGTCGGCGTCGCGCTCGGACCCGCCTCATGATCCGCAGGTTACCGGGACCGGCCGTTTTGACGCCGTTCACCGCCCCGTGGTCAACTCATCGGCAGCAGCACACGCGCCGTCGCGGGGGAAGCCGGTCCAAGTCCGGCGCTGACCCGCAACCGTAGGCCGTACGGGCGTCCCGCCCGGCGGCGAGCCGGAATGCCCGCGCCGGCGCGAGCGGCTCCGTCGTTCCGTCGTGGTCTGCGGATGGAGTCCGGGCGCGTGCGGCATTCGGTGCGCCCGCTTCACCGGGGACCGCCCTGCCCCCAGAAAGGCGCCCATGCCGAAGATCGCAGCCGCTCGCTCCGCCACGAAGATCGGGGCGGGCCTCCTCGCCTCCGCCCTGGTGTTCGCGCCCATGTCCGAGGCGCACGCCGACGGCGTCGCGTTCTGGGGATACTGGCAGGCCAAGGGCGGCACGTGGGCCTTCGCGAGCACGGGCCCCGCCCAGGCCCATCCCAAGGACGGCGCGGTCGAGGGATGGCGGTTCGCGAAGTCGAGCGGGAACACCGGGACCCCGCCCCGCGACAAGCCGGACTTCGCCGCGATCTGCGGGCCCGGGAGCGGAACCCCGGCGGGCAAGAAGCGCGTCGCCGTCGTCATCGACTACGGCGAGGCGGGCGACGCCCCGAAGGGCCAGGTGCCGCGCGCTTCCAAGCGGTACTGCGCGACCGTTCCGGAGAACGCCACCGGCTCCGACGTCCTCGCGGCGGCGGGCAGCCCGCAGGCGGACAAGAGCGGCCTGATCTGCGCCATCGACTCCTTCGGCACCTGCGGCATACCGATCGCCCCGTCCCCGACCGCGACCGCGGCCTCGAAGACGACCGCCGCGAAGAAGAAGGACTCCGGGACGCCGGTCGGGCTGTACGCCGGGATCGGCCTGATCGTGGTCGTCGCCGCGGGCGGCGGTCTCGTCGCGGTCCGCCGGTCGCGCCGATGAGCGCGCGCGCAGCACCTCTGGTCGCTCCTCCGACGCAGGAGGACGCATGACTCGTCGGCTGCATCCCGGGGCCTGGTGGCTGTGGGCGCTGGGGCTCGCGACGGCGGCCACGCGGACGACCGACCCGCTGCTCCTGCTGCTGGTCGGGGCGGTGACCGGGACGGTCGTCGCGGTGCGCCGGACCGACGACCCCTGGGCGCGGGCGTACGGGATGTTCCTGCGGATCGGCGTCTTCGTGGTCGTGGTGCGGCTGGTGTTCGGGGCGGTGTTCGCGGCGCAGGCGCCGGGCACCACGCTGGTCACGCTGCCGTCGGTGACCCTGCCGTCCTGGATGGCGGGGCTGCGGGTCGGCGGGCCGGTGACCGCCGAGGGCCTGGCCGTCGCCGGGTACGACGCGCTGCGGCTCGCCACCGTCCTCGTCTGCGTCGGCGCGGCGAACGCGCTGGCCGCGCCGAGCCGGCTGCTCAAGTCGGTGCCCGGGGCGCTGTACGAGGTGGGCGTCGCGGTCGTCGTGGCGATGACGTTCGCGCCGCAGGCGGTCGCGCACGTCCGGCGGGTCCGCGACGCGCAGCGCCTGCGCGGCCGCGCCGACCGGGGGATCCGGTCGCTGCGGCGGCTCGCCATGCCGGTGCTCGAGGGGGCGCTGGACCGGTCGGTGCAGTTGGCCGCCGCGATGGACGCGCGCGGGTACGGCCGTACCGCGGCCGTGCCCCGCGCGCGGCGACGGGCCACCGCGGCCCTGGTCCTCGGCGGGCTCCTCGCGGTGTGCGCCGGGCTGTACGGGCTTCTCGACGGGCAGGCGCCGGCGGCGCTGGGGACGCCGATGCTGCTCGCGGGGTCGGTCTGCGCCGCGGCCGGCCTGTGGCTCGGGGGCCGCCGCTCCCCCCGGACGCGGTACCGCCCGGATCCGTGGGCGCTGCCGGAGTGGGTCACGGGCGGCTCGGGTGTGCTGGCCGCCGCCGCGATGACCGTCGCCGGTCTCGCCGGCACCGAGGGCCTGCGGCCCGTGCCGGGGTCCGCCCCGGGTCTGCCGGCGCTGCCGGCGGCCGGCGTGTTGCTCGCCCTCGCCCCGGTGCTCCTCCGGAGGATCCGGACATGATCCGTTTCGAGCGGGTCGGCTTCCGCTACGGCGGGACGCCGGTGCTCACGGACGTGGACTTGGAGATCGAGGAGGGGGAGCTGTGCCTGGTCGCCGGGCGCACCGGCACGGGCAAGTCCACGCTGCTGCGCGCGGTGAACGGCCTGGTCCCCCACTTCACCGGCGGCGTGCTGTCCGGACGGGTGACCGTCGCCGGCCGGGACACCCGCGACCATCCGCCGCGCGACCTCGCCGACGTCGTCGGCTACGTCGGCCAGGACCCGCGGGCCGGGTTCGTCTCCGACGTGGTCGAGGAGGAGCTGGCGTACGGCATGGAGTCCCTGGGAGTCCCGCCGGACGTCATGCGCCGGCGCGTCGAGGAGACCCTGGACCTGCTCGGCCTGGCCGGGCTGCGGGACCGCCCGCTCGGCACGCTGTCCGGCGGGCAGGCGCAGCGGGTCGCGATCGGCTCGGTGCTGACCACGCACCCGAAGGTCCTCGTGCTCGACGAGCCGACGTCCGCGCTGGACCCGGTCGGGGCGGAGGACGTCCTGGCCACGCTGCAGCGGCTCGTGCACGACCTCGGCCTCACCGTGGTCCTCGCCGAGCACCGCCTCGAACGGGTCGTCCACCTGGCCGACACGATGGTGCTGCTGCCCGGCGACGGGCGGCCGCCCGCGTACGGCCCGACCGGCGCGATCATGGTGGACTCGCCGGTGGCGCCGCCCGTGGTCCGGCTGGGGCGGCTGGCGGGCTGGTCGCCGCTGCCCCTGTCCGTACGGGACGCCCGGCGCGCCGCCGCTCCCCTGCGCGAGCGCCTCGCCGCGGCGCCGCCGCCCGCTCCGCCCTCGCTGAACGGCGACGGGCGGACGCTCGCGTCCGTGCGCGGCCTGGAGGTCCGGTACGGCCCCGTGCCGGCGCTGCGCGGCATCGACCTGTCCGTCGCCTCCGGCGAGGTGATCGCGCTGATGGGACGGAATGGCGCCGGCAAGTCCTCGCTGCTGCGCGCCCTGGTCGGCCTCGTGCGCCCGGCGGGCGGGCGGGTGCGGGTCGGCGACGCCGCGCCGCACGAGACGCCGCCGCGCGTCATGGTCCGGAACGCCGGCCTGGTCCCGCAGGACGCGGCCGACCTGCTGTACGCCGAGACGGTCGCGGCCGAGTGCGCCGCCGCGGACCGCGACATGGCGGCGGAGCGCGGCACCTGCCGCTCCCTGTTCGAGCGGCTCGCGCCCGGCGTCGACGACGCCCTGCATCCGCGCGACCTGTCGGAGGGGCAGCGGCTGTCCCTCGCGCTGGCCGTGGTCCTGACCGGACGGCCGCCGCTGGTCCTGCTGGACGAGCCGACGCGCGGCCTCGACTACACCGCCAAGGAACGCCTGGTGGAGATCGTCCGCGACCTGGCGGCCGACGGGCACGCGGTGGTCCTGGCCACCCACGACGTCGAACTGGTCGCCGAGGTCGCGACCCGCACCGTGGTCGTCGCCGAGGGCGAGATCGTCGCCGACGGGCCGACCGCCGAGGTGGTGGTGTCCTCGCCGGCGTTCGCCCCCCAGGTCGGCAAGATCCTCGCTCCGGCGCCGGTCCTCACGGTGGACCAGGCCCGTGAGGTCCTGGCATGAACCCGGTCCGGTTGCGCGCGCGGTCCGGGACGGCGCTCGTGCTCGTGTCGCTGGCGGGGCTGGCCGCGTTCTGCTGGCCGCTGCTGGTCACGCCCGGGGCGCGGATCACCCAGTCGACCTTCGCGCCGTGGATCTTCGTGCTGCTCCTTCCGCTGCTGCTCGCGGTGGCGCTCGCCGAGGTCGCCGAGGGCGGCATCGACGCGAAGGCGATCGCGCTGCTGGGCGTGCTCGGCGCGGTCGGCGCGGCGCTCCGGCCGCTCGGCACGAACGTCGCCGGGTTCGAGCCGATGTTCTTCGTGCTCGTGCACGGCGGGCGGGTGCTGGGACGCGGGTTCGGCTACCTGCTGGGGTCGGTGACGATGTTCGCCAGCGCTCTGATCACGGCGGGCGTGGGCCCCTGGCTGCCGTACCAGATCCTCGGCGCGGCGTGGGTGGGGTTCTTCGCCGGGTGCCTGCCGCGACGGCCACGGGGCCGGGTGGAGATCGCGATGCTCGCGGCGTACGGCGCGGTCGCCGGGTTCCTCTACGGGTGGCTGCAGAATCTCGGGTTGTGGCCCTTCGCCGGGGGGATGTCGAGCTCGATCTCGTTCCACCCGGGCGCTCCGCTCGCCGACAATCTCGGGAGGTTCGTCGCGTTCGACCTCGCCACCTCCCTCGGGTTCGACGTACCGCGGGCGATCTTCACGGCGATCCTGGTGGCCGTCACCGGCCGCCCGGTGCTCCTCGCCCTGCGCCGGGCCGCCCGGCGGGCGGCGTTCGAGGCTCCGGGGGGCGACGGGACGGGGTTCGAGGTCCCGGCCGGCGGCCGGGCGGGTGAGGGGCGGTGAACATGGAGATCGACCTGCTCGGCACGGCCGGGCCGCACGGCTGGCCCGAGCCCGGCTGCCGCTGCTCCTCCTGCACCCGGATGCGCGCGGCGCGCCTCCGCGTCGAGCCGACCCGTGTCCTCCTCGACGGGGTCCCGCCGGAGGAGTGCGACCGGCGCGAGGTGCCCGGCGGATACGACCTCCGTACGCCGCGCGGGCACCGGGTCCTGCTCGCGGCCGGGCCGGGCGCCCGCCCCGAACCGGCCGGCCCCGAGCCGTACGACGCCGTGCTCCTCGACCTCGTCGGCGACCCGTCGCACCTGGGGCGGCTCCGGCGCGCCGGCGCGGTGACCGAGGAGACGCGGATCGAGGCCGTCCACGTCGACCACCGCGTCGCCTCCCCGGCCGAACTGGAACGCCGGCTGGACCGGTGGATCCGCCCCGCGTCCGGGCCGTGGCGGTCGCTGATCCTGGGCGGCGCCCGGTCGGGCAAGTCCGGAGAGGCCGAGCTCCGGGTCATGGCGCACCCGGACGTGACGTACGTCGCGACCGGGATCATGCACGCGGACGACCCGGAGTGGCGCGACCGGATCAGCGCGCACCGGCGGCGCCGCCCCCGCTGGTGGGAGACGACCGAGACGATCGACCTGGCCGGCCTCCTGCGCGACGCGAGGGGCACCCTTCTCATCGACGGGATGGGCACCTGGCTGACGGCGGTCTTCGACGAACTCGGCGCCTGGGAGCGTCCCCAGGCGGTGACGCCGCGCCTGGACGAGCTGGTCGGCGCGTGGCGGTCCACGCGGGCGCACGTCGTCGCGGTCGGCGACGAGGTCGGCCTGTCCATCGTTCCCGGCACCGCGAGCGGACGCGCCTTCCGTGACATTCTGGGACGGCTCAACCAGCGCCTGGCCGCCGAGTCGGAGGAGACCGCCCTGGTCGTCGCCGGCCGGGTCCTCGACCTGCCGTGACCGCCGGGAGACGCGCGCCGGCGGAGGACCCCCGGAGGACGTCGTGAGGGAAGAGAACGAGCGGATCCTCGGCGCGGAGGGACTCCGCCTCGCCGTGTCGCTGCTCACCGTGTTCCCGGTGCGGTGCGGCCGCGTGGACCGGGAGACCGCCCGGCGGGCGATGACGCTGGCCCCGGCCGCCGGTCTCCTGGTCGGCGTGGCCGCCGCCGTGGTGCTCACGGTCGCGGGCCTGCTCGGCGCCGGGCCGCTGCTCGGCGCCGCCCTGGCGGTCGGGACGACGGCGCTGCTCACCCGCGGTCTGCACCTGGACGGGCTGGCCGACCTCGCCGACGGGCTCGGCAGCGGGCGCCCGGCCGAGGACGCCCTGGCGATCATGAAGCGGTCCGACATCGGGCCGTTCGGGGTCATCACGCTCGTGTTCACGCTGCTGATCCAGGTGGCCGCCCTGGCCCAGGCGCCGCACCGGGCGGTCGCGGTGACCGCCGCGGCCGTGACCGGGCGGCTCGCGGTGACGTGGGCCTGCCGCGCGGGGATCCCCGCCGCCCGCCCGGAGGGCCTGGGCGCCCTGGTCGCCGGGACCGTACGGCGCCGGGACGCCGCGGCCGCGACGGCGGTCGTCGCGGCCGCCGCGTCGGTCGCGGGACTGCTCGCCGGGGGCGCGCGCCCGGCCGTCCTCGCCCCGGTGGCCGTGGCGGCCGGGCTCCTGGTCTCCACCGCGCTGCTCCGGCACGCCGTACGGCGCCTGGACGGCGTCACCGGCGACGTCCTGGGCGCGCTCGTGGAGACGTCCGCGACCGCGGCGATCGTCGTACTCGCGGTGGCGTAGACGCCCCGGCGCGGGCCCACCGCCGCGCCGATGCCGACGCAGGCTTCGCGGCGTGGGCCGACCGTCCGGGGGGCGGGACGGCGCGGATCGGAGAAGGCGCGGGAGCGTCCCGAGAGTGAAGCTCCCGCGCCGGTCGCGGAACGCGCCCTGGCCATGGCGCGTGTGATGTCCCGCGGGCCGCCGTCCCCGTGGACGCGCCGCCGCTGCCCGCTTCCCCTCGGCCAGAGGCGGCCCTGGGATGCCCCAGGACGACGGGGCCAGTCGAGGAATGGTAATCGACCGGTCGAGGGTGAAGGTCCGGACGACGCGCGGCGAAGATCGCCCAAGTCCGTGGACTCGAACAAAGAACTGCGAGGCAGGACTACCATCGGGCTGTGTGACGAACCTCAACCTTGCCAACGCTCAATCCGCTTCTCTTGACGTCGACGCCGTCGTGATCGGTCTCGTGACCGACGACTCCGGACCGGCACTGGCGCCCGGTGCCGCAGGGGTCGACGAGGCCTTCCAGGGCCGCCTCGTCGACGCGCTGAGCGGGTTGGGCGCGGAGGGCAAGCCGGATGAGGTCACCAAGGTGCCGACGTTCGGCAACCTGGCCGCTCCGCTCGTCGTGGCCGTCGGGCTCGGCGAGTCCTACGACGCCGAGGTGCTGCGCCGGGCGGCCGGTGCCGCGCTGCGCTCCCTCGCGGGCTCCGGCTCGGTCGCGGTCCTGCTGCCCGCCGCCACCGCGGACGAGGTGGCCGCCGTCGCCACCGGCGCGCTGCTCGGCAACTACTCCTACCTGCGCTACCGGACCGGCGACGGTCACAAGCAGCCGGTCGCGGAGATCACCGTGGTGACCGAGGCCGACACGAACGGCGAGGTCCAGGGCGCCCTCGACCGTGCCCGTACGCTCGCCGAGGCCGTCTCCCTGGTCCGCGACCTGGTCAACGCCCCGCCGTCCGACCTGAACCCGGAGGACCTCGCCGCCATCGCGCGCGATCACGGCGAGGAGGCCGGCCTGTCGGTCGAGGTCCTCGACGAGCACGCCCTGGTGGAGGGCGGTTACGGCGGGATCGTCGGGGTCGGCCAGGGCTCGGCCAACCCGCCGCGCCTCGTCCGTCTCGCCTACGAGCACCCCGAGGCCACCAAGACCGTCGCGTTCGTCGGCAAGGGCATCACGTTCGACTCCGGCGGCCTGTCGCTCAAGCCCAGCGAGTCCATGGACTGGATGAAGTCCGACATGGGCGGCGCCGGCGCCGTGCTCGGCGCGCTGAAGGCCATCGCCGCGCTCGGCCCGAAGGTCAAGGTCGTCGGCTACCTCGCCATCGCGGAGAACATGCCGAGCGGCACCGCGCAGCGCCCCTCCGACGTGCTGACCATCTACGGCGGCAAGACCGTCGAGGTGCTCAACACCGACGCCGAGGGCCGCCTCGTCATGGCCGACGCGATCGTCCGGGCCGGCGAGGACGAGCCCGACCTGATCGTCGACGTCGCCACCCTGACCGGCGCCCAGCTCGTCGCGCTCGGCACCCGGACGACCGGCGTCATGGCCAACGACGACGACGTGCGCGAGAAGGTCGTCGACGCCGCCGGCCGCGCCGGCGAGTCCGCCTGGCCGATGCCGCTGCCCGAGGAGCTGCGCAAGGGCCTGGACTCGGCCGTCGCCGACATCGCCAACATCAGCGGCGAGCGCTGGGGCGGCATGCTGGTCGCCGGGATCTTCCTCAAGGAGTTCGTGCCGGACGGCGTGCGCTGGGCGCACCTCGACATCGCCGGCCCGTCCTTCAACCAGGGACAGCCGTACGGCTACACGCCGAAGGGCGGCACCGGGTCCGCGGTCCGCACCCTGGTCCAGATCGCCGAGGACGTCGCCGCCGGCGCCCTGTGACCGACGTGGAATCGGCAGGCCCGGTGCGCGGCGCGCGCCGGGCCTCCCGGGGCAGGCCGCACGCGGGAACGGCGCGTCCCCCGCGCGGCACAGCGGCCGGGCGGGCGGCGCGAGCGATGGGCACCGCCCCGGCTTGGCGGGCGGTGCGAGCAGCAGACACCGCCCCGGCCAGGCGGACGGCGCGAGTGAGGGGCACCGTCCCGACGGGCGAACGGCGGCCGACGGGAGACGCCGTCCCGACGGGCGGACGGCGGCCAATGGGAGGCGCTGTCCCGGCCCGGCGGCCGGAAGTGGAAAGATGCGTGCGGGAAAAGAAATCGCTCCGGGCCGGAGGCGCCCGAGCGGGCATCGAAGGAGCGTCCTGTGTCGAATAGCCCCTACGACATCGTCGTCCTAGGTGGCGGCAGCGGCGGATACGCGTGCGCCCTGCGGGCGGTCGAGCTGGGTCTGAGCGTCGTACTGATCGAGAAGGACAAGCTCGGCGGCACGTGCCTCAACCGCGGCTGCATCCCGACCAAGGCGCTGCTGCACGCGGCCGAGGTGGCCGACCAGACGCGCGAGTCGGCCACGTTCGGGGTCAAGGCCCGGTTCGAGGGCATCGACCTGCCGGGCGTGCACGCCTACAAGGACAAGGTCGTCAGCACGACCGTGAAGGGCCTGACCGGGCTGATCAAGTCCAAGGGCATCACGATCGTCGAGGGCGAGGGCCGGCTGACCGGTCCCACCACGGTCCAGGTCGGCGACACGACGTACGAGGGCCGGCACATCGTGCTGGCCACCGGCTCGGTGCCCCGGTCGCTGCCCGGCCTGGAGATCGACGGCGAGCGCGTCATCTCCAGCGACCACGCCCTCGTGCTCGACCGGATCCCGCAGTCCGTGGTCGTCCTCGGCGGCGGCGTCATCGGCGTCGAGTTCGCGAGCGTGTGGCGGTCCTTCGGCGCCGAGGTGACGATCGTCGAGGCGCTGCCGCACCTGCTGCCGCTGGAGGAGGAGTCCAGCTCCAAGCGGCTGGAGCGGGCCTTCCGCAAGCGCGGCATCAAGTTCGAGCTCGGCGCGCGGTTCGAGAGCGTCAAGCACACCGAGTCGGGCGTCATCGTCACCCTCCAGGGCGGCAAGACCCTCGACGCCGACCTCATGCTGGTCGCCGTCGGACGCGGCCCGGTCTCCGAGGGCCTGGGCCTGGAGGAGGTCGGGGTCGAGACCGAGCGCGGTTTCGTGAAGGTCGACCAGTACTGCCGCACCAACGTCCCGACCATCTCGGCGGTCGGCGACCTGATCCCGACGCTCCAGCTGGCGCACGTCGGCTTCGCCGAGGGCATCCTCGTCGCCGAACGGCTGGGCGGTCTGGACCCGGCGCCGATCGACTACGACGGCGTTCCGCGCATCACCTACTCCGAGCCCGAGGTCGCGTCGGTGGGCGTCACCTCCGCGGTGGCCCGCGAGCGCGGTCACGACATCATCGAGTTCACCTACGACCTGGCCGGCAACCCCCGGAGCAAGATCCTGGGCACGCAGGGCGAGGTCAAGGTGATCGCGGCCAAGGACGGTCCCGTGCTGGGCGTGCACATCGTCGGCAGCCGCGTCGGCGAGCTCATCACCGAGGGCCAGCTGATCTACAACTGGGAGGCCCTGCCGTCCGAGGTCGCCCAGCTCATCCACCCGCACCCGACCCAGTCCGAGGCGATCGGCGAGGCTCACCTCGCGCTCGCCGGCAAGCCGCTGCACGTCCACGGCTGACCCCGCACGTACCCAGAACACGACGTATCACAAGGAGTCGCTGAGAACCATGCCGGTCTCCGTAACCATGCCCCAGCTCGGCGAGAGCGTGACCGAGGGCACCGTCACCCGCTGGCTCAAGAAGGAGGGTGAGCGCGTCGAGGCCGACGAGCCGCTTCTCGAGGTGTCGACGGACAAGGTCGACACCGAGATTCCGTCGCCGGCCGCGGGTGTCCTGAGCAGCATCACCGTCGCCGAGGACGAGACCGTGGAGGTCGGCGCGGAGCTGGCCGTCATCGCCCAGGAGGGCGAGGCGACCGCCGACGCCGCCCCGCAGCAGGAGCAGGCCCAGCCCGAGCCCGCCCCGGCCCCGCAGGCCGCCCCGGCGCCGCAGCCGGAGCCGCAGCAGCCGGCCGCGCCGTCCTGGCCGCCGGCCCCGGCCCCGCAGGCCGCCCCGCCCGCTCCGGCCGCGCAGCCGGCTGCCGCGGCGCCGCAGCCGCAGCCCGAGCCGCGCCAGGAGGCCCCGGCCCCCGCGCCGCAGCAGGAGACGGCCGCCGAGCAGCCGTCGGGTGAGAGCCCCTACGTCACGCCGCTCGTCCGCAAGCTGGCGGCCGAGCACGACGTGGACCTGGCCACCGTCAAGGGCACCGGCGTCGGCGGGCGCATCCGCAAGCAGGACGTCCTGGAGGCCGCCCGGGCCAAGCAGGCGCCGCCGCAGCCGGCGCCCGAGCCGGCGCCCCAGGCCGCTCCGGCGCCTGCGCAGCCCGCCCCGGCCGCCGCACAGGCTCCCGCCGCTCCCGCCGCCCGCCCGGCCGCGCCGGTCCCGGCGGAGGTGTCGCGCCTGCGCGGTACCACGGAGAAGATGTCCCGCACCCGTCAGTCGATCGCCCGGCACATGGTCGAGTCGCTGCAGGTGTCGGCGCAGCTGACCACGGTCGTCGAGGCGGACGTCACCAAGATCGCGCGGCTGCGCGAGCGCGCCAAGGACGACTTCCTGGCGCGGGAGGGCGTGAAGCTCAGCTTCCTGCCGTTCTTCGCGCAGGCGGCCGTCGAGGCGCTCAAGGTGCACCCGAAGCTCAACGCCGTCATCAACTCCGAGACCAACGAGGTGACCTACCACGACGTCGAGAACCTCGGCATCGCGGTGGACGCCGAGAAGGGCCTCATGGTGCCGGTGATCCACAACGCCGGTCAGCTCAACCTCGCCGGCCTGGCCCAGCGGATCGCGGACCTGGCGGAGCGCACCCGCACCAACCGGGTCAGCCCCGACGAGGTCACGGGCGGCACGTTCACGATCACCAACACCGGCAGCCGTGGCGCGCTGTTCGACACGCCGATCCTCAACCAGCCGCAGGTCGGCATGCTGGGCACCGGTTCCGTCGTCAAGCGTCCGGCGGTCATCGACGACCCGCAGCTCGGCGAGGTCATCGCGGTGCGGTCGATCGTGTACCTCGCGCTGACCTACGACCACCGCCTGGTGGACGGCGCCGACGCCGCGCGGTTCCTCACCACGGTGAAGAACCGCCTCGAGGAGGGCAACTTCGAGGCCGAACTCGGCCTTTAAGGTCTGTGTCGGCTCCGTCTTTCGTTCGGTCCGCTAACTAAGCTGCGATCGTGCAGATCGCCATCACCGGTTCGACCGGACTCATCGGTCAGGCCCTCGTCCGCGCGCTGCGCGACGAGGGCCTGACCGTTCTCAGGCTCGTACGACGGCGGCCCGCGGCCGACGACGAGGTCCGCTGGGATCCGTTCGGGGAGGTGGACACGGCCTCTCTGGAGGGCGTCGACGTGGTCGTCCACCTCGCCGGAGCGGGCATCGGCGATCGCCGTTGGACCGACTGCTACAAGCAGGAGATCCGCGACAGCCGCATCGAGGGCACCCGTACCCTCTGCCGGGCGCTGGCCGCCCTGGACGACCCGCCCTCGCTCCTGGTCTCCTCCTCGGCGGTCGGCTACTACGGCTGCACCGGCGACCGTACGGTCGACGAGGACAGTCCTCCGGGCGAGGGCTTCCTCGCCGACGTCTGCCGTGACTGGGAGGCGGCCACGGCGCCGGCCGCCGAGGCCGGGATCCGCGTCGTGATCCCGCGCACGGGCGTCGTGCTGGCGCGCGAGGGCGGCACGCTCGGCCGGATGCTCCCCCTGTTCCGCGCCGGGCTCGGCGGGCGCCTCGGCAGCGGCCGCCAGTGGTTCAGCTGGATCACCCTCGCCGACGAGGTCGCGGCGCTGCGCTTCCTCATCGGCGGCCCGCTGGAGGGACCGGTGAACCTCACCGCCCCCGAACCCGTCACCAACGCCGCCTACACCACCGCCCTCGGCCGCGCGCTGCACCGGCCGACCCCGTTCGCCGTCCCGCCCTTCGCGCTGCGGCTGGCGCTCGGCGGGCTGGCCGACGAGGGCGTCCTCGTGAGCCAGCGCGTCCTGCCCGCCCGCCTCACCGCGGCGGGCTTCGGCTTCCGGTATCCGGACCTGGCGTCCGCGCTCGCCGGCATCCTCCCCTGAACGCCCGGGGACCCGGGAGGTCGGTCGGGGTCGGTTGGTCGGGGGGAGCGCAGGAGGTCGGTCGGGGTCGGTTGGTCGGAGGGAGCGCAGGAGGTCGGTCGGGGTCGGTTGGCCGGGGAAAGCGCAGGAGGTCGGTCGGGTCTCTCCCAGGAAGTCGCAACGAACGCGCCACTCCGCCTGCACGGCCCGGCCCGGGGGCCGTACCGTGACGAGTGGCCGGGTGCCGCGGAGGGCGAGCGGGCGATGCGGCCCGGCCCGGCGCGGCGGGCGGGCCGGCGGCGCGGGACGATCCGGCCGCGAGGCGAGGGAGAGGGCGAGAGATGAGCACCGACGGTAAACCGCACATCGTGGCGATCGGCGGTGGCGGCTTCATGCCCAACGACCGCTACGGGCTGACGCCGAGCCCCCTTCTCCGGTACGCCCTGGACCTCACCGGCCAGGACCGCCCGCGGGTCTGCTATCTCGCGACCGCGCTCGGCGACGCCGCCGACGCGATCGCCCGTTTCTACGCCGCGCTCGCCGGGACCGACGCCGAGGTGAGCCACCTGGCGCTGTTCCCGATGCCGAACCACGAGGACCCGGCGGCGCACCTGCTGGCCCAGGACCTCGTCTACGTCTCGGGGGGAAGCGTCGCCAACCTGCTGGCCCTGTGGCGCCTGCACGGCCTCGCGGACGCGTTCGCCGAGGCCTGGCGGACGGGCGTCGTCCTGTGCGGGCAGAGCGCCGGAGCGCTGTGCTGGCACGTCGGCGGCACGACCGACTCCTTCGGCCCGCAGCTGCGTCCCCTTACCGACGGGCTGGGCCTGCTCCCCTACTCGTGCGGCGTCCACTACGACAGCGACCGGCAGCGACGGCCGCTGCTGCAGCGTCTCGTCGCCGAGGGCGAGCTGCCCGACGGGTACGCCGCAGACGAGGCGGTCGCGCTGCACTACGTCGGCACCGAGTTCGTCCAGGCCGTGTCGTACGTCGAGGGCCAGGGCGCCTACCAGGTCGCCGCGGACGGCTCCGGCGGCGTCAAGGAGACACGGATCGAGCCTCGGCTGCTGGCGTCGTTCTAGAAGGACGTACGCTGATGGTCGTGAGTGTCAGCGAAGAATCCACCACCGTCCTCGGCGAGCGGCCCGTGAACACCGGCGCCGGCGACCTGGTCTTCATCCACGCCGGCTTCGGCGAGCGGGCGATCCCGTACGAGGAGGCGTGGGAGCTGCAGCGCCGGCTGCACGAGCGGCGGGTCGCCGACGAGATCCCCGACGTCTGTCTCCTGCTGGAACACCCGCCGGTCTACACGGCGGGCAAGCGCACGGAGCCGCTGGACCGCCCGATCGGAGATCCGGGCGCGCCCGTGATCGACGTGGACCGCGGCGGAAAGATCACCTGGCACGGCCCCGGCCAGCTCGTCGGGTACCCGATCGTCAAGCTCCGGGAGCCCGTCGACGTCGTCGCGTACGTCCGCACCATCGAGGCGGCGCTGATCTCCACGTGCGCCGACCTTGGCCTGGCCACCAAGCGGGTGGAGGGCCGCAGCGGAGTGTGGGTGCCCGGCGTTCCCGACCGCAAGGTCGGCGCGATCGGCATCCGGGTGTCGCGCGGCGTCACGATGCACGGATTCGAGATCAACTGCGACTGTGACCTGGGGTGGTTCGACAAGATCGTGCCCTGCGGCATCCGCGACGCGGGCACGACGTCGCTCTCCGCCGAGCTGGGCCGCGAGGTCACCGTGCCCGAGGTGCTCGCGCTGACCGAGACGCGCCTCGCCGAGGCGCTCGACGCGTCCGGCACCGCGCACCGTTCGCTCGACGCGATGCTCGGCCGGCCCGTCACCTCCTGACGGCACCGGCCACGGCGGGGTCAGCCCATCGCCTTGAAGATGGCCTGTCCCTCGGCCGAGGCGGCCTCGAAGAAGCGGGTGAGCCGCTCGTACACCACGCGCAGTTCCCCGTCGCGGATCGCCTCGGCGGGCTCGCCCACCCAGTCCTCCGCGCCCTGGACGCCGAGTTCGGCCATCCGCTCGGCGTCGTAGCGTCCGGCGATCCGCGCGAACTCGGTCGCGGTGAGGTGGTCGGCGGCCAGCTTGACCCGCTCGGCGGTCAGGTAGATGACGTCGACGCCGAGTTCCTCCGCGCCGTCCTCGGTGAGCAGCCGCCCGCCGCAGACGACGTCCGCGGCCGGGTGCGGGCCGTCCCACGGGTCGCCGGTCAGCAGGTAGTGCAGGGCCTGCCACGCACCGGCGACGGGGAGCACGGGGTGCTTCTCCCGCCAGTTACCGCTGCCGAACACCGCGCGGGCGCGGGCCCCCGGATCGCCTCCGCCCTCGGCCTCCGGAAGCCTGAGGTACGTCATGGCCACTCGCACGCCTGACCTCCGTCATACATCATCCGCACGCGACACCCACGTCACCTTAGAGAGATCGACAGCTACGTATGGTGAGAACGAGATAAAACACCGATCTCAACCTCCCACCGGCGCCTCGGCGGGCCGACGTGGAGCACGGAGCCGGCACTGTTCCGGGTCGCGACCGCGCTTTTCCCGGAAGATCGTCCACTATGGGACCGCCTTGCGCAACACGGGTGAATACGGACATACCCTGGACGGGTGACCGCCGTATCCCCTGAGGGCCGGAAGCTGCTGCGTGTCGAGGCCAGGAACGCCGCGACACCGATCGAGCGCAAACCGCCCTGGATCAAGACCCGGCTGTCGATGGGCCCGCAATACCGCGAACTCACCGACCTGGTCCGCACCGAAGGCCTGCACACCGTCTGCCAGGAAGCCGGCTGCCCCAACATCTACGAATGCTGGGAAGACCGCGAAGCCACCTTCCTCATCGGCGGCGACCAATGCACCCGCCGCTGCGACTTCTGCCAGATCGACACCGGCAAACCCGCCGCCTACGACCCCGACGAACCCCGCCGCGTCGCCGACTCCGTGGCCACCATGGGCCTGCGTTATGCCACCGTCACCGGCGTCGCCCGCGACGACCTGCCCGACGGCGGCGCCTGGCTGTACGCCGAAACCGTCCGCCAAATCCATCAGGCCATCCCCGGCTGCGGCGTCGAACTGCTCATCCCCGACTTCAACAACGTCCCCCACCTCCTGGCCGAGGTCTTCTCCGCACGCCCCGAAGTCCTGGCCCACAACCTCGAAACCGTCCCCCGCATCTTCAAACGCATCCGCCCCGGCTTCCGCTACGAACGCTCCCTGGCCGTCCTCACCGCCGCCCGCCAAGCCGGACTGGTCACCAAGTCCAACCTCATCCTCGGCATGGGCGAAACCCGCGACGAGATCACCGAAGCCATGCAGGACCTGCACCAGGCCGGATGCGAACTGCTCACCATCACCCAGTACCTACGCCCCTCCCCCCGCCACCACCCCGTCGAACGCTGGGTCAAACCCGAAGAATTCGTCGAACTACAGGCCGAAGCCGAGGCCATCGGCTTCGCCGGAGTCATGTCCGGGCCCCTGGTCCGCTCCAGCTACCGCGCCGGACGCCTCTACCAGCAGGCCATCACCGCCCGCCAGGCCTGACACGGACACCGCCGACCGACACGAGCACAGGGGAACGCCCCGGCCGCGGGCCGGGGCGTTCCTCTCTTCCGGGGGGACAGAAGTTCTTCGGGGACCGCGCGTCTCAGGCGAGCGCCGTCACCAGTTCTTCTCGACGCCGTGGACGTTCGGCGGGAGCCGGTGGCCGGGCGGGTACATGATGTAGGCGATGCCGCCGCTGGAGGAGCTGCGCTGCCAGACGTTCTCGAAGTTGGCCCGCGGGTAGACGTGCCGCACGGCCGCGTCCGACGGCGACGCCGGGTCGTTGATGATCGGGTCGCCGCTCTTGGTGAACCCGACGACCACCATCAGGTGGCCGTTCGTGCTGTAGCCGGCGCCCGGCAGGTCCGAGGCCTTGAACGACTGCGAGGTCACGACCGGGATGCCGGCCTTGATGAACTGCTCCAGCTCGTTGAGGGACCGCAGCCGGGTGATGAAGCCGTTCAGGCCGAAGCGGGCGGCGTACGCCGGGTTGAACGGCCAGTTGCCCGCGCCCTGGTAGTTGTAGTCGTAGACATTACGGGCGGCGTAGTCGACCTGCGGGTCGGCGTAGGACGGGTCGACCCAGGCGAGGTCCTTCTTGGACGGCCCGCGTTTCCAGTACGCGACGACCATCGAGGTCGAGGTCGGGCTGCACCACGCCTCGCCGCCGTTGTCGTACTGGGGGTACTGGCCCTTGTGGATGTCCTGGGAGTAGGCGGGCACCTTCAGCTCGATGCCCTCCGCGCCGCCGAGCGGGCTCGCCGGCACCGTCGTACGGGACGGCACGAGCGAGGCCATCGCGCCGACCGAGCGCAGCACGGGGCGGACGTGCTCGCCGGGGAGGCGGTAGAGCGTCACGCGCAGCTGGTAGGACGTGAGGGAGTTCGCGGCGACGAAGGTGTCGATGTCGACGTTGCCGTCGCCGTCCTTCTGTCCCGGCACCGAGGTGCGGTAGATGTCTCCGCCCTCGCCCGGGTCGTCGGACGCCCAGCGGCCCATGACGTACCACTTCGTCTCGGCGCCCGCGCCGGTGTGCCCGCGCATCTCCACCTGCAGCCAGCTGCCGTGCGGCGTGCTGGCGTTCCAGGAGGCGACGAGCTGGCTGGCGCCGAACCCGACCGAGACGCTCGGGGAGGTCCAGCGGGCGTAGTCCCAGGTCTTGGTGCCGGCGCCGTAGGGGTCGGTGTAGGTGGTGGTGCCGACGGGATGGGCGATCGTGAGCGCGCCCGATCCCAGCCGGCGCACCCCCTCGGAGGAGCCGGCGGCGAAGTCGCGCGCCGACGTCCACTGGTGGTAGGCGACGCGGGACTGGTTCGCGGGGGTCACCTCCGCCGAGCCGGGCGTCGTGGTCGCCATCACGGTGGCGAGACCAGCTGACACGAGAAGCGGAACCTTCCATACCGAAGCACGTACATCGGACCACGCCATGACGACTCCAAGAGCAGCGGAAACCTGCTTCGGGACGCTAAGACGGCGGACCGGATCATGTCAACGCTTTACACCCGCTGTGGCTGGATCGAAATTTGTTAACGGCTCGCTGGCCCGCTTTCGACTAGGGTCACGAAGCCTCGTATCCTTCCATCCATGCCAAAGAAGCCCCAGGAAGGCACGCAGGACGAGCGCGCCGGTCGCGTCAAGCAGCTGCGCATGGTCGCCTCGTTGGTCCACCAGGCCAACCCGAAGGCGATGCCGATCGTCTTCGCGTCCGCCCTCGGCGTCCTCGTCGTCTTCGTCGTCCTCGGGCTGCTGCTCGGTCAGGCGCTCTACCTGATCCCGCTGGGCGTCCTGGTCGCCATCCTGGTCGGCATGATCGTGTTCGGTCAGATGGCGCAGCGCACGCAGTACTCCATGCTCGAGGGCCGGCCGGGCGCCGCCGCCTCCCTGGTGGAGAACATGCGGGGCCGCTGGGTCGTCACCCCCGCCGTGCAGGCCAACCGCAACATGGACGTCGTGCACCGCGTCATCGGCACGCCCGGCGTGATCCTGCTGTCGGAGGGCCCGCGTTCGCGGGTCGGCAAGCTGATCGGCGCCGAGAAGAAGCGCATCTCCCGCGCCGCCTCCGAGGTGCCGATCTACGACATCCAGGTCGGCTCCGAAGAGGGCCAGGTCCCGATCGCCAAGCTGCAGCGCCACCTGACCAGACTGCCGCGCAACCTCAAGAAGGAGCAGGTCAGCGAGCTGATCGACCGGCTCAACGCGCTGCCGCAGGCGATGCAGATGCCCAAGGGCCCGATCCCGAAGGGCGTCCGGATGCCGAAGGGCCCCAAGCCCCGCACGCGTTAGCGGGGCGGGCCCTCCCGGGGACGGCGGGCCCGCTCGGAGAGATACGGCTCAGAGCCGTACGACGATGCTGTTCGCGGCGCGGTCGTGCAGGCCGCGGTAGTCGCGGTCCCAGATGAGGGCGGGCACGACCAGCACCAGCAGCAGCGCGCGCACGAAGGCCCACAACGGCCCGATCGGGCCGCCGTCGACGCGGACGACGCGCAGCCCGCACAGCCGCTTGCCCACCGTCGTCCCGATCGACCCGGTGAGCAGCCACACCATCACGCCGAACACGAGCAGCGTGAGGAGGCTGCGGGTCTGCGCGCCCACGTGCAGGGCGCCCGCGAGGACGGCGGCGACCGCGAGGGCGATCAGCCAGTCGATCACCAGGGCGCCCAGCCGCCGGCCGTACCCCGCCGCGGAGCCCGTCCCCTCGCGCGGGAGGCCCATCCGCTCACCGGGGTACCCGAGGTCCACGCCTGCCGCGCGAGCCCCTTCGATCCATGATCCGATCGAGCGCCGACGTTCAGTCATACCCTCAAAGCTATCCGCCGAACCGCGTTCGAACGGTTCCAGGGTGGCCGTAACACACGCGAAACACATGGGACATGGCTTGGAAACGGCGGGTACCTAACGTTCTAACCGCACGAGAACGCCCCAAGGAGGTTGGATGTTCAACAACGCCGAAGAGGTCCTGAACTTCATCAGGAGCGAAGGGGTGCAGTTCGTCGATTGCAGGTTCACGGACCTGCCCGGCACCACGCAGCACTTCACGTTCCCGGTGGAGAACTTCGGAGAGAACGTCTTCACCGACGGGCTGATGTTCGACGGCTCGTCCATCCGTGGGTTCCAGGAGATCCACGAGTCGGACATGCTGCTGCTGCCGGACCCGTCGACGGCTGTGGTCGACCCGTTCCGCCAGCACAAGACGCTGAACCTCAATTTCTTCGTCCACGACCCGCTGACCGGCGAGCCGTACACCCGTGACCCGCGCAACGTCGCCCGCAAGGCGGAGGACTACCTGCGCGGCACCGGCATCGCGGACACGGCGTTCTTCGGCCCGGAGGCGGAGTTCTACATCTTCGACGACGTGCGCTTCGAGACGAAGGCGCACGAGTCGTACTTCCACATCGACTCCATCGAGGGCGCGTGGAACACCGGCCGCAAGGAGGACGGCGGCAACCTCGGTTACAAGCCGCGGTTCAAGGGCGGCTACTTCCCGGTGCCGCCGATGGACCACTTCACCGACCTGCGCTCGGAGATGGTCCGGCAGCTCATCGAGTGCGGCATCGAGACCGAGATGCAGCACCACGAGGTCGGCACGGCCGGTCAGGCGGAGATCGACATCCGCTTCGACACGCTGCTGACCATGGCCGACAAGATGATGCTCTACAAGTACATCATCAAGAGCGTCGCCCGGCAGCACGGCAAGACCGTGACCTTCATGCCCAAGCCGATCTTCGGTGACAACGGCTCCGGCATGCACTGCCACCAGTCGCTGTGGAAGGACGGCTCGCCGCTCTTCTACGACGAGGTCGGCTACGCGGGCCTGTCCGACACCGCGCGCTACTACATCGGCGGCCTGCTCAAGCACGCCCCGTCGCTGCTGGCCTTCACCAACCCGACGGTGAACTCCTTCCACCGCCTGGTCCCGGGCTACGAGGCGCCGGTCAACCTGGTGTACTCCCAGCGGAACCGCTCGGCGTGCGTCCGTATCCCGATCACCGGGTCGAACCCGAAGGCCAAGCGCCTGGAGTTCCGCGTTCCGGACCCGTCCGCCAACCCGTACCTCGCGTTCTCGGCCATGCTGATGGCCGGCCTCGACGGCATCAAGAACAAGGTCGAGCCGGCGGAGCCGGTGGACAAGGACCTGTACGAGCTGCCGCCCGAGGAGGCGCGCAACATCCCGCAGGTCCCGGGCTCGCTGGAGGCGGTTCTGAACGCGCTCGAGGCCGACCACGACTACCTCCTCGAGGGCGGTGTGTTCACGCCGGACCTCATCGAGACGTGGATCGCCTACAAGCGCGAGAACGAGCTGGACCCGATCCGGCTCCGCCCGCACCCGCACGAGTTCGAGCTGTACTACGACGTCTGATCCCACGGACGCCGAGCGAGCGCCCCGCCACCGGTTCCGGTGGCGGGGCGCTCGTCCATTTCACGGACGGGGCGACGATCGGTTCCGGCGCTCCGGCCTTCAGCGGCCGGAGGCGGGCCGGGACTCGCCGGTGGCGGGGAGGCAGCAGGCCGAGCCGGTGGGCCTCTCGAGGGTGTCGGCGTCGGCCTTGACGACGTAGACCTCCCACGGCTCGGAGCCGGGACCGCGCACCCACACCTTGTCCTGCACCGCGTAGCAGCAGGCCGTGCCGGCCTCCTCGACCGTCGCCAGGCCGGCCTCCTTGAGACGCGCGGCCGCGGCCGCGACCTGGTCGGTGTGCTCGACCTCGACCCCGAGGTGATCCATCCGGGTCTCCTCGCCCGTCTCGCCCTCGATCAGGACCAGTTTGAGCGGGGGCTCGGCGATGGCGAAGTTGGCGTAACCGGGCCGGCGCTTGGCGGGCTCGGCGCCGAAGAGCCGGGTGTAGAAGGCGACGGAGGCCTCCAGGTCGGCGACGCGCAGGGCGAGCTGGACACGGGACATCGGATGGTCCTTCCACGGGTCGGGAGGAGCGACGGGGGCTCTGATTAGATAGGTATCTAATCAGTGGCGTGCCGTCAGTTTGCGGTGCTGCATAGACACATGTCAAATTAGAAGCATGTCAAAGAAGGGGCTGTCGCTGCTCGACGTGACGGAGGCCGACGCGGGCGCGTGCTGCGCGCCGCTGGCGTGCGAGCCGCTGACCGCCGGTGAGGCCGAGGACCTGGCACCGCTGTTCAAGGCGATCGCCGACCCGGTCCGGTTGCGCCTGCTGTCGCTGATCGCCTGCCATGACGGCGGGGAGGCGTGCGTCTGCGACCTGACGTCGGCCTTCGAGCTGACGGCGCCGACGATCTCGCATCACCTCAAGGTGCTCAAGCAGGCCGGTCTGATCGACTCCGAGCGCCGGGGCACCTGGGTCTACTACTGGATCAACCCGGCCGCGCTGACACGGCTGTCGGCGCTCCTGCGGCCCCGGCAGGCGTTCGGCGCGATGGAGGGGTGACGGACGTGCCCGAGATCCCCGAGGTGCTGTTCGTCTGCGTGCACAACGCCGGACGGTCCCAGATGGCCGCCGCCCTGCTCGAACACCACGCCGCCGGGCGGGTGCGCGTCCGCTCCGCCGGCTCCGCGCCGGCTTCGGAGGTCAACCCGGCCGTCGTCCAGGTGATGGGCGAGCTCGGCATCGACCTGTCCGCGCGGTCTCCCAAGGCGCTGAGCGGCGACGCGGTCCGGGCGGCCGACGTGGTGGTCACCATGGGTTGCGGTGACTCCTGCCCGGTCCTTCCCGGCCGGCGGTACCTCGACTGGCGGCTCCCCGATCCGGCGGGGCGGTCCGCCGACGAGATCCGGCCGATCCGCGAGGAGATCGACCGCCGCGTCCGGGCCCTGCTCGACGAGCTCCTCGGCGCGGTGACACCGCCGGACGGCCGGGCGCCCGTCCCGTCGGGCCGCCGGGCTCCCGTTCCGCCGGGGGTCACGGTCCGGCCGATGCGGAGCGAGGACGCCGACGAGGTCCTGGCGATCTATCAGGCGGGCCTCGACGGCGGTGACGCCAGCTTCGAGACCGAGGCGCCGACCTGGGACGCCTTCGACCGGGCCAAGCTGCCGGCGCACCGGCACGTCGCCGCGGACACGGCCACGGGCCGGATCCTCGGCTGGGTGGCCGTCACCGCGGTGTCCGGCCGCTGCGTCTACGCGGGCGTCGTCGAGCACAGCGTGTACGTCCACCCCGATCACTGCGGTCGCGGCATCGCCTCCGCGCTCCTGCAGGCGCTCATCGACTCGACGGAGGCCGACGGGATCTGGACGATCCAGTCGGGCGTCTTCCCGGAGAACACGGCCAGCCTGCGGCTGCACGCCAAGGCCGGGTTCCGTACCGTCGGCGTCCGGGAGCGTCTCGGCCGGCACCACGACCGCTGGCGCGACGTCGTCCTCATCGAACGGCGCAGCGCCGCGACCGGGACCTCCTGACGGGCAGGACCCGGCTCCCGCGCACGGGAAAATGAAATTTGATCGATCATTTCTCCCGCCGAACCCTGGCCGGAGCGCATCGGCTGACATAGCGTCCGATTCATGGACACGCCGCTGGTGCTGCTCGACGTGGACGGTGTTCTCAATCCCCTGCAACGCTCCCCCGGCTATCAGCGGTACCGGGCCTCACCCGACGGGGTGGTCTACCGGCTGCTGCTCAACCCGCTGCACGGGCCGCTCCTGACCGGCCTCGCGGCCGACACCGGCGCGGAGATCGTCTGGGCGAGTTACTGGAGGGACGCGGCGAACGACTGGATCAGCCCGCGGATCGGGCTGCCGTCCACCCTGCGGTACGTCCCGATCCCGCGCCACGATCCGGAGTTCTCCCTCGGAGCGTGGAAGGCCCGGCACGTGGCCGCCTGGGTGGGCGAGCGGCCGTTCGTCTGGCTGGAGGACGAACCGGATGTGCCCGAGGCCCTCGCCGGAGCGGGCGGACTGGGCCCGCACCTCATCGTGCCGGTGGATCCGCTGCACGGGCTCGCCGAGGACCATGTGGACCAGGCCCGTACCTGGCTGGAACAACTCGTCCGGGACCATGGTTAGGCACAGCGACCTACAGAGGAGGCACCATGGCTTCGGTTCGGGTGGAGCGCACCGACGACGGAGGCTTCGTCGCCCGGAACGACCGCGGCGCGGAGGTCGCCGTCGGGGGCTCCGATGAGGACGGGGTCTTCACCCCCGTCGAACTGCTGCTGGCCGCGCTGGGCGGCTGTGAGATCGTGACGGTCGAGCCGCTCACCGCCAAACGCGGTCATCGGCTCGTCAGGCTCGCCGCGCGCGTGGATGCCGAGAAGGTCGCGCCGACCAAGCTCGGCACGATCACCGTCACGTACGACGTCGAGTTCCCGGAGGGCGACGACAAGGCGCCGCAGATCTTCACCGAGGTCGCGCACCGCGTGCACGAGAACCACTGCACGGTCGGCCGCGCGCTCCGCGAGGGCACCCCGTCCGAGCAGGTGCTGCCCCCGCTGTCCTGACGCCCCGTGAGCCGCGCGCACGCCCGGCCGGGTCTTGATCGACGACGCGCCGGGGCGCCGCGGCACACCGCCCGGTGGCCCGGCCGTCGCGGGGTGTCCCGCCCCGGCCGGTGCCCGCGGGCGCCGGCCGGGGCGGCGGCCGGATCGGCGTTCCTCGCACGCTCGAACGTGGCTTACGCTGGTCACGATCACGTAGGACCCGGTGGAGACGGCATCCCCCCTGAGGACTAGGCCCATAGTCTCCTGGGGCGAGTCGCAGACCATTCCTGAAGATGATCACAAAGGGATGCGGCTCGTCGAAGATTGACAGCATGGCCCAGCTAGCCGCCCCCCGTCCCGTCGACAAGCAGCCCGCCGTCTCGTCCGTACGCTCGCCGGCGCTCAGGCTCTGGCGCGAGCTCGCGCTGGCCGCCGCCTTCTACTGCGCGTACACGCTGGTACGGCTGCTGATTCCGCACGACGAGACGGCCGCGTACGCGCACGCGTCACAGGTTCTGCGGCTGGAGCACACGCTGGGCATCGACGTCGAGCTGGACCTCAACCACGCCCTCCTGCGGGCGCCGTCACTGGCCAAGCCGGCGAACTGGTTCTACGCCACCGCTCACTTCGCGGTCACCCTGACCGTGCTCGTGTGGCTCTACCGGCGGCGGCCGGAGCACTTCCACCGGCTGCGCACGGCCCTGATGGTCGCCACCGGGATCGCGCTGCTCGGCTTCTGGCTGTACCCGCTGGCGCCGCCGCGCTTCCTCGGCGGCCGGGGCTTCGTCGACCCGGTGGTGGCGCTGCACAGCTTCGGCCTCTATTCGTCGCCGGAGGCCGGTTCGCTGACCAATCAGTTCGCGGCGATGCCGTCAATGCACGCCGGATGGGCATTGTGGTGCGCGGTCGCGGTCGTCACGCTTTCGAAGCGTCCCTGGGTACGGGCGATCGCCGCCCTTTACCCGGTCGTGACAATTCTGGTGATCTTCTCGACCGCCAATCATTACGTGGTGGACGCGGTGGCGGGTGTTGTGATCACCGCGTCCGCGCTGCTCATCGGCAGGCTGTCCCTGGCGAAGATGACGAGGATCGGTCCGATGAAAGATCACAAAGTGACAAACAAGACAAGCAATACCGACGGGTCACCCGATTCGATCTGAGAACATAGGGATCATGTCAAGGTCGGCCGTGGTGCCGGTCGCCACGGGCGACCTGACGGGGGAGCAGGCTGGCGGGCGCGCCGCCGGGCGCCCCCGGTTCTATCGCGAGATTCTGCTCATCGCCCTCTGTTACGGCGCCTACTCCCTGGTGCGCGACCTCGTGCCGCGCAACCACACGGCGGCGCTGAGCCGCGGGCACGACATCCTCCACCTGGAGCACCTGCTCCACCTGAACGTCGAGCTGTCGATCAACCGGCTGTTCACGGAACAGCGCTGGCTCGGAGTGAGCGCGAACTACTACTACTCGAGCCTCCACTTCATCATCACGATCGGCGTGCTCGTCTGGCTCTACGTGCGCCATGCGGACCGCTACGTGTTCTACCGGCGGTTGATCTTCGCGACCACGGTGCTCGCCCTCGTCGGGTTCTGGCTGTACCCGCTGGCGCCGCCGCGCATGATCCCCGGGTTCGTCGACACGGTGCTCTCGTTCCACACCACCGGCCTGTACGAGTCCAGCGCCTCGCCGGTCGCCTCGGTGTCCAACCAGTACGCCGCCATGCCGTCGTTGCACACGGGGTGGTCCCTGTGGTGCGCGATCGCCATCGCCGACCTGGCGCGGCCCAGCCGGTTCCGGTGGCTGGCGTACTGCTACCCCGCCGCGACCGTGTTCGTGATCCTGGGGACCGCCAATCACTACGTGCTCGACGCCATCGGCGGCGTCGTCACCCTGGGCGCCGGATACGCCGCGACCCGGACGGTACGGGTCGTGGTCCCGCGCCTCGGCCCGGTCTCCCGCGTCTTCTCCACCGACACGGGCGGCTCGACGGTCAACTGACCGCGCCACGGCCCGCCTCCCGTCCGCGCCTCAGTCCAGGTCCGCGCCCTGCGCCAGGCCGGTCTTGGCCGGCCGGATCTTCCCGAGGTTGTCGCGCACCGGGTGGGCCCGGCCGGCCGGACCGGCGGCGAAGGCGCGCAGGACGTTCTCGGTGACCTTGGACACGAAGGACGCCGCCTTGCCGGTCACCCCGTGGCCGCAGGCCCGGCCGCGCATCGAGCAGACCCAGCGCATCGTCCCGGTGGCGAACACCCCGGCCCCGCTCTTGGCCGTGTAATACGTCGCGTCGCTGGTCGTCGTGTAGGTGCCGCAGTGGATCGTCGAGTGGGCCAGCACCTCGATGGGCCGCGGGGTCGGGCCGCCCGAGGTCACCGCGTCCGACTCCGGCCCGATCACGCCGGGGAACTCCTCCCCCTCGCGCACGCCGGTGCCGGCGAACATCCAGGCGTCCGGCCGGTACACCTTCCAGGCACCGTCGGCGGGGAAGCAGGTGTACATGATCCCGATGAGGGCGCTCTCCGGGCGCGGCTTGGGCGACAGGCGCCAGTCCTGGGTCTTCTCCGCCGGATCCTTGATCGGGTCCTCGTCGGCGCTCTTGTAGCAGACGACGAGGCGGTCGGCGCCGAGGGCGGTCGGCTCGAACCGGATGTGCCGATTGACCGCGTTGGCCCCGAGGAACGCGATGTTCATCCCGGCGTCGCGGGCCTTCGTCGTCTCGTCGCGCATGGCGGTCGACCAGTACTCGTCGTGGCCGAGGGTGACCAGCGCCCGTGCGCCGTCGAGCAGCCGCGGGTCGTGGTGCAGGTCGTTGTCGGTCTCGTACGCGAGGGACAGCCCCGTCTTCTCGGCGAGCGCGATGGCGGGCTGTTCGAAGGCCAGGAACTTCACCGCGCCGTTCCCGTCGTACGGGCGGTCGAAGCTGACCGCGCGGGACCGGCCGTCGAAGCCGCCCGGCCCCTGGTACAGGTCCCGGCCGCCCCACATGTTGTACGCCTGCCAGGTCGTCGTCCCGTTCAGGACCACGACCCTGCCCGCCGTGCTCGCCGACCGTACGGTGATCGGCACGAACCGCTGGGCCCCCGAGTCGGCGTCGAGGCGCAGCAGGTAGGAGCCTTCCGGCCAGCCGCGGGTGGAGACGGTGAGCGAGGGCTGCCAGGGCGCGGTGACCGTGTGCGTCTTGCCGGTCGTCTTCGCGGCCCCCTGCCGCCGCCCGGCCTGGTGCGGCGCGGTCCAGACCTTCCTCGCCTGGGCCCCGGCGTACCAGCCCATGCGGAAGGCGCTGACGGTGTAGCCCTTGGCCGTCGTCGAGACGAACAGCCGGAACGACTCGCCGGGCAGCACGCTCACGCGGTCGGCGAAGCCCTCGATGGCGTGCTCGGCGCCGGTCTTGCGCACCTTCCAGTCCGCGTTCCCCGGCCTGCCGTTCTCGGCCACCGCGGGCGACGGAGCGGATCGTGCCTTGGACGGACCCGCGGCCCTGCGATGCCCACCGCCGCCGCATCCGGCGAGGACCAGGAGGAGGACGGCGACGGCGACGACGGACCGGTTCATGATCACGACGAGGATTCTCGCGCATCGCCGCCCGCCTCGGCGCGGGCATGACCATGCGTTGACCTCCGCCCGGCGTTTCCGTGCATCCGGTCGCGCGGGCCCCGGCTCCCTCACGAGCCGCGAGGCGGGGTTCCCTCAAGAGCCCGCGAGGTGCGGCTCCCCTACGAACCCGCCACGTCGCCGTAGAAGACGCGTTCGACGACGGCGCGGGCGTGGCGGGCGCGGCGCCGGTAGTCCTCCAGCATCTCGCCGGAGGCGTCGTAGCCGAGCACCCGGGCCACGGCGGAGCGTTCACGGTGGTGCTCGGTCGGCAGCAGGTCCGAGGCCCGCCCCCGTACGAGCATGACGGCGTTGCGGATGCGCGTGGCGAGCCGCCACGCGTCGGCGAGCCGTACGGCGTCCTCGCGGTCCAGCAGACCGGCCGCCGCAGCCGCGTCGAGCGCCGCCAGCGTCCGCGTCGTCCGCAGCTCCGGAACGTCGTACGCGTGCCGGAGCTGCAGGAGCTGGGCCACCCACTCGACGTCGGACAGGCCGCCGGGCCCGAGCTTGGTGTGCAGGCGGCGGTCCACGCCGCGGGGCAGCCGCTCGGCCTCCATCCGCGCCTTGAGCCGGCGGATCTCCATCAGGGCACGGTCGTCGATGCCCCCCTGGGGCCACCGGAGGGGGTCGATCAGCGTCCGGAAGCGCGCGCCGAGCTCCTCGTCGCCGATGACGGGCGCCGCGCGCAGCAGCGCCTGGCTCTCCCACGGCGAGGACCAGCGCCGGTAGTACGAGGCGTACGAGTCGAAGGTGCGCACGAGCGGGCCCTGGCGCCCCTCCGGCCGCAGTCCCGGGTCGATGACCAGCGGTGGGTCGGGCGCCGGCAGGGCGAGCAGCCTCCGCAGCTCCTCGGCGACCGAGTGCGCCGCGTGCGCCGCCTCCCCCTCCCCGCCCGGCAGGGGGTCGTGGACGTACATGACGTCCGCGTCACTGCCGTACCCGAGCTCATACCCTCCGAGGCGGCCCATCGCGACGATCGCGAACCTCGTCGGCAGCGGCGACCGGCGCTCCATCTCGATCTTCTCGATCGCGGCCCGCAGCGCCGCCTCGATCGTGACGAGGGCGATGGCGGTGAGCGCCTCGCCGGTCTCGCCCACGTCGAGGCGGCCGAGCAGGTCCGCGACCGCGACGCGCAGCAGCTCGCGGCGCCGGATCCCGCGTACGGCGGTGACGGCGTCGGCCGCCGGGTCGAGCTGCAGGCGGACGGGGACGGCGCTCATGTGCCGGCCCACGGCGGCCAGCGCCTCCCCGCGCAGCGCACCGGCCGGGCGGGGCGTCAGCTCCGCGTCGCCGCGCAGCAGGGAGACGGCCTCCGGCGCGCGCAGCAGCAGGTCGGTGGCGTAGCGGCTGGAGGACAGCACGTGCGCCATCCGCTCGGCCACGGTGACGTCGTCGCGCAGCAGGCGCAGATACCACGGCGTGGTGCCGAGCGCGTCGCTGACCTGACGGAACCCGAGAAGCCCGGCGTCGGGGTCGGGGCCGTCGGCGAACCAGCCCAGCATGACGGGCAGCAGCGTGCGCTGGATCGAGGCGCGCCGGGACACTCCGGCGGTGAGCGACTGCAGGTGCCGCAGCGCGCCGTCCGGGTCGGTGTAGCCGAGCGCCTCCAGGCGGGCACGCGCCGCCTCGCGGGTCAGGCGCGCCTCTTCTCCCGGCAGGCGGGCCACGGCGACCAGCAGCGGCCGGTAGAACAGCTTCTCGTGCAGGCGCCGGACCTCACGGGCGTGCCGCCGCCACTCGCTGGTGAACTCCGCCACGGGGTCGGTGCGGAACCCCAGCGCGCGGCCGAGGCGCCGCAGGTCGGCGGGGTCCTCGGGCACCAGGTGCGTCCGGCGCAGCCGGTGAAGCTGGATCAGGTGCTCGACGCGCCGCAGGAAGCGGTACGCGTTCGCGAGCGCGGCGGCGTCGGCCCGGCCGACGTACCCGCCCCAGGACAGCTTCTTCAGGGCGTTCAGCGTGTTGGAACCCCGCAGTTCCTCGTCCGTACGGCCGTGCACGAGCTGCAGCAGCTGCACCGCGAACTCCACGTCGCGCAGACCGCCGGGGCCGAGCTTGAGCTGCCGCCCGGCCTGGTCCGGGTCGATGTGCTCCTCGACCCGGCGGCGCATGCCCTGGACGTCCTCGACGAAGTTGTCGCGTTCGGCGGCCCGCCAGACCAGCGGGGCGAGCGCCCCGACGTACTCCTCGCCGAGCTCCCGGTCCCCCGCCACCGGCCGGGCCTTGAGCAGCGCCTGGAACTCCCAGGTCTTGGCCCAGCGCTCGTAGTACGCGCGGTGGCTGGCGAGCGTCCGTACGAGAGGGCCCGCCTTGCCCTCGGGCCGCAGGGCCGCGTCCACCTCCCAGAGCGCGCCCTCGGCGGTGCTGGCCGAACAGGCCCGGATCATCCCGGACGCCAGCCGCGTCGCGGCCCGCAGCGCGGCCGTCTCGTCCTGGCCGGGCATCGGCTCGGCGACGAAGACGACGTCGACGTCGCTGACGTAGTTCAGCTCCCGCCCGCCGCACTTGCCCATGCCGATCACCGCGAGCCGGCAGGTGCCGGCCTGGTCGCCGAGTTCGGCGCGGGCGATGGCCAGGCCCGCCTCGAGCGCGGCGGCGGCCAGGTCGGCGAGTTCGGCCGCGACGTCCTCGACGTCCGTCACGCCGGTCAGGTCCCGGCCCGCCAGGTGCAGGAGCGCCCTCCGGTACGCGACCCGGAGCGCGACCGCCGGCTCCGCTCCCCCGGCACGGGGGGCGGGGTCGGCCGCGTCGGCGCCGACGGCGGTCAGCAGCGCGGTCCGCAGTTCCCCGGCCGTGGGGCGCCGCAGCGCCATGGGACCGGCGAGGACGCGCCAGTGGCCGGGATGGCGCGCCAGGTGGTCGCCGAGCGCGGCGCTGACGCCCAGGACGGCGATCAGCCTGCGGAGGGCGTCCGGGTCGGCGGCGAGTTCGTCGCGGATGTCGGCCCGTTCCAGCATCCGGAGCAGACCGGTGAGGGCCAGGTCCGGGTCCGCGGCGGAGCCGAGGACATCGAGCAGGTCGTCACCGAGCCGCTGTCCCGCCAGACGGCGCTGGGCCTCGGCGACGTCCGTGATGCCGAGGCGGGCCAGCCGGGCGGTGGTGCTCTCCGTACGGCGTTCGCTCACGATCAAAGGTAATCACGAGCCTCCGGTGGACCGTACGGGCGTGTCGGATCGGCGGCCCGACGCGACGCCGGCTCGCTCACCGCGATCGCTCCCGCCCAAGAAAGATCACGGCCGATTGCCAACTCTCGCCCGGAACGACGCGTCTCCTCTTTTACGGCAACTGTCAGTAAGGAGTCAGTCAGTGAGAATCCTCGCCACGGGCACCATCGCCATGGTGACCGTCGCCGCGACGGCCGGCCTCGCCTCGGCGGCGATCGCGGCCGCGCCGCGTCAGCCGGTGACGCCGGCCGGTGTACGGGCGGCCGTGAAACCGGCCACGCCCGGCGACTTCAACGGCGACGGCTACCGTGACCTGGCCATCGGCGCCCCGGACGCCAAGGTCGGTACCGCGACGAAGGCGGGTGCCGTCGCGGTGGCGTACGGGTCGAAGAACGGCCTGAGCACGGCGCGACGCCAGGTCATCAGCCAGAACAGCGCCGGGATCCCCGGCACCGCCGAGAAGGGCGACCATTTCGGCCAGCAGTTGGCCGTCGGCGATTTCAACCGGGACGGCTACTCCGACCTGGCGATCGGCGCGCCCGGCGAGGACATCGGCAAGAAGAAGGACGCCGGGTCGCTGACGATCGTGTTCGGGTCCAAGAAGGGCCTGTCGACCAAGGCCGTCGCGGTGGACGGTGTCGGTGGCAACACGCTCACCGCCGGCGACTTCGACAAGGACGGCCGTACGGACTTCGCGACCGCCGCGGTCAACGGCACGAAGATCTGGGTGATCCGGGGCACGACCTCCGCCACGCCGCGCGCGATCGGGATCAGCCCCGGCAAGGACGGCGAGGTCGACACGCTCGCCGCCGGCGACGTGACCGGGGACGGCTACGCCGACCTGGCCGTGAGCTGGTGGTGGGACGACCCGGCCGACCAGGGCACCACGAGCGTGATCGCCGGATCGGCCAAGGGCCTGGGCAAGAAGGTCGGCCCCACGATCGAGCTCGGCGACACGAACGACGTCGCCGTCGGCGACCTGAACAAGGACGGCCGCGCGGACGTCGTCATCGGCGGGTACGAGGGCGACGGGTACCGGGTCTACCCCGGCACCAGGAACGGGATGGACGAGGCGCACGGCACGACCTGGACCGAGGGCAGCGACCCGGTCGCGGTCGGGGACGTCAACGGCGACGGGTACGCCGACGTCGCGTCCGAGCTGTCGCCCGAGGACGGCGACGCCCTGGTGGCGACGCGTCTCGGCTCCGCGAAGGGTCTGTCCTCGAACGTTCGCACGATCACGGAGAAGAGCGTCGGCGTTTCGCCGAACCAGAACAACTGGTTCGGGAACTCGCTGGCCCTGACCGACGTGAACGGCGACGGCCGCGCCGAACTGATCACGGGGATCCCGGGGCTCGACGACTTCGCCGGGGCGGTGGCCGTGACACCCGGCACCGCCTCCGGGATCGACGCGTCCGGCACGAAGCTGATCAAGGCGAGCGCCTTCGGCCTCGGCGCCGGCGCCCACTTCGGTACGCTCCCCCGCTGATTGGAAGGACCAGGGGGCTCCCTGCGGGCCCTCTGGTTCCTCACGCCGAGGACCGGGATCGGCCGGCCGATGACGGCACCGATGTCCGCCGGCCGGCGTCAATATCGGTGATCATTGTCGGAACGTCGGCGGGCGAAGGGTGGTCAACGGCGGTGGGGTTGCCAGGCGCCGTGGGTGAGGCGCTCAGCCGGACACGGCTGTTCGGCGCGGTCGGGCACTTCCTGCGGTTGCCCGCGACGGGGACCGCCGTCCGCCGTGCGGCGGGAGACGCCGGCCACGTCGCCGAGCGAGCCCAGGGTTCGAGTCTGGCGAGTCTGCGCGCCACGTCCCGCCGCCTCTGGTCCCGGGTCACCACCAAGGACCCGATCGACGTGGCCACCGGCGAGGTGGTGCTGCGGCAGACGGACGTCGAACTGGCCGGCGTGCTCCCGCTCGTGCTGGAGCGGACCCACGTGTCGTCGTACCGGTCGGGTTCGCTCCTGGGGCCGTCCTGGGCCTCCACCTTGGACCAGCGGCTGACGGCCGACGCCTCGGGGATGACCTTCGCCGCCGAAGACGGCATGCTGCTCGTCTACCCTCCCCCGACCGCCGGCACGACGGTCTGGCCGCTGGAAGGGCCGCGCTGGCCGCTCTCTCCCGTACCCGGCGGCGGATACACCGTCGCCGATCCGCGGACCGGCGTCACTCGTCACTTCGCCGCGACGGATCCCGCGCGTCCCGGGAATCTCCCGCTGACGGCCGTCACGGACCGCAACGGCAACCGGATCACGCTGGTCTACGACGAAACGGCCGCCCTCACCGAGGTGCGGCACTCAGGCGGATACCGGATCGCCGTCGACATCGTGGACGGACGCATCAGGATGTTGCGCCTCCTGACCGAGGAGAGCGGCGATGACGCCGTCGACCTGGTGCGTTATGGCTATGACCAGGCCGGCCACCTCGCCGAGGTGATCGACTCGTCGGGCCGACCGCTCCGGTTCTCCTATGACGACGCCGGGCGGATGACCGGATGGCTCGACCGCAACGGCTCCTGGTACCGCTACACCTACGATGAGCAGGGGCGCGGTGTCCGCGGCGAGGGTTCGGGCGGCTTCCTGAACACCCGCGTCGAGTACGCCCCCGACGGCCGCCGTACCAGGGTGACCGACTCGCTCGGGAACGTCACCACTTACCACTTCAACGACCTCGGCCAGGTGATCGCCGAGGCCGATCCGCACGGGCACCGCACCGTTTCGGAGTGGGATCGCTACGACCGGCTCCTGGCCCGCACCGATCCGCTCGGCCACACGACGCGATACACCTACGACGAGGCGGGGAACGTCACCGCGATCCTCCGCCCGGACGGCCATCGGATCATCAGCCGCTACAACGAGCTGAACCTTCCCGTCACATTGGTGGAGGCGGACCGGGAGACGACCTGGCGGCAGGAGTACGACGAGCGCGGCAACCTCACCGCCGTCACCGACCCGCTCGGCCGCACCACCCGCCGCGCCTACGATCACCGCGGCCGCCTCACCGCGATCACGGACGCGGCCGGCGGCACCACTCGCGTGGTCCCGAACCCGGCCGGGCTCCCGATGGAGGTCACCGACCCCTCGGGCGCGCGCCTCCGGGTGGAGCGCGATGTCTTCGGCCTGGTTACCGCCGTCACCGACCCGGTCGGCGGGGTGACGCGGTACGGCTGGACCACCGAGGGACGACCGGCCTGGCGGGCCCTGCCCGGTGGTGCGGTCGAACGCTGGATCCATGACGGAGAGGGCAACGCGGTCGCCCATGTGGACCCCCTGGGCCGTACGACCCGGACCGAGTACACCCACTTCGATCTCCCGGTCGCGCGTACCGGACCGGACGGGGCACGTCTGGAGTTCGGCTACGACACGGAGGCGCGCCTCATCTCCGTCACCAACGCGCAGGGCCTGGTCTGGCGGTACGACTATGACGCCGCCGGACGGCTCGTGGGCGAGACGGACTTCAACGGGCGCCGCCTCACCTACGCGTACGACGCGGCCGGCCGGCTGGTCTCCCGGCTGGACCGGACCGGCGAGGCCGTCCGATTCACCCGGGACCCGCTCGGCCGGGTGACCGCCCGGACCGGCGACGGGGGCGTCGTCACCCTCGCGTACGACGCCGCCGGCCGCCTGATCCGCGCCGCCGGTCCGGACACGGAGGTGGTCTTCGGGCGAGACCGGCTCGGCCGGATCGTCGCCGAGACACGGGATGGCGCGACCGTCACCAGCACCTATGACGCACGCGGTCGGCGGATCCACCGTCGTACGCCGAGCGGCGCCGAATCCCAGTGGGCGTACGACTCCGCGGGCCGGCCGATCGGTCTGAGGACGGGCGCACTGACGCTCGGCTTCGGTTACGACCCCGCCGGGCGAGAGATCGAACGCCGGATCGGCGACGGCGTCCTGCTCGCTCAGCAGTGGGATCCGGACCACCGCCTGACCGCGCAGACCCTGTGGGCCGCACCCGGCGTCGGTCCGGCCGCCGCCACGCCGGAGCCCGGGACACCACCGGCGCCCTCCCTGCTGCAGCACCGCGCCTACGCCTACCGGGCCGACGGGTACCTCACGGGAATCTCCGACCAACGGGACGGTGTACGCGCGCTGGACCTCGATCCGGCGGGGCGCGTGACGGCCGTCCGGGCCACCGGCTGGTCTGAACGCTACGCCTACGACACGGCGGGAAACGTCACCCACGCGCTCTGGCCGGCCACGTCCGGGACCGCCCCGGCCGACGATGAGGCCTTCGGCGACCGGGAGTACTCGGGCACTCTGCTACGCCGGGCCGGGCGGGTCCACTACGAACACGACGTTCACGGTCGGGTGGTGTCGCGCCGCCACCGCACCCTGTCGGGCAAGGTCCGTACCTGGAGATTCACCTGGAACGGTGATGACAGGCTGAGATCCGTCATCACTCCGGAGGGCCGGGAGTGGCACTACCGGTACGACCCGCTCGGACGGCGCGTCGAGAAGCGGCTGGTCGGCCCCGACGGTGTGATCGAACGGACCGACTTCACCTGGGACGGCCCGGTCCTGGCGGAGCAGACCCGCACGGTGCGACGACCGGGCGGGCCGGCGCGCCGCACCATCACCTGGGAACACCGGCCGGGCACCTTCGAACCGCTCACCCAGACGGAGCGTTCGCCCGATCACGGGGCTCGCCGGGGACGGGTCGACGAGCGGTTCCACGCGATCATCACGGATCTGGTCGGCAGGCCCGCCGAGCTCGTCGACGCCTCCGGCCGGGTCATGCCTCAGCCCGCGACGAACCTCTGGGGAGCCGGCCTCGGGAACGACGCGAGGCCGTGCCCCCTCGGTTTTCCCGGGCAGTACCACGACCCCGAGACCGGCCTCGAGTACAACCACTGGCGCTACTACGACCCGGTCGGCGGCCGCTACCAGAGCGGCGACCCCCTCGGCATCACCCCGCAGCCGGACCCGCACGCGTACGTCCACAATCCGACCGCCGCCACCGATCCGCTGGGCCTCGCCCCGTACCTGCTCGAGAACAACAGGAGCATGTGGGAGCAGAACATGGAGATGAAGGCCGCGCGGGACCGGGGCCTCACCCCCGTGACCCTGCGGGAGGACGCGGGGATGGAGAGTCTCATCGCCGCGCTCCGCGGGGAGACCGAGTTCAAGTGGGCGGTCGTCCCCGGCGAGGGAGGGGCGCATGAGTTGCGCGTGATGCCCTTCAACTACGGCGCCGGCGGCTGGAACAGGGTGGAGATGGCGCACACGATCCTCGCGGGACCCGGTGGCCGCGTCTACGCCGCAGGTTCCGGATCCGTGCTGATGGAGGGATTCCCGGCGTCCATCAACCGGGCGAGCGGGCACTTCGAGCCGGGACCGGAGACGATGGGCATCGGCAGTGCCGCGTTCGAACGGGCGGGCATCGACGTCATCGTCTCGAACACCTACTGAGGTGGAGCATGAACACCCAATCGTCGCCTCTCCCGAGCACCGCCGAACTCACCGGGATGTCTCCGGCCCAGGTGGAGTGCGTCCTGGCCCGTTCCGACCTGGCGGACGCGCCCGCCGAGTGGTGGACGGTGCTGCTCTCCGTGTGCAACACCGGCCTGCTCGGCACCGAGTCCGGGAGTCCGGACGGCAGGACCTGGGGGGCGATCCTGCTGACGGCGCTCGGCGTCGCCCGGCGGGCCGGCGCCCTCGAGCCGGAACAGGCGCTGCAGCGGAGACTCATGGTGCAGGCCGCGATGTTGCACTACTTCGGGCCGTCGAAGCAGGACCCGGTCCTCGATCCGGAGCTGATGGTGACCGGGTTCCTCGACGACATCGGCAGATCCCGGGACGAGGTGCGGGAGGAGAGCCGGGAGCTGGAGCACGAGCTGCGGGTGCGCCGGGGCGATCCCGCCCTGCTGCCCAGGGCGTTCCGGATGAGGCGCGTGAAGGACGCCCTGGGCTCCCTGCGTCTCATCGCCGGCCATCTGACCGACGAGGATCTACGCCGGGAGGCGGAGGAGTGGTGGTCGCTGGCCGACCGTATTCCGTGACCGCCTCGAAGGCCGTACGTCACGGGTCCCCGGTCCGCCTCCTGCGGACCGGGGACCCGTGATCGATCGACGCCCGATCAGATGACCGGCTCGGTGAGGGTCTCCTCGGCCTGCTGCTTCGGGCTTCCGGGAGCCGAGCCGCGGAGCGGCACCTCGCGGACGAACCAGGCGAGGAGGAAGGCCGCGAAGGCGACGACCGCTCCCCCGATCAGCGTGCCGTGCAGGCCGTTGGTGACGCCGGACTTGAACGCCTCCTGCACCGGCACGGGCAGCGTGTGCAGCAGCGCCGGGGTCACGTGCGCGCCGCCCGACGAGATCCTGTGGGCGACCTGCGGGCCGAGCCGGTCGGAGATGGTGTGCTCCAGGCGGTTCGTGAAGATGGAGCCGAACAGCGCCACGCCGAGCGAGCCGCCCACCGTACGGAACAGGGTGACCGAGCCGCTCGCCGCGCCCATGTCCCGGAGCTCGGCGCTGTTCTGGGTGATCAGCATGGTGTTCTGCATGATGAAGCCCATGCCGAGACCGACGCCGGCGGTCAGCGCCGAGCTCACCGCCGTGCTGGTGTCGACCTTGAGCAGGAGCAGCACGAGCATGCCGACGGTCATCACCGCGCCGCCGATGATCGGGTAGAGCTTGTAGCGGCCGTTGCGGGCGATCAGCTGACCGGTGGTCAGCATGACGACCAGCATGCCGAACATCAGCGGCAGGAGCAGCAGGCCGCTCGCCGTCGCGGAGGCGCCCTGGACGTCCTGCATGTACTGCGGGAGGAAGTTCACCGCGCCGAACATGGCGGCGCCCACGAGGAAGCTCAGGATCTGCGCGACCGTGAAGTTCTTGTTGCGGAACAGCCGCGGCGGCAGGATCGGCTCGGCGGCGCGGGCCTCGGCGAGCACGAACAGCACCAGGGTGACGACCGCCACGACCGCCAGCCCGATGATCTCCCAGGAGGCCCAGGGGTACTCGGTGCCGCCCCAGCTCGCGACCAGGGTGAGGGAGACGACGCCGACGGTCAGCAGGAACGCCCCGAGGAAGTCGATCTTCGCCTTGATGTGCGGGGTGTGCAGGCGCATGCCGACACCGGTGACCAGCAGGGCGAGCGCGCCGAGCGGCACGTTGACGTAGAAGGTCCAGCGCCAGCTCAGGTGGTCGGTGAGGAACCCGCCGATCAGCGGGCCGCCGACGAAGGCGATGGGCATCATCCCGCCGATGATCGCCTGGAACCGGCCGCGCTCGCGCGGCGGGACCAGGTCACCGATGATCGCGAAGGCGCCGACCATGAGGCCGCCGGCGCCGAGGCCCTGCAGCGCGCGGAACCCGATGAGCTGGCCCATGCTCTGCGACAGCCCGGACAGCATGGAGCCCGCGAGGAAGACGACGATGGACGCCATGAACATGCCCTTGCGGCCGTACAGGTCGCCGAGCTTGCCCCAGATCGGCGTCGCGGCCGCGGTGGCGAGAGTGTAGGCGGTGACGACCCAGGCGAGGTGGCTGAGACCGCCGAGGTCGCCGACGATCGTCGGCAGCGCCGTGCCGACGATCAGGTTGTCGAGCATCGCGAGGAACATGCCGAGCATCAGGCCGATGATCGCGATGTAGATGGATCGCGTGCTTCTCGGCTCCGCCGCGCCTGGTGGCGCTGACTCCGCCGTGTTCGTCCCCGCCATCGGTAACCTCTCTCTGTGGCCGACTGCTTACTTGTCGACCGGCTAGTTTCTTTACCTGCCGTACGGTAAGTTAGGAACTAGCCGGTCGTCAAGTTAGTTTGGTTTGGACGGAGTCTCATCATGGGCGAACCCCGCGGCGACACCCGGGCGCGGATCCAGGCGGTTGCGCTGGAGCTGTTCGCCGAACACGGATACGAGAAGACCTCCCTACGGGAGATCGCCGAGCGGCTGCACGTCACCAAGGCGGCGCTGTACTACCACTTCAAGACCAAAGAGGACATCATCGTCAGCCTGTTCGACGACGCCCTCGCCAGGCTCGACGACCTCATCGCCTGGGGTCAGGCCCAGCCGCCGACCGTGGAGACGCGGCAGGAGATCGTGCGCCGCTACGCCGACCACCTGTACACCTCGGCGCCCGGAATCATGCGCTTCGCGCACGAGAACCAGACCACCATGCGCGAACTGGCGGTCGGCGAGAAGCTCAAGTGCCGGGTCAGGGCCCTCATCGAGCTGCTCGCCGACCGGAAGGCCCCGCTCACCGAGCAGCTCAAGTCGGCGATGGCGATCTTCGGGCTGAACATCGCGCTCTTCGCCTTCGACGACTACGACATCACCGACGAGCAGCGCCGCACGACGGGCCTCGCCGTCGCGATGGAGATGATCGGAACGCCTCAGAGCACCGACAGATAGCGGCGGCGCTCGTACTCGGTGACCTGGCGGCGGTAGTCCTCCCACTCCGCGCGCTTGTTGCGCAGGAAGAAGTCGAACACGTGCTCGCCGAGGACCTCGGCGACCAGCTCGCTGCGCTCCATGGCGGTGATGGCCTCGTCCAGGCTCTGCGGCAGCGGCTCGATGCCCATCGCACGGCGCTCGGCCGCGGTCAGCGCCCACACGTCGTCCTCGGCGCCCGGCGGGAGCTCGTAGCCCTGCTCGATGCCCCGCAGGCCTGCGCCCAGGATCGCGGCGAAGGCGAGGTAGGGGTTGCAGGCGGTGTCCGGCGCGCGGAACTCGATGCGGGTCGCGTGCCCCTTCTGCGGCTTGTACATCGGCACGCGCACCAGCGCGGAGCGGTTGTTGTGGCCCCAGCAGATGTACGGCGGGGCCTCGCCGCCGGCCCCGGCGGACGCGCCGACGCCGCCCCACAGGCGCTTGTAGGAGTTGACCCACTGGTTGGTGACCGCGGTGATCTCGGCGGCGTGCCGGAGCAGGCCGGCGATGAACGCGCGCCCGACCTTGGAGAGCTGGTACTCGGCGCCCGGCTCGTAGAAGGCGTTGCGGTCGCCCTCGAACAGCGACATGTGGGTGTGCATGCCCGAGCCCGGGTACTCGGTGAAGGGCTTCGGCATGAAGGAGGCGTGCACCTCCTGCTCGAGCGCGACCTCCTTCATCACCAGGCGGAACGTCATGATGTTGTCGGCCGTGGTGAGCGCGTCGGCGTAGCGCAGGTCGATCTCCTGCTGGCCCGGGCCGCCCTCGTGGTGGCTGAACTCGACGGAGATGCCCATCGACTCCAGCATCATGATGGCGTTGCGCCGGAAGTCGTGCGCGGCGCGGTGCGGCGTGTGGTCGAAGTAGCCGCCGAGGTCGACCGGCGTCGGCTCGCTGCCGTCGTCCGGCGCCTTGCCGAGCAGGTAGAACTCCAGCTCGGGGTGGGTGTAGAAGGTGAACCCGAGGTCGGCCGCGCGGCCCAGAGTGCGCTTGAGGACGTAACGCGGGTCCGCGAAGCTCGGCGAGCCGTCCGGCATGAGGATGTCGCAGAACATCCGGGCGGTGCCCGGCGACTCCGCCCGCCACGGCAGCACCTGGAACGTCGACGGATCCGGCTTGGCGAGCATGTCGGCCTCATACACGCGAGCGAACCCCTCGACGGCCGAGCCGTCGAATCCGATGCCCTCGGCGAACGCCTGCTCCAGCTCGGCGGGGGCCACCGCGACGGACTTGAGGAATCCGAGCACGTCGGTGAACCACAGCCGGATGAAGCGGATGTCGCGCTCCTCGAGCGTGCGGAGCACGAACTCCTGCTGACGGTCCAAAACCGATCCCCTTTGTGACCTTCGAACGACAACTCTGGCGTTCTATCAGTGTGCCGCGCCCATGTTTCGGTCACGTTACAAGGTCGCGACCTGTGAACGCTCCCCGAGGACACCTCCCGACCTCTGCGCCCGAGGCAGGCCTCATCGGGCGCTCTGGCGAGCGGCATGCTCGGCAAAGGGCGTCCCGGCGCGGCACTTCCGGCATTCGCCCGGGCAGGACTCGGCCATCACCGAGCATCCGGCGCGTTCGTTCCCCGAGTCGATGCGCGCGAGCCCCTGGTTTGCCGTGCTTTGACCCGCCGTACACGGCTCTTCCGGACGGAGTTCAACCTCCGGACGGGCGCCGCACCCTGAACGTCCGCTTCCCGCCCCTAGATGTAGGTATGGCCGATCTCCGGCCCTCATCAAAGGAGTGTCATTGAGGAAACGCCTTATCGCCGGTGCGCTCGGCGGGCTCGCCGCGGCGGCGGTCGTCGTGCCGATGACCGCACAGGCCGCCCCTGCGACGCCCGCGGCCCGGCACGTGCTGCTGCTGAGCATCGACGGCCTGCACCAGTCCGACCTGGTCCGCTACGCGGCCGCGCACCCGAAGTCCGCCCTCGCCGGGCTGCTGCGGCGCGGCACGTCGTACGCGAACGCCTCGACCACCAGCCCGTCCGACTCCTTCCCCGGCCTGCTGTCGATGGTGACCGGCGGCACGCCGCGTAGCACCGGCGTCTACTACGACGACAGCTACGACCGCTCCCTGGCCGCCCCCGGGTCGAACTGCACGACCAAGGGCACCGAGGTCCTGTACGACGAGACCATCGACCGCGACTCGACGAAGGTGGACGGTGGCGGCGGCCTCGACCCGGCGAAGTTCCCCCGCGACCCGGCGAAGGGCTGCGCGCCGGTCGCCCCGCATTCCTACCTGCGGGTCAACACCATCTTCGAGGTGGTCAAGAAGGCCGGTCTGCGCACCGCCTGGAGCGACAAGCACCTCGCCTACGACCTCGTCAACGGCCCGTCCGGCAAGGGCGTCGACGACCTCTACACGCCCGAGGTCGCCTCGGTGCCGGCGTCCGGCACCGCGGGCAACGACGACCTGAAGGTCACCGGGATCGTCCACGAGATCGACGGGTACGACCACACCGGCGCCCACCGCGCGGCGGTACCGGCGGTCTTCGGCATGAACTTCCAGGCCGTCAGCGTGGCCCAGAAGGACCCGGCCGGTGGCTACCAGGCCGGCGGCACGCCCGGCCCCGAGCTCGCCGAGGCGCTCGACCACACCGACGCCTCGATCGGCCGCATGGTCACCGAACTGGGGCGTCAGCACCTGCTCGGCTCGACCGACGTCATCGTGACCGCGAAGCACGGCCAGTCGCCGATCGACAAGAGCAAGCTGAAGATCGTTGGCAAGGACGTCCTGCCCGGCATCGTCAACGCGGTCAAGCCGGGGCTCGTCGCCCAGGCGACGCAGGACGACGGGGCGCTGCTCTGGCTGACCGACCAGTCCAAGGCACCCGCCGCCGCGGCGGCGCTGCGCAAGCAGGCGGCCAAGGCCGGGATCGCCAAGGTGCTCGTCGGCAAGGACATCGTCCGGCGATTCGGCGACCCGCGCCGTGACCCCCGGGTGCCCGACCTCGTCGTGATCACCAAGCCCGGCGTCGTCTACACCAAGCCGGGCAGCAAGATCGCCGAGCACGGTGGTTTCAACCCGGAGGACACGCACGTCGCTCTGGTCACCGCGGGCCCGGGGTTCCGGAACGGAACGATCGCCCGGCAGGTGCGCACGACGCAGATCGCGCCGAGCATCCTGACGCTGCTCGGCCTCCGGCCCGACGCCTTGCGGTCCGTGCGCATCGAGGGCACCAGCCCGCTGCCCCGTTGACGCCCGCCTGAGACCGGCCGTCCTCCCGGCGGGAACGTCGGCGGTGAGGCGCGGGAGCAGCCGATGCTCCCACGCGTCACCGCCTGCTCGCTTACGCTTCCTCGACCTCGGCGGCGGCCGGGTCGAGCACGCGGGACAGGAACCTGCGCGTGCGATCGTGCGTCGGGTCGCCGATGACCTTCGACGGCGGCCCCTCCTCGACGATGACGCCGCCGTCCATGAAGACGACCCGGTCGGCGACCTCGCGGGCGAAGCTCATCTCGTGCGTGACGACCAGCATCGTCATGCCCTCGATGGCCAGCCTGCGCATGACGCCGAGCACGTCGCCGACGAGCTCGGGGTCGAGCGCGGAGGTCGGCTCGTCGAAGAGCATGACGTCCGGGCCCATGGCCAGCGCGCGGGCGATGGCGACCCGCTGCTGCTGGCCGCCGGACAGCTGCGCGGGGTAGGCGTCCACCTTGTCGGCCAGCCCGACGCGGGTGAGGTTGTCGCGCGCGATCCGGTCGGCCTCGTCCGCGGAGCGCCGCAGCACCTTGCGCTGGGCGATGGTGACGTTGCCGAGCACCGACAGGTGCGGGAACAGGTTGAACTGCTGGAACACCATGCCGACGCGGCGGCGCGCCGCGTCGATGTCCACGTCCGGGTCGGTCAGCTCCACGCCGCCGACGTACACCTGCCCGGCGGTGGGCTCCTCCAGGAGGTTGACGCAGCGCAGGAGCGTGGACTTGCCGGACCCGGACGGCCCGATGATGCACACGACCTCGCCGCGCGCGACCTCGAAGTCGATGCCGCGCAGCACCTCCAGGTCCCCGAACGCCTTCTGCAGCCCGGCGACCTGGACCGCCGCGGTGGTGTTCACGGTCGTCACCGCTGCCCCCTCTTCTGCCGGGCCTCCAGCCGCCGCGCCAGGTGGCCGAGCGGGATGGTGATGATGAGGTAGCAGAGGGCGGCGACGATGATCGGCGTGGTGTTGCCCTGCTGGCCGGTCACGTCCTGGGCGAGCTTGGACAGCTCCCGCTGCTGCAGCGTGACGCCCAGGTACAGCGCCAGGGACGAGTCCTTGAACAGCAGGACCAGTTCGTTGGTCAGCGGCGGGATCACGATGCGCAGCGCCTGCGGGATGACGATCGAGCGCATCGCGCGCCCGTGCGACATGCCGAGCGTGCGCGCCGCCTCCATCTGGCCGCGCGGCACGGCCTCGATGCCGGCCCGGATCGTCTCGGCCATGTACGCCGCCGAGACCGCTCCCAGGGCGAGGGCGGCCTGGCCGTACACGCCGCCGGGGAAGTTGACCCCCGGGAAGGCGAGCGGGACGCCGGTGCCCACGAAGATGAAGATGAGCAGCGCGGGCAGTCCGCGGAACACCTCGATGTAGGCGATGGCGAACCAGCGGTACGGCGGCACCGACGACAGCCGCATCAGCGCCAGCACCAGGCCGGCCGCCAGGCCGAGCGCGAACCCGGTGACCGTGAACAGCAGGGTGTTGCGCAGCGCGACCGTGATGATGTCGGGGAACAGCGTCTTGGCGACCCGCCATTCGGCGAAGTTGGTCTTGAGCGCCCCCCAGTTCGCCAGGGACACGACCAGCACGACGGCGACGATGAAGATGCCGTACTCGCCGCCCAGGATCATCCGGCGGCGCTGCCTGCGGGTCAGCCGCGGCGCCGCCTCCGCGTGTTCAGTCATTGCGGCCTCTCGGATCGGTCAGGACCGGGCTCAGGCGTTCGCGGGCATCGGGCCGATCCACTTCTCGTAGATCTTCTTGTAGTCGCCGTCCTGGCGCGCCTCGTCGATCGTCTGGTTGATCAGCGCGAGCAGCTTGGGGTTCTTGCCCTTGCGGACGGCGAAGCCGTACTGCTCACCGGTGTTGAGGCTGGCCGCGACGCCGTACGCGGAGTTCGCCGGGTCCTTCAGCCAGCCCTGCACGACCGGGTAGTCCTCGATGATCACGTCGACCTGGCCGCTGCGCAGCCCGTTGAGGAGGCTGGCGGAGTCCTTGAAGGACTTCGAGTCGATGCCCTTGGAGTGGACGTAGTCCTCACCGGTGGTGCTCGCCTGGGAGCCGACCTTGAGCTTCTTGGCCTTGACGTCGTCCAGCGACGCGTAGGTCACGCCCTTCTTGGCCATGAGCGCCTGAGTCGCGTTGAAGTACGGCTTGGTGAAGTCGATGTACTTCGCCCGCTCCGGCTTGATCGTCATGCCCGCGGCGGCGACGTCGCACTTGCCGGCGTTCAGTGCGGTCCCCGACTTGATCGTCTCGAACGGGGTGTCGACGACCTGCTGGGTCACGCCGAGCTTCTTGGCGACCAGGTCGATGATGTCCACGTCGAAGCCGACGACCTTGCCGCCCTGCGCCGACTGGAACGGCGGGTACGGCAGGTGGGTGCAGGTGGTCAGCTTGCCCTTCTTCACCAGCTTGGCGCCCTGGACCGTCGCTCCGCCGCCTCCGCCACCGCAGGCGGTGAGGGCGAGGGCGGCCGCGCAGAGCCCGGCGGTGGCGGCGGCGAGCCGACGACTGATAGCCACAATTCCTCCATAACCAGGACAAATAACTGTCCGACTATGTCATATCGCTCGCCACCTGCGGAAACGTCAGCGGGTCACGACTTGATCAAAGCAAGGAAGCGAGCCGCCACCGGCCCGGCCACCTGCCCGCCGTCCCCGCCGTGGAGGACGAAGACGGCGAAGGCCAGATCGCCCCGGTAGCCGATGAACCACGCGTGCGTATGGCCTTGGGCATCATATTCGGCCGTCCCCGTCTTGCCCGCCGTGCCCGCCGGAAGTCCGGCGTGGGCCGCGGTGCCCCGGGTGGCGACCGCGCGCATCATCGACCGCAGCCCCCCGACGACCGAGGACGGCAGCGGCCGGGCCGTTCCCGCGTGCACGAGATGCGCGGGGACCATCCTCGGCGGCCGGTACGAGCCGTCGGCCACGGCCGCGGCGACGACCGCCATGGCGAGCGGGGTCGCCTGGACCCTGCCCTGCCCGATCGACGCCTCGGCCAGCCCGTTGTCGCCGCCCGGGTCCAGGAAGTCACCGGAGTACGCCGTGTCGGTCCCCGTGTCGAAGTGCGCGCCGAAGCCGAACGCCGTGGCGCTCTGCCGGATCCGGTCCGTTCCCGCCGCCACCCCGAGCTTCGCGAACGTCGTGTTGCAGGACTCCGCGAACGCGTCGGCGAGCGGGACCCGGCCGAGCGCCAGCCCGCCGTGGTTGTGGATCGTGCGCTGCCCGGCGACCGTCACGGCCGGGCAGTCGACCGCGCTCGCCGGCGTCATCCCGCCGTCCAGCAGCGCCGCCGCGACGACCACCTTGAACGTCGACCCCGGCGGATACAGCCCCTGGAACGCGCTCTCGGCGTCGGGCAGCCGGTCGGAGACCGCCACGATCTCCCCCGTCGAGGGGCGGATCGCGACGAGTGCGGCCGACGCCGATCCCACGGCCGCGTCGGCGGCGGCCTGCGCGCGCCGGTCGATGGTCGTACGGACGGGTTCCGCGCCATGACCGGGGAAGACCTTCAGCTGCCGCGCCGGCCGTCCCGGGTTCCGGACCTGCACCACCCAGCCGGGGACGCCGTCATCCTCGCCGTACCGTCCGCCGACGTCGGCGAGGTACGGCTGGGCGCCGCTGTCGTCGGGCAGGGGCCGGCCGTCCGCGGCGACCGGCGCTCCCGACGCGGCGTCGGACCGGGTCAGGGCCAACGCGCCGCCGTCGACCAGGGCGGGGTGCAGCGTGGCCGGCGACCACAGGACCCGCCACGCGCCGTCGCGGCGCGCGAGCCGGAGGGTCGCGCGGAAGCTCCAGTCGCCGACTCCGGTCAGGTGCCGGGTGACGCCGTAGTCGACGGACGCCTCGTCGCCCTGCCGTACGAGCCGGCCGGGGGTGAAGTCCACCGCGTCGACGCGCAGCGCATGGGACAGGGCGCGGTGCCGGTCGGCGAAGTCTCCGGGCGGGTCGTCGACGAGCCGCCGCATCGCCGAGAAGTCCCCGTAGCTCCAGGCGCGGAAGTAGGCGCGCGAGGCCTCCTCCGGCGTCGCCGGACCGCTCGGTCCTCGTAAGGCGGCGCACGAGAACGCGGCCGCCGCCACCAGGATGATCAGGCCGGCCGCGATGACGGCCACTCTGCGCATCGGACTCCCCCATCGGCGACCTCTAAGTCGATCATGGTCTCCGACGCGGCGACGACGGCATGGCCGATTCCGGCCGCCGGCTCATCCCGGCTATGTCACGCGGTGGTCTGGGGCGGCATCGGGCCCATCCAGCGCTCGTACGTCCGCCGGTAGGTGCCGTCCCGCCGGATCTGCGCGATGACGTCGTCGATCAGCCGCAGCAGCGCCGGGTTGTGGCCCTTGCGCACGGCGAAGCCGTACTTCTCGTGGGTGAGCATCCCCGGGACGAGCGTGAAGTCCGCGTTGGCCTCGTCGGTGAGCCAGTAGCGCACGACCGGATCGTCCTGGACGAGCGCGTCGACCTGACCGGTGCGCAGCGCGTCCAGCTCCGTCGTGGCGTTCTCATAGCCCTTCGTCTGCCATCCCCGGCGGCGCGCGTACGCCTGCCCCGTCGTGCCGACGACCACACCGACCCGCGGCCCGTTCGGCCCCAGGGCGTCCGGGGTGATCCGCGCGTCACGGCGGGCCATCAGCACCTGCCCGGAGTCGAAGTACGGCCGGGAGAAGTCGATCACGGCGGCCCGCCGCGGGTCGATGGTCGTGCCGGCGGCCGCCACGTCGCAGGCCGCGACCGCGAACACCTCGCCCGAGGTGATGGCGGTGAACCGCGTGTCGACGATCTTCTGCCGCACGCCCAGCCGCCGGGCCACCAGGTCGATCAGGTCCACGTCGAAGCCGACCACCGCCCTGCCCCGCTGGAACTGGAACGGGGCGTACGGCAGGTGCGTGCAGGTGGTGAGCCTGCCGCGGGCGACCAGGTGGACGCCCCGCACGGTCTGACCGGGCGGCGCGCACCCGGCGAACAGGCAGGCGGCCACCGCCGTCGCGGGCACGGCGCACGCCCGGGAGAGAGTGAACAGGTGCACGGTGCCTCCGAGGGGGGTACGACGCTCCATCCGTCCCACTCACTCGGAAGAGTCAACCAGTTGCGCACCGTCACGTCCATGCCGATCGCGCCATCCGCTCCCGCGGCGCGTCATCGCGGGCCGTCGCCCGCGACGTCTCCCCCGCCACCGCCATCGAGCGCGTCACCATGGGCCGCGCCGCCCGCCTCCGCGAGCGCGTCGCCGGCCGCCGTGCGCGAGTACAGGACGCGCCTGCCGACCCGGTGGCCGGTCACCAGACCGCAGGCGCGCAGGACGCCCAGGTGCTGGCTGATCGCACCGGGGGTCACCGCCAGGCGCCTGGCGAGCTCCGTCGTCGACGCCGGGACCGTCAGCGCGAGCAGCAGCGACGCGCGACGCCGCCCGATCAGTGCCGCGAGGGCGTCCGGAGGCGCCGCCGGAGCGGTCTCCCACAACGTCGCGACGCCGTACGCCGGGTAGCTCAGCATCGGCTGGTACGGCGGGGTCATCACCGAGACGGCCGGCCAGACGAACGCGCTCGGCACCAGCACCAGCCCGCGCCCGGCCAGCGGACCGCGATGGTGCCACCGGCGCTGGACGGCGAGCCGGTCACCGTGCCAGCGCACCGCCTCGTGCAGGCCGGCGAACAGCCCCTCCGCCCCGCGCTCGGTCATGGCGCGGGACCGCCGGAGCACGTCGGCCTCCAGCAGCGCCCGCATCCTCGGCCAAGAGTCCTCCAGCGCCGCCTCCCAGTAGGCCGCGATCAGGTCCGCCACCTGGGCGAGGGCGCGCTCGGGCTCCTCCGCCATCGCCCGGCGCCGCGCGCGCAACGACGCCGGCTCCACGGCCCGCCTCCCGACGTCCCGGATCTCCACGGCGACCCGGCCGGGGGGCGTGGCCCGCACCCGCGCCAGTTCGGCGGCGAAGTCCGGGAGCGGGGACGCCGGAGGCGGGGTCAGGAAGTCGGGCATGTACCCGTCCGCGGGGACGAGCGCGTGCAACGGCGTCAGGTCGAGCCCCCGCAGCCGGGGCCGTACGGCGCGCACCCACGGCAGATGCAACGCGCGCCGGGACGGGTCGGCCAGCACGCGCAGGCTGTGCATGAGCTCCCAGAGGGGCGAGAACGCGAACCGGACGCGCGCGACGTCGTCCGGGGCGAAGAGGAATTCGATCATCAGGCTTCGATCATTCAGGCACCGCTAAAAGAGTTCCAGCCGGGCGCCGGTGTTGTCGACCATTCCGCCATGACCTCCGTCGACGAGAAGCCCGCTCCGCCGCCCACCCGGCTCCCCGCGTTCCTGCACACGCGGGTCGGTGGCCTGCCGCCGGGCTTCTGGGCGCTGTGGACCGGCAGCTTCGTCAACCGGCTCGGCACGATGGTCGAGCCGTTCCTCGCCTTCTATCTCACGGGGGTGCGCGGCCTGTCGGCCGGCGCGACCGGGCTCGTGCTCGCGCTGTTCGGCCTCGGCTCGATCATCTCCCAGGTCGTCGGCGGAGTGCTCGCCGACCGGGTCGGGCGGCGGGCCACGCTGACCGGCGGGATGCTGGCCACCGCCGCCGCGATGCTCGCGCTCGGGTACACGACCGCGACCCCGGTCCTGATCGTGCTGGTGTTCGTGCTCGGCCTGACGATCGACGCGTTCCGCCCGGCCTCGCAGGCGCTGCTGGCCGACCTGGTCGGGCCCGCCGAGCGGACCCGCGCGTTCGGCCTGCTGTTCTGGGCGATCAACCTGGGCTTCGCGGTCGCGATGGTGCTCGGCGGGACGCTGTCGCGCGCCGGCTTCTCCTGGCTGTTCTGGATCGACGCGGCCACGTCCGTGATGTGCGGTCTCCTGGTCTGGCGGGCGGTGCCCGAGACCCGCGGCCGGCGCGCGGAGCGCGAACCCGGCGGGCTCGTGGACGTCCTCCGGGACCGCGTCGCCGTCGCCTCGGTGCTGGTCGTCCTCTGCTACGGCATCGTCTACATGCAGTCCTACTCGACGCTCCCGCTGGCGATGCGGCACGCGGGGCTCCCGCCGTCGGCGTACGGCTTCGCGATGGCCCTCAACGGCATCGGGATCGTCGTCGTCCAGCCGCTGCTCGGCGCCTGGCTCGGCCGCCGTGACCACAGCCGGGTCCTGGCTGCGGGCATGGCCGTGGTCGGGGCCGGGTTCGGGCTGACCGCGTTCGCGTCGTCGGCCTGGGCGTTCGGGGCGACGGTCCTGGTGTGGACGCTGGGCGAGGTCCTCTTCGCGGCGGTGTCCACCGCGATCATCGCGGACCTGGCGCCCGCGCACCTGCGGGGGCGCTACAGCGGGCTGTACGGCACGGCGTTCGCGGCCGCGTCCCTGCTCGGCCCGCCGCTCGGCGGCGGGCTGCTCGGTCTGGCCCCCTGGTCGCCGTGGCTCGCCTGCGCCGTCCTGTGCGGGGTCGCCGCCTGCGGCGCGCTCGCGCTCGGCCCCGCGGTCCGGCGGCGACGGGCCCTGATGCCGTGAAGACGGGACGACACAGGCCCGGCGCCGTAGGAGAGACGACAGGCCCCGGCACCGTAGGCGGGGCGACGGGCGCCGGCGTCGTAGGAGGGACGACGAGCCCTGGCGCAGTGGAAGGGGATCGGCCGGAAAGGGTGCGGGCGCGAGGCGGGCGGGGCGGGAAACCGGTGGACGCCCCGCGCCCGCACGTCTCAGTGACCGAAGTCGAACCAGTTGACGTTGACGAAGTCGGCGGGCTGGCCGCTGGTGAAGGTCAGGTACACGTCGTGCGTGCCGGTGACCCCGGCGATGTTGGCCGGGACCGTGCGCCAGCTCTGCCAGCCGCCGGTGTTCCCGACGGCGAAGCTTCCGATCGGCGCGTTGGACCGGCTGTCGAGACGCACCTCGACCAGCCCGCTCACGCCGTCGGCGGCGCCGCTCGCGACCCGCGCGTAGAACTGCGTCGCGGGCGTGGAGCCGAAGTCGACGCCCTTGTACAGCGCCCAGTCGCCGTTCGCGGCCCACCCGACGTCCTGGCCGCCGCCGCTGTCGGTCGTCGTCTCCGTGGCCAGGCCGGACTGCTGGTCGTAGGACTCGGCCTGGACCGGCGTGTAGGCGTCGCGGTTCCCCGGTGGGGGCGGCGGGGGCGTGCTCCCGCCACCGGTCTGCCAGACCGCCACGTAGTCGACCAGCATGGAGTGGCCGGGGACGGTGCCGGAGTCCGGGCCGCCGCCGTACGCCGCCGGGAACCCGCCGCCCATCGCGAGGTTCAGGATGACGAAGTAGCCGTGATTCGTCGCGTTGGCCCAGGTGGTGGCGTCCATTTGGTCGGCGCGCACGGTGTGGAAGTTGACGCCGTCGAGGTAGAACCGCATTTGTTCCGGGCTGGTGCTGCGGTCCCATTCGAGGGCGTAAGTGTGGAACGCGGCCTGACAGGTCGTCGGAGAGCAGGCGCGCTGGCCACTGATGCCGTTCGTCTCGTGACACGGGCCGTCGGGGCTGGTGCCGCAGTGCATCGTGGCCCACTCGTTGTTGATGCCTTGAACGTTCTCCATGATGTCGAGTTCGCCGATGCCCGGCCAGTTCCACCAGTTGCCGCGGTACGGGGCGCCGAGCATCCAGAACGCGGGCCAGTAGCCGTGGGCCGCCGTGCCGGTGACGTCCGGCATCTGGATCCGCGCCTCGACCCGGAGCTTCCCGCCGGCGGGCGGCTGGAAGTCCGAGCGCCGGGTCTCGATCCGGCCGGAGGTCCAGTTCCCGGCGCCGTCGCGCTGCGGGGTGATGCGCAGGTTCCCCGCGCCGTCGAGGGAGACGTTCGAGGTCGAGGAGGTCATCGTCTCGACCTCCCCGGTGCCGAAGTTCGCGGGGCCGCCGGGGTAGCTCGTCCCGGTCGTGTACTGCCAGTTCGCGGTGTCGACGCCGGAGCCCGCGGCGCCGTTGAAGTCGTCGCTGAACACGGTCGTCCAGCCGGAGGGAGGATCGGGCACGGAGGCGCGGGCCGCGCCGGGGGTGACGGTCGCCACGGCGCCCGCGACGACGAGGGAGGACAGCAGGGCGAGGGTCGCTCGCAGGCGGAGCCTGCCTCGCCTGGCGGGGGTCGCACTCATAGGGACCTCTCTTCCGAGAGCGGGGGCGGAGCCATGAGCGCGCAGTCGGGAGGCTGCGGCCTCACTGTCCCTCGCGTAAGCGATTCGGTCAAGGCATGAACACGTAATCGGCTCGGCTCGGAGTTATGCGTTCAACTCATGAACGCCTGGTCCTGTCGGCGCGAGCACGCTAGGGATTGACCGAATGTTGTGAAATGTCTAACTTCAGGAGGTTAACCCCCTTCGAGGCGGCGTACGAGCTGAATGGTGCAGGGTCCGAGGTCCTGTGGCCTGGTGCGCGGGCTGTCCGTGCTCCGGGAGCGTGACTTCCGCTGGTTCTTCCTCGGCCAGTGCACCTCCATGCTGGGCGACGGGATGGTCGCCCCCGCCCTCGCCTTCGCCGTCCTCGGCCTGACCGGGCGCGCCCTCGACCTCGGGGTCGTCCTCGCCGCCGGCTCGGCGGCAGAGGTGCTGTTCACGCTGATCGGCGGCGTCATCGCCGACCGCCTGCCTCGCCACTCGCTCATGCTCGGCTCCGACCTCGTCCGCGCCGTCATCCAGGGCGTCGCGGCAACCCTCCTGATCAGCGGCGCCGCCCGGATCTGGCATCTCGTGGTCCTCCAGGCGGTGCACGGGATCGCCGCCGCGGTCTCCGGGCCCGCCGTCGCCGGGGTCGTGCAGGCGACGACGCGACCCGAGCAGCGGCAGCCCGCCAACGCCCTGCGGGTCCTGGCGCTGTCCACGTCGCTCCTCACCGGGCCCGCGCTGGCCGGTGCCCTGGTCGTCGGCGCCGGCCCGGGCTGGGCGCTCGCCGCGGACTCGGCGACGTTCGCGGTCAGCGCCGCGTGCCTGTCCCGGCTGCGGCTGCGGCGGGCCGGGGGCGACCGGCCGCAGAGGTTCGCCCGCGAACTCGCCGACGGCTGGCGGGAGTTCCGCTCCCGGCGGTGGGTGTGGAGCGTCATCGTGGCCGCCTCCCTGGTGAACCTGCTGTACGGGGCCTTCTCGGTGCTCGGCCCCACGGTGAGCGCCCGGTCGTTCGGCGGCGCGGGCGCGTGGGCGCTGATCTCCGCGACGTTCGGCGCGGGCTGCCTCGGCGGCGGCGCGATCGCGCTGTGCGTACGGCCGCGGTACCCGCTGCGCTCCGGAGTGGCGATCATGGTGATGTTCGCCTGCCCGACCCTCGCCCTGGCCGCCGGGCTCACGGTGGCCGGCATCGCGATCGCGGCGTTCTGCGGCGGGCTCGTCCTCATGGTCTTCAACACGCTGTGGGAGACGGCCCTGCAGCACCACATCCCGGCCACGGCCCTGTCGCGCGTCTGCGCCTACGAGTGGGCGGGGGCGCTCGCCTGCCAGCCCCTCGGCCTGGCGCTGGTGGCGCCCGTGGCGGGCTGCTTCGGCCTGCGGACGACGCTCTGGACCGCCGGGACCCTGCAGGTCCTCGTCGTCCTCGTCCCGCTGCTGTTCCCCGAGGTGCGCATGCTGGCGTCGCCGCCGCGCGACCGCCGGACGTGACACCCGGCCCTCCGGTCCCTGGGAACACCGCCCCGTACGTCCCGTCTAGTCTCAAAGGCGTGGCACAGCTTCGTATCGCACTCGCTCAGGTGAACGGGACCGTCGGCGACCTCACCGGCAACGCCGACCTGACCGTCGAATGGACCCGGCGCGCCGCCGACCGCGGCGCGCACCTCGTCGTCTTCCCCGAGATGTTCCTCACCGGCTACCCGGTGGAGGACCTCGCGCTGCGCAAGTCGTTCGTGGACGCGTCGATCGCCACCCTGGAGGCGACCGCCCGGCGGCTCGCCGACGAGGGTCTCGGCGAGCTGGCCGTCGTGCTCGGCTACCTCGACCGGCGCGGCGACGTCGTGGACCGCGTCGGCCAGCCCGCCGGCGCGCCCCTGGACGCGGCGGCGGTGCTGTACCAGGGCCGGGTCGTCGTGCGCACCGCGAAGCACCACCTGCCGAACTACGGCGTCTTCGACGAGTACCGCTACTTCGTCCGCGGCGACCGGCTGCCCGTCTTCCGGTTCCACGGCGTCGACGTCGCCGTGGCGATCTGCGAGGACCTGTGGCAGGAGGGCGGGCCGGTCGCGGTGGCCCGCGACGCCGGCGCCCAGCTGCTCGTCACCCCGAACGCCTCGCCGTACGAGCGCAACAAGGACGACGTGCGCCTGGAGCTGTGCGCGCGGCGTGCCCGCGAGGCCGGGTGCGCGCTCGCCTACGTCAACCTGGTCGGCGGCCAGGACGAGCTCATCTTCGACGGCGACTCCGTCATCGTGGACGGCGAGGGCCGGCTGGTCGCCCGCGGCCCGCAGTTCACCGAGGACCTGCTCGTCGCCGACCTGGATCTGCCCGCCGCCCCGGCGGAGTTCACGCCGGGCGAGACGCCCGCGGACGGGCGCGACGGCACCACCATCACCATCGAGCGCGTGCTGCTGTCTCCGGACCCGCTGCCGGCGTACACCCCGGAGGAGCCGCCCTGCGCCGAGCCGCTGGGCGACCTCGGCGAGGTGTACGGCGCGCTCGTGCTCGGCGTGCGCGACTACGTCCGCAAGAACGGCTTCCGCTCGGTCATCCTCGGCCTGTCCGGCGGCATCGACTCCGCGCTCGTGGCCACGATCGCCGCCGACGCGATCGGCCCGGACAACGTGCACGCCGTCCTCATGCCGAGCCGCTACTCCAGCGACCACTCGATCACCGACGCGGAGGACCTGGTCAAGCGGCAGGGCATCCACTCGCGTACGGTGCCGATCCGCGGCATGGTCGACGCGTACGAGGCGGAGCTGGAGCTGCACGGCCTGGCCGCGGAGAACCTCCAGGCGCGGGTCCGCGGCAACATCCTCATGGGCCTGTCCAACGAGCACGGCCACCTGGTCCTGACCACCGGGAACAAGAGCGAGCTGGCCACCGGCTACTCCACGCTGTACGGCGACTCGGCCGGCGGATACGGGCCGATCAAGGACGTGCCGAAGGTCACGGTCTTCGCGCTGTCCACGTGGCGCAACGAGCGGACCGACGGAGCCCACCCGTTCACGCGCCCGTCCGAGACCCCGCCGATCCCGCAGAACATCATCGACAAGCCGCCGTCCGCCGAGCTGCGTCCCGGCCAGCTCGACACCGACTCGCTCCCGCCGTACGACATCCTCGACGCGCTCCTGGACGACTACGTCGAGAAGGACATGGGCCGCGACGGCCTCATCGCCGCCGGTCACGACCCCGAGTTGGTCGAGCGGGTGATCCGGCTGGTCGACGCGGCCGAGTACAAGCGCCGCCAGTACCCGCCGGGCCCGAAGATCACCCCGAAGAACTTCGGCCGCGACCGCCGTCTCCCCATCACCAACAAGTGGCGGGAGATCGTCGCCCCCGGCACCGCCGACCCGGCGCGCGTCGCGAAGAGGCAGACCGCCGAGAACGCCTGACCGACGCCGTCCCGCCCGATCATCGAGGGCCGTCCCGGCCGATCGCCGAGGGCCGGAGCGCCCTCGGCGATCGCGTTAATCGCTTGCCCGGCTCAGCGCGCACCGCCGAGAATCACACGGACCCGCCGCAGGGGCGGAGAGGACGGCCGCGGCGTCCCTGGTGATCGGGCCGGGAACCGGCCGGACCGCCCAGCGGGGAGGCCGGGTGATGGGGAGCGCGGTCGGCCGGCGGAGCGGCGTACCGCCGCTGCTCCTCGCCTCGGCGATCTGGGGCTGCTGGTCCACCGGGGAGAAGTACGCGCTGCGGGGCCTACCGGTCATGACCATGCTCGGCGTGACTCTGGCGGCCGCCACCGCGCTGCTCTGGGCGGTCCTGCTCGCGAAGGGGCATCGCCGCCCGGCCGGGCGGCGACTGGGCGCCCTGGCCCTGCTCGGCCTGCTCGAGCCGATGATCGGCTATGGCGCGATCGGGCTCGGGCTGACCTCGATCGAGGCGGCTCAGGCGGCGCTGCTGTCCGGGACCGAGTCATGTTTCGTCGTCGTGCTGGCCGCGATCGCCGCGCGCAGGCTCCCCACCGGCCGGGGAGTCGCGGGGGTCGTCCTCGCCACGGCGGGGGTGGCCGCGCTCGGCGGCGCCCATCCGGAGGCACGGCTCACGGCCGGCGACCTGCTGGTGCTCCTCGGCTCGCTGTCGGCCGCGGGCTACTCCGTCCTGGCGGACCGCGTCGTCGCGAACGTCGAGCCGCTGGTCGTGACCACCTACCAGTTCACCTTCGGCCTGGTCTTCACGCTGCCCCTGATGCTCTGGCAGTGGGCGTGGGGCGCCGGGATCGCCGCTCCCGCCGCGCGCCCCCGGCACTGGCTCGTCGCCGCGGTCGTGTGCGGCGGCGGCCTGGCGGTCGCGTTCCTGCTCTACAACCACGCCATCACCCGGATCACGGTCGCCGTCGCGGGCGTCATCCTCAACGTCATCCCTCTGTTCGGCCTGGCGACCGCGGTGCTCGCCCTCGGCGAGGGCGTCGACCGGTGGCGGTTCCTCGGCGCAGCCCTCATCCTCGGCGGCATCTTCCTGTTCTCCGAACGCGATGCCGAGCCCTCCGCGCCGGAGGTCGCCCGCGGCGATGACGTGCCGAGCCCGCGGTGACCGCCCGGACGAGGCACCGCCGCTCACCTGGCGGACCCGGACGAGAAGGCGCCGCCGCCCGGCCCGGCGGACCCGGGCGGACGGCGGCGGTCAAGCGGTCGGGCGATCAGCGGTAGCCGTGTTCGGGGCCGGGGAAGGCACCCGAGACGACCTCCGCGGCGTACTCCTCGACGGCGCCGCGCAGCACGCCGGCCACGTCGGCGTACTTCTTGACGAACTTGGCGGTGTGCGGGGTGAGGCCGGCCATGTCCTGCCACACCAGCACCTGCGCGTCGGTGCCGGGACCCGCACCGATGCCGATCGTCGGGATGGACAGCGCGGCGGTGACGCGGTCGGCGAGTTCGGTGGGCACGCATTCGAGCACGACGGAGAAGGCTCCGGCCGCCTCGAGGTCCTTGGCGTCGGCCATGAGACGCTCGCCGTCCTCACCGCGTCCCTGGACGCGGTAGCCGCCGAAGGCGTTCACGGACTGCGGCGTGAGGCCGAGGTGCGCCATGACCGGGATGCCCGCCGCGACCAGCGCCTCCACCTGCGGGAGGACCCGCCGGCCGCCCTCGAGCTTGACCGCGTGCGCGCCGGCCTCCTTGAGGAACCGCGCGCCGGTGTGCAGGGCCTCGGCCACGCCGGCCTGGTACGCGCCGAACGGCAGGTCGGCGACGACCATGGCGCGGGAGGTGCCGCGCACGACCGCCGCGGTCAGCGGGATGAGGTCGTCGACGGTGACGGGGATCGTGGACTCGTGACCGAAGACCACCATTCCGGCGGAGTCGCCGACGAGGAGCACCGGGATCCCGGCGTCGTCGAAGACCCGCGCGGTGAGCGCGTCGTACGCGGTGAGCATGGGCCACTTCTCGCCGCGCTCCTTGGCCGCCGCGATGTCGCGTACGGTCACGCGGCGTCCGGTCTGGCCGCCGTACAGGGTGGTCGGCCGACTGCTCGAAACAGACATGCGAAACCTCCAGCCTCGAGGCGCCACGGTGGCGTCCCCGGACGAGATCGATGATCCCACGAGGTCAACAAGTCGTACAGCCCGGACCTTCCCCTCGGGTTTCGAAACGGTACGGTTGCGTATCGGAACAATCCGTCCTAGGCTGTGCTTGTTAAGAAACGACACGGACTCGTATCTATTCCTCTTCGAAGGGCCTCATGGATCCCCAGACCATTCAGAGGAGACGCTGGAGCATCCTCGGCGTCCTCATCGTCAGCCTGCTCGTCATCGTGCTCGACAACACGATCCTCAACGTCGCCCTGAAGACGATCGCGGACCCGCGCGACGGCCTCGGCGCCACCCAGGGCCAGCTCGAGTGGGCCATCAACTCCTACACGCTCGTGTTCGCCGGCCTGCTGTTCACGTTCGGAGTGCTCGGCGACCGGATCGGCCGCAAGCGCATGCTGATGATCGGCATGACGCTGTTCGGCCTGGCCTCGCTGCTGTCCTCGCTGGCACAGACCCCCGACCAGCTGATCCTCGCCCGCGCGGCGATGGGCTTCGGCGGCGCGGCGGTCATGCCGCAGACCCTGTCGATCATCACGAACGTCTTCGAACCGCACGAGCGCGCCCGCGCCATCGGCCTGTGGGCCGGCGCCGTCGGCATCGGCGTCGCCATCGGCCCCATCACCGGCGGCCTGCTCCTCGACCACTTCTGGTGGGGCTCGGTCTTCCTCATCAACGTCCCGGTCGTCATCGCCGGCGTGATCGGTATCGCGCTCCTCGTCCCCGAGTCCCGGAACCCGATCCGCGCGAAGATCGACTTCGGTGGCGTGCTCCTGTCGATCGCCGGCCTGATCCTGCTCACCTACGGGATCATCGAGGGCGGCGACAAGGCGACCGTGACCGCGCCGACCGTGTACGGCTCCGTGCTCGCCGGAGTGGTGCTGCTCGCGGTGTTCGTCTGGTACGAGTCGCGGATCGAGCACCCGTCCCTCAACGTGCGGCTGTTCCGCGACGGCCGGCTGTCGGCGTCCGTCGGCGCCATCGCCCTGGTGTTCTTCGCGCTGGGCGGCGTCTTCCTGTTCATCTCGCTGTACCTGCAGGACGTCCGCGGCTACACCCCGCTCCAGGCGGGCCTGCTCACGCTGCCGCTGGCCGCCGGCCAGATGATCTTCTCCCCGCGCAGCGCCGGGCTCGTCGCCCGGTTCGGCGCGCGGCCGGTCGCCGCGACCGGGTTGACGATGGTCGCGCTCGCCCTGCTCAGCTACCACTTCGCCGCGGTGCACAACCCGATCTGGACCCTGGAGATCACGTTCTTCGTGCAGGGCGCGGGCATGGCCCTGGTGATGACCCCGGCCACCACCGCCGTCATGTCGGTGCTGCCGCGGGAGCAGGCCGGGTCCGGCTCGGCCATCAACAACATCGCCCGTCAGGTCTCGGTCGCGCTCGGCACCGCCCTGCTGGGCTCCCTGGTCGCCTCGATCTACCGGAGCGGTATGAAGCCGCACCTGACCGGGCTGCCCCAGGGGCTGCGCTCCGTCGCCGGGTCGGACATCGGCGCCACCACCGGGGTGGCGGAGAAGCTCGGAACGGCGGGCCGGGCGCTCCTCCCGCCGGCGCACGACTCGTTCGTCCACGCGATGCACATCACCTCCGCCGTCTCCGCCGCGGTGGCCTTCCTCGGAGCGCTCGTCGTCCTGAAGTGGATGCCGGGCCGGCCGGCGGCCGCGCCCGACATTCCCCAGGTCGAACAGCGCGAAGCCGTCGAGGTGTGAGACGGTGAAGCGTCATGACGCACACCACTGAACCGTGCTCCGCGCGGCCGCCCGGGCGGCCGCGCAGCGAGCGCGCGGACAAGGCGATCGTCGACGCCACCCTGGACCTCCTCGCCGAGGAGGGCGGGGTGGCGGGCGTCTCCATCGAGGCGGTGGCCGCGCGGGCGGGCGTCGGCAAGACGACGATCTACCGCCGGTGGCCCAACAAGGAGGCGCTCATCATCGACGCGCTCGCCGCGTTGAAGGAGCCGCTGCCCGAGCCGCGCGGCGAGTCGGTCCGCGAGGACCTGATCGCCCTGGCCCGGGCCTTCGTCGCCGACAAGAGCGACAAGAAACGGGTGGACTGCTACTGGAGCGTCCTCGGCAGCGCCGAACGCTATCCGGAGCTGATGGACCGGTTCACCCGAGAGATCATGGAGCCCCGGCGCGAGGTCATGCGGGAGGTGCTGCGGCGGGGCGCCGCCTCCGGCGATCTGCGGCCCGACCTGGACGTCGAGCTGACCCTGTGGATGCTCACGGGGGCGATCACCCACCGGACGCGGGCCGCCGACGCGGGCCCGGTTCCGGAGGACTTCCCGGAGCGGGTCGTCGACGCCCTCCTGACGGGTCTCGCGCCACGCTGAACCTGCGCGGCAATGATCTTCCTCCTCGGAGCGGCTTTGGTCATACTTTTACTCCGGGGGAAGACGGTCCACAGGAAGGACTCCGGCGGATGGCCGATTCTTCGGCGAGGACCCTGGTGCTCGGCATCGGCCGGGGCGGCCAGGTCCTCCAGTGCGGGCAGAACTCCTCCGGCGTGCTGGGCCGCTCCCCGGAGGAGGTCGTCGGCACGGACGTGACCGGCCTGTTCACCGAGGAGAGCAAGGAGGCCCTGGCCGGGCTCCTCGACGCCCTCGCCGACCGCCACGAACGGACGGCCGTCCTCGGCCTGTGCGCCACGGACGGCCCCGCGCCCAACGCCGTCGTCACCGTCCAGCCGATGCACACGACCGCCGCCGACCCCGTCGACCTGATGATGATCCGGGTCGCCGTCACGGACCTCGAACGCTTCACCGACCCGGCCCTGATGCGCCGGGCGATGCTGGACGACGCGCTCGTACGGATCGGCGCCACGCTCGACCTCGACCAGATGGCCCGCGAGCTCGTCGACGTCGTCGTCCCCCACTTCTGCAACTCGGCCGGCGTCCTCATCCAGGAGGCCATCGTCGCCGCCGACGAGCAGCCCTCGATCGCGGCGGACGGCACCACGGTGCTGCGCCGGGTCGCGCTCGCCTCCGACGAGTCCGACCCCCGATGGAACGCCGCCTTCCCGACCGGCGAGGTCCTCACCTACCCGCCCGACACCCCGTACACCCGCTGCATGGCCACCGGCGAGCCGGTGCTGGTGCCCCACCTCGACGGGAAGGTCGCCAAGCGGACGGCCCGGCTGTGGCGGCGCAAGCCCGTCGCCCGGCTCCTCGCCGACACCTCCATGGTCGTGCTGCCGCTCATCGCGCGGGGCACGACGCTGGGGTTCGTCGTCTGCACGCGCAACTCGGCCCACCGGGCGTTCGACGCGTACGACGTCGAGCTCGGGATGGAGTTCGCCGCCCGCGCCGCGCTCTACATCGACAACGCCCGCCACTACAGCCGCGAACGCGCGACCGCGCTCACCCTCCAGCGCAGCATGCTGCCCACCGGCCTGACCGCGCCGTCCAGCGTCGCGGTCCGGCACCGCTACCTGCCGGGCAACCAGCTGATCGAGGTCGGCGGCGACTGGTACGAGTCGATCGCGCTGCCCGGCGGCCGCGTCGCCCTCATCGTCGGCGACGTCGCCGGTCATGGCGTGCGCGCCGCCGTGACGATGGGCCGGCTGCGCACCGCCCTGCGGACCATCGTCAACCTCGAGCTCTCCCCCGCGGACGGCCTGCAGCAGCTCGACGCGCTGATGCGCGAGATCGGCGAGCGGGAGCCCGCCTTCGCCACCTGCGTGTACGCCGTGTACGACGCGACCGACGGCACCTGCGAGATCGCCTCGGCGGGGCACCTGCCGCCGTTGCTGCTGCGCCCCAATGGCACCAGCGAGTTCCTCGACGTCCCGCCCGCCCCGCCGCTCGGCGTCGGCGAAGGGATGATCGAGACGCGCACGTTCACCATCGGGGACGGCAGCGTCCTCGTCCTCTACACCGACGGGCTCGTGGAGAACCGCGGCCAGGACATCGACGACGGCCTGTCCCGCCTGCAGGGGCTGTTCGGCGCCGACGCGCTGTTCCGGCCGCTGGAGGAGCTGGCCAAGGCCACCCTCGACAGCGCCTACGCCGACCACGACCGCGACGACATCGCCGTGCTCATCGCCCGCCTGCGCCGCCTGCCCGCCGGCCATGTCGTCTCCTGGCGGCTGCCCGCCCTGCCGTCCGCGGTACGGGAGGCCCGGGTCCGTGTCCGCGAGACGCTCGAACGCTGGGACTGCGCGGAGCTGTCCTTCAGCACCGAACTCGCGGTGTCGGAGCTCGTGACGAACGCGCTGCGCTACGCCTCGGGCGACATCGAGCTGCGGCTGCTGCGCGACCGAACGCTGGTCTGTGAGGTGCGGGACGACTCCGACGCGCTCCCCCGGGCCCGTCAGGCCGCCGACGACGACGAGGGCGGCCGCGGCCTTCAGGTCGTGCACCGGCTCGCCAAACGCTGGGGCGCCCGTCCCTCGGGTGACGGCAAGGTCGTCTGGTGCGAGCTGGAGCTGCCCGGCCAGGAGGACGACGTCGACGGCGCCTGGCCCGGCGAGGCCCACCACCTCCCCACCTGACCGGAAGGAGTCCGTCGCCGTGATCCCTGGCGGGTGCCGCCGATAGAACGCACTACCCGCCAGGGATCACGGCGCGCTGTCAGCGCCACTCGGCGCGGGGCCGGGTTCGGCCTCTCCTATTCGCGACAAGTCACCCCGCGAAGGATCGCGATGCATTAGGTTTCGTCCGTCGTGTGATCATGAGGCGGACGCCGTCGGCGCCGCGTGACGCCTGAAGGGTGCCGAGAATGACCGCCTCCCTGAGCCCGCCGCCGTGGCCGATTCCGCCGTCGTGGCAGGTCACGCTACCGAGGCGCGAATCAGAGGCCGAGCCGGCGTCCCCCGGTGGCGCCGCCTCGCCGGCGACCACGCCCTCGGTTCCCCCCGTGACCGGCACGGGCCCGGCCGGGGAGGAGACCGGCGACGGCCCGTCCGGCGCCCGGCCGGAGGCCCCGCCCCGCCTCGTCGTCGTCTTCGCGCCCGAGGGACCCGCGCCGGTCACCGGTGCCACGCCGTCGCCGCCGAACGGGGTCAGGGTGGAGCGCCGCCCGGCCGCCGGTCCCGTCTCCACCTTCGCCGGGGTCGGCGAACTGGCCCGTGCGGTCGGCCGGGCGATCGGCGACGGGGCGATCGGCGCCGTGATCGTGCATCCCGCGGAGACGCTCGCCGAGACCGCCTGGGCGCTGGAACTCCTCCATGAGGGAGACGCGCGCGTCGTCTTCGTCGCCGCCTCGGGCAGTCCGGCCGACCTCGCGGACGCCATCGCGGTCGCGGCCGCCGGGCCGCAGTGGCTCGGCTGCGCGGTCGTGGCGCACGGGGAGATCCACGCGGCCCGCCACGTCACGGCGACCGGGATCGCGGCTCCGGCGTTCGCCTCGCCGGGCGCGGGGCCGCTGGGCCAGGTGATCGGCGGGATCCCGCGGCTGCTGGGGCGTCCGCCCGAGAGGTTCACGGTGCGCGGCCCCTTCGCGGGACGGCCGCCGCGCGTCGGGCTCCACGTCGTGGCGCTCGGCGACGACGGCCGGTTGCTGCGGACGCTCGCCGCCGACTGTGACGGACTGATCGTGGCCACCCGCGCGGGGCAGGCCGCTCTCGCCGCGCTCCTTCCGGCCGTCTCCGAGGCGGCCGCCCGGATCCCGGTCGTCCTGCACTCCCCCGCCGCGCCGCCCGCCGGCCTGGCGGTCACCCGCCTCGACCCGCTGAAGGCGCGCGTCCTCATGCATCTCCTGCTGGACGCCGGCCACGACCGTGCCGCCGTGCTGACCGCCTTCGCCGCGCTGGAGGGAAGCACCGCCACGCCCCCTCCACCGGCCGCGTTTTGAAGATCGTCCGGGCGTGGGTAAGTGATCTCCGCTCCCCCGTAACGCCACAGCCGACGACCGGTCCGAGCCGTCAGGGACGAGTGCCCGGATGGCGGGGCGAACCCCCGCCTTCCGAAGGGCACTCCCATGCCGCGTGTCTTCGTCATCGCCCTGTCCGCGACCGCCGCCCTCGGCGCGACCGCCGTTCCCACCGCCGTGGCCGCCCCCGCCAGGGGCACCGCCCGGGGGACCTGTTCTCAGGCGTACCTGCCGCTGCCCGATCCGGCCTGTCAGCCCGGGGCGGTCAACCCGGACGTCACGCAGGAGACCATCGGCTCCACGATCTGCGTGGCCGGGTGGACCAGGACCGTACGGCCGCCGGTCGCGTACACGAACGCGCTCAAGGTGCGGCAGATCGCCGAGTACGGCTACGCCGACACGAACCCGGCGGACTACGAGGAGGACCACCTCATCCCGCTGGAGCTCGGCGGGGCGCCGCGCGATCCGCGCAACCTGTGGCCGGAGCCCCGTTACGACGCCGGCGGGGGCACCGCCGCCGACAAGGACGAGGTCGAGAACGCGCTGCGGAAGAAGGTGTGCGCCGGGCTGATGCCGCTCGCCGCCGCCCGGACGATCATGGCCGTGGACTGGAGGCGGGGCCGGAGTGCGGCACGAAAATCGATTATTGAGCCGATAATCGATGACATCGCCTATCATTGAGGCCATGAGTCAGACATCCGGCACCTCGCCCGCATCGGGAATGCTCTCCGATCAGGTCCATGCACGCCTTCGGGACGCGATCACGCGGGGGGACCGCGCCCCCGATGGCCCCCTCCGACCACAGGACCCCGCCGGAGAACAGGACGTGAGCCTGGCGGTCGTCCGCGAGAGCGCAGGCCGCCGCTGCCACGACGTCCTCGCTCCCCTCCACTCGTGTGTGTACTTCGCGCCGGAGCACCAGAACGAGATCGCGGCGCTCGGCCTGGAGCGCGGGCCCATGACCTACTACGCGGGCCGCGCGGCCCCGCTCGGGATGGTCGACGCGGGTGCCGTCACGGCCACGTTCTACAACTTCAACCACGAGCATGTGCGGCGGTACATCCCCGCCGCGTGGACCGTCACCACCCCGGAATCCGTGCTGGCGGCCCGGCTGCGCGGCGCGGACCGAACACTGCGGCGGCTGCTCGGGGAGGAGACCCTCACTTCCCCGGAGATGGCCGAGGCGGCCGAGCTGGCGCTGCGCGCCGCCCAAGGGTGCCGTCGAGAGGCCCGGCCGCTCTACTCAGCCAACGCCGACCTCCCGGTGCCCGAGGCACCGCACCTGGCCCTGTGGCACGCCGCGACGCTGCTACGCGAGCACCGGGGCGACGGTCACCTCGCCGCCCTGGCGATCGCCGGCCTGTCCGGAATCGAGGCGCTGGTCCTGCATAACGCCACCGGCAAGGCGCCGACGTCGGCGCTGTTCATGCGGACCCGCGGCTGGTCCGCCCTGCAGTGGACCACCGCCCGCGACCGGTTGCGCGAACGCGGCCTGCTGGACGAGGCCGGCGACCTCACCGGATCCGGCGCAGCCCTGCGGGGTGAGGTCGAGGCCCTCACCGACCGCCTCGACGCCGCGCCCTACGACCACCTCGGCCCGGATGCCACCGCCCGTCTCACCGAACTGGCCGGCCGCTTCACCACCGCCCTCAGAGCAGCGGGCGCCTTCCCCGCAGCCCATTTCGGCAAGGGCTGAGGTCCGAGGCGAGGCTGATGCCGCTCGCCGCCGCCCGTACGATCATGGCCGTGGACTGGAGGCGGGGCCGGAGCGCGGCAGCGTCGCGCCGAGGACTCGCCGCGCCTCGGTGAGCGACGGCCCGTACCACTCCAGGTGCCGGCCGCTCACCAGCGCCACCGGAACGCCGGGGAACATCTCGGGCCCGTCGGCCGCGGAGAAGGCATAGGGCTCGTCCGGCAGGACGACCAGGTCCGGCCGCCGGCCCAGCATCTCCGCGACGGTGACCTTCGGATACCGCTCGTCGGCGTGGGCGTACAGGTTGGCGACGCCGAGCCGCGCGAGGAGGTCGCCGGCGAAGGTGTCCCGGCCGAGCACCATCCAGGGCCGCCGCCAGATCGGGACCACCGCCGTCACCTCGGGCGGCGGGGGCGGGCCGAGGGCGTCCGCCCACATCGTACGGGCGTCGGCGAGCCACCCGGGCGGGTCCTGGCCGCACGCGGCGAGCATCCGTTCGAGGCTCGTCAGCGCCTCCGGGAGCGTACGGATCACGGTCACCCAGACGGGCACCCCGGCCGCGCGCAGCGCGTCGAGGTCGGCCGGGCGGTTCTCCTCGAAGTTGGCCACGACCAGGTCCGGGGCGAGTTCGACGACGCGGCCCACGTCGGGGTTCTTCGTGCCGCCGACGCGCGCGACCCCGAGGCCGGGCGGCTGCACGCACCAGTCGGTGGCGCCCACCAGCAGGCCCGGGGCCGTACGCGCGATCGCCTCGGTGAGGGACGGCACGAGGGACACCACGCGGCGGACGTCCCGAACGGGATCGAACGGGACGCCGAGGTCGTCCGCTCGGACCGGGGCGCCGCGCGGCCGTGCGGTCATTCCGGCGCGGGCCCGTCCAGTGCGGCCAGGAACTCCTCCGGCGTCATCAGGCCGGGTTGCAGGCCCTCGTGGGCCATCCGGTTCGCCAGCCGCCGCAGCAGGTCGTTGACCGGGGTCGGCACGCCGTGTTCTCGGCCCAGGAGGACGATCTCACCGTTCAGGTAGTCGGCCTCGATGGTGCCGGTCCCCCGGCGCAGGCTCTGGTAGGACGAGCCGCCGCCGCGCTCGCGCCCGCGGATCGGTCGGGTCTGGAACGGCAAGCCTCCGCCGCCGAGCACGTCGATGCCCGCCGCTCGCAGGCACGCCTCGCCCTCGTCCCGGGCGAGGCGGGCGATGTCCGCGCCCCGCTCGCCGGGCCCGATGACCGCCTCGACGGCGTTGCCCAGGTTCATCAGAAGTTTGCCGTACTTGTAGCGCATGACGTCCGGCCGTGCCTCTGACACGAAGGTCGCGCCCGCGAAGGCCGCCGCGAGGGACTCCGCCGTGCCGTCCACGCCCCCGGGATACCGGCCGACGTCCAGGCCGCCCGTTTTGGCGACGGCGTAGGCCTCGACGACGCCGGGTTCGAGGAACGCCGACGGCAGCAGGACGCAGACGCCGTACACGCGGGGGAACCGCCGGAGGGCGAGGCGTTCGTTCTCCACGCCGTTCTGGGCGCAGGCGACGGCGACGTCCGGCGGTGCGACGGCCGCCAGCTCGGCCAGCGCCGGCAGGGTGTCCTGCGTCTTCATCGCCAGCAGGACGACGTCATCGGGCCGGAAGGTCACCTTCGACGGCCGGTCGGCCACCGGGACCGGCAGGGTGACGCTCTCGTCCGGGGTGTCGAGGCGCAGTCCCCGGTCGCGTAGGGCCTCGTAGTGTGCGCCGCGGGCGATGAGCGTCACGTCGTGCCCGTGCTGGAAGAGCCGGGCTCCGATGACGCCGCCGACCGCGCCCGCGCCGTAGACGACGAATCTCATACGTCGGTGACCCGCAGGCCCGCGTGGGCCTTGTAGCGCCGGTTGATGGAGATCAGGTTGGCGGTCAGCGCCTCGACCTGGCAGGCGTTGCGGAGCCGCCCGCCGTAGACACCGCGCACGCCGCCGATCCGGCCGGCGAGGGCCTGCACGGTGTTCGTGGCCTCCCGGTCGTCGCCCAGGACGAGGACGTCGAGGTCGACCTCCTCGACGGCCGGGTCGAGGAGCGTCACGGCCGAGACGTGGTGGAAGGCCGCGACCACGGTGCTGTCGGGCAGGGCGGCCGCGGCCTGCTGGGCGGCGCTGCCCTCCTCGACGGGCAGCGCGTAGGCGCCCCGCTTGTCGAAGCCGAGCGGGTTGACGCAGTCGACCACGATCTTGCCGGCCAGTTCCTCGCGGAGGGACTCCAGGAGAGCCTTGTGGCCGTCGTACGGCACGGCCACGATGACGAGGTCGGCCTCGCGGGCGACGGCGGCGTTCTCCGCGCCCCGGACGGTCAGGCCGTGCCCGAGGCTCTCGGCGGCCTGCTGGGCGCGTTCGGCCTTACGCGACCCGATGATCACCTCGTGGCCGGCGAGGGCGAACCGGCGCGCCAATCCCTTCCCCTGGTCGCCGGTGCCGCCCAGGATGCCGATGGACAGACCGCTGACGTCGGGCAGCTCCGCGTGCTGAGTGCTCATAGTGGACGATCCTGCCAGGCGTCCTCAGGACCGTCCCGCGCCGGGTACCGCGGCCATGGCGGCGCCGATGATGCCCGCGTCGTTGTGCAGCTCGGCCGGGACGACCGGGGTCCGGACGTCCTTCAGCAGGGGCACGAAGTGATCGGCCTTCTTGCTGACGCCGCCGCCCAGGATGATCAGCGACGGCCACAGCAGGTCCTCGATCCGCTGGAGGTACTCCCCCAGCCGCTTGGCCCAGTCGTGCCAGCTCCAGTCGTGGACCTCACGGGCGTGCGCGGAGGCGCGTCGCTCGGCGTCCTTGCCGCGGATCTCGATGTGCCCGAGCTCGGTGTTCGGCACGAGCCTGCCGTCGAGGAACAGGGCGCTGCCGACCCCGGTGCCGAGCGTGAGCATGAGCACCGTGCCCGGCCGGCCGCGCCCCACGCCGAAGGTCATCTCCGCGACTCCCGCCGCGTCGGCGTCATTGAGCAGCGTCACGGGCACCCCGCTCGCCTCCGCGAACAGGTCGCGCGCGGCCAGGTCGATCCAGGCGTCGCCGAGGTTGGCCGCCGTACGGACGACGCCGTCGACGACCACGCCCGGGAAGGTCACGCCCACCGGCCCCGTCCAGCGGAAGTGCGAGACGATCTGCGCGACGACCCCCGCCACGTCCCGGGGCTGCGCGCCGTCCGGAGTGGGAAGGCGCAGCCGGTCGCGGGTGAACTCGCCCCTGTCCACGTCGACCGGCGCGCCCTTGATGCCGGACCCGCCGATGTCGACCCCCAGAATCTCCATGGGCAATACCTACCTGAGATCGCCGACACCTAACAAAGTGCACGTGATCTCACGATCCGTGCGGCACGATGGACGCCATGGACGCGAGTCAGGTGGCGGCTCTGCGAGAGCTGCTCGCGACGACCGGCTGGCCGGAGCGGACGCGGGAGTTCGCCCGGGCGCTGCGCTCGTCCGCCCGGACGCCGGGCGGCCTGCTCGTCTTCGGCCCGCCCGACGACGAGCCGTGGCACCTGGCCGCGCACCTGGACGACGAGAGCCGGCTCGGCGGCCTACCCGAGCTGACGCCGACGCTGGTGCGCTGGGAGCCCCCGCCGGGCGCTCCGCCGCACCTGCGGGTCGGGCTGGAGCGCCTGGAGGCGGCCCGGCGCGGCGAGACGCTCATCGTCGTGTCCGAGGAGGACGAGTCGCCCGCGCCGCTGCTGGAGCGGGTGGACGACGCGCGCCGCGTCGGCGCGACGATCCTCGCGGTCGACACGGGCGACCGCGAGCTGGAGGGCCTCGCGCACGAGGCGCTGACGGTGCCGGCCGACGACCGGCTCGTGTCGTTCGACGCCGCCCAGCACCTCGTCAGCGCCGCCGCCGGAGAGCCCCAGCTCAAACGCGGCCTGCGCCTCCGCCTGGCCCGCCTCCTGGAGACCATCAGCGGCCCCACCGTCCCCTGACGGCCGGGACGGTCCTAGAAGTCGTCGTCCTGGCGGCGCCACTGCTCGTTGCGCTCGGCGGCCCGCTGCAGGGCGTGAGCCGCCTCGTCCTCACTGGCGTAGGGACCCATCCGGTCCCGGTCCGGGCAGCCGGGCCCGTGCTCGACCCGCTGGTGCTTGAGACAGAAGAACCACTTGCCCTCGTCACTCATCGCGACCTCCGATCATGGTGTCATCTGTGCCCCGGCTGGCTGACTACACTCCAACAGCATGACGACGCAACTCCAGCCCGGTCACGTTTCCCCGATGCGCAAGGTGCCGGCGGAGATCCCCCGGCCGGAGTACGTCGGCAAGAAGACGCCGCGGACCGGAGAGCCGGACGTCAAGACTCCCGAGATCATCGAGAAGATGCGGGTGGCCGGGCGGATCGCCGCGCAGGCGCTGGAGGAGGTCGGCAAGCAGATCCGGCCGGGTGTCACGACCGACGAGCTGGACCGGATCGGGCACGAGTTCATGCTCGACCACGGCGCATACCCCTCGACGCTGGGGTACCGCGGGTTCCCCAAGTCGCTGTGCACCTCGCTGAACGAGGTGATCTGCCACGGCATCCCCGATGACACGGTCGTCCGCGAGGGCGACATCATCAACATCGACATCACCGCGTTCAAGGACGGCGTGCACGGCGACACGGACGCGACGTTCCTGGTCGGCGAGGTGGACGAGGAGTCCCGCCTGCTCGTGGAGCGCACGCACGAGGCGATGATGCGCGGCATCAAGGCGGTCCGCCCGGGCCGGCAGCTGAACGTCATCGGCCGGGTCATCGAGTCCTACGCCAAGAGGTTCGGCTACGGCGTGGTGCGCGACTTCACCGGGCACGGCATCGGCACGACGTTCCACTCCGGGCTGATCGTGCCGCACTACGACGACCCGCACGCGACGACCGTGATCGAGCCGGGCATGACGTTCACGATCGAGCCGATGCTTACGCTCGGCACGATCGACTACGAGATCTGGCCGGACAAGTGGACGGTCGTCACCAAGGACCGCAAGCGCACCGCGCAGTTCGAGCACACGATCCTCGTCACGGACTCCGGCACGGAGATCCTCACTCTCCCGTGAGATAGACCTCCTCGCGGGTACGTACCGCGCCGTGGCCGACAGACTCGGGACGTACCGCCAGAAGCGCGACGCGAGCCGCACGCCGGAGCCGGTCCCCGGCGAGGGGCCGCTCCCGCACGGCGAGGACGACACGTTCGTCGTCCAGGAGCACCACGCGCGGCGGCTGCACTGGGACTTCCGACTCGAACGCGACGGGGTGCTCGTCTCCTGGGCGCTGCCCAAGGGCCTGCCGGACGATCCGCGGACGAACCACCTCGCGGTGCACACCGAGGACCATCCGCTGGAGTACGCGTCCTTCGCCGGGGAGATCCCGAAGGGCGAGTACGGCGGCGGCCAGGTCACCATCTGGGACCGTGGCACGTACGAGACGGAGAAGTGGACCGACCGCGAGGTCAAGGTGGTCCTGCACGGGAGTCGCGTCTCGGGCCGGTACGTCCTGTTCCCGACCCACGGTCAGAACTGGATGATCCACCGGATGGATCCGCCGGTCGACCCGGACGCGGCGCCGATGCCCGAGCGCGTCGACCCCGTACGCCCGGAGCGGCGGGAGCGCCTCCCCCGGCGCGCGGACGCGTACGGTTTCGAGTTCGCCTGGGGCGGCCGCCGGCTGATCGTCTTCTCCGACCGCGGCACGATGCGCGCCCAGGACGGCGACGGGAGGTCCGCCAAGGCCCCGTCCGGCCTCGGGGAGACGATCTCCGCCCACCGGGTCGTCCTCGACGGCGAGCTCGCCGGCGTGGACGGCGGCGAGACGTACATGGTCTTCGACCTGCTCCATCTGGACGGTCGCACGCTCCTCGACGAGCCGTACCGGCGGCGGCGGGAGCTGCTCGACGGACTCGGCCTCGCCGGGCCGCGCTGGCAGACGGCGCCCTGCTTCGACGACGGCGAGGCGGTACGCGCGGCGGCGCGCGAGCAGGGGCTGCCGGGCGTGGTCGCCAAGCGTCTCGACGCCCCCTACCGGCAGGAGAAGGCCGACTGGCGTCTCATCCCGGTCCCGGGGCCGTGACCTCCCGAACCGTCTCCCGGACCGGGCCCGAGGACGCGATACCTCCGCCTCGACGGCGATTCTGAGGAAGATCGGAGAGCGCCGCACCTCCGGGTCGGCGGCTCTCTACGCTACGGCGGGTCGTACGCACGCGTCTGGAGGCATTCCGTGAGCGGTTCCCGCTTTCTCTTCCCCATGCCGGGAGAGCCGATCCTCGACACCTACGACCGCCTCCGGCAGGCCGGCCCGGTCGTCCCCATCGAGCTTCCCGGCGGCGTGGCGGCGTGGGCGGTCAACAGTTACGCCGGGGTCGCGGACCTCCTCGCGCGGGACAACAAGGTGTTCTCCCGTGACCCCCGGCACTGGAACGCCCTCCGCGACGGCGCGGTACCGCCGGACTGGCCGATGCTGCCGCTCGTCTCCGGGGACCACCTGCAGGTGAAGGACGGCGCCGACCACCGGCGGCTGCGGGGCCTGATCGCGCGGGCCTTCACCGCCGCGCGGGTCGAGGCGCTGGCCCCGCGGATCGCCGAGATCACCGCCGCGCTCATCGAGGAGATCGCGGAGGCGGGTGACGGGGTCGACCTGGTGGCGGCGTTCAACGAACCGCTGCCGATGTCGGTCATCTGCGACCTGTACGGCGTGCCCGTCCCGGACCGCGCCCGGCTGCGCGGCTGGACCGTCGCGATCCTCTCGCACACGAGCACGGGCGAGGAGGCGGCCACGGCCCACGGGGAGCTGCTCTCCTACCTCGCCGCGCTGGTGGAGCTCAAGCGCCGGCAACCGGGCGACGACCTGACCACCGGCCTCGTACGGGCGCACGACGAAGAGGACCGCCTGTCGGACGGCGAGCTGGTCAGCGCCCTGTGGGTGATGCTCATCGCGGGCCACGAGACCACCGTCCACCTGCTGGGCAACGCGATCGTGGCGCTGTGCGCCCACCCGGAGCAGCGGGCGCTGGCCGTCTCCCGTGACCTGTGGCCGGAGGTCGTGGAGGAGACCCTGCGGTACCGCAGTTCCGTGATCGGATCGCCCTTCCGGTACACCGTGACGGACGCGACCGTGGAAGGGGTCGACATCCCCGCCGGTGAGGCGCTCTGGGTGAGCTACGCGCACCTGGGCACCGACGCCGCGCGGTACGGCGACGACGCCGGCCGGTTCGACATCACCCGTGAGCAGACCGGGCACCTGGCGTTCGGCCACGGCCCGCACTTCTGCATCGGGGCGCCGCTGGCCCGGCTGGAGGCGCGCATCGCCCTGCGGGCGCTGTTCGGCCGATTCCCGGAACTCGGCCTCGCGGTGGACCCCGCCGCCATCCCGTACACGCCGTCCCTCATCACCCACGGGCCCATGGCGCTGCCGGTGCGCCTCGGGCGGATCGAGGACCGGCCCGCCGGGCGGCCGGCGCCCGAGCCCGCCTGACACGTGATCCGCACGGATCGATCCCGTGCCCGGGCCCTTCCGGGTACGGGGTCATGGGCCTCTCAGGCGGCGGTCGGATTCGCGTCGATCGCGGGAACCGCACCGGCGCGTCGCGCGTCCGTTAATCCCGAAGCGGGCTACAGTCCGCGCGTGGCAACAAAGCGGGTGATCTTCACATGATGGGCCATACGCATGCGCTGGCGGGGGCGGCGGCCTGGCTCGGGACCGTGCCGTTCCTGGCCGACTACGGGATGCGGATGACCCCCGGTCAGATGGCGGCCGGAGCGGTCGTCTGCGCCGGAGCGGCGCTGCTGCCCGACCTCGACCATCACGACGGCACGATCGCCAACACGTTCGGGCCGGTCACCCGCGCCCTGTGCAAGGGCATCGCGGTCGTGTCGGGCGGGCACCGGCACGCGACCCACTCGCTGCTGTTCTGCATCGGCATGGCCCTCGGCGCCGACTGGCTGTCGGAGCACCTGGTCCAGGCGTGGTGGGTGATGCTGTTCCTGATCATCGGCCTCGGACTCCGGGGGATCGGAATCCGCGTCCCGGAACGTGAGCACTTCGACGCGCTGCTCAACGCCGCCATCGCCGGCGGCCTGACCTTCCTCATGGCGGGCATGCACTTCGCCGGGCCCGGCCTCGGCACGCACGGGTTCACGCTGGGGTGGGCCGGGTTCGCCGTGGGTCTCGGCTGCCTCGCGCACGTCGTCACCGACGGCATCACGCCGCAGGGCTGCCCCGTCTTCTGGCCGGTCCCCTGGCGCCTCGCGATCCCGCTGGTGGGCAGCACCAACGGCACGGTGGAGAAGTGGGTGGTCACGCCCCTGCTCACGCTCGGCATCGTCATCCTCGGCGTCCGTTCCTCGGCCGGGTCCTTCGCGGCGCACTGGCTCGAGCACAACGGCGGCTGACCTCGCCGGCCCGCGCGGCCACCCGGCCCGCGCGGCCACCCGGCCCGAGCCCTCCCCGGGCCCGTCCGCCTCGGCCCTCCGCCGGCCCGGCGGGCGGGCCGTCCCCCGGCCCGGCGGAGACATGACGGACCTCGGGGCGCCGTGCCGCTTCACCCGCCGACCGGCTGGGAAGAGCAGTGGTGTGGGACACATGACGCGATGGGGCGTCACCATGATCACCGCGCTCGTCCTGGTCGCCGGGTGCGGAGGCGGCGACGCGAACAAGACGAACACGGCCGCGACCACGACGCCGCCCGGGCCGCCGGGCCAGGCCGCCGGGCTGCGGCTGGAGCAGGACTACGAGCGGGTCGTCAAGACGGTCCTGCCCTCGGTCGTGCAGATCGACACCGACACCGGGCTCGGTTCCGGGGTCGTCTACGACAACAAGGGTGACATCATCACCAACGCCCACGTCGTGGCCGGGGCCAACCGGTTCACGGTGACGACGGCGACGGGGAAGAAGGCGCTTCCCGCGACGCTCGTCGGCCAGTACGCCCCGGACGACCTGGCGGTCGTCCGGGTGAACGGCGCGTCGCTGCGGCCCGCGCGGTTCGGCGACTCCAGCCGGGTGGCGGTGGGCGAGATCGTGCTGGCGATGGGCAACCCGCTCGGCCTGTCGGGCAGCGTGACGAGCGGCATCATCTCCGCGGTGGGCCGTACGGTCTCCTCCCAGCGCGAGGGGGCGTTCCCCGGCGCGACCATCGCCGGGGCCGTGCAGACCAGCGCGCCCATCAACCCCGGCAACAGCGGTGGCGCGCTCGTGACGCTGCAGAACGAGGTCATCGGCATCCCGGCGCTGGCCGCCACCGACCCGCAGATCGGCGGCGCGGCCGCCGGGATCGGATTCGCGATCCCGAGCAACACGGTCAAGCTGATCGCCGATCAGCTGATCAAGTCGGGCCGGGTGACCAACTCCGGCAGGGCGGCGCTGGGCGTGACCGTCCGGGACGTCGCCGACCTGTCGGGCAACGTCGTCGGCGTCGGCGTGGTGTCGGTGACGAGGGACGGTCCCGCCGACAAGGCCGGGATCCGCACCAACGACATCATCGTGTCGCTCAACGGCACCAAGACGCCGAGCACCTCGGACCTGTCCGACGTCCTCGCCGTCCTCAAGCCCGGGCAGGTCGTCCCGATCGTGGTCCAGCACCCCGACGGCACCAAGACCACCGCCCGGATCACGCTCGGCGAGCTGCCCGGCTGACCGGACGCGGCCACGCCCGGCGCCGGCGACGGGTTCCGCCGTGCCCCCGCACCGTCCGGATCAGCCGGCCTCGCACTCCGCCCGTACGTTCAGGGCCGGTCGACCGCCGCCAGCGCGTGGTCGGTGACCTCGCGCAGCCGGCGGCGGACGCTCGGGTCGTACGCGTCCCGGTGCGCCGTGGACCGCGTCATGCCGTCGAAGAACAGGCCCGTCCCGGTCTCGTCGGTGACCAGCCGCAGGACCGCGTCACCGCCCTCCTCCACCGTCGACCACGGGGTGATGCCCGCCTCCCGGACCATGGCGGTGTCCATGTAGGTCGCCGGGTGGACGCAGTTGACCGCGATGCCGTCCAGCTCCGCGGCCAGGTCGAAGCTCCACGCCGCGAGCGCGAGTTTGCTGCGGCAGTAGGCCAGGGTCCCGGTGTACCGGCGTTCCATCGTGAGGTCGTCGAAGTCGATGACGTCCTGGCCGAGCGAGCCCTCGTTGACGATCCGGGAGCCCGGGCCGAGCGCCGGCAGCAGCAGACGAGTGAGGAGGACGGGCGCGAGGTAGTTGACGGCCCAGTGCAATTCGTGGCCGTCCGTGGTGATCCGGCGGCCCCCGGCGCTGCCGACGCCGGCGTTGTTGATCAGGACGTCCAGCCGGGCGCCCTCCGGGTGCCCGGCCTCCTCCGCGGCGAGGTCGGCGCGGACCCGGGCCGCCAGGTCCCGCACCTCCGCCAGTGAGGACAGGTCGGCGAGGTACGGCCGGCCGCCGGTCTCCGCGGCGAGCTTGTCCAGTTTGCCCTGGTCACGGCCGTGCAGCAGAACGGTCATCCCCCGCTCGGCCAGGCGGCCGGCGAGATACCGTCCCACCCCGGCGGTGGATCCGGTGATCAGTACGGTGGTCATGATCCGATCCTGGTACGCGGCGGCGGTGCGGTGCCAGGTCTCGCCCGACCTGGTATCGCGGCCACCACCTAACGCCGGAAGTCGATGCGGTCGTGCTGGAAGTCGAGGGTGACGCTGCTGAAGTGCCGGAGCTCGTCCGAGCCGAGCAGGCCGGCGACGCCCATGCCGAGGTCGACCACCGCCAGCGACGTCGCCCGCAGCGGAACGCCGCCGATCGTCCAGCGCCGTATCTTGACGATCGGAACCAGTCCGCTGCCCGTCACCCCCTGGACGCGGTGCTCCTGTCCCGTGCGCGGCAGCCGCAGCCGCCGGACGAGGCTGCGATCGACGGAGGAGTTGGACGATCCCGTGTCCAGGACGAAGTCGTACGGGCCCGTGCCGTTGACCCGCACCGGGACGAAGAGGAGGGTGCCGTCACCGCTGTGGATCACTCGCATCGGCAGCGAGAAGCTCTTGCCGGTCTCGAACGGGTCGGGCACGCCGGGAGAGACGGGCGCCGACCGCACCGGAGACGTCCGCATGCGGGCGGACCCGGCGGGCGTTCCGACGGTGAGGTCGGCGGCCGGCCGGGCGCGTGTCTCGGCGCAACCGGCGGCAAGCGGCAGCAGGGCCGCCAACAGCAGCCTGGTGATCATCGTGCGGGACACACGGACGGACGTTCCCGCAGGCAGGCCGGCTAACCGTGGCAGCCGCCAGGCGGGCAGGCCGGCCGGCCGGATCGAACGCCCGGCGGCACGGACGCGCGCCGGGCGAAACGGTCACTCCTGGCTGTGCGCCCGCTTGTCCAGTGACGCCAGGTAGGCGTTGTAGTCGGCCAGCTCGTCGTCCTCCTTGCGCGCCGCCGCCCGGTCGGCGCGGCGCTCCTGGCGGCGTGCCACGCGCTGGTCCGCCACGAACCACTGGAACACGATCGCGAGCAGCACGATGAACGTCGGAATCTCCCCGAACGCCCACGCGATCCCGCCGCCGGTCTGCTGGTCGACGAGGATCGACGGCCCCCACGACCGGTGCAGCGAGTTGTACCAGCCCTCCGCGATGGGCTTGCCGAGCTCCATCAGCGCGATGCCGAAGAAGGCATGGAACGGCATGGTGACGAACAGCAGGAGGATCCGGGCGATGTACGGCAGCCGGCGCGGCGTCGGGTCGACCCCGATGAGCACCCAGAAGAAGAGGCTGCCCGCGGCCATGAAGTGGACGAGCATCGCCAGGTGGCCGACGTGGGCGCGCATGAGGTAGCCGAACAGCGGCGTGAAGTACAGCACGTACGTGCTGCCCATGAAGATGACCGTGGCGACGGCCGGATGGCCGATGAACTTGGCCCCCCGGCTCTTCAGGATCGCCGCGAGCCACTCGCGCGGACCCCGGTCGCCGCGGACCGCGGCCGGCTTCAGCGCGCGCAGCGCGAGCGTCACCGGAGCGCCCAGCACGAGGAAGATCGGGGTGAGCATGGACAGCGTCATGTGCTGCACCATGTGCACGCTGAACAGCACCGGCGCGTAGGTCGCGGCGCCGGTCATCGTCACCGCGACCACGGTGGCCAGGCCGACGAACCAGGAGACGGTCCGGCCCACCGGCCACCGGTCGCCGCGCCGGCGCAGCCGCGTGACCCCGGCGAGGTACAGGCCGCCCATCACCACGACGAGGGCCCCGAAGAACAGGTCCGGCCGCCACATCGTCGCCAGCCGGCCGAGGGTGACCGGCGGCGGCATGTCGAAGCCGAGCAGGCTGCGGATCGGCGACTCCTCGGCGGACGGCGCCGGAGGGGCGGTGCGGGCGAGCGCGACCGCGACGCCCATCGTGGCGGCCATCACGAAGGCCTCGGCGGCGAGGAGGCGCACCAGGGGCCACGGCGGGCGGCCGACCGGCGGTCGCGTGTAGCCCTTGGGGTTGTGCGCCATGACGGCGGGCAGCGTGCGCTCGCGGTGCAGCCACCCGGCGACGCCGAGGAGGACGAACAGCACCATCTTGACCAGGACCAGCCGGCCGTAGTCGCTGCTGAACAGCTGGGCGGGGTCGGGCAGCCGGGAGACGGCGTTCGCGACACCGCTGACGCCGACCGCGATGAAGCACCACAGCGCCATCCGGCTGAAGCGGTGTGCGGCCACGCCGAGATGGTCGCCGTCGTGAACGGCGTGCCAGGTGAGCACCAGCAGGCCGCCCACCCAGGGCGCGAGCGCGACGACGTGCATCGCCAGCCCGCTGATCGCCAGTTCGTGGTTGGGCGAGGTCGCCGAATGGCCGGTGAGCGGCGGCGGCAGCAGCGCGACGAGGGCGACGACGAGCAGTCCCGCCGCACCGCCGAGCGTGGCCGCGGTCCGGGTCAGCAGGGCGATCATCGCGGTCAGCAGGACCACGATCATCAACGCGGTGCCCTGGGGCAGCTGGCCGACGTAGCTGGACAGCTCGTTGCCGCCGGCCACCTTCCCGACCGGCTCGCCGAGGACGTCGGAGACGGTGAAGAGCAGGGTCGCGGCGGCGCCGGCCGCCCAGACCGCGGCGATCCAGGACGTGGCGCGGATGTAGCGCACGGCCTGGGGGTCCATGACGCCCTTCGCCGAGGGCAGCATCGTCACGGCGAACAGCAGGGTCCCCACGGTGAGCGCGCCGCCGAGGTCCATGGCCAGGCGGGCGACCGGCAGGCCCCAGCGGGTCAGCGTGCCCGCGTCGGCCAGCCCGCTGATCACCTTCTCGCGGACCGCACCGCCGGCGACCAGCGCGATCAGGAGGGCGGCGAGGCTCGTGAGCCCGACGAGCACCGCGACGGCGTACGGCCGGTGACTACGCACGGGAGACCGACCGCGAGAGGAGGACGGCTGCGCTCGGCGCACCGGCGTGGGCGGCGGCACCGGAGCGGTGCGCGGGCGGGATGTTCATCATGGCGAGGCGGTGGTCTCTCCGGATCGGAAGGTATCCCGGATCGCTCCCGGCACGACGTGACCGGCACGCGGCCTCCTCGGCCGCCCGCCCGCTCGCCGGGATCGCTCTCCGGACCCCCTCAGCTTATTCACCGTAGGGCGTCGCGGGGATACGGACCGGCGTATGGGGCAGGGCGGCCGTCCGCTCTCAGAGGCCCGCGCAGGTCAGCGCCTGCCGGTACCGCAGAGGCCCGCGCAGGCCGGCGCCTGCCGGTACCTCAGAGGCCCGCGCAGGCCAGTGCCTGCCGGTACGCGTCGGCCCGCTGCTGCGGGGAGCCGGCGTCCGACAGCAGCTCGGCGAGCCGGAACCAGCCCTGCGCCGCCTCGCGGGAGGGGCCGATGCCCCGGAGGCACGTCATCGCCCGGTCCAGTGTCGCCGTGGCCTCCTCCGTACGGCCCAGCCGCAGGGTCGCCTCGGCGAGCGCGATGAGGGCTCCGGCGGTGGCCGGCCGGGGCTCGTCGCCGAGCAGCTCCAGCGCCTCGTGGGCCCGGTCGGCGGCCCGCTGCGGCTCGCCCACCGCCAGCTCCGCGCGGGAGAGCTCGGTCAGGCACCAGGCGATGTCGACGTCGGCCGCCCCGGTCGCGGTGCGCTCGTGGAGGGCGCGTTCGAGCTCGTCGCGGGCGCGTCGCGCGTCCTGCGGCCGGGCCAGCAGCATCAGGGTGGCGTACTCCCCCCGCAGCCGGCTGGCGTCGCGCAGGTCGGCCACCTCGCCCAGGAGGGCCAGGGCCCGTTCCCCGTACGTCACGGCCGCGCCGAAGTCCGCCTTGTGCTGGGCCACCAGGGCGGCCTCCCAGTAGGCGGCGATCCGGGCGACGGGGCTGCCCGTCGCCTCGGCGTGCTCCACCAGCCTCTCGGTCAGCTGCCGGGCGCTGACGAGGTCGCCGCGTTCCAGGTAGACGCCGACGAGGGTGGCGCCGAGCTTGACCGTCTCGTCGCTCCACGGCCCCTGTTTCGCGGTGACCCGCGCGAACGCGCGCTCGGCCACGGCCGCGCTCTCCGCCAGGTTCCCGTTGTCCCGGTGGCAGCGGGCGGCGGCGACGTTGACCCGGATCCACTCATCGGTGTCGTACTCCGGCGACAGCGTCGATCCGAGGGCGGCGAACTCGCGCAGCGCCTCCTCGATGGCGCCGGCCGCCTCGAGGGCGAGGGCGTGGCCCCAGTGCGCGCGGCGCGCCGGCTCGGGGAGGCTGGTCAGCGCCGGGTCGGCCAGCAGTTCCGCGAAGCGGTCCCGCGCCTCCGCCGCCCGGCCGCCCCGTAGCGCGGACTCCGCCTCGTCGAGCGTCGTCTGCAGCCGGTCCTGCGTGGCCTCGTCGATGCCGCTGGACAGGTAGGACGCCGAGCAGCCGAGCTTGCGTGCCAGGAGCCGTACGACCTCCGGGGTGGGGGTGCGCTTGCCGCTCTCGATCAGGGAGACGTAGCTGTCGGACAGCTCGGGGAGGGCCAGTTGCGCCTGCGAAAGACCCTTACGCATCCGTGCCCAGCGGATGCGTTGCCCGAGCGATTGGTGACTGTCCACATTGACCCACTTTTACCGAAACAATCAACAGAGAATCAGGAGGAGTGGTCGACTCCGGGTCGCGGCTCACGAAGGGCCGTACGGCACGGCCTTCGACACGGGTGCGGTTCCCCCGTGAACCAGGACAGTTCAACGATCACGCCTCTCATCAGCGGCGAACCGGCCGCCCCCATGCCGGCCGTCCCCCGTCGCTGACAATACTTGTACCAGAAAGGATAGTTTTCCCCGTCTTCTTACAGAAGACCTTTTTACGGACTTCGAAACCTGCGGCGCCGACCGCGCCTGGATCGCCGCGCGCGGACACGCGCTTCACGGCCGATCTCCGCAAAGCCTGAGCGCGATTCACCCCAATACCCATCCATCACGGAACCACACCCCTGCACCGCCGGCACGTGCCGCCCGGCGCGCCGCCGTCCCCCCGCACGACGGGCGTGTTACCTGCATACGACCGATGTGTTACATCGATACCGGGTGGTCCGGAACGCCGCCCGGGCGGCTAGTCTTCCCCCGTCCCCCTTACGGCCCGAGACCCTGACGATCCCCTCGCCCGATCGATTCGTCGGAGGCCGTACGCCCAGTCCTGCGAAACGGAGCCCCCGAATGACGACGCGGCTGGAGGCCGGAGGTCCCCTCGACCGCTCCGGAGGTCCCCTCGACCGCTTCTTCGAGCTGACCGCGCGCCGGAGCACGGTCGCACGCGAGGTACGCGGCGGCGTCACGACGTTCGTCGCGATGGCCTACATCATCCTGCTGAACCCCATCATCCTCGGCGGGGCCACGGACGTCACCGGCGCGAAGCTGTCGATCCCCCAGCTCACGACGATGACCGCGCTGGCGGCGGCGATCTCCACGATCATCATGGGCCTGGTCGGCAACGCGCCGCTGGCCCTGGCGTCCGGCCTGGGCATCAACGCGGTCATCGCCTTCCAGGCCGCGCCGCACATGACCTGGCCCCAGGCCATGGGCCTCGTGGTGCTCGAGGGCGTCATCATCGTCGTCCTGGCCGTCACCGGGCTGCGCGAACGCATCATGAACGCCATCCCGCTGGCCATCAAGCACGCCATCGCCGCGGGCATCGGCGCCTTCATCGCGCTGATCGGCATGGTCGACTCCGGCTTCGTCAGCCCGGGCGACGGCACCCCGCTGAACCTCGGCACCGGCGGCCACCTGGCAGGCTGGCCCGTGCTCGTGTTCGTCATCGGCCTGCTGCTGATGATCGTGCTGTACGTCCGCCGCGTCCCCGGGGCGATCCTGCTGAGCATCGCCGTGGCGACGGTGCTGGCGGTGATCATCAACAGCAACGCCACGATCGCGGCCAAGGCGTGGGGCACGGTCGTGCCGAAGCTGCCCTCCAAGCTCGTCTCGACCCCGGACTTCGGGCTGATCGGCAAGGTCGACCTGTTCGGCGGCTTCGGCAAGGCCGGCGTGCTGACGGCGCTGGTCCTGCTGTTCACCCTCGTGCTGAGCGGCTTCTTCGACGCGATGGGCACGATCCTCGGCCTGACCGAGGAGGCCGGACTGCTCGACGAGGAGGGACGGGTTCCCAAGCTGGGCCGCATCCTCGCCGTGGACGGCCTGGCCGCGATCACCGGCGGGCTCACCAGCTCCTCCGCGGGGACCGTGTTCGTCGAGTCGGCCGCGGGGATCGGCGAGGGCGCCCGGACCGGCCTGGCCAACATCGTCACCGGCATCCTGTTCGCGCTGACGCTGTTCCTCACCCCGATCGCGGCCGTCGTGCCCGCGCAGGCGGCCGCGCCCGCGCTGGTGATCGTGGGGGCGCTGATGATGACCCAGGTCGCCAAGATCGCCTGGTCCGACCTGGACATCGCGATCCCGGCGTTCCTCGCGATCGTGGTGATGCCCTTCACCTACTCGATCACCAACGGCGTCGGCGCGGGCGTCATCGCCTACACCGTGATCCAGACCGCCCGCGGCCGGTGGGCCGGCTGGCTGCTGTGGCTGATCTCGGTGGTCTTCGTCGCCTACTTCGGCATCACCGTCATCGAGAAGATCTTCGGCATCTCCTGACAGAGCGAGGTGGAGCCATGCTCATCCATCCCTGGGACGCGGCCGACGAGGACGAGTGGCGCGCCTGGCTCGGCGAGCACGACTTCGGTCAGCTCATCGCCGCCGGGCGCGGGCGCGACGTGCCGATCGTCGTGCCCACCCACTTCACGTTCGACGGCGTACGGACCGCGTGGCTCCACCTGGCCCGGCCCAACCCGGTCTGGGCGGCCCTGGAGGAGAACCCCCGTGCGCTGCTCACCGTCGTCGACGACTACACCTACGTACGGTCGGAGTGGAACGCCGGCGCGTCGACGCCGGACGGCCGCGGCGTGCCGACGTCGTACTACGCGACCGTGCAGCTCGCCTGCGACGTGCGGATCGTCGACGACCCGGCCGAGAAGGCGGAGCTGCTGAACCGCCAGCTCGGCCACTTCGAGCCAGGCTCCGGACGGCTGCCGGTGTCCGCCGAGGACGACCCGGACCGGCGGCAGCTGCCCGGCATCCGCGGCATCGAGCTCACCGTCACCGACGTCCGCGCCAAGTTCAAGTACGGCGGCAACAAGGAGGTCGAGCACCGGTACGCGATCGCCGCCCGTCTCGAGGAGCGCGGCGGGCGCGCGGACCTCGCGGCGCGTGGTCACCTGTTGCGGCGCGTATCGATAACGTAGGACCTCAGGTGTGCCGGGAAGTCTGGTCGGCTCTGTCTTTGTCATCCCCTTAGAGAGGCAGTGGCCGTGTCAGGCGTCGAGAGGTTCGGGCTGGCGATCCTGCTGATCGCGCTCGTCGGCACCGTGGCGGTGCTGTCCAACCGCTTCAGCGAGCGCACGCGGATCCCCGCGCCGGCCATCTTCCTGCTGTGCGCGGCGGTCGCCTCGGACCTGTGGCCCCGTCTCGGCGCGGTCTCGATCCCGACGATCCAGAAGGTCGTCACCGTGGCGCTCGCGGTGATCCTGTTCGACGGCGGGATGCACATCGGCCGGCGGAGGTTCCGGTCCGCGGCCGGCGCGACGATCTGGATCGGTGTCGCCGGAACGCTCGTCACCGGCGCGGCGGTCGCCCTGCTCGCCCACTACGGGCTCGGCATCGACTGGCGCCTTGCGATGCTGCTCGGCACCGCCCTCTCACCCACGGACCCGGCCGTGGTGTTCTCCGTCCTGGGCCGCAGGGAGATCGCCGGGCGCACCGGGACGCTCCTGGAGGGCGAGTCCGGGGCCAACGACCCCGTCGGCATCGCCCTCCTCGTCGCCGTCCTGGGCGCCACGGGCGGCGGTGTGTCGGCGATCGGACACGTCACCGTCGTCTTCGTCGAGCAGATGGCCATCGGCGGCGTCATCGGCGTCGCCGGAGGAATGCTCCTGCTGGCCTTCATGCGGCGCGTCCCGCTGCCCAGCGAGGGCCTGTACGCGCTGCGGGTCCTGTTCGGAGCGCTGGCGGTGTACGGGCTGGCGACGGTCGCGCACGGCTCGGGCTTCCTCGCCGTGCTCGTCGCCGGGATCGTGCTCGGCGACGAACGCGCGCCGTACAAGCGGGAGATCGAGCGGTTCCATTCCTCGCTGGCGAGCCTCGCGGAGATCGTCGCGTTCACCATGCTCGGTCTCACGATCAGCCTGCGGGGCCTGGGCGACGGCGGCGCGTGGTGGATCGGCCTGGTCCTCGCGGTGGCGCTGGCCTTCGTCATCCGCCCGCTGTTCGTCGGCCTGCTGCTGTGGCCGGTGCGCCTGCGACGCAACGAGCGGATCTTCGTACTGTGGACCGGGCTCAAGGGGGCGGTTCCGATCCTCCTCGGCCTGTTCATCCTGCAGGAGGGCCTGCCCGGGGCCCGGCGCGCGTACGAGATCATCTTCGTGGTCGTGGCGTTCTCGGTGATCGTGCAGGGCGGCTCGGTGCCGGGTCTGGCCCGCCGCCTCAGGATCCCGCTGCGCGTCGTCGAGCCCGAGCCGTGGAGCCTGGGGGTGCGGTTCCAGGAGGAGCCCGAGGGCCTGCACCGCTACCAGGTGCAGGCGGGTTCGCCCGCCGACGGCATGAGCGTGGACGACCTCCCGTGCGGTGAGGACGTCTGGATCAGCTTCGTGATCCGGGACGGGCGCCTGGTGCCGGTGCGCGGGGACACGCTGATGCGAGCGGGGGACGAGGTGCTGGTCCTCGCCACGGACAGCCCCGATCTGGACGCGGTGTTCTCCCGGCACCGGGGAGGCCCCGCGACCTGCTGACATGATGTCAGCAAGCTTGCCGATGCGGATACATGTTGCGCCGGTCACCGTGGGCCTTTCACGGCCACCCTTAGGGGTGGAAGCACCATGAGGAGGAAACGTGAAGGTCGGCGTACCCCGCGAGATCAAGAACCATGAATACCGTGTGGCGATCACGCCCGCGGGCGTGCATGAGCTGGTCCGGCACGGCCACGATGTCCTGATCGAGCGCGGCGCCGGCGCGGGCTCGTCCATCCCGGACGAGGACTACATCGGCGCCGGGGCCAAGATCCTGGAGAGCGCCGACGACGTGTGGGCGGCCGGTGACCTGATCCTGAAGGTGAAGGAGCCGATCGCCGAGGAGTACCCCCGGATGCGGAAGGGCCAGACGCTCTTCACCTACCTGCACCTGGCGGCGTCCCGCCCGTGCACGGACGCGCTCCTGGAGAACGGCGTCACCTCGATCGCGTACGAGACCGTGCAGCTGCCGAACCGGTCCCTGCCGCTGCTTGCCCCGATGTCGGAGGTCGCCGGACGGCTCGCCCCGCAGGTCGGCGCGTACAACCTGATGCGCTTCAACGGCGGCCGCGGCGTCCTCCCGGGCGGCGTGCCCGGCGTCGCCCCGGCCAGGGTGGTCGTGGTCGGCGGCGGTGTCTCCGGCCTGAACGCCGCGCAGATCGCCGTCGGGATGGGCGCGGACGTCACGGTGATGGACGTCAACGTCGACCGGCTCCGGTACATCGACGCGATCTACCAGGGGCGGCTGAAGACGCTGGTGTCCAGCGCGTACGCCATCGAGCGCGAGGTGCTCGGCGCCGACCTGGTCATCGGCGCGGTGCTGATCCCCGGCGCCAAGGCTCCGACGCTGGTCTCCAACGACCTGGTGTCCCGGATGAAGCCGGGCTCGGTGCTCGTGGACATCGCCATCGACCAGGGCGGCTGCTTCGAGGACTCCCACCCGACGACGCACGCCGACCCGACCTACAAGGTGCACGAGTCGGTCTTCTACTGCGTCGCCAACATGCCCGGCTCGGTGCCGAACACCTCGACCTACGCGCTGACGAACGTGACGCTGCCGTACGCCGTCGCGCTCGCCGACAAGGGCTGGCGCGCCGCGCTGCGCGACGACCGCGCCCTGGCGCTCGGCCTCAGCACCCACGACGGCGCCCTGGTCAGCGAGCCGGTGGCCGAGGCGCACGGCCTCCAGGTGACCGCGCTGGACGACGTCCTCGTCTGACCCGCCCGGAACGCTCCCCCGGTCCGCGGGGCGGTGGGGAGCGTTCCACAGGTCTCCCGTATTGTGCTCTCATGGGGGAATTGATACTGCTGCGTCATGGTGAGACCGAATGGAGCCGGACGGGCAGGCACACCGGCCGTACGGACCTCCCCCTGACCTCGCGCGGCGAGGAGCAGGCCAAGGCGCTCGCCCCGCTGATCGCCGCCCGCGACATCGCGTTCACCCTGACCAGCCCCGCGCAGCGCGCCCGCCGGACGGCGGAGCTGGCCGGGCTGACCGTCACCGAGGTCGACGACCGCCTCTGGGAGTGGGACTACGGCGCGTACGAGGGGCGCACGACGCCGGACATCCGCCAGGACCGGCCCGGCTGGTACCTGTGGAGCGACGGCGTACCCGAGGGCGAGACCGCCGGGCAGGTCGGCGCGCGGACCGACGCGGTGATCGAGCGCGTCCGTCCGCACCTCGCCACGGGCGACGTGGCGCTCGTCGCGCACGGACACGTGCTCCGCGTGCTCACCGCGCGGTGGCTGGGCCTGCCGCCGGAGGACGGCCGCCTGTTCCGCCTCGACACCGGCACCGTCTCCGCTCTCGGCACCGAGCACGACCGTCCCGTCATCAGCTCCTGGAACGTCCCCGCCCGTTAGATTCAGGGGCATACGCGATCTCGAACTCGCCGACCTCGGCCACGCACGCCCGCCGGGTCAGGACACGGCGGCGATGTCCGGGCCCGCCTCGCGGGTCAGGTGCCGTGCGCGGCGGGCGTCGGGTGAGTAACGCCACTGCTCGGGGACGACGCGGGTGCCGTGGTACAGCGCCTTCAGCGTGGTCGTGGCCCACAGGTCCTCCAGCGGCGTGGCCGGCAGGCCGTACATGCGACGCGCCCAGCGCGGCAGCGTCGCCACGACGAGCGTCGCGATGCTCGGGGCGGCGAGCTTGAGCGGCAGCATCCGGCGCGGAACCGTCGGGTTGTACAGCCGCCGCAGGCCCTGCTTGGCCTCTTTGCATGCGAAGAGCTTCGGGCGGATCTCCGCGTAGTAGGCCCGCATCTCGGCCACCGAGGCGGGGATGTCGGCAGGGTCGAGCCCGACGACCGCGCCGGCGCGGCGCTGTTCGTCGACGAACGCGTCGGCCTCCTCCGGTGTCAGGGGGACTCCGGAGCGCCACGCGATGTCGAGGTAGGAGTCGACCTCCCCCATGTGCACCCATAGGAGGTTCTCGGGCTCGTCGACGCGGAAGATCTCGCCCGTGTAGGGATGGAAGCCGGTCAGCCGGGAGTGGATCCGGCGGACCCGGCGGCCGGCCCGCTCGACCTCGTCCAGCGTGCCGTACGTCCGGACGCGCACGAACTCGATCGTGCGGCCGAGCCGGCTCCAGGCCGCGTGCGGATCCATGAGCTCGGAGTTCTGCGCCGTACCCCACATGGACGGCGGGTGCAGCGCCTGCAGGATGAGCGCGCGGAAGCCACCGATGATCAGGACGGGCTCCCCCATCACCTTCCATGTCACGGATCCGGGGCCGAACAGCCCGTAATCCTCGCTCATCCGTCACCGCCTTGAGAGACCGGACCGGAGCACGGGCGCGGGGAGACGCCACGGCGCAAGTGAGTGATTATTGCCCAATTACGGACAGATCACACCTGGCGTGCCCTCAGATCGTGGTCTGCTCGCGGACCCAGGCGAGGTAGTCACCGCTCCCCGCGACGACGGGGGTCGCAATGATCTCCGGGGTGTCGTAGGAGTGCTGCTCGGCGATCCGGCCGGCCAGGGCCTCGAAGCGCTCGGCGGTGGTCTTGAAGACCACCATCCACTCCTCGGCCGACTCGATCTCGCCCTCCCACCAGTAGGTGCTGGCGATGGGGCCGACGAGCTGGGCGGCCGCGGCGAGGCGCTCGGCGACCGCGGACCGGGCGATCTCGGCCGCCTCATGACGCGAGTCGGTGGTCGTCGTCACCTGGACGTACGCCTCGGCCATGGGCGACTCCCTCCCCTGCTCGATGGTAGCCCTGACGTGCGTCGGCCTCGCCCAGCGATCACGTAATCATTTGGGATGGACCACCATCGCGCTGCCACCGCCCCGGCGGACCGGCTCGGCGACGGCCTGGAGCACGCCGCCGCCGAGGAACTCCAGGCCGGCCGCCGCGCCGATCACGCCCGCCGGCGGCCCGGGGAACAACGCGAGGTCGTGTCCCTTGGCCTTGAGCGCCGCGCCGTACCGGTCGATGAACGCCTGCTCGGCGAACGTCTGCGGCGTGTTGCGCTGGGTGGCGCGCGGCGCCGCCACCGCCTGCGGCAGCGTCATGCCGAGGTCCACGCGGTTCAGCAGGATCTGCAGGACCGTGGTGATGATGGTGGACCCGCCCGGGGAGCCGACGGCGAGGTACGGCCGCCCGTTCCGCAGCACGATCGTGGGCGCCATGCTGCTGCGCGGCCGCTTGCCCGCCGCGGGCAGGTTCGGGTCGGGGTAGCCCGCCGGGGTCGAGGACGTGAAGTCGAAGTCCGTCATCTCGTTGTTCAGCAGGAACCCGCGGTGCGGCACGGTGATCCCGCTGCCGCCGAACTGCTCGATCGTCAGGGTGTACGAGACGACGTTGCCCCAGCGGTCCGCGGTGACCAGGTGCGTCGTCTGCGGCCCCTCGTACGGGAGGTTCTGGGCCTTGCCCTGCGGGGCCGCGCAGCCGTGCGCCTTGAGGTCGCCCGGCGGCACCGGGCTCGTGGCCGCCTCGTCGGGCTTGATGAGGCACGCGCGGGAGCTCGCGAACCCGTCGGACAGCAGCGTCTTCAGCGGCACGTCGACGTACGCGGGGTCGCCGACGTAGGCGTTCCGGTCGGCGTAGGCGAGCCGGGACGCCTCCAGGTAGGTGTGCAGCGCCTGGACGGGGTCGCTGAAGTGGAAGTTCTTCATGATGTTCAGCGCCTCGCCCACGGTGGAGCCGCCTGAGGAGGGCGGGGCCATGCCGTAGACGTCCAGCCCCCGGTAGTTCACGTGGGTGGGGGCGCGGCCCACGGCGTGGTAGCCGGCGAGGTCCGAGGTCTCCATGACGCCGGGCCGTACGTTCCGGGTGGCCTTCGGATCGACGGGCGGCTTGCGCACCGTCTGGGCGATCTCGGCGCCGAGCCCGCCGCCGTAGAACCAGCCGAGGCCGCGCCGGGCGATCTGCCGGTAGGTGTCGGCCAGGTCGGGGTTGCGGAACGTCGACCCGACGGCTGGCGGCCGGCCGCCCGGCAGGAACAGCTCGCGCGTCGGCACGATGTCCTTGAACCGGTCGGCGTTGACCGCGGTCTGGTCGTAGAACTCCTGGTCGACGGTGAAGCCGTGCTCGGCCACCCTGATCGCCGGCTGGAGGAGCGTGCCGAGGCGGCGGGTGCCGAAGCTGCGCAGCGCCTTGTCCCACGTCGCCAGCGTGCCGGGGACGCCGATCGACAGGCCGCTCGTCACGGCCTCGTCGAACGACAGCGGCTTGCCGGTCTTCGGGTCGATGAAGATGTCCTTGGTCATCCGCGCCGGGCCGGTCTCGCGGCCGTCGATGGTGGAGACCTTGTGCGTCCGCGCGTCGTAGTACGTGAAGAAGCCGCCGCCGCCGATCGCGGCGACGTACGGCTCGGTCACGCCGAGGGTGGCGGCGACGGCGACGGCCGCGTCCACCGCGTTGCCGCCGTTCCGCAGCACCTCGATGCCGGCGCGGGTGGCGTCCAGGTCGACGCTCGACACCGCGCCGCCGTATCCGACCGCGACCGCCTGCTTGCCCTGGGGCGGAGCGACGGCCGGGGGGTGGCCGGGCAGGCTCCGCGCCTGGGCCGGCACGGTGAGGGTCGCCAGGGCGAGGGCGGCGAGCCCGATGACGGCGTGTCTGCGGCGCATGCGGTTCTCCTGACCCACGGTGAACGCTTGGAACGCTTGCCCCCACCATGCCACCCGGCCGCGCGGGGTTCCAGGAGATCGGCCGGACACGGCCGAAGTGTCGCGTATCTCCGAAAACCCATTTAACGGCTGTGACCTTGTTATCCACCATCAACTCGGACATCCTTGGGTGCCCTAGAACCCATAGGCGGTGGGGGGCTCGACCGGCCGAGACACCTTTTTGGGGGGACGACACGAGTTGAGCGTCCAGGCACCGTTCCGCAACAACGTGCTCCGCCGGCTGCCGGTCGAGGAGACCGTCGGCCCGCACTACGGCGGCCGCCACCGGCTGTCCCTCATCTACAAGACGCGCGACCTGATCGTGCTGGGCCTCGGCGTGATGGTGGGCGCCGGCATCTTCCGGGTCGCCGGCGAGCAGGCCGCGACGACGGCGGGCCCCGCCGTCATCGTCTCCTTCGTCATCGCGGGCCTCGCCTGCCTGCTGTCCGCGCTCTCCTACGCCGAGTTGTCGTCCACGATGCCGGTGGCGGGCAGCGCCTACTCGTTCGCCTACGTCGCCTTCGGCGAGATCTGGGCCTGGGTGATCGGCTGGGCGCTCCTGCTGGAACTCCAGCTCACCGCCGCCGTCGTCGGCCGGGCCTGGTCCCTGTACGCGACCCGGCTGATCGGCGACGTCCGCACGCTGTCCGGCGTCTCCGCCGTCCACGTCCCCTCGGCGATCGCGGGCGTCGTGGGGCACGAGACGGGGTTCGACCTGTTCTCCCTGCTGCTCCTCGCGGTGCTGACACTGGTGGTCGCCAGCGGCGCGCGGCTCAGCCTCTACACCCTGTGGTTCATGGTGCTGGCGAAGGTCATCGCGATCGGCCTGGTGATCGCCGGCGGGCTCCTGTTCTTCCATCCCGCCAACCTCAGGCCGTTCGTGCCGCCCGCCCGGCCCCTGCCCGCCCCCGACGGCGACCGGACCGTCCTGGACCTGGTCACGGGCGGCGCGCCGCACGCGTTCGGCCTGTTCGGCATCTTCGCCGCCACGTCCGCGATCGCCTTCGCGTACCTCGGCTTCGACCTCATCGCCACGGCCGCGGAGGAGACACGGGACGCCCCCCGCCGGGTGCCGGCCGGGATGATCGTCAGCCTCCTCATCGCGATCGCCCTCTACATCGGCGTCGCGGTCGCGATGGTGGGCATGGTCCCGTACGGCCGGCTGAACCCGGCGACGCCGCTGGCCGACGCGTTCACCGCCGTCGGGTCGGACGGGATGGGCCTGGTCATCGACGTGGGCGCGGTCATCGGCCTGGCCACCGTCATCCTCGTCGTCATGGTCGCCCAGACCCGCGTGCTCTTCGCGATGGCCCGCGACGGCCTGCTGCCCGCGCCGCTCGCCGTGCTCAGCCGCCGGTACAAGGTGCCGACCCGCGCCGCGCTCCTGGTCGGAGGCACGGCGATCGCGCTGTCCCAGGTCGACGTCTGGACGTTCGGGAAGGTCAGCGTCCTCACGCTCCAGCAGATGATCGTGATCGGGACGCTGTTCGCCTTCCTGTTCGTGTCGGCCGGCGTGCCGGTGCTCCGCCGCGCCCGCCCGGACCTGCCGCGCGGGTTCCGCGTGCCCGGCGTGCCCGTGACACCGGTCCTGGCCATCGCCGCCGTCGGCTGGCTCATGCTCAACCTGCGCCTGCGCACCTGGGAGTACTTCGGCCTCTGGATGGCCTTCGGGCTGGTCGTCTACCTGCTGTACGGGCGGACCAACAGCCGCCTGCGCCATCTCCTCGACGGCCATCCGGTCCGCGACCCCGGCCGGCACCGCCGTTGACGGAGGGTATCGCCCGCCGGAACGCGTAGGTGATCATGGTGGGATGTCTTCGACGTCCGTCTCGGGCGGCCCCACGCAACGGGACCGCCAGGCCCGCCTCGCCGTCGCCTGCGTGTTCGCCCTGCACGGCATCGCGGCGGGGAGCTGGGCCGCCCGCATCCCCTGGGTCAAGGAGGCCCGGCACCTGTCCTCCGCCGGCCTGGGGCTGGCGCTGATGGGCGCGGCGATCGGCGGACTCTCGGGGATGCCGATCGCCGCGTGGCTGAGCGCGCGCGTCGACAGCCGCACCCTGACCCGCGTCATGACGCTCGCCGTCGCCGTCGCCCTGCCGCTCCCCGCCTTCGCGCCGACCCTGCCGGTGATCTTCGCCGCGCTGTTCCTGTCCGGTGCCGCCGGCGGCATCCTCGACGTGGCGATGAACGCCCAGGGTGTCACGGTCCAAGAGCGCTACGGCCGGTCGATCATGTCGGGCCTGCACGGCCTGTGGAGCGCCGGCGGCCTCATCGGCTCGGCGAGCGCCGGGCTGGTCGCGCGGGCGGGCGTCGCGGCGCCGGGGCACCTCCTGACCGTCGGTGTGGTCATCGCGGTGGTCGGCGTCCTGTGCGGCACGCGCCTCACGCCCGCGCCGCCGACGGCGGCCGGGAAGGTCTTCGCCCGGCCGGACCGCGCCCTGCTCATCCTCGGCGTCATCACCTTCTGCAGCCTGTTCGGGGAGGCCGCCGCGGCCGACTGGAGCGCGGTGTACCTCCGCACGGCCGCGCACGCGACGCCCGGCGTCGCCGCGTGGGGCTACGCGGGGTTCTCCCTGTCCATGGCCGCCGCCCGCCTCGTCGGGGACCGCGTCGTGGGGCGGTTCGGCGCACCCCGCGTGGTCCGCGCGGCGGCCGTGATCGGCGCCGTCGGGCTGGCCGCGGGGCTCCTCGTGCCCGTCACGCCGGTGGTCGTCGTCGCCTTCGTCCTGCTCGGGCTCGGCATGGCGACGGTCGTCCCCCTGACCTTCAGCGCCGCGGGCCGTACCCCCGGCCGTGACCCCGGCACCGCCGTGGCCGCCGTCGGGACGGTCGGGTACGGCGGATGGATGATCGCGCCGCCCGTCATCGGGTTCGTGGCGCAGGCGACCTCGCTGACGACCGCGCTCGCGCTCGTCGCGGTCATGACCGCCCTCATCGCCCTGCCCGCCGGCGCCCTGCGCGAACAGTGACGCCCGGCCGCGCCGGGCGCCGTCACCCCGCACCGGACGCCGTCACCCCGCGTCGCATTAGAGGCCCTCACCCTGCGCCGAGCCGGCGCCGTCCCGGCGTTCAGCGTTCCAGGAACGGCGTCAGCAGGCCGGGGAGCGCCTCCTCGGCGATCCGGAGGGCCTGCGGCAGCGGAACGTCCTGGACCTCCACCCGCTGGCGTCCGGCCGCGGTCGTCGCGACCAGGGTGGCCAGGCCGCTCCGCCGCTGGAAGAAGGACCGTCGCAGGTTCCAGCCGATGATCCCCTCGCAGGACAGCACGCTCCGGCGCCGTACGAGCGAGCCACGGCTGCTGACCAGGGCCCCGTTCACGACCGTGTGCCCGAGGGCCCGCGCGCGGTCGGCGGCCACGAGCGCGGCGAGCGGGACGAGGACGAACGCGACCTGCCAGGTCCACGCGGGCACCGCGCCGAGGGCCCACAGGGCGGCAGCGGCGGCCACGACGAGGAGGGCGACGCCGACGGCACGGGAGAAGCGGCGGCGTGTCGCACGTGGGCCGTGCCCGGTCGGCGTCCGGCTGAACGGGACGTCGTCCCGGAGCACCGCGCCGGCCACCCGGAGCGCCTCGGCGCGCGGTGCGGGCGGCAGCAGCAGCGACCCGCCGCGCTCGGCGCCGCGCCCGACGCGCAGCCCGGTGGTGATGGCGATGCACCGCGCCCCGCCGACGGCTCGCAGCAGCAGCGGCTCGCTGAACTCCACGCCGCGCAGCCTCCGCTCCTCGATCGTGATCGCCCGCGTCGTGATGAGACCGCGGGTGACGTGAAGGGTGCCGGCGTCGCCCCGGGTGAGCCGGAAGCCGTGGAAGGCCAGGACGTACCCGAGGGTGGAGGCCGCCGCCACGACCACCAGGAGCGCGACGGCGACGATGAGGACGTCCACGGCCGGCGAGGTCCGCCCGAACCGGTCCAGCAGCGCGCTCAGCGCCCGGATCCGCCTGGGGTCGACGTGCGCCTCGTTGAGGGAGCGCCACACGACTCCGGCGACGACCCCGACCGTGACGAATCCCGTCAGCGTGAACGGGCCGTACCGCACCCATTCCGGCCGCATCCGGGCCAGAAGCGTCTCGCGGGGCCGCTCGGCCGGCCGCGTGGCGGAGGCCGCCACGCGGTGCAGGAGCTCATCGCGCAGGCGGGCGGCCTCGGCCGTGTGCAGGGCGTCGAGCTTCACCCCGTCGTTCTTGCGGTCGGTACGGCCGGTGCCCACCTCGACCTTGGCCAGGCCGAGAGAGCGGTGCAGCGCGTGGGCCGTGACGTCGACCGTACGAATCCGGTCGCGCGGGACGGTCAGGACCTGCCGCCGCAGGAGGCCCTTGCGGACCTGGACCTGTTCGGCGGTGACGCGGTAGGAGGTCGTGAACCAGCGCAGCAACCCGCCGAGGATGACGGCGGCCGTGGCCGCCAGGCTCCACCAGGACCCGTGCCCGCCGGCGCTGCCGGCCACCACGAGGCCCACCAGCACCGGCCAGGCCCGCAGGAGTTCCTGCACCGGATGGACGAGGAGCATGCGGGTGGACAGCCGCCGCCAGTCCCCCGGTCCTGGCTCGGCGTTCATGTGCCCTCCTTCGACGGAGGGGTGACCAGAGACGCTGTGCTCTTGATCCGCTCGCTGCTCGCTCACGTCGCGTCGCTCCGGTCGGCCGAGGTGCCCTCGGTGAGGTGGTCGACGAGCCGCTCCGCCGCTTCCCGGTCGAGTCCGCGGATCCTCAGCGGACCGGCCGCCGAGGCCGTCGTCACCGTGACGTTCGCGAGGCCGAACAGCTGCTCGAACGGTCCGCGCTCGCTGTCGACGGTCTGGATGCGGGAGATCGGGGCGATGCGCCGCTCCTGGTCGAACCAGCCGGACTGCGTGTAGACGGCCTCCGGCGTCACCTCCCAGCGGTGCACGCGGAACCGCCACTGGGGCATGACGATGACGTGCGCCGCGCCGAGCACCCCGGTCAGGACGAGCCCCGCGAGATGCCATGGAACGTGACCGTCGTCGCCGAGCGTCCAGATGACCTGAGCGGCGGGGATGGGCAGCCAGCCGCCCAGCGCGCGCAGGGTCCAGTAGCCGATGGCCTTCCTGCTGACCAGGTGACGTGGCGGCCTGAGCCGCACCTCCGTTGCCTCCACAGGGCCGATCCTCGCAGAGCCCCCGTCGTCGCCACAGAGCGCGCTATCACCGATTCTCCGATGACAGATGTCACTGTGGCCGTGCGCCGCCCCGCGGCACCGGAGCCGCCGGACGGTGATCCCGCTCACGCCGGGTAGGTGATAGAGGCGCCGCCGCTTAAAGTTAGGCTCACCTAATAAGGAGGGTCACATGACCAACGACAGGCCCGCCCGGCGAGGCCGGCGAGTGAACCACGGCCGCGTCCAGCGCGTCGAGCGGCTGACCCCGCACCTGATCCGCGTCGTGATCGGCGGCGAGGAGCTGGCCGGCTTCTCCGCCGGCGAGTACACCGACCACTACGTGAAGATCCTCTTTCCGGTGCCCGGCGTGGAGTACCCCGAGCCGTTCGACATGGAGGCCGTCCACCGCGACCTTCCGCGCGAACAGTGGCCGCGGCTGCGCTCGTACACGGTGCGCTCGTGGGACGCGGAGGCCCGTGAGCTGACCATCGACTTCGTGTATCACGGGGACCACGGTCTGGCCGGCCCCTGGGCCGCCCGGGTCAAGCCCGGCGAGGAGGTGCTGTTCCTGGGGCCCGGCGGGGCGTACGCGCCGAGCGAGAAGGCCGACTGGCACCTGCTCGTGGGTGACGAGAGCGCCCTCCCGGCCATCGCCGCCTCGCTGGAGCGGCTCACGGAGGGGGCCACCGCCCGGGTCTTCGTCGAGGTGGCCGGCGCCGAGGAAGAGGTGCCGCTCGACGCTCCGGGCGACACGCGGATCGTCTGGCTGCACCGCGGCACCGCCGAGGTCGGCGACGCGCTCGTCGAGGCCGTACGCGACCTGGAGTTCCCGCCGGGCGAGGTCCACGCGTTCGTGCACGGTGAGGCGGGATTCGTCAAACGGCTGCGGCGGCACCTGCGACTGGAGCGCGGGCTGTCCATGGACCAGCTGTCCATCTCCGGCTACTGGCGCCTCGGCGCGGACGACGAGGGCTGGCGGGCGAGCAAGGCGGATTGGAACCGCCGGATCGAGGAGGAAGAGGCCTCCGCGACGGTCTGAGCGCCCGGGAGAGGCCGCGCGGGCACCCGCCGACGACCGGCCTATTGGACCGATCCGCCGTAAAGGGAAAGATTTCAAAGGCTATTTCGGTCTCAGTAGGCCCTGAGGTCTGTTCACCGGTGGTCATCGATGGCAGACTCTGCCCGCATTATGGTGATCGGAGGTGGGAACCCGTGGCCGTGGCGGTGCATTCGGTGAGCAGGCCCACCGTCCGCCGCAGGATCGTGGGAGCACAGCTCCGCCGCCTGCGGGAGGCGGCCGGGACGAGCCGCAAGGAGGCCGCCGAGGCCATCAACGCGACGGAGAGCCGGATCGGCCGACTCGAACAGGGCCGCGCCGGTCTCGACGAGGACGACGTCGTCGCCCTGCTCAAGCTGTACGGCATCGACGACCGCGGCGAGCGCGACGCCCTCCTGACCGTCGTACGGGAGGCCAGCCGGCCCGGCTGGCTGCAGGCGTACAACAACGCGATGCCCGCCTGGTTCCGCCCCTACGTCGATCTGGAGGAGGCGGCCCAGGTCATCCGGACCTACGAGGTGCAGTTCATCCCCGGGCTGCTGCAGACTCCGGAGTACACCCGCGCGGTCGTCATGCAGGGCATGTCGGATCCGTCGGCGGACGAGGTCGAGCGCCGGGTCGAGCTGCGGATGCGCCGGCAGCGGATCCTGTATCAGCCGCACCCGCCTCGCCTGTGGGCCGTCATCGACGAGGCGGCGCTGTGGCGACCGATCGGCGGCGTGGAGGTGACCCGCGCCCAGTTGCGGGCGCTGCACGAGGCCGCGCGACGGGAGAACATCACGGTGCAGGTGATGCCGTTCCGGGTGGGCGGTCACGCCGGTGAGGCAGGAGCGTTCACGATCCTGCGCTTCCCCGAGCCGGAACTCCCCGACATCGCCTACATCGAGCAGCTGACGGGCGCGATGTACCTGGAGAAGGACGACGACATGGACCACTACACGGCGGCGATGGAGCGCCTGTGCGTGCAGAGCGCCTCGCCGGAGGAGTCCATGGATCTGATCAGCAAGATCATGCGCGAGCTCTGAGAGTCGGAGGCCGCGGAGGTCAGAGGTCGCGGAGGATCGCTCCGAGGGTGTCGCGGATGCGGGTGGCGGGCTCGGCGTCGATGCACAACCGCTCCATCACCGCCAGATAATTATCCACATCCTCACGCTTGTCCAAATACAACGCGCTGGTCAACTGCTCCAAATACACCACATCAGGCAGATCCGGCTCCGCGAACCGCAAAATACTGAACGGCCCACCCGCCGCCGCATGACCCCCCAGATGAAACGGCACCACCTGCAACGTCACATGCGGCAACTCCGTCACCTCGATCAGGTGCTCCAACTGCCGCCGCATCACCGCGACCCCACCCAACGGCCGCCGCAACGCCGCCTCATCCACCACCGCCCAAAAATGCGGCGGATCCTCCCCCGACAGCAACGACTGACGCCGCATCCGCAACCCCACCCGCCGCTCCACCTCATGCCCCGGCGCATCCGGATGCCCCAGCAACGTCACCGCACGCGCATAATCCTCGGTCTGCAACAACCCAGGAACGAACTGCACCTCATACGCACGGATCCGAGACGCCGCCTCCTCCAACCCGATGTACACCTCAAACCAGCCCGGCAGAATATCGGAGTACGAATGCCACCACCCCGCCTCATTCGCCCGCTCCGCCAACGCCAGCATCGCCGACCGCTCCTCCTGATCGGCAACCCCGTACAAACTCAGCAGATCCGCCACATCCCGCGACCGGAACCGAACCCGCCCCAACTCCATCCGGCTGATCTTCGAATGCGACGCCCGGATCGCCTCACCGGCCTCCTCACACGTGATCCCCCGCGCCTCACGCAACCGCCGCAACTGCGCCCCCAGCACAATACGCAGCACCGTCGGCCCACCACGATGATGACCGAACATGCTGCTCACGGCCTTCTCGCCATCAGGCGCAGAACCGATCATGCGCTCCCCTCAGGACACCGGAATCCGCCAAGTGTCCCACGCGCAGTGACGGATACAAGCCTCAAAGTAGCGTCGCTCCGGCGCAACGGCGTAGAACATCGAGCCCGGTACGTACTCGGTCCGATTCGTACGTGACCGGCGGCGATCACTGAGAACCGGGATACGGACGGGAATGCCCCCGCGAACTGCGCGGTGACGGAATCCGGCCCGTGATGCCGCCGCCGGCGCGCCGTCGGCGCGACGCTTCACCGACAGCGGGTTATTACTTCCTCTCCTGGCCACATCCGGCCAAACAGAACCGGTCGATCGCCGCGAACCACTCGGGTCACCGGGGACGCGGAGCCGTAAACGACGGGCAAGGAAGCCCCGATATCCCGTCCAACGCCCGTCCACCCGGCTACAGAACAAGATCACCTAATTACAGTGAGTGAACGGGCGAATTCGATCGGGCGCGTCCATGCCCATTCCGGCCAATCGATACGCCGCGCACCTCTACCGACGACCAGCCGACATCCAGGAGAGAAGCGATGATGCTTCCATCGACCCTCAGCCCGCGCGCCGCGCGCGCGGTCACCGCGCTTCCGGCCGCGGCCGCCCTCGCCCTCTGCGTGACGGCCGCCCGGCCCGCACAGGCGCGGAGCACCGAAGTGCCGTCCTTCTCCAACGGCGGCTTCGAGAGCCCGGTGGTCCCCGCGAACGCCTTCACGACCTTCATCACCGGAGACCGCCTCGGCGCCTGGAAGGTCGTCTCCGGGAACGTCGACCTGGTCGGCTCCGGCTTCTGGCAGGCCGCGGAGGGGAACCAGTCCGTCGACCTGGACGGTGACGTGAGCGGCACGATCGAGCAGTCGGTCCCGACCCGCCCCGGGGGTTGCTACACCCTCACGTTCTCCCTCGCCGGCAACCCGGAAGGCGGACCCGCGGTCAAGGAGGGCTTCCTGCGGGTGACACAGCACGGCGTGAACCGCCCGGCGGGCCAGCGCAGCTTCGCCTTCGACACGACCGGCAAGACGCGGATGGACATGGGATACGTCCCGCAGCGGTTCAGGTTCCGCGCCCTCGGCCCCGCGGTGACCCTCGCGTTCGGGAGCTCCACCGCCGGGGCCTTCGGACCGGTCATCGACGCCGTCTCCGTCACCCCGGCCCACCCGATGGACTGCCGCCTCGGCCACAACTGACCTTCGTCCTCCGCCACCTCCGACACCCGGCGCCCCGCGGCGGCCTTCTCCAATGCCGCCGCGGGGCGCCTCGCCGTACGCGGCCGGGCGAGCGCCGGTCAGTGGAGGCGCAGTCCGGCGAGGAGGAGTCCGACCAGGCGACGGGCGTCGTACTCCGGGTCCGTGTCCGCGCCGATGCAGAGGTTGCCGACGCCGCGCATCAGGTTAAGAGCCCCGATGTCGGAACGGATCTGGCCCGCCTCGGCGGCGGCGTCGAGCAGCTCGGCGCAGACGGGCATGAGGCGGTCGACGAAATAGGCGTGCAGGGTCGCGAAGGCGGCGTCGTCGGACCGCAGTGCCTCGGCGAGGCCGTGCTTGGTCACCAGGAAGTCGACGAAGAGATCGATCCACCGCGTCAGAGCGGTGAACGGTGAGTCGCTGTCCGCCAGCAGTGCCGGGCCCGCCTCGACGCTCGCCTCGACCTGGTGCCGGTAGACGGCGACGATGAGATCGGCCCGCGTCGGGAAGTGGCGGTAGATCGTGCCGACGCCGACGCCGGCCCTGGCCGCGATGTCGCGCACGGGCACGTCGACCCCGGAGGCGATGAAGGCCGCGGCGGCCGCCTCCAGGAGGGTCTCCTCGTTGCGCCGGGCGTCGGCCCGCTTACGGGGAGCCCGCGTGTCTGATCGGCTGCCGATGTCGGCCACTGCGCCGTTGCCTCCGTCACTCGCCTTGCAAAACGGAACATTGTTCCGTATGTTGAGGGCGGAACGTTGTTCCGCTTTCATGATGCCAGGCCGGGCGGCCGTTCGCAGCCATGCCCCGCATCGGCACTCCCGCCATCACTCACGGAGAAACGCTCATGCGCCACCTCGATGAAGTCGTCGGCACGCCCGCTCCCGTCATCTCGGTACGCCCGGTGGTGCTGCCGGCACCGGGCCGCGGCGATGACCTGCTGGTACGGGTGTCGGCCCCGGCGACCGGCGACGAACTGCCGATCATCGTCTTCTCGCACGGCTTCAGTCAGTCGCTGGACGGCTACGCCCCGCTCGCCGACTTCTGGGCCGCCCACGGTTTCGTGGTCGTTCAGCCCACCCACCTCGACTCGCGGACGCTGAACGTCACGCCCGAGGATCCCCGGTACCCGGAGATCTGGCGCTTCCGGGTCGAGGACCTGACACGCGTCGTCGACCGGCTGGACCTCGTCGAAGCCTCCCTTCCCGGCCTCGCGGGACGCCTCGACCGCGACCGGATCGCCGTCGCCGGGCACTCCTGGGGCGCCCAGACGGCGAGCATGCTGCTCGGCGCACGGGTCCTCGACGCCGAGGGCGTCCCGGGCGAGGACGAGTCCGACTCACGGATCAAGGCAGGTGTGCTGCTCGCCGCGGCGGGCACGGGCGGCGCCGACCTGACGCCGTTCGCCGCCGAGCACTTCCCCTTCATGAACCCGGACTTCACGGGGATGACCACGCCGGCCCTGGTGGTCGCGGGCGACAAGGACCAGTCGGCCCTGAGTGTCCGGGGCCCGGAGTGGTTCACGGACGCCTACTTCCTGAGTCCGGGGCCCAAGAGCCTGCTCACCCTGTTCGGGGCGGAGCACTCGCTGGGCGGGATCACCGGCTACGCCTCCGCGGAGACCACGGACGAGAGCCCCGAACGGGTCGCCCTGATCCAGCGGCTCACCTTGGCCTACCTCCGCAGCGCGCTCCGCCCCGAGGACCCGAGCTGGTCGGCGGCGAGCGCCACGCCGGCGGACGACATCGATCCGCTGGGCCGGATCGAATCGAAGTGACGCTCTGAAGACTCGCGCCGGCCGCCCCCGGCGGGCGGCCGGCCCGCGCCCTACGGAAAGGACCTCACCGCCCCATGCCCAGCTTCGGAATCATGACCGCCCCCATGCAGGTCGGCTACCAGGACGTCCTGCGGGTCTGGCAGGACGCGGACGCCATCCCCGAGATCGAGCACGCGTGGCTGTTCGACCACCTCATGCCGATCGGCGGCGACCCGGCCGGACCGGCCTACGAAGGCTGGACGCTGCTGTCGGCTCTCGCGGCCCAGACCCGCCGGCTGCGTCTCGGCCTGCTCGTGACCAGCAACCGCTTCCGGCCGCCCGCCATGCTGGCCAAGATCGCCGCGACGGTCGACGTCGTCTCCTGCGGGCGGCTCGACTTCGGCATCGGCGCGGGCTCACGCCCCGGCCACCCGCTGGCCCGCCGCGAGTACGAGGCTCACGGCCTGCCCTTTCACGACTTCGCACACTCGGTGGAGAGCCTCGCCGAGGCGTGCACGGTGATCCGGCGGTTGTGGACCGAGACCGAGCCGTTCGACTTCGGTGGCGCCCACGTTCGGCTCACCGGGGCCTTCTGCAACCCCAAGCCGGCGCAACGCCCCCACCCGCCGATCCTGATCGGTGGCCGCTCGTCCGCGACGCTGCGCGTGGTCGCCGAGCACGCCGACCTGTGGAACATTCCCGGCGGCGACATCGACGACGTCATCCGCCGCAGCGCGCTACTGGACCGCTACTGCGCCGAGATCGGCCGCGACCCAGCCTCGATCACCCGCTCGATCCATCTGCCGGTCTCCTACGAGCAGCCCCGGACGACCCGGGCGGCGATCGCCGAGGCGGCCGCCGCCGGTTTCGGGCACATCGTCCTCGGGCTGCCGGCGCCGTACCCCGCCGGTGTCGCGCGATGGGTCGCCGACGAACTCGTCACCGCGTCGGTCTAACACCAATACTTCCCGAAAGGGAGTTACCAGTGATCCCCGGGCCGGAGGGTGACGATCGGCACCACCAGGCTGCTTCTGCACAGTGACTGAATCGGTGGGGCGGGTGGGACTCGAACCCACGACCAAGGGATTATGAGTCCCCTGCTCTAACCGGCTGAGCTACCGCCCCGAGGGTAGCGAGATATCAAGCCCCACTACCTTGCCTGCCCGCAGACGCCCGCGCAACTCGGACACAGCCGAGGTGCGCGGGCGCTTCGCGGAAGCCGGCCTCAGGCGTTCGCCGGCGCGGGCGTCGCCGTCTCCCCCGACACCGCCGGCGGGGAGACGGTGCCGGATTCGGCCGGCCGCCGGTCGTCCAGGAGTGTCGTCTCGTCGAACGGCGCCCGCCCGGCCAGGACCTCGCGGGCGCGCTCGCGGTCGAACTCCTTGGTCAGCGTTCCGATGACGACGGTCGCGACCGCGTTGCCGGCGAAGTTGGTGACGGCGCGGGCCTCCGACATGAACCGGTCGATGCCGACGATGAGACCGACGCCGTCGACCAGGTCGGGCCGGTGCGACTGCAGGCCGCCCGCCAGGGTGGCCAGGCCCGCTCCCGTGACACCGGCGGCGCCCTTGGAGGCCACGATCATGAAGACGAGCAGTGAGATCTGCTGGCCGACGGACATGGGGGCGCCGGTCGCGGTGGCGATGAACAGCGACGCCATCGTCAGGTAGATGGCCGTGCCGTCGAGGTTGAAGGAGTAGCCGGTCGAGACGGTGAGGCCGGAGACGGACCGGCCGACGCCGAGGTGCTCCATCTTCGCGATGAGGCGCGGCAGCGCGGTCTCGGAGGAGGAGGTGGAGACGATCAGCAGGAACTCGCGGCCGAGGTAGCGCAGGAGCGAGAAGACGTTGATCCGCGCCACGAGCCAGAGCACCGCGCCGAGGACGACGAAGACGAAGATGGCGCAGGTGAGGTAGAAGCTGATCATGATCACGGCGAGACTCTTGAGCGCGTCGAGGCCGGTGGCGCCGACGACGGCCGCCATCGCGCCGAACGCCCCGATCGGGGCGGCCCACATCACGATCGCCAGGATCCGGAAGACCAGCCGCTGGAGGTGCTCGATGCCGCGGAGGATCGGCACGCCGGAGCGCCCCATGGACTGAAGGGCGAAGCCGGTGAGCAGCGCGATCAGCAGCGTCTGCAGGACCTGGCCCTCGGTGAAGGCCGACAGCAGGGTCTTCGGGATGACGCCGAGCAGGAAGTCGACCGCTCCCTCACTCGCCCCGGACGCCTGCGCGTGGCCGGACTGGCGGAGCGCCGCGGTGAGGTGCATGCCCGCGCCGGGGTGCAGCAGGTTGCCGACGATGAGCCCGATCGCCAGCGCGACGGTGGACGTCAGAAGGAAGTAGCCGAGAGCGAGGCCGCCGACCGCGCCGACCTTGGCGGCCTTGGCCACCGAGCCGACCCCGAGCACGATCGTGCAGAAGATGATCGGGCTGATCATCATCTTGATGAGGTTGACGAAGCCGGTTCCCAGCGGTTTCAGCTCGACCGCGAACTTCGGTGCGGCCAGCCCGACGACGATGCCGGCGATCACGGCCGCGATCACCGTGAGGTAGAGCAGATGGGTCCGTTCGCGGCGTCGTCCGGGTGCGCGGCCCTGGGCCTCGGCAGACATGTCCGTCTCCTTCTCAGCGGGGGAAATCTGCCAGGACTATGCGCAGGTCCGTGGCCCACGTCACTGTTTCGTTCATTTCGTTCATGGAAGTCGCCGTTCACACCATCGAAACCCACAGTGCACACTTGCGTGCATGCGATGGGTCTCCCGGCCTGCCGGTCGGCGACATCGGAGCCTGGCCGGCCGGCTCTTCGTCATGCAGATCATCGTCGTCGCCGCGGTCGTCGCGGGCGGCGCGGTGCTCGCTTATCTGTACGCCGCCGAGAGCACGGAGGAGGCGGCGCGAAGGCAGGTGACGGCCGTCGCGGCGAGTGTCGCGGACTCGCCCGCCGTCGTCGCCGCCGTCGAGAACCCGGATCCGTCGCGGGTCCTGCAACCGTACGCCGAGCGGATACGCCGGGACACCGGCGTGGCCTTCGTGACGATCATGAGCCCGGCCGGCATCCGGTACACCCATCCCAACCCCCAGATGATCGGCCGGCCGTTCCTCGGCCACACCGAGCCGGCGCTGGCCGGCCGCGCCTTCACCGAGACGTTCACCGGGACGCTCGGGCCGTCGGTGCGGAGCGTCGCCCCCGTGTTCGACCGGGCGCATCGGGTCGCTGCGCTGGTCAGCACGGGAATCACGGTGCGGATCCTCGACCGTCAGGTCCGCGACCAGCTGCTGGCGCTGGTCCTGCTCGCGCTGCTCGCGCTCGGGGTGGGCGGGGCCGGAACGTACTTCGTCAACGCGCGGTTGCGGCGGCACACCCACGGGATGGACGCGGCGCAGCTGAGCCGCATGTACGAGTACCACAACGCGATCTTGCACACCGTACGGGAGGGGCTGCTCCTGCTCGATCCGCACGCCAGGATCGCCCTCGCCAACGGCGCCGCCCGGGAACTGCTCCGCCTGCCGGAGGACGTGGAGGAACGCGCGGTCGACGAGCTGCCCCTGCCGGAGAGCCTGCGGGCCTCCCTCTCCTCCGGCGGCCCGTGCGTGGACGAGATCCACGTGACCCGGGAGCACGTCGTCGTGGTCAACAAGTCGGCCGTCACCTCGGGCACGCGCGACCTCGGCAGCGTGGTGACCCTGCGGGACCACACCGAACTGCAGGCGCTCAGCGGCGAACTGGACTCGGTGCGCGGATTCGCCGAGTCGCTGCGATCCCAGACCCATGAGGCGGCCAACCGCCTGCACACGGTCGTCTCGCTCATCGAGCTCGGCCGGCCCGAGGAGGCGATCCGGTTCGCCACGGCCGAACTGGAGCTGACCCAGCGCCTCACGGACCGGGTCGTGGGGGCGGTCGCGGAGCCGGTGCTGGCGGCACTGCTGCTCGGCAAGGCCGCGCAGGCGAACGAGCGCGGGGTCGAACTGGTCGTCACGCCGGACACCGAGATCGACGACACCGCGATCCCCGAAACGCTCGGCTCCCGGGACCTGGTGACGATCCTGGGCAACCTGATCGACAACGCCGTCGACGCCGCCATGGAGGCGGGTGGTGACGCTCCCCGCGTCTTCGTCACCGCCCGTGTCTCGGGCGACCGGCTGCTGCTCCGCGTCGCCGACACGGGCGGCGGTGTCGAAGTGGGGGCGGCGGAGGAGATCTTCGAGCGCGGCTGGTCGACGAAGGACGGGGCACGCCCCGCCCGACGCGGACTGGGCCTGGCCCTGGTCGCCCAGGTGACCGGCCGCCACGGCGGAAGGATCGAGGTGGGCCGGGAGGTCGGCGCGGTGTTCACCGTGACACTGCCGTTGACGCGGAAGGCGATGGCGTGATCAGCGTCCTGGTGGTCGAGGACGATCCGGTGGCCGCGGACGCGCATCGGATGTACGTCGAGCGGGTGCCCGGCTTCGAGGTCGTGGGCGTCGTCCACTCGGGCGCGGAGGCGTTCCGGGCGCTGGACCGCCGGTCTGTCGACCTCCTGCTTCTGGACTTCTACCTGCCGGACTGCCACGGGCTGCAGCTCTGCCGACGCCTCCGCGCCGCCGGGAACCTGGCGGACGTGATCGCCGTGACCTCGGCCCGTGACCTGACCACCGTACGCGCGGCGGTCTCGATCGGCGTCGTGCAGTACCTCCTCAAGCCGTTCACCTTCGCCACGCTCCGCGCCAAACTGGAACGCTACGCGCACTTCCACGCGACGGTCGCCGGGTCCGGCAATGCGGCCGACCAGCAGGAGGTCGATCGGGCGATCGCCACCCTTCGGAGTGCGGACCGGCCCGCGCTGCCCAAGGGGATGAGCGCCTCGACGCTGGAGACCGTGACGGCCGCCCTGCGGACCGCGGAGGAAGGGCTGACGGCCGGCGCGGTCGCGGCCGCCACGGGGTTGTCACGCATCACCGCCCGCCGCTATCTGGAGTACCTCGTCGACGGCGGGCGGGCGGCCCGGACCCCGCGGTACGGCCAGGTCGGCCGGCCCGAACTGCACTATCGCTGGTCACCCGGATGAGGTCCGGGCGGGCCGGATCCGCCGCGGCCGGAACCGCCGCCGCCTGATCGGCGCCGTGCCCGCCGGTATTCGGACCACGCCACGCGCCCCCACCGCTCCATTCTCTTCAGCAGGCCGGGCGCCTCCTCATCGAAGATCCCGGCCGGCGGCGGAGGCGGCGTCGCGTGCCGCATGAGCGACTGGAAGAAGCGGCAGGCCGTGTCCTCCTCGCGGAAGTCACGGATCGGCGTGTACGTGCCGCGCTCGCAGATCCCGACGATCCATCGGCCCGCCTCCCCGCGAAGATAGGGGAAGGCCTCCGGGAGCCAGTCGGGCTCGTGCACGCCCTGGATCTGGTACTCCCGGAGACCGGCGCGGGACAGTGTCGCCGCGAGTTCCCGTCGGTTCACGCCGTCAGACGACCCGCTGCAGGTACCCGTTGTCCACCAGCCACGGGATGAAGGGTGCGGTCGCCCCGGCGGGCAGGTAGGCGGGATTGATGGCGTACTGCAGGCCACCGCCCGGCTGCTCGAACCAGGGCGCGGCCGGTCCGCCGTCCACGTCGAAGGACTTGAGGACCCGGTAGAGGTGGTAATTGCAGATGTGCGCCGGGTCGTCCGCCGGGGTGTTCAGGCTGTCCGGCGGAAGCGAGCGCTCGATGAACCAGGTCCCGCCGGCGCCGAGGAAGCGGCCGAACTCGTTACCGAATCGGTCGATGTACTGCTTGGGGAAGAGCGTCACCCGGAAACGCAGGAGCTGACCCAGGCTGTTCCGGGCGAATCCGTCGTCCGGCGGGAATATCCAGCCGGTGGCGGACCGATATTTGGCAAGGAACTGCTCCGGCGTCAGCCCCCCGTAGCGAATGTAGTTGAAGAGGAGTGAGCCGATGAGTCCTTTCCTCGGGAGAAAGACCGGGCCGAGGAGAGGGTTGCCCTTCACGAAGGGCGGGCCGCATAGGAACCCGCGGGCCGGGGCGGGAGACGCCGGGCGGCGGCGTATCCGTTGCGACTGGCCGCTCCCCTCCCCTTCGTCGTCGGATTCGAACGTCGCTCTGACAGGCGGTACGCCGTCCGATCCGCCGCTCACGGAGGCGACCGGCGAGGACGGGCAGTCGTCCTGGTTCGCCAGGGTGCCCATGGGCGAGTGCAGCGGGTCGGCGGAGGCGCAGGGCACGCTCGGTGACACCGCTTCGGGACGCGCGGTGTCCGCGCCGGCGGGCGCCGCGCTCACGGCCAGCATGACCGTGAGACCGAACGTCGCCGCCGCGGTCGCCCCCCTGCGGAAGCCCCATGCCGGTTGTCGCGAGAACTGCATCGACTCTCCTATTACGTCACCGGTCCCCTGTTCCGGGGAATGACCTCGGCGAGTCGACCATTGGCCCGGACACGGCCTCTTCACGGCGTACGGCACTGCAAACGGCAGATGCCAGGAATGAGGGTTATTCCCGCCGGACCGCGTCCGCGGTCGTTCGCCGATGAGTGATTACCCGGCCCCTCAAATGGAAGATCACCGCACGCGGCAATCGACCGGCAAAGGCTCGCGGCGAATTCCCCCGAATTCCGGCGATCAGTGTTCGCCGCGCGATCCATGGACGCGTCCGAATAAGGACGCCCGCGCAGGGAGGAGGACGGTCACGCGAATCACTCTTACGGGATCTGAGGACGGCGACGCGAGCCCGGGTCGCCTGCGGACGCGCCGTCGCCGGGGTGGCGCAGCGTCGTCGTGGCCGTCGTGCGTCTCCGGCCGTACCGCAGCCGGTCCGGCCTGTCGGGCCGTGGGCCGGGAGCGCACTGACGGTGCGATTGGGACGCGCATTTGCACGTGCATCTGATTGTGCATCAGTTCTTGCATCCGCTCGCGCTCCGGGGGAAGATAGCCGATCAAGCCCTACTCGGCCCGCCCGAGTCGTCTGGAGGCCGCCAGATGCCCCCCTATCGCACGAGCTGTACCTCTGCCCGGCACGAACTCGCCGAGGAGCCCCCCTCACCGGCGAGCGTGCGCGACAGTGCTTACGTGCTGCCCCGGCTCGCGGCCTACGGTCCGGTGTTCGGCCACTCACAGGACGCGATGTGCCCCCTGCGGGCCAACGGCGCCGCGCCCGGAATGGCGCGCGAGTTCACCATCGCCACGCTGCGGGCCTGGGGGCTGGCCGACCTGGCGGACGACGCGACGGTCATCGTCTCCGAACTGGTCACCAACGCCCTGCGCTACGGCCTGCCCGCGGGTTTCACGACCACCGACGACCGGCCGATCAGGCTGACCCTCGTCCGGCACGGCTCGCTCGTCGTGTGCGTCGTCGCGGACGCCAGCCGCCAGGAGCCCCTCGTCCGCGACCCGTGCGACATCGCCGAGAACGGCCGCGGGCTGCACGTCATCGAGGCCCTCAGCTGCACGTGGGGCTGGACGCCCCTGCCCAGGGCCGGCAAGGCGGTGTGGGCCGCCCTCACCGTCCCGCAGGCGTGAAGCTTTCTTCCGCCGACGTGCCTATTGGAGTAACAATCTGATTACCGATTTCCTGACATGCGGTTGACCAGGTGAAGTGCGAAACGCCGGCGAGGACGCGAAAAGGCCGACCTCGGTAAACTGCCGGTGGCGGCCCCTTGGGTCGCAGCAGGGCCGAATCACCGCCACCTCCAAGGACACGGTATGGATCGTCGTGTCGGCGCCTCGACCGGTGCATCGTCGACCGCGGGCATGACAGGAGAGATCGACCCACCCCTGGTCGGGCGCCGCGACGTCCTCGACGGCTTCACCACGCTCCTCGACGACGCGGCCGACGGCACGTTCAGCTTCGTGGGCCTGGCCGGAGATCCCGGTGCGGGAAAGACACGGCTGCTCGAGGAGCTGGCCGCCGAGGCCGCCCGGCGCCGGCTGCCCGTTCTGTCCGGGCGGGCCACCGAGTTCGAGGAGATGCCGTTCGGCGCCGTGCTCGACGCGCTGGACGACCGCCTGGAGACGGTCGCGAAGGAGCTGCCCGAGCGGCTCGGCGCACCGGCGGCCGGGCTCCTGGCCACGATCTTCCCCGCGCTCTCGGTCACCGCGACCGGCGACGCCGACGCGTTCGCGTCCGCCACCGGCAGGTACCACCTCTACCGCGCCGTCCGGCGGCTGCTGGAGGAGCTGGCCGCGCCCGAAGGTCTGGTGCTGATCCTCGACGACGTGCACTGGGCGGACGAGGCGACGGTCGAGCTGCTCGACCACCTGGCCCGTCACCCCCCGCCCGGGCGGCTGCTGGTGGCGGTGGCCTACCGGCCGGCCCAGTCCTCGCCCAGACTGGCCGCGCTGATGGAGATCGCGACGCGGATCCCTGTCGATCCGCTCAGCGAGGCGGAGGTCGGCGAGCTCCTCGGCCCGAAGGTGAACCACGCCCGGCGCAGGGCGCTGTACGAGGCCAGCGGCGGGAACCCCTTCTATCTCGACGCGCTCGCCCGCATGGAGACGGGCGCCGGGACCCCCGACGGCACCGGCGAACCCGCGGGAATCGGCGAGCTGCCCCCGGCCGTGCGGGCGGCGCTGGGCATGGAGCTGAGCGGTCTGTCCGCGACCGCCCTGCTCGTCGCGCGGGCGGCGGCCGTCGCCGGCGACGAGTTCGAACCCGCCTTCGCCGCGGTGACGGCCGAGACCTCCGAGGAGCTCGCCCTCCAGGCGATCAACGAACTGGTCGCCCGCGACGTCGTACGGCCGTCGGCGCCGGGCCGGTTCCGATTCCGGCATCCCCTCGTGCGGCACGCGGCCTACGAATCCGCGGCGGCGGGCTGGCGGCACGCCGTGCACGCCCGGATCGCCGCCCGGCTGGCGGACCTGCGTGCCCCGGCGAGGGTGCGCGCCCCGCACGTCGAGCGTTCCGCGAGAGTCGGCGATCAGGCGGCGATCGCGACACTCGTCGAGGCGGCCCGCTCGGTCGCCGCGCAGGCCCCCGCGACCGCCGCGCACTGGCTGGAGGAGGCGCTCCGGCTCGGCCCGGACGACCCGGACATGAGACTGGGGCTGCTGCTGGAGCTCGCGCGGGCGCAGGCGGTCAGCGGCCGGCTCGCCGAGGGTAAGGACACCGCGCGGGAGCTGCTCCGCCTGCTGCCGCCCGACGACTTCCCGCGCCGTGCCCGCGCGGCCCGGCTCTGCGGCATCATGGAGCGCCAGCTCGACCGGCCCCATGAGGCACGCGCGCTCCTCCTCGACGAGCTCCGGCGGATCCCCGACACCCAGGCGCCGGCCGCCGTCGAGCTCCGCGTACGGCTGGTCACCGAGAGCCTGAGGCGCAGCGACTTCCGCGCCGCCCAGGCCGTACTGGACCTGATGCCGGAGAGCGCCGACGGCTGGGAGCCCAGCCTGGTGCTGGCGGTCGCCGCCGTACGCCCGATGCCCGCGTACGCCGCAGGGCTGATCGACGACGCCGCGCGCTACGCGACGGTGGCCGCCGACCTCATGGCGGTGGCGCCGGACGACCATCTCGCCGACTGGCTCGACACCCACATCTGGCTCGGCTGGCTGGAGCTGATGATGGGCCGGTACTCCGACGCCCTGCAGCACTTCGGTCGTTTCCTGACGGTGGCCCGCAACACCGGGCAGAGCTCGCTGCTCCCGTACATGTCGGCGGGCCAGGCGCAGACCCTGACCATGCTCGGGCGGCTGCAGGAGGCGGCCGCCGCCATCGAGGAGGCCGCGGAGGTGGCCCGCCTCCTGCGCTCGAACGAGTCGCTCGGCTTCGCGATGACACAGCAGTGCCTGGCCGCCACCTGGTCCGGCGACCACGAGTCCGCCGTACGCCTCGGCGAGGACCTGGTCGGCCTGAGCCTCGGCCGCCGGGAGTGGTGGGCCGCCGTGGCCCGGTACGCCCGCGGGATGGCGCTCATCCACGCCGGGCGCCTGGACGAGGGCGCGGAGGAGCTCATCGCCGCCTGCGGCGACTTCGACGACCCCCAGCTCGATCCCGGCACGCTGATGGCCTGCTGCGAGACGCTGGCCGACGTGGACGCCACGCGGGAACGGACGCAGGACGCCATGGCCTGGGCGGACCGCGCCGACGTGCTCGCCCGGCCCGGCCTGGAGACGAACGGCGGCTTCGCCATGCTGGCCCGCGCGCACGCGCTGACGGCGTCCGCCCCGGACGTGGCCGCCGAGCAGGCCCAGGCCGCGGCCGCCATCCTCGACAACGGCGGCATGCGGATCCACGCCGGACGGGCGAGGCTCCGCGCCGGCATCGCCTACACGGCCGCCGGCGAACGCACCCAGGCCCGTGCCGAGCTCGGCGCCGCCGCGGAGATCTTCGCCGCGTGCGGCGCCCGCACCCTCCACGCGCAGGCCGTGCAGGCGCAGCGCAGGGTCGGCGTCCGCGTGCCGGGGGCGACCGGCCGGGCGGGCGGTCCGCACGGACTGTCGCGGCGCGAGTTCGAGGTGGCGACGCTCGTCGCCGAAGGGTGCACGAACCAGCAGATCGCCGAGCGCCTGTTCCTCAGCATCCGGACCGTCGAGACGCACATGTCGCACATCTTCGCCAAGCTCGGAGTGTCGTCCCGGGTCGGTATCGTCAGCGCGCTGAACCAGAACCCTTAGTCCCCCCGTAAGGGCGGAATCAGGGTTTACCACGATGCCGCGCGCACCCTCGCGCCTGCCATTGTGTGTCCGGAGGCAGGAGGTGAGAGGCATGGAGCGACGTGTCCCGGCGCGGTACACCCTCGAGGGCGTGACCGACGCCGACGTGTCCGTGCATCCGTTCTCGACGGAAGACGGCCTCGGTCTCAACCTGACGCGCTTCCGGCGCGGCGACTGCGACGACGTCGTGCTCCTGCTGCACGGGCTCACGGCGTCCATCGACATGTTCGTCATGCCCGAGCACCGGAACCTGGTGAGCGTCCTGCTGGACAACGGGTTCACCGACGTCTGGGCGCTCGACTTCCGCATGAGCTCACGGCTGCCGTACGACGCCGAGACGCATCGCTACACGCTCGACGACATCGCGGACTGGGACCATCCGGCCGCCCTGCGCGAGCTGCGCCGGCACGTGGGCGACCGGCGGGTGCACGTGATCGCGCACTGCCTCGGGTCGCTGTCGTTCTCGATGAGCCTCTTCGGCGGCGCCCTGGACGGAGTCGCGAGCTTCGTGAGCAACAGCGTCTCCCTGGTCCCCCGCGTGCCCACCTGGTCGCGGTGCAAGCTCGCGGCCGGCCCGGGCCTGTCGGAGTACCTCATCGGCCTGTCGTTCCTGGACTCGCGCTTCGGCGAGGCACCGCCGCTCACCCGCGGCTGGATGCTCTCCCGCCTGGTGTCGCTCTTCCACCGCGAGTGCGACGTCCGCGACTGCCACATGATCAGCTTCATGTGGGGCAGCGGTCATCCGGCCCTGTACCAGCACGAGAACCTCTCGCCCGTCACCCATCGGCGAATCGCGGACCTGCTCGGCCCGACCGGAGTCCACTACTTCCGGCACATCCGCAAGATGGTGTCGGCCGGTCAGGCCGTCAAGTACGACCCGGCCGACCCACGCCACGCCGCCCTGCCCGACGCCTACCTGACACGGGCCGGCGAGGTCACCACCCCGGTCCTGTTGCTGTCGGGGGACGTCAACCGCGTCTTCCCCGGGGCGAACGCCGCCTGTCACGAGGCGCTCGAACGAGCCCGGCCCGGGCTGCAGGAGTTCGTCTCCCTCCCCGGCTACGGCCACATCGATCCCTTCATCGGCGAGAACGCCCACGTCGACGTCTTCCCGAAGATCCTCGATTTCCTGAAGCGGCAGGCCTCGCGGGCGAGTGAGCCGATGAACGCAGCGCCCCTGGTCGCCCCTCCGACGAAGGAGGTCTCATGAGCAGCGAACACGCCGACGTCGTCGTGGTCGGTTCCGGCTTCGGCGGCTCCGTCGCCGCCTACCGCCTGGCGGAGGCGGGTCTGTCGGTGGTGCTCCTCGAGCGGGGGCAGGACTACCCGCCCGGCACCTTCGCCCGCACCCCGGCGCAGATGAGCCGCGCCTTCTGGGACCCGGGCGAGGGGCTGTACGGGCTGTACGACGTGTGGGGGTTCCGCGGGTTCGACTCCGTCGTCTCCAGCGGCCTGGGCGGCGGTTCGCTGATCTACGCCAACGTCCTGCTGCGCAAGGACGAGGAGTGGTTCGTCAAGGACCAGGCGCTGCCCGGGGGCGGGTGCGAGACCTGGCCGGTGAGCCGCGCGGAGCTGGACCCGCACTACGACGCGGTCGAGGGCATGCTCGGGGGCACGCCCTACCCGCTGGACCACCCCGCCTTCGCGAACACCGCGAAGGCCCACGCGATGCAGGACGCGGCGGCCGAGCTCGGGCTCGACTGGCAGCTGCCGTCACTGGCGGTCAGCTTCGCACCGACGCCGGGGGCCGAGCCCGGGCTCGGGCTGCCCATCGCCGAGCCCCGGTTCGGCAACCTGCACGGCGTGGAACGCCGCACCTGCCGCCTCTGCGGCGAGTGCTACCTGGGCTGCAACGACGGGGCCAAGAACAGCCTGGACCACACCTATCTGTCGGCCGCCCGGCATCACGGCGCGGACCTGCGCACCCTGCACGAGGTGCGCGGGATCAGGCCGCGCCCGGAGGGCGGCTACGAGGTCGACTACGTCCGCCACGACCCTCTTACGAAGGACCGCGGTCCGGAGCCGGGGACCATCTCGTGCGATCGCCTGGTGCTGGCCGCCGGCGCGTACGGCACGACGTACCTGCTGCTGCGCGACCGGGAGCGGTTCCCGGGCCTGAGCGACGCGCTCGGCACCCGGTTCACCGGCAACGGCGACCTGCTGACCTTCCTGCTGCGGGCCACCGACCGGGACCGGATCCGGCCGCTCGACGCCAGCCGGGGTCCGACGATCACCAGCGCGATCCGGCTCCCCGACGAGGTCGACGGCGTGCCGGGCGCGGGGCGCGGCGCGTACATCGAGGACGGCGGCTATCCGAACTTCGTCGGCTGGATGGTGGAGCAGGCCGACGTCGCGCACGAGATCTCGCGGGTGGTCCGCCTGATATTCGAGCGGTTCGTCTCGTTCATCTCTCACGCGCCGGACACCAACCTGTCCGGTGAGCTGTCCCAGCTGATCGGCGACGGGGCGCTGTCGGTCAGCTCGCTGCCGCTGCTCGGCATGGGCCGCGACGTCCCGGACGGCGTGCTGCGCCTGCGCGACGGGCGGCTGGACGCCGACTGGACGACCAAGACGAGCGAGGAGTACTTCATGCGGCTGCGTTCCACGATGAAGCGGATCGCGGCCGTGCTCGGCGCGACCTACGCCGACAACCCGATGTGGTTCCGCAAGCGCATCATCACGGTGCACCCGGGGGGCGGGGCGCCGATGGGACGCACCCCCGCCGAGGGGGTCTGCGATCCGTTCGGGGAGGTGCACGGGTTCCCCGGTCTGTACATCGCGGACGGGGCGGCGCTGCCCGGCGCGGTCGGGCCGAACCCGTCGCTGACGATCGCGGCGCTGTCCGACCGGATGTGCACGCGGTTGCTGGAGAACGCCGGGCGCGCTCACGGGACGCGCCCGGTCGGAGGGGCGGTGAACGGCACGGCGAGTGCTCCCCAGGTCGGCAGGGGTGCCGCGGAGCTCACGTCGCTGTCGTTCACCGAGGAGATGAAGGGGTTCTACGCCGAGGGTGAGCACGCTCCCGGGGCGGGGGAGCAGGCGGGCCGGCAGCACGGGGACCGACTCGGGTTCCGGCTCACCATCACCGTCGACGACGTGAACCGCTTCCTGGAGGAGCCCGAGCACACGGCACGGGCCGAGGGATGGATCGACGCCGCTGTCTGCGGGGGCCGGTGTCAGATCCAGCGGGGCTGGTTCAACCTGTTCTGTCCGGGGAGTGCGCCGGACCGCAAGCTCATGCGGTATCGCCTGCACTTCACCGACTCCACGGGCCGGCCCCGCACCCTCTCCGGGTGGAAGGACATCCGCCACCGCGCGGCGACGCGCGTCTGGCCGGACACCACGACACTGTTCTTCCGCGTCTTCGAAGGACACGTGATGGAAGACGAGGAGGACGGCGCCGCCATCGCGGGGGCCGGCATCCTCCGCCTGGGCCTGGACGACTTCGCCCGGCAGCTCACCACGTTCCGCACGGAGGGGCCCGACGGCCTCGCCGCCCTGGAGCGCTTCGGCCACTTCTTCCTGAGCGAGCTGTGGGACGTCTACCGCCCGAAGATGCTGAACGGACACGCACGGGACACCGGAGACCACGTCCAGACCGCCGCCGGCGTCGAGGCCGTCGCGCAGTCTCAGGCCACCGCGAACCTCGAGGTCGTCGCCGGGCTCCAGGCCGCCGTGGAGGCTCAGGCCGCCGCGGGCCTCCACGCCGCCGCGGACCTCAAGAGCGCCGCGGACGGGCTTCAGGCCGCCGCAGGTTTCGATGCCGTGGCAGTGCCGGAGATCGCCGCGGACTCCGGGGCCGGCGCCGCAGGCCTCCAGGCCGACGTAGAGGCTCAGGCCGCCACGGACTCCGAAGCCGCCGCGGCGGGCAACGAACCGAGCCCGGCCTAGCGGCCGGCGCTGCGAAGGGACCCCACGACGCGGCGGACGGGATCCCGCGACGGGGAGTGTCGCCATGATTCCGCCGCCGTGTCGTGGCCACAGGACGCCGTCCTCTCACCCGGCCCGACCGGCGGGCGGGCCGGGTGAGAGGTCCGGTGGCCGGAGACCAGGTCGGGGGCCCGGTGGCCGGTAGCCGCGTCCGGGGTCCGGGGTCCGGTGGCCGGATCGGGGGCCCGGACGGCCGGAGACCGGGGCGAGGGCTCGGTGGCCGGGGGACGGGGGCCGGGCGGCATGGAGACGGGTGCGGCGCGAGCGGAGACGGGGCCGCCCGCGCCGCATCCCCGGCTCGACGGAGCCTTCACTGGTGACACGTTGCCGCCGGTGCGGCCGTTCGGATGGTGGAAATGGCCGGATTGTCGCGTCAAAGTGGCGGCGAGGATTTCCGTTGCCGGTCTGAGGGCCGGGGTGGGCATAACGCTCGGGGAACGCCGCGTGGCACGAGCTCAAAGCCGGGCCGATCATCCCGATCCCGGCTGCCCTCCAGGGTGTCCCCGGGCCTGTTGCACGCGCGAGGGCCCTTGCTCCGGGTCGCCCGCGAACGGCTCAGGTGAAGATCTTGCCCGGATTGAAGATGCCGGCCGGGTCGAGGGCCTGCTTGATCGCGCGGTGCATCCCGATCACGGCCGGCCCGATCTCCTCGGCCATACCACGGCGCTTCAGCAGGCCGACGCCGTGCTCGCCCGTCACGGTTCCGCCCAGCGCGATCGCCTCGTCGACGATCCGCTCGAACGCGGCCTGGGCGCGCTCCCGCGCGGCGTCGTCGTCCGGCGACGTGATCATCAACGGATGGAGGTTGCCGTCCCCGGCGTGCGCGACGTTCGCGATGCGGATGTCGTGCTCGGCGGCGATCCGTTCGATCCGGCCGAGCATCTCCGGCACCAGCATGCGCGGCACACAGACGTCCTCGGTGAGGACCGGACCGAGCCGCTCGACCGCCGGGTACGCGAGGCGGCGGGCCGCGAACAGCGCCTCCGCCTCCTCCGGATCGGTGGAGCGCGCGCTCCACGTGGCACCCGCGGCCGCGAAGCACGCCAGGATGGCGTCGGCCTCCTCCTCACCCGCCTGACCGGGGCTGTCGGTGCGGCCGAGCAGGAGCACGTCGCCCTCGTCGGCCAGTCCCATGTGCCGCCATTCGTCGACGGCGCGCAGGCAGTGCCGGTCGATCAGTTCGAGCGCGCTGGGCACCACTCCCGCCGCGGTCACGGCGCTGACCGCCTCCCCCGCCGCCACCAGCGAGTCGAAGTACCCCACGATCGTGCGCTCGGCCGCGCGGGCGCCCCGGAGCCGTACGGTGATCTCGGTGATGACGCCGAGGGTGCCCTCCGAGCCGACCATGAGACCCGTCAGGTCGTACCCGGCCACGCCCTTCGCGGTGCGCCGGCCCAGCCGTACGACGTCGCCGCGTCCGACGACGGCCTCGAGCCCGAGGACGTAGTCCCGCGTCACGCCGTACTTCACGCAGCACAGCCCGCCCGCGTTCGTGGCGACGTTGCCGCCGATGGTCGACCACGGCGCGCTCGCCGGGTCCGGCGGGTACCAGAGGCCGTGCTCGGCGCAGGCCCTGCGCAGGTCGTCGTTGACGACGCCGGGCTGGACGACCGCGATCCGCTCGTCCGGGTCGATCCGGAGGATCCGGTTCATCGCCTCGAACGCCAGCACGACGCAGCCGTCGATCGCGTTGGCGCCGCCGGACAGGCCGGTGCCGGCTCCGCGCGCGACCACCGGCACGCCGAGCCGCGCGCACCGGGCGACGACCTCGCGGACCTCAGCGGTCTCCCGGGGCCGTACGACCGCGATGGGCCTGCCGTACGGCGCCCACTCCGCCTCATCGTGCGCGTAGGACGCCACCACGTCCGGGTCGCGGACCACCCTGCCGTCGGGAAGTGCCCGGTCCAGCTCCACCGCCAGTTCGTCCGGAATCGCCGTCATATGCCGCACCCTACGCCCGGCGTGATCTCTGGGAACGGCGACGGGCAGACTGACGATGACGACCGAGAGCGAAGGTGGTGCCATGCCCGCGAATCCCCTCACCGCGTACGAGCTGACCGATCTGCGCGAACGGCGCAGCGTCAAGTGGCGTGAGTACCCGTCCGACGTGCTGCCCATGTGGGTGGCGGAGATGGACACTCCGCTCGCCGAGCCCGTCGCCGAGGCGCTCACCAGGGCGATCGCCCGGGGCGACACCGGATACGCGATCGCGGGCCGGCTGCCGGAGGCGTTCGCGGACTTCGCAGCCGACCGCTACGGCTGGCGTCCCGAGCCGGACGCGATGCGCCTGGTGCCCGACGTGATGTCCGGGATCAAGGAGGTCCTGGAGATCATCACCGCGCCCGGCGACCGGATCGTGGTCAACTCCCCCGGATATCCGCCGTTCTTCTACTGGCTGGAGCGGATCGGCCGCCAGGTCGTCCCCAACCCGCTGATCGGCGGCCCGGACGGATACCGGATCGACCTGGACCGGCTCGAGAGCGACTTCGCCGCGGGGGCGCGGGCGTACCTGCTGTGCAGCCCGCACAATCCGACCGGCCGGGTCTTCACCCGCGACGAGTTGCTGGCCGTGGCGGATCTCGCCGACCGGTACGACGTGCGGATCATGGCCGACGAGATCCACGCGCCGCTGACCCATCCGGGCGCGCGGCACGTTCCGTTCGCCTCGCTGGACGCCCCGGCCGCCGCCCGCTCCATCGTGCTCGCCTCGGCGTCGAAGGCGTGGAACCTCGCCGGTCTGAAGGCGGCCCTGGCCGTCGCGGGGCCCGACGCCCGCGCCGACGTCGCCGCGATCCATGAGGAGGTGAGCGAGAGCGCGGGCCTGTTCGGCGTGATCGCCGCGGAGGCGGCCTTCACCCACGGCCGTCCGTGGCTCGCCGACCTGCTCGCCGGGCTCGACCTGAACCGCCGGCTCCTCGGCGACCTGCTGGCCGCCCACCTGCCCGGCGTCGGCTACCGGCCGCCTCAGGCCACGTACCTGGCCTGGCTGGACTGTCGCTCGCTGGGTCTCGGCGACGACCCCGCCAAGGCCTTCCTGCGGCACGGCAAGGTCGCGCTGTCGCCCGGTCCGACGTTCGGCGAGGTGGGCCGGGGCTTCGCCCGGCTCAACTTCGGCACGGCGCCGGACCGCGTCACCGAGGCCGTACGGCGGATGGCGGCCGCCCTCGACGGGACGGGCACGCGGTGACGCGAGCGCCGGACGAGGCGGCGCACGATGACGCGGGCACCGGACGTGGCCGGCGCGCGCTGAGGCGGGCAAGAAACGTGGCCCGCGCGCGCTGAGGCGGCCCGCGATGACGCGGGCGCGGGACGAGGCCGGCGCGGGACGAGGCCGGCGCCGGACGACGCCAACGCGCGACGAAAACGGGCGCGCGACGACACGGCGCAGGATGAGACCGGCGCGGGACGAGGCGGGCGCGGGGTCGGCCGGGTGACCGTGTGGCCTGAGCGGGCGCCGCGGCCGCGCCTCGGGGTGACCGGGATCGCGACCGTCTCGCAACGGCCCGGGCACTGGAGCCCATCCGATTTCTTGACTATCTTGGTCGGAAACATCGGAGAACGGAGCCGCGCATGGGCGTAATCGGAGAAGGCGACTGTCTGCCGTCACGACGCACGATTCTTCGCATGTCCGCCGGGCTGGGCCTGGGCTCGGCGATGGCCGCCACGGCCACCGCCACGGCCACCGGCACCGCCCGCGCCGACGACGGGCCGATCGTCAAGCCACTGCCGCCCGAGCTGTTCATCGTGTACGGCACGAACGCCGAGATGCGCTGGGAGGCGATGCGCGGGCAGGGCTACCTCACGCCGACCGACCGCTTCTTCGTCCGCAACCACACCCGCACCCCCTCGATCGACGTGCGGACGTGGCGGCTCCGCCTGTTCGGGAGCGGCCTGCGCGGCTCCCCCACCCTCGGCCGGCCGGTCGCGTTCTCCTACGAGGACCTGCTCGGGATGCCGGCCCGGACCATCGACGCGTTCATCGAGTGCACCGGGAACGGCCGGAGCCTCTACACGACGCAGCAGCACCAGACCGTCTCGGGCACGCCGTGGCGGCTGGGCGGCGTCGGCGTCGCCCGCTGGCGCGGGGTGCCCCTCGCCCACGTTCTCGAACGCGCCGGGCTGACCCACCGCGCCGTGGACGTGATGCCGCGCGGCCTCGACCCCGACTTCGTCGACGGCGGACAGAACCTCGGGCGGGTGCGCAGGCCGCTGCCGGTCGCCAAGGCCCTCGACGACGTCATCCTGGCCTACGAGATGAACGGCCGGCCGCTGCCCCCGGACCATGGATTCCCGGTCCGCCTCGTGGTGCCCGGCTGGGTGGGCATCGCCTCGATCAAGTGGGTCGGCGACATCGAGGTCTCCGAGACGCCGCTGTCCTCCCCCTGGAACACCATCTACTACCGGATGTTCGGCCCCGGCTATCCGCCGGAGGGCAGCGCCCCGCTGACGCGGCAGGTGCTCAAGAGCGCTTTCGAGCTGCCGTGGGACGCGCGGCTCGACGCCGGGCGCACGATCCGGCTGCACGGCCGCTCATGGTCCGGCGAAGGGGCCGTACGCCAGGTCGAGGTCAGCACCGACGGCGGCCGTGTCTGGCGGCAGGCCACGCCTCATGGGCACCGCGACTCCCTCGGCTGGGTCCGCTGGGAGATCTCCTGGCGCCCGCCGGGCCCGGGATCGTACGAGCTGCTGGCGCGGGCCACCGACCGCACCGGAACCGCGCAGCCGGACGTCGCGCCGTACAACACGTTCGGCTACCTGTTCGGGGCCGTCGCGCGTCATCCGGTCACGGTGATCTGAGGATCGGTCCGCGCCGGTCGGTCAGGGGGTCGTCCAGGCCGGGTTGGTGCGCATGCGGCCCGCGCTCCGGCGCGGCTTGCGGCGGGCGGCGCGCTCCTCGGACACCTTCGGGTCCGGGGCCCGGTGGGCGAGCGCGTCGCGGAGCTGGGCGCGACCGCGGTGGATGCGGCTGCGAACCGTGCCCATCTTCACGCCGAGGGTCGCGGCGATCTCCTCATACGACAGTCCCTCGATGTCGCACAGCACCACGGCGGCGCGGTACTCCGGCGCGAGGGCGTCCAGGGCCGTCTGGATGTCGTCGTCGAAGTGCCGGTCCTCGTACGCCTGCGCGGGGCTCGGCTCGCGGCCCCGCAGCCGCTCGGCCGCGTCATCGGCGAGGCCTTCGAACCGGATGCGCTGCCGACGGCGGACCATGTCGAGGAACAGGTTCGTGGTGATGCGGTGCAACCACCCCTCGAACGTCCCCGGCGTGTAGTTCGACAGCGAACGGAACACGCGCACGAAGACCTCCTGCGTGAGGTCCTCGGCGTCGTGCTGGTTCCCGGTCAGCCGGTAGGCGAGGCGGTAGACACGCGCGGAGTGCTCACGCACGATGTCGTCCCAGCTGGGCGGCGTCCACGCCACCGTGTCACCCTTCACCAGTCACCCCCGATATCACTGTTCGCGGTCAAAGTCTGTCCCGTCGGGGGTAAGAACGGTGTAAGAGAAGTCCGCCATGGGATCGCTCCTTCCGCGGCCCTCCGGCCCGCCCTTCCTCCGACGCTGTCCAGCATGGCAGTCCGGCGCCCGTACGACGTCGCCCCCCAGATGGGTGTACGCGCGTTCCGGTGTCGGCCGCGCGGCGGAGACGGGGAGGGCCTCCTCATCCTCAGGGGGGAGGAACCGGCCCAGCGGACCGTCTTGATCAACTTCGCCGGGTCGGTCATCCTGGGCGCGGGCGGCGTCCCCCGCCGGCCGCCCCGGGAGCGGCGATGGAGATTCGCATTCTCGGTCCGTTCGAGTTGATCGACGGCGAACGACGGGTGCCGATCGACGCGCCCAAGCAGCGCGCGGTGCTCACCGCTTTGGTCCTGCGCGCCAACCGGGTCGTGCCGACCGACGAACTCGCCGCGCTGGTGTGGGGGGACGATCCGCCGGCGAGCGCGCGGCTCACCCTCCAGGGATACGTCCTGCGGGTCCGCCGCGCCCTGGCGTCCGTCCCCGGCCTGGCCATCCGCACCGAGCCGGCGGGATACCTGCTGCGCGTCGACCCCGACCGGATCGACGCGCACCGCTTCACGCGCCTGCTCGATGACGCGGCCCGTGCGGCGGCGGGCGGCGACACGGCCGCGGAGGCCGAACTGCTGCGCGAGGCCCTCGCGCTGTGGCGCGGTGAGCCCCTCGCGGACGTCGGCTCCGACGCCCTCCGGAGGGAGGAGGCCGGCCGGCTGGCCGAGCTGCGGGCGAGCGCCATCGAGCGGCGCGTCGACGCGGACCTCCGCCTCGGGCGGCACCTCGAACTGATCGGCGAGCTGACGGCGCTCGTCGCGGCCCATCCGTACCGGGAGGAGTTCCGCGCCCAGCTGATGCTCGCGCTCTACCGGGCGGGCCGCCGGGCGGACGCCCTGGAGGCGTACCGGAACACGCGGGCCGTCCTCTCCCGAGAGCTCGGGATCGAGCCGGGGCCACGGCTGCAGCGACTGGAACAGGCCGTGCTGACCGCCGATCCCGACCTGGATCCGGCGCCACGGGTGGAGCACAGCCCCTGCGCGCTGCCGCCCGACGTCCCGCACTTCGTCGGCCGCCAGGCCGAGTTGGCGCGGCTGCTCGCCCACCCGCCCACGGACGCCGGCCCCGCCGTGTGCGCCGTCGCGGGCATGGCCGGAGTCGGGAAGACCTCGCTCGTCGTGCACGCCGCCCACCGGCTCGCCGAGCGGTACCCCGACGGGCGGATCCACGTCGACCTCGGCGGCACGACCGGGCATCCGATGGGTCCGGCGGTGGCCCTGGACCGGTTCCTGCGCCTGCTCGGCGTGTGGGGCGGCCGGATCAAGGGCGGCGTGGACGATCGCGCGGCCCTGCTGCGCGACCGGCTGGCGGGCCGCCGCGTCCTGCTCGTCCTCGACAACGCCGTCGACGAGGCGCAGGTACGGCCCCTGATCCCCGGTACGCCGGGCTGCGCGGCGTTCATCACCAGCCGGGCCCGGCTCATCGGACTGGAGTACGCCGAGCTGATCGACCTGGACGTGCTCGCGCCGGATGAGGCGGTCGACCTGCTGGCCGGGGTGATCGGCCGGCAGCGGACCCTGGCGGAACAGGACCGCGCGCGCACGCTCGTCGCCCAGTGCGGGCACCTGCCGCTGGCGGTACGGATCGCCGCGGCGCGGCTGGCCGGGCGTCCCGAGTGGCCCCTGGAGCGGCTGGCCGACCAGCTCGCGGACGAGCACCGGCGGCTCGACCGCCTGGCGGCCGGGGACCTGGAGGTGCGGTCCAGCATCGCGCTGAGCCAGGACGCCCTGGAGCCCGCGCACCGGCGGCCGTTCCACCTGATCGGGCTGCTCGACCTGCCCGAGGTCACGCCCTGGATGGTCGCCGCCCTCCTCGACCGGCCGGTCGCCGAGGCCGAGGACGTCATCGACGCGCTCGTCGACGCCCGCCTGCTGGACCCCGGCCGCGCGGACGGCCCCGACGGGCCGCACTACCGCTGCCATGACCTGGTCCGGCTGTTCGCCCGCGAGCAGGCCCTCGATTCCGAACCACCGGAGGTACGGGACGCGGCCGTCTCCCGGGTGCTGTGGGCTCTGCTGGACCTGGCCGAGGCGGCCGACGACGCCCTGCCGAGCCGCCGGCTCCGCCTCCCCGACCCGCGAACGCCCGGCCCGCGCCAGGCCGACCCGCAGCAGGCCGACCCGCAGCAGGCCGACCCGCAGCAGGCCGAGCCTCGCCGGGCCGACCCCCGGGCGTCCGGCCCGGATTCAAGCCAGGCCGTGCTGCGTTTTCGCGCATCAGATCCGACCGCGCCGGCCGTGGCGGCGCCGGCGGAGCCGCTCGCGTGGTTCGAGGCCAACCGCCAGACGCTGACCACGGCCGTGCACCGCGCGGCGTCCGCCGGGGCGGCCGAGCCGTCCTGGCGGCTGGCCGCCTCGCTGCTGAGCTTTCTCGACCTGCGGGGGTACTGGGACGACTGGCGCGGCACCCACGAGGTCGCCCTGGCGGCCGCCCGGGCCTGTGACGACCGGTGGGGAGAGACGGCGATGCGCTACGGTCTCGGCCTCCTCGCCACCGCCCAGGACCGCTACCGGGACGCCGCCGCGCACCTGTCCGCCGCCGTCACCGGCAGCCGGCGGCTCGGCGCGCCGGTCCGCGCGGCACGGGCCCTGGGCGCGCTCGGTGACGTCCACCACATCTGCGACCGGCTGGACGAGGCGTTCTCCTGCTTCCAGGAGGCCCTGGAGATCGCCGACCGGCACGGTGACCTGACGGGGCGGGCCAACGGGCTGCTCAACCTGGGGCTGGTCCACCGCGACCGGGGCGACCCGGCCGCCGCACTCGCCCACCTGGACCGGGCGCTGACGACGTTCCGCTCGGCGGGCGACGAGTACGGGGAGGCGCACGTCCTGCGTTTCCTGGCCGCGACACACTACCACTCCCGTACGGACCTCACGGCCGCGCGCCGGCACGCGACGCGCGCGATCGGGCTGTTCCGGCGGTTCGGCGACGGTCTCGCCGAGATGAGGTCGCTGCGCCTGCTGGCGATGGCGCTGACGGCCGAGGGGCACGCGCGGGCCGGGGCCGACCTCCTGGACCGCTGTCTCGCGTCCTTCCGGGAGCAGGGCGACCTGTTCGGCGAGGCGTCCACGCTGTGGGCCCTCGGCGAGGCCGCCCACGCGAGCGGCGACACCGTACGGGCGGTCGCGTGCCTGGAGCAGGCCCTGGCCCTTTTCCGGCGGCTCGACGTGCCGCTGTGGGAGGCGCGCACCCGTACCCGGCTGGCGGCGGTGCGCGGTGAGGGAGCCGACCCCGCCGACGGCTCCCTCCCCGTGACCGTCACCGATGCGGGACCGCCCCGGGCGTCCAGCCGAGGTAGTGGCTGAAGTAGCTGACGCTCGACGCGTGCCCGATCTTGCCGTTGATGCTCGTCGAGTAGAAGCCGCCGTTGCCGTCGGCGATGCCGACGTGCCCGTACGAGCTGATGTTCCAGTAGACGAAGGACCCGGCCGGAGGCTTGGTGCCGCTGTGGTGCGGGGCGCCGTTCCAGTGGGCGATCGCCGAGGCCCACACTCCGGTCGTGCCGTAGGCGTTCTCCACGGCCTTCTCGCAGTAGCCCTGCCAGGCGGTGCTGCCGACGTGGTTCTTCATCCACTGGACCGCGCCGGCCGGGGTGCCGTCGCCGGCGCTGAGCGGCGACACCTGCCCGGCCGAGGAGACGGCGGCGGCGGCCGCGGTACGGGCGGGCGCCGCGTGGGCGGTCGCCGGGACGCCGGCGGCGATGAGGAACGCGGCGGGGACGAGTGCGGCTCCGGCGCGCAGCCGGAGCCGGGAAGGACGACGCATCTGCCAACCTCCAGGGGTTGAGGGGGACATGCGTCGAAGAGCGTCGCAACCGCCGCTTGCACATCGCTTGTGCGCCCGGAACCCACGGGTCCGGAGAACCCCGGAGACGGCGAACGGGCCGGTCTCGTCGAGACCGGCCCGTTCGGCTGGCTCCCCCGACTGGACTCGAACCAGTAACCTGCCGGTTAACAGCCGGACGCTCTGCCAATTGAGCTACGGGGGATCACACGAGAGGCCACCCCGACCACTGGCCGCCCCATCGCGCATAAGGTTAGCGCATTTCGCACGTGCTCGTTTCGCCGACTGGCCCGTCCTCATCGGGGTATGTCCTACGGCGACTCAGCAGAGGAGTACGACCATGAAACACCGCGCTGTGTTCCTCGCCGGAGCGGCGACCGGGTACGTACTGGGAACGCGCGCCGGCAAGGAGCGCTACGAGCAGATCAAACGGATGTCCCGGCGTGTCGCCGAGAATCCCAGGGTGCAGGAGGCCGCCGGCGTGCTGCGCGCCCAGGCCGGTGAGATCGCCGAGTCGGCCCGGAGCAGGTTCGGCGGCAAGGTCCAGACGATGAGCGAGAAGGTCCCCGGCATGCGCCGGGGCGAGCCCTCCGCGACCACGGGCGCCGCCGACTCGACCGGCCAGGCCACCCCTCCCGGCAGCACGCCCGCCGACATCACCTGACCGTCCCATTACGCGCCCGGGCCGGCAGGGCCGGTCCGGGCGCGCTCGTCTCCGGAACACTCTTCGACGCGCACCGCGACACGCCGACCGTGCCCGCCGGCACCGAGCACGTCGGAGCGGACCCCGGTCTCGACCGGCGGCCGCCGGATCACCCGCGGCGACGGACCAGGCCGCGGAGGCCCCGTACGACGAGATGGAGGCTCCCGGCGGCGAACACCACCGTCAGCGCCGAGCCGCCGATCATCCCCGCCCAGTGCGGCGAGCCACCGGCGGAGAAGACGTACCGTGAGGCTCCGGTGTCGACCGCCGGAACGGCCGCGCCCGTCCCGACGTCGCCGTGCCGGGCGCCCTCGAGCCAGACGTCCGCGCGGGAGCCGCTCCCCGCGTCGGGACGGAACGTGCCGTACCACAGGCACCGTTTCGCGCAGTCGAGCCGCTCGGCCGTGAACACGCCGGGCCGGCCGTCACCACGGGCCGCCCGCAGGTTCGGCCCGAGGTCCGGCAGGACGAGGCTCGCCACGAGCACCGTCGCGGCCAGGAAGACCAGCCCGAGGACCAGCCGCCCGGCGGCGCCCGCGCGAGATCCGTCGGGGTGGTACCCGGCCATCACACCCGCCCTCTCACCGCCCGAACACCTCCGACGACCTTAGAGCCTGTCTCAAAGCCCCGCTGTCCTCCTGCCGCGGCTTTGAGACAGGCCCTGACGCGGCGGTGGGCCCTCACAGCCCCGTCTGGCGGCGGATCTCCTCCAGGGCCTGCTCGGCCTGGGCCAGCAGGCCCGGATCGGCGGGGTCGAGGCCACGGTCGAAGACGAACGACCAGCGCAACTCTCCGTCCGCCCGCGGCGGGCGGCGGCCGACGATCCGCACCCCTCCGGCGGGGAGCTTGGCGTAGGTGCTGACGACGACGGTGGCGGTGACGCGCTCCCGTACGGCCTCGGGCACCGATCCCGGTTCGGAGAGCGGCACGGTGTGCCGCCGGCCGCCGACCTCCCGTACGACCAGGACGCCCTCCTGCCAGGTGGCCTGCTCCACGCGCTCCCACGGCAGGCGGGTGCCCTCGCCGGCTCCGGGGAGATAGAGGGCGGCGTCGGTCGCGACCGTCTCACCACCGATCGCCAGGACGCGCTCGCCCCGCTCGAGGACGACGCCGTCCGGCACCTTCTTCCGCCACGTCAGTCGCATGGCATGTCACGCTACAGCGCCCGGCCGGTGCCCCGGCGCGCGGCCAGCAGGTCCAGCAGGAGCGCGGCCGACCAGCTGTAGTCGTGGTCGCCCTGGCCGCTGCCGTCGAACGGGTCGAAGAACTCACGGAAGCCGGACTGGCGCACCAGCCGGGCCGTGGAGCCGAACAGCAGGTCCGCGATCCCGCCCAGGCCCTGGGCGGAGGCGCCGAACCACAGGAGCCAGTTGATGTTGATCCAGGTCGGCCCGCGCCAGTAGGCCCCGCGGTCGAACGCTCTCGACTGGATGTCGCACGTCGGGACCGGGTACCCGGCCGCGCCCGCGAAGCGGGCCGACAGCAGCAGGTCGGTCAGCACGCGCACGACGGCCGCCGGCAGCTCCGGGTCCATGAGCGGCGCGAAGCCGGCCACGGTCGTCTCCGGGATCAGGCGCCCGGTCCGCAGGTCGCGGGCGCGGAAGCAGCCGGCCGACTCGTCCCACAGGCGGTCCAGGAGGGCGGCGTGGATGCGCTCCGCGGCCTCCCGGTGCGGGCGCGGGTCGGCCCCGGCGAGGGCGGCCAGCTCGGCCAGCGCGTGCGTGGAGGCCAGGTAGACGGCGTTGAACAGCGGATCCTCGACGACGAAGGGATGCTCGTCCCGGAGGTATTCCGCGCGGTAGCCGGCGGCCCGCATCCCCTTCACCAGCGTGACGTACCGGTCGTGGTCTCCCCCGTTGTACGTCCTGCCGCGCGGGTCGACCCGGGCCAGCGGCGGGTCCCACGCAGGGCTGTCGTCGAGCCCGGACTCCCACGGGTGGCAGAGGCTCGCCAGCCCGCCTCCGCCGATGTCACGGTCCCGCGCGAGGTAGGCGTGCTGGGCGACGAGACAGGGGTACAGCGGGGTCAGGAACCCCCGGTCCGCGCCGTCGGACGCCTGCACCATCCGCAGCACCGCGAGGGCGTGCAGTGGCGGCTGGGTGAGCGCGGAGGTGTGCACGCCGCGCGGTGCGGCGGAGTGCGCGGAGCTGCGCCACAGCTCGGGGCCGGGGAAGTAGGCGTCCCGTGGTTCGGTGACGCTGAAGACGATGTGCGGGAGCAGGCCGGTCGCCCACTGGCCCCGGAACAGGGACAGGAACTCGGTCCGGGCCCGGTCGGGACGGTGGTGGGCGAGGCCGATGCCGATGAAGGCGGAGTCCCAGCTCCACTGGTGCGGGTACAGACCCGGACACGGGACCGTGGCCGCGCCGGTCCAGTTCGCGTCCAGCACGCGGGCGGCGGCCACCCAGAGGGCCGTCTCGTCGCCGGTGAGCCGTGGCCCCATTGAGCCAGCGTACGGCTCCGCGGCGCTCCCGGCGATGCCCGGCCTCGGCCATCTCCGCCGGACCGCGGCTCAGGCGGCGAGCCCGGGGTGCGGTCTCAGGCGGCGAGCCCGGGGTGCGGTTTTCGGGCGGCGAGCCCGGGGTGCGGTTTTCGGGCGGCGGGCTCAGGAGAACAGGCCGTCGCCCCAGTAGCCGCCCTTGCGGACGCCGGGCGGGCAGGCCCAGATGCCCGAGCCGACGTGCTGGATGTACTCGTTCATGTGGTCGGAGGCGGCCAGTTTGCTCTGCAGCGGGACGAACTGCTTGCGCGGGTCGCGCTGGAAGGCGATGAAGAACAGGCCCGCGTCGAGGCGGCCGAGCCCGTCGGTGCCGTCCGTGAACGAGTAGCCGCGCCGCAGGATGCGCACCCCGCCGTTGCCGTCGGGGTGGGCGAGCCGGACGTGCGAGTCGGCGGGCAGCTTGTCGAGCGGCACCGGGTCGTGTTCGCGCTTCGCGCCGTACGCGTTGCCCTCCCCCTTGGTCCGGCCGAAGGTGTCCTGCTGCTCCTGGAGCGAGGTGCGGTCCCAGGTCTCGATGTGCATGCGGATGCGCCGGGCGACGACGTACGAGCCGCCGGCCATCCAGGACGGCCCGTCGGCCGGGGACGCCCAGACGTGCTCGTCGAGCGCCTTGGTGTCGGTGCCCGCGATGTTGCGGGTGCCGTCCTTGAACCCGAACATGTTCCGCGGCGTCTGCCGGTCCGGGGTCGTCGAGGAGGTCTTGCCGAAGCCGAGCTGGGACCAGCGCACGGAGACGACGCCGAACCCGATGCGGGCGAGGTTGCGGATGGCGTGCACGGCGACCTGCGGATCGTCGGCGCAGGCCTGGACGCAGAGGTCGCCGCCGCTGCGGGCCGGGTCGAGATCGTCGCCGGGGAAGTGCGGGAGGTCGATCAGGGCGGCCGGCCGTTTCGCCTTGAGCCCGAACCGGTCCTTGCCGTCCTTCTCGAACAGGGTCGGGCCGAACCCGATCGTCAGGGTCAGCCGCGCCGGGGGCAGGCCGAGCGCCTCGCCGGTGTCGTCGGGCGGCGCCTCCCCCAGCCCGCCGGCGGCCGAGCCGTACGGGTGGCCGCCGGTGAACGCGGCGGCGGCCGCGGTCCACTCCTTGAGCATCCGGACCAGGCGGTCGCGGTCGTCGGTGATGACGTCGAACGCCGCGAAGTGCAGGCGGTCCTGGACGGGGGTGGAGATCCCGGCCTGGTGCGCGCCGTGGAAGGGGACGGCCGCGTCGTCGGCGGAGCCGTGGTCCGCACCGGCCTGGGCGACGCTGACCAGACCGGCGCCGGCGGCGGCACCGGCCGCGAGCGTCGCGCCGGAGTAGCCGAGCAGCCGGCGTCGGCTGACGCCCGCCGTCACCTGGCCACCACCGCCGCGAGCTTCGACAGCGGCTCGCCGAGCGCGTTCACCTCGTCGGACAGGTCCTTGCGGTCCTTGGCGCCGACCGTGTCGTAGGCGACGTACCCGTCGCCCTTCTCGTACTTGGTGAGCATCTTCTGCACCTTGGCGAACTCGTCGTCGAGCGTGGTCGCGAGATCGGGGTTCCGCTCCTTGACGATGGCCTTGAGCAGCTCGTAGACCTTCTGGGCGCCGTCGACGTTGGCCTTGAAGTCGACCAGGTCGGTGTGGGAGAACGTCTCCTCCTCACCGGTGACCTTGCCGGTCGCGACCTCGTCGAGCAGCTCCTTGGCGCCGTTGGCCATCGAGGTGGGGGTGATGGCGGCGGTGCCGACCTTGGTCTTGAGCGTCTGCAGGTCCTTGACGAGCTGGTCGGCGTAGGGGCCCTCGCCCTGGAGCGAGCCGGTCTTCCACAGCGCCTTCTCGATCTGGTGCCAGCCGGTCCACTTGTCGCCCTGTTTGAGGTCCGCCTCGCGCAGGTCGACCTTCGGGTCGATGTCGCCGAAGGACTCGGCGACCGGCTCGATCCGCTCCCAGCCCACGCGGGACGGGGCGTACAGCTCCTTGGCCTTCGTGACGTCGCCCGCCTTGACCGCGGCGGCGAACTTCGTCGCCTTGGTCAGGGTGTCGTCGACCTGCGCGGCGACGTAGGTCCGGTACGCGGCGACGGCCTGGTCCAGGCGCGGGTCGACCGCCTTGCCCTGGCCGGTGACGGTGAGCGCCTGGGAGGGGCCCTTGCCCGTCATCCCGGCGCTGCACATGACCTTGTACGTGCCGGCGGAGAGCTGGACGGTGACCTCGGCGCCGGTGCCGGGCCCGATGTTCTCGCGCTCGCTGACGATCTTGCCGTCGGGGGCGAGGATCTCCAGCTCGTTCACCTGCGAGCCCTTGTTGGTGACCTTGAACGTCACCGCTCCCGCCGACGTGCTCTTGGCACCGACCTCACAGGAGGAGTCGGTGGCCGTCACCTCGATGGCGCCGGATCCGCCCTTGGCGGCCGCGTCGTCGTTCTTCCCGCACGCCGAGAGCGCGGACAGCGAGACGAGGGCGGCGCCCGCGGCGGCGAGCACGTGGACAGGACGCATGCGGTCTCCAGCGAGGCGAAGGACGGCCAGGCGCCCTTTCGGACGAAGGCGGGTCGGACGAAGGCGGGCACACCTGTTTAGGCGTACCTAACTTAGCTTTACCTAACCTCACTTCGTCAAGCGCGAGCGGGGCCCGCGCCCTGTGAACATCGCCACGCCGAGAAGCGGAAGCGGGGCCGGCGTGACCACGCCGGCCCCGCTCGGGACCGTTCGGGCCGCCCGCCGGAAGAGGGCGGCCCGCAGAACTCACTCCAGGTACTCGCGGAGCATCTGCGCGCGCGTCGGATGCCGCAGCTTCGCCAGGGTCTTCGACTCGATCTGCCGGATGCGCTCCCGCGTCACGCCGAACTCCCGGCCGACCTCCTCGAGGGTCCGCGGATGTCCGTCCGTCAGGCCGAAGCGCAGCTGGATGATCCGCTGCTCCCGGTCCGACAGCGACCCCAGGATGCCGCCGAGCTGGTCCTGCAGGAGGATGAACGCCGCCGCCTCCATCGGAACGACGGCGTCGGCGTCCTCGATGAAGTCACCGAGGTCGGAGTCCTCCTCGCCGATCGGCGACTGCAGGGACACCGGCTCCTGCGCGACCCGCTGGATCTCGACCACCCGGTCGGGCGGCAGGCCCATCTCCACCCCGATCTCGTCGGGAGTCGGCTCCCTGCCGAGATCCTGGTGGAGTTGACGCTGCACGCGCACCAGCTTGTTGATGGTCTCCACCATGTGGACCGGAATCCGGATGGTCCGGGCCTGGTCGGCGATCGCCCGTGTGATCGCCTGGCGGATCCACCAGGTCGCGTAGGTGGAGAACTTGTACCCCTTCGTGTAGTCGAATTTCTCGACCGCACGGATCAGCCCGAGATTCCCCTCCTGGATCAGATCGAGGAACAGCATTCCGCGGCCGACGTAACGCTTGGCGATGGACACCACCAGGCGCAGATTGGCCTCGATCAGTCGTTGCTTCGCCCGTACTCCGTCATGGGCGAGCAGTTCGAGGTCGGAGCGTTCGGCGGGAGCGATGATGGCCGCCTTGGCCAGCTTCTCCTCGGCGAACAGGCCCGCCTCGATCGATTTCGCGAGTTCTACTTCTTCTTCTGCCGTGAGCAGCGGTACGCGTCCGATCTCGCGCAGGTAGATCCGGACCAGGTCGCTAGTCGGCGCCCGCCTCCCGAGGTCATCGCCATCAGCTCGCGCTGAGTCCTCGTGTCCGCTCGGGGACTCGAGAACCTCCACCCCCTGCTCCGCGAGCATCCGGACGACCCGGTCGGCCGAGTCCGCCGGCAGGTCGGAACGATCGATCGCGGCGGCGACGTCGTCCACCGTTATTCCACGTTCTCTGCCACGTGCGACGAGGTCCGCCACCTGGTCAACCGATGGCGTCTCGCTAGGCAGCACCGAAGGGCCCACGGTGACAGTGTGCGGCAAGGGGCCCGTATTCCGGGGGACCTATTTTTGCGTCCCAGCAGTCACAGAGAACTGATGGCTCGCTCCCGCAACACCTTTCTCTGCAGCTCAAGGGCCATCAGGTCGCCGAAAAGGCGGTTGTGCTCCTCGCGGTGCTCGACCGGATTCAGCCGTCCGAGTTTGGACTGCAGTTTCGCGATCTCCCGCGTGACCTGGATCTCCTGCAATCTGGACAGCATTGCGGCGGCATATCGGTCATCCGGATCTCCGGTGAAACGCAACGGTTCCACGGCGAGAGCGGTGACCAGGGCCCTGACCTCGTCGTTCGGCGCGGCGTCCCGCAGCCGCCCGGCCCATTCCGGGCCGCTCCGCGCGCTCGCCACTCCGCCGAGCTCCGCGATCAGCGACCGGACCGCGGTGTGGCCCGGGACGGTCAGCGCCTCGGCGGGCATCGCGTCGAAGGCCGGCCCGAGCAGCGCGGGCCGCTGCACCGCGAGCTTCAGCGTCTCGCGCTCGACCTGGACCACCGGGTCGTTCGGGTCGTACGCCGGGCGCTGCGGGGCCGGCCCCTGGGCCGGCTCGGGCCGCCGCCCGCGCGCGTCGCCTCGCCGGCCCTCGCCCGGACGGCCGGAGGCGTGCTCGCGCACCCGGCGGAGGACGAACTGCTCGTCGAGGAAGCCGGTCCACTTGTCCAGGTCGATGGCGTAGCGCTCGCGCATGCCCCGGTCCCTGATCCCCGCGATGATCGGCGCGGCCGCGTCGATCGCGGCGAGCCGGCCCTCGGTGGTGTCGAGGTCGTACCTGGCGATCGTCGCCTGGATGGCGAACCGGAACAGCGGGACCCGGGCGGCGACCAGGTCGCGCACTGCCGCGTCACCGTGCTGGAGCCGCAGGTCGCACGGGTCCAGGCCGTCCGGCTGCACGGCGACGAACGTCTGGGCGGCGAACCGGTGCTCGGTCTCGAAGGCGCGCAGCGCGGCCTTCTGGCCCGCGGCGTCGCCGTCGAAGGTGAAGATCACCTCACCGCTGGCCTCGTCCTGGTCGAGCAGCAGCCGGCGCAGGATCTTGATGTGCTCGTCGCCGAAGGAGGTGCCGCAGGTGGCGATCGCGGTGCCGACGCCCGCCAGGTGGCAGGCCATGACGTCGGTGTAGCCCTCGACGATCACCGCCTGCCGCCGCTTGGCGATGTCCTTCTTCGCCAGGTCGGCGCCGTACAGCACCGAGCCCTTCTTGAACAGCGGCGTCTCGGGGGTGTTGAGGTACTTGGGGCCGTCGTCGCGCTCCTCGAGCCGGCGCGCGCCGAACCCGATGACGTCGCCGGTGAGGTCGCGGATCGGCCAGATCAGCCGACCGCGGAACCGGTCGATCGGCCCGCGCCGTCCCTGGCTGGCCAGCCCGCCCGTGACGAGCTCCTTGTCGGTGAAGCCCCGGCCGCGCAGGTGCCGGACGAGCGCCTCCCACTCGTTCGGCGCGTAGCCGACGCCGAAGCGCTCGGCGTCCTCCCGGCCGAAGCCGCGCTCGGCCAGGAAGCGGCGGCCGAGCTCGGCCGCCGGGGTGAGCAGCTGCTCGGCGAAGAACTCCGCCGCCGCCCGGTGCGCCTCCAGCAGCCGGGTGCGCTCGCCCTTCTGCCGTCCGGGGACGTAGCCGCTGTCGGCGTAGCGGAGCTGTACACCGGCCTTCGCCGCCAGGCGCTCGATCGCCTCGGCGAACGACAGGTGCTCGATCTTCTGGATGAAGCCGATCGCGTCGCCGCCCTCGCCGCAGCCGAAGCAGTAGAACATTCCGTTCGAAACGTTGAAAGACGGCGATTTTTCGTCATGGAACGGACAGAGGCCCTTGAGCGCGCCGCCGCCGGCGTTGCGGAGCTGGACGTACTCCCCCACGACCGCGTCGATCGGCGACCGTTCGCGTACGAGGGCGATGTCTTCATCGCGGATCCGGCCTGCCACGTCGGCAGTCTAGTCCGGGCCTCGGACACCACAGGCCGTACCTGGACAGCCCCGGCCGGACCGCAGGCCGCATCCGGACCATCCCGGCCCGGCCGCGCACGCCGTACCGGACGGCCCGGAACGGGCTGAAAGAACCTGATCGATAAGCGCGCCGGCACTCTGGACAAATCACGGAATGACGCGGTGTACTTACTCAACTTCGGCGGCAGTGGCGGATGCCGCCGTCACTCGGCATCGAGTGGTTCGGGGGCCGCGACGAGCACGCGCGAGCGACGGAGGGCCGCCATGGGCCGTGCCGGCGACACAAGGTGGAACGATGACCGAAGTCGTCCTCGACGCGGTGAACAAGGTCTACCCGGACGGTTTCCACGCCGTACGGAACATGAGCCTGCGCGTAGCCGACGGCGAGCTGTTCGTGCTCCTCGGCCCGTCCGGCTGCGGCAAGTCGACCCTGCTGCGCATGGTCGCGGGCCTGGAGGACATCACCTCCGGCGAGCTGTGGCTGGGCGGCAAGTACGCCAACGACCTTCCGCCGCGCGACCGCGACCTGGCGATGGTGTTCCAGAACGGCGCGCTCTACCCGCACCGTGACGTCCGGGGCAACATCTCGTTCCCGCTGGAGATCTCCGGGGACGACTCCCCGGCCTCTCACGAGCGCATCGTCGAACTGTCGCGGGCACTCGGCATCGAGGAGACGCTGCACCGCCTGCCCTCGACCCTGTCCGGCGGCCAGCGCCAGCGCGTCGCGATGGGCCGCGCGCTGATCCGCGAACCCGGCATCTTCCTGATGGACGAGCCCCTGTCGAACCTGGACGCGGGCCTGCGCACCGAACTCCGCATGGAGATCAGCGCCCTCGTCCGCACCCTCGGCGTCACGACGCTGTATGTGACCCACGACCAGACCGAGGCGCTCACGCTGGCGGACCGGCTGGCGATCATGCGCCAGGGCGTCCTCCAGGACGTCGGCACCCCTCAGCAGGTGTACGACGACCCCGCCACCATGTTCGTGGCGGCGTTCCTGAGCGCCCCGCCGATCAACCTGATCAAGACGGGCGTCTGGGCGGACCAGCAGGAGGGGATCATCCTCGGCCTCGGCAACCAGCGGCTGGTCCTGCCGTGGACCGACCCCCGGTCGCCGTCGCTCGTGGCGCACCACGGCAGGTACATCACGGTCGGCGTCCGCGCCGACGCCCTGCGGCCGGCGCCGGACGGCCTGATCACGGGCCGGGTACGGGCGCTGGAGTTCCACGGCTCCGAGTGGCTCGCCTACGCGGAGGCCGGCCTGCCGCACGTCGACGCCGAGGCCCCGTACGGGAACGATCCGGCGTGGATCGGCCCGGAGCAGGAGCACGGCGCCGGGCGGGGACTGCTGCGGCGGCTCCTGCGGACCGCCGGCCTCTTCGCCGAGGAGCCGACGCCGCAGCCGGTCCAGCACGACGGCCATCACCGCCGGTCGGACGTGGTGTTCCGGCTCGAATCGCGGTCCGGCGTGTCGGCGGGCGACGTCGTCCGGCTGGCCGTCGACACGGACCGCATGCTGCTGTTCGGTGAGGACGGCCGCCGCGTCGACCCCGTGCGCCGGTGAGCGGCCCGGTGGCGCGCCGCCCCGTGGACGGCGCGCCGGCCCGGCGGGAGGGCGTCAGTCCCGGTTCGGGGGCGGGGTGTGCATGGTCCCGGCGACGCGGTTCCACAGGTTGATCTGGGCGACCTGGGCGACGAGGAACGCCGCCTCCTCTTCCTTGAACGCCTCGGTCACCGCGTTCCAGATCTCGTCGGAGACCGCCTCGGGCCCATGGGTGGCGGCCTCGGCGTAGGCCAGCGCGACCCGCTCCTCCTCGGTGTACAGCCGCGACTCCCGCCAGGCGGGGAGCTGGATGATCCGGTTCAGGTTCTCGCCGAGTTCGAGCGCCTCGTGGGTGTGCATGTCGATGCAGAAGAGGCAGCCGTTCATCTGCGAGGCGCGGATCTTGACGAGCTCGCGGATCGTGGCGCTCAGCGGCCCCTTGCGGATCGCCTGCTCCGCCTGGAGGAACGCCTTGTAGACCTCGGGCGCCAGTGCGGCGACGTTCAAGCGCGACATCGTGTCGACCCTTCTCCGTGGGTGGTTCCTTGACGCCAAGGAGACGAGACGGCACGGCCCGGTGTGACGGGTTCCCGGGAGGAAATCTCAGGGCGCCAGGGTGACGTGCGCCAGCTTGTCCGGATTGAGCACCCGCCGGACGGCCATGATCCGGCCGTCGGCCCCGAACTCGAACGTGTCGATCACCGTGACCACACCGTCCCGGAAGACCGCCAGGGCCGGCTCGCCGCCGACCTCGCAGGGAACCGCGTGCCCGAGCGCGTGGCGGCCGCGGACGCGCTGCAGCACCTCGGCCACGCGACGGCCGCCGACGATGAGCTTCCGCGCCGCCGAGACCTTGCCGCCGCCGTCGGTGACGTAGACGGCGTCCGGGTGCAGGAGCCTCACCAGCCCCTCCAGGTCCCCGGTCTCGTACGCGACGCGGAAGGCGGTGAGCACGCGCTCCCGCTCGGGCCTGCTCGCGCGTGGCCGCTCCTTGGCGGCGGCCACCCGGCGGCGCGCGCGCGAGGCGAGCTGCCGGCTCGCGGCGGGGGTGTTCCCGAGCACGCCCGCCACCTCGCCGAACGGCACCTCGAACACGTCGTGCAGGACGAACGCGACCCGCTCCGGCGGCGTCAGCTCCTCCATCACGAGGAGCATCGCGGTGCTCACCGACTCGTCCACCAGCACCGGCTGGGCGGCGTCCGGGCCGGTCAGCAGCGGCTCCGGCAGCCAGGGCCCGACGTAGGTCTCCCGGCGGACCCGGGCGGAGCGGAGGACGTCGTACGACCGGCGCGCCGCGACCGTCACCAGCCACGCACGCCGGTCCTTCACGTCGGACAGGTCGGCGGCCGCCGCGCGCAGCCAGACGTCCTGGACGACGTCCTCCGCGTCGGCGACGCTGCCGAGCAGCCGGTACGCCACTCCGAACACCGCCGGCCGGTGCTCCGCCCACTCCTCCTCGGTCACGCGCCGACCGTACCCGGGAGCGCTCAGAGGAGCTCGGCGAGGGGTACCGCCGGGTCGGCCAGCCGCGCCGGGTCCACCGGGCGGCCCGACCGGATCAGCGCCTGGATGTCACCGGTGACGTCCCAGACGTTGACGTTCATGCCGCCGACGACCTTGCCTCCCGACAGCCAGAACGCGACGAACTCCAGCTCGCCGGTGTCGCCCGAGACGTACGCCGCCGGGTCGGTCCCCCGGTACACGACCTGGTCGTAGGCGCCGACCCAGGCGCCGGAGGCCTCCATGCCCAGCTCGTACTGGTCCGTGTAGAAGTACGGGACGCGGTCGTACACGACCGGCCGCCCCAGCATCGAGCGCGCCGCGGCGGGACCGCCGTTGAGGGCGTTCGCCCAGTGCTCGACCCGGATCCGCCGGCCCAGCAGCGGGTGGTCCGCCTTCGCGACGTCACCGGCCGCGTAGACGTCCGGGTCCGAGGTGCGCAGCGACGCGTCGACGACGATGCCGTCGTCCACCTCCAGGCCCGCCTCCTCCGCAAGCGCGGTGTTCGGCACCGCGCCCACGCCGACGATGACGACGTCGGCGGGCGTCTCCACGCCGTCGGTGGTGACGACGGACGACTCGGTGATCTTGGCGACCTCGCCCGTGACGAACTCGACGCCGTGCCGGCGGTGCAGGGCCGCGAAGACCTCCCCGAGCTCCGTGCCCAGCGAGCGGCGCAGCGGCGTGGACGGCGCGACCACCCGTACCTCGTTGCCGTACCCGCGGGCGGCGGCGGCCGTCTCCAGGCCGATCCACCCGGCGCCGATCACCACGACGCGCGGGTTCCCGGACTCGAGCGCCGCGCGCAGCCGCTCGGAGTCGGACGCGTCCCGTACGTAGTGGACGTGGTCGAGGTCGGCGCCGGGAACCGCGGGCCGCCGGGCGGAGGCGCCCGTGGTGATGAGCAGCTTGTCGTAGCCGACGCGCTCGCCGTCGGCGAGCCGGACCTCGTGGGCGGCGCGGTCGATCCCGGTCGCCCGGACCCCGAGGCGCAGCTCCACGTCGTTGTCGGCGTACCAGGACTCCTCGTGGACGTACGCCGTGTCGAAGGGGTCCTTGCCGGACAGGAAGCCCTTGGTCAGCGGCGGTCGTTCGTACGGCCGCGTGCTCTCCTCGCCGATGAGGACCACGCGCCCGGTGAAGCCCTCCTCCCGCAGCGTCTGGGCGGCCTTCGCGCCGGCCAGGCTCGCACCGACGATCACGTAGGTCTCGGGGACGGGCATGCGTACCTCCACGGTCGGCTCAGGGTGACCTCAGTATCCTCCGCGCGACCGGCGTCAGGGGGCGTGGCGCGCGAAGCCGACCGGCACCGCCGACCGAAGGGGACCCCGGTACACCGCGAAGCCGACCGGCACCGCCGGCCGAGGGAGATCCCGGTACACCGCGAGGCCGGCCGAGAGAGGTCGCGGCGTCGTGTGCGGCCGTCAGCCGAGGAGCTCGCGGTGCCAGGCGAGCGCCGAGGTGTCGGTGAGGGAGGCGATCTGGTCGACGACGACGCGCAGCCGCGCGCGGTCGTCGGCGGCCTCGGCGTAGAACCCGCGGAACACCGGGTCGAGGACCCGGGGGGCCGCCCGCACGATCGCGTCGGCCAGTTCGGCGATGAGCTCGCGCTGGCGGGCCTGCAGCGCGCCGTGGTCCGCGCGGCCCATCACGTAGTGCGCCGCGATCCCCTTGAGCACGGCGCACTCCAGCCGCCGTCCGCGCGGCACGACCAGGTCGCCCGCGTACCTCGTGAGGGGCCCGGTGCCGTACGCGTCGTGCGTGGCGTGCTCGGCCGCCCGGCAGAACCTGCCGATCAGCTCGCTCGTGAGGTTCTTCAGCGCCGCGGCGGCGCGCAGCGAGCCGTCGTAGGCGCGCGGCCAGTACGGCTCGGCGAGCAGCTCGGTGAACCGCTCCTCCAGTTCGGCGATCTCCGCGTCGCAGTAGAGCCTGGCGGTCAGCTCGCAGACGGCCCGGCGCTCGGCCGGGTCGGCCAGCCGCTCCAGCCGGATGTGCCCGGCGTGCAGGCCGTCCTCCAGGTCGTGCACGGAGTAGGCGACGTCGTCGGCCCAGTCCATGACCTGCGCCTCGAAGCACAGCCGCGAGCCGTTCGTGCTGACGGGTCGCTCGCCCTCCTCACTCGCTCCGCGGCCACCTCGTCCCTCGGCACCCACTCCACTCGCTGCGTCGGGTTCGCTCCCGCTGACGGGTCGCTCGCCCTCCTCACTCGCTCCGCGGCCA
>NZ_JAMXMW010000010.1:0-325108 GCF_024055675.1 Actinoallomurus rhizosphaericola | reverse complement strand
CTCGATCCGCTCCCACAGGCTGTCCCGCACGATCCACGGAGGCTGCTCGCCCTTCTTCACGGAAGATGATCAAAGCTGCCCGGCAGCCACCGTGGGACCAAAGTGATCATTTTGTTAGGACCTCTAAGCCGGCGGCGGCGCGGATGGCGCGGGAGTTCGCGCGCGAATGCCTCACGGCCTGCGGCCGTACGGACCTCATCGAAGACGCCGAAGAGGTGATCTCCGAACTGGCCACCAACGCGATGCGGCACGGCACCCCGGAGGGAGGCTACTTCGCGGTGCGTTTCGAGCGTCACCGGCAGGGATGCGTCTTCGACGTGATCGACAGATGCCCCACGGTGATGCCCACGCTCCGCGACGCCGACGACCTGGACGAGGGCGGCCGGGGCCTCCTCCTGGTCGAAGCCCTCACCGCCTCATGGGGTTACTTCCGGCGCCCCCTGAAGGAACACCGCGTCTTCGTAAAGGTGGTCAGAGTCGCCTTCCTATAGGGCTGAGGTCCCGGGGCGGTGTACGTCTCCGTCCGACGCTCGGCAGGTGCTCGTACGGCACCGCCGGCCGGGCGGATCGGTTGCGGCGAGAAGATGACGCCGGGGCAGGGGCATCGTTTCCAGCGCTGTCTACTCAGGGGAGAAATTGTCTCCCCTGAGTACACGGCGCTGGAACAGCACAGGCCCCCTGGGTGTGCGATCTGGGATGGTTGTCCGGTCTATTCCTTGGGGTGTCGCGCGGGTCCGTGCAGGACGTTCGGCGAAGGACACGCCGGAGCGGCCCCCGTAGACTCGCGGGGGTGTTCGACTCGCCTGACTTCGACGTGGCGCCGTACGCCGGTTTCGACATGGCGAAGGTCGTGCGGCGTACCCATTGCAGCTGGGAGGACAGCGGCTGGCGGTCGTTGCTCGTCCAGTGCTTCACCCACGCGCCGGAGGCGGAGCACCTTCCGCTGCCCGGGGTTTCCGACCTGCACCTTGTGCTCTGTACGAGCGGGGACGCGGTGATGCGGACACGCGCCGGCGGGAGGGCGGTCCGGCGACGCTGGGTGCCTGGCCGCCTGGAACTCATGGTCCCCGGCCACTCGACCGAGCGCAGTTATCGCGCGATGTCGGCGATGCGCACCATTCAGGTGCACATCCCGCGGGCGACCGTCGACCGGGTCGCGGCCGAGCTGGGCGGCCCGGAACCGGACTTCGAGGCGCTGGCCGCCGGCCTGGGCGCGGGCGACGCGGTCGTCGAACAGGTCATCCGCGCGCTGCCCGCCGCCGGGGGCGCGAACGACCTGTACGCCGAATCGGCCGCGGCCTTCCTCGCGACCCACCTGCTGACCCAGGGGCGGGGCCATCCCACGCCGGGTCCCGAGCACACGGCCGTCCGGAAGAGCATCGCGATCATGCGAGACCGCCTGGCCGATCCGCTGACGCTCGCCGACATCGCCGCCGAAGTGCACCTGAGCGTGTACCACTTCATGCGCGTGTTCCGCGAGGCCACCGGCGAGACACCGCATCGGTTCCTCACCCGGCTGCGGATCGAGCAGGCGCGGCGGCTGCTCGACGGTACCGACCTCACCATCGGACGGATCGCCGAACGCTGCGGTTTCTCCAGCCCCGGCAGCCTGTCCTCGGCCTTCCTGGCGCACGTCGGTGTCCGGCCGTCGGCGTACCGCAAGATTCCGTCGACGGGTGGGCAATCGCGCGCATGGCCCGAGCCGACCGCGCCGTCCTAGCGTGGCGGAGTGCCGTACAGCTACTCCGTGACCTCCCATTCACCGGCGAACCCCGACATCGTCTTCGCAGCGCTCGTCCGTGCGGCCACCTGGCCGTCGTGGTCGCCGATCGACGCCGCCGAGATCGAGGGCGGCGGCGATCCCGCAGGCCGGCAGCGGGTCGGCGACACGCGGATCTTCCGCACCGGCCGGGCGGTCTCCCGGGAACGCATCGTCGAGCTGGTCGCCGACCGGCGGTTCGGCTATGAGAACGTGAGCGGCCCGTTCCGGTCCTACCGGGGCACCGTCGAACTCGCCGCAGCGCCGCAGGGCGGCACCGACATCACCTGGTCGGCGACCTTCGAGCCGAAGCTGCGTCTGTCGGGGCCGTTCTGGCGGTGGTACCTGACCCGCTTCATGCAGCGGATGGTCGATGGCCTGGCCTCGTACGCCGACGACCAATCCTGACAAAGTCGGTATCAACGGACGCGAAATTGTTGGCCAGTTATCGTCCGGCCAGAGGCATTCTGCCCTATCCGGGAACGGTAAACGGTGCGAACCTTGTCGAAGCAGACTGGATGGTGAAAAGAGGTGGTCTCATGATCCAGAAGGTCCGACAGCTGGTCGCCACGGCCGTCGCCATGGCCATGCTGGTCCTCGGAGCCGTCCTGGTGATCGGGGGTTCCGCGTCCGCGGAGAACCGTGCCGCCGTCTCGGCTTCGGTACGCGTCGACGCCAAACCCAAGCCGTGTACCCGGTGCTGTCTCAAGACAAACCCCAAGACGCACCGGTGCGCTAAATACGGTTACAAGAGGGGCAAGGGTAAGTGCTCCGCCAAGTGCAAGTAAGGGCGCGTCCGGGCACCCGGCGAAACGCTCCCTGAAATGTAACCGAAGGACCCGATCGAGGGCTTTCGGGCGCGGTGGCCGGCTGGCGTGGCGCCGAGGGCGCCCCGTTCAGCCGGTCATGGCGGTGGTGCCGGCAGCCGCCCGGACCTCTAAGCAGGGGCTTAATATAAGCCCCGAAAAAACTCCGCCGCCGAGTATTGACACCGGTCGGAATCCCGATCAGTCTCTCGGGAGAGCGCGCTCCTCAGCTCCCGGTGCACGTCAGAGCCCCCCACCCCGCCGGGAGTCCTTTTCGCCATCAGCTTCACGGCGGGCGGTCTCCTCGCCGCTCCGCCGTGCCCCGAAGAGGAGCTGCCCCCATGAAGCCCCGTGCCCGGGCGGTGGGCCATCGGCCCGCCGCGCCCGCGATCATGATCACCATCCTGACCCTCCTCCTCGCCTGCGCGGGGACCGCCCTGTCCACCTCGGCGAGCGCGGATCCCACACTGCTCTCGCAAGGAAGACCGGCCACCGCGTCGTCGGTCGAGAGCGCCGGTACGCCCGCCTCGGCCGCCGTGGACGGCGACACCGGCACCCGGTGGTCGAGCGCCTTCAGCGACCCGCAGTGGCTGCAGGTCGACCTCGGCGCCGCCGCCACCGTCAGCCAGGTCACCCTCACCTGGGAGACGGCGTACGCGACGGCCTTCCAGATCCAGGTCTCCGACGACGCCGCCACCTGGCGCACCGTCTACAGCACCACCAGCGGCACCGGCGGGAAGCAGACGCTGAACGTCTCCGGCACCGGCCGCTACGTCCGGATGTACGGGACGGCGCGGGCGACGGGCTACGGCTACTCGCTGTGGGAGTTCCAGGTGTACGGCTCGGCCGGGTCGACGACGCCGCCGAGCACCACGCCGATCTCCGCTTATCGGCCGGTCAAGGCGTCCTCGACGGAGGGCGGCAACGCCCCCGCGGCGGCGCTGGACGGCCGTACGGACACCCGCTGGTCCAGCCTGTACACCGACGACGAGTGGCTGGAGGTCGACCTCGGCGGAGCGGCCACGATCACCGGCGCCACGCTCATCTGGGAGAACGCCTACGCCACCGGCTACCGGATCGAGGTGTCGGACAACGAGACGACGTGGACGAGCATCTACAGCACCACGACCGGCAAGGGCGGCACCGAGAACCTCACCATCTCCGGCAAGGGCCGCTACGTCCGCTTCCACGGCACGGCCAGGGCCACGGGGTACGGCTACTCGCTCTGGGAGTTCCAGGTCTTCGGCACGGTCGACGCGTCGAGCGACAACCCGCCGCTGCTGTCCCCGCCGACCAAGGCCCCGGCGACCACCGGCCAGTTCGCGCTGTCGGCGCCGGCCGACCACGCGATGGTCACCGACACGCGCCGCCCGGCCCTGTCCTGGGCCGCGGTCTCCGGCACCGCGCACTACGAGGTGTGGCTCAACGTCAGCCGCACCGACTACGACTTCACCGCCTCCGGCCGCCTGCTCGACCTCTACACGAAGGTCGCCGAGCCCACCGGCGCGAGCTACACGCCGACCTGGGACATCAGCGACCGGTGGACGTACAAGTGGTTCGTCGTCGCGGTGAGCGGATCGGGGGCCAGGACCACGTCGAACATTTGGACGTTCAGCGTCTACCTGCCCACGATCAAGGCGGCGGGCGACGGCGTGAACATCGTGAACGGCGCCCGTGACCTCAACAAGGACGGCACGATCGAGCCGTACGAGGACTGGCGGCAGCCGGTCGAGACGCGAGTGGCCGACCTCCTCGGCCGGATGACGCCCGAGGAGAAGGCGTACCAGATGTTCTACAACGCCCAGACGTATCCGCAGTCGGGGTGGCACTTCGGCCCGGCGCAGCCCGCCGACCTGGACAAGGTGCTCCGCGCCGCCGCCGGTACCCGTCTCGGCATCCCGCCGGTCTCCGCGGGCGACACGATCTCCGGGTACGAGACGACGTACCCGCTGCAGAGCGCGCTCGCCGCGGGCAAGGACTGCCCCCTCGACTACAAGCTCGGCGACATGCAGCGCCGCGAGGAGCTGGAGGTCGGCACGCGCGGCGTGCTCGGGCCGCTCGCCGAGGTCGGCACCAAGGTGCTGTACCCCCGCATCCAGGAGGGCAACGGCGAGAACGCCGACGTCGCGGCCGCCCAGGTGCGCGCCCTCGTGTCCGGTCTGCAGGGCGGGCCGGAGCTGAACCCGAACTCGGTCCTCACGACGGTCAAGCACTGGCCGGGGGAGGGCGCCGGCGGTGAGGCGGGCATCGTCTACGACGCGGTGACGATCAAGTACCACATGATCCCGTGGCGGGCCGCGCTCGACGCGGGAGCGGTCAACATCATGCCCGGCTACGCCGGCAGCTCCTACCTCGACCCGGGCGGGCCGGGCGCGGGCAACAGCAAGCCCATCCTCGACTACCTGCGGAACAACCTCGGCTACACCGGCCTCATCACGACCGACTGGCTGCCCTCCGGCGCGTGGATCAGCGCGGCGAACGCCGGATCCGACGTCATGGGCGGCGCCGACCCGGGCGCGGCCGACTTCTCGATCGCGAGCTTCCTGTCCAGCGTGCCGATCGCCCGGATCAACGACGCGGTGACCCGGGTCCTCCGGCTGAAGTTCGAGCTCGGGATCTTCGATCGGCCGTACGGCGACCCGGTGAACGGCCCGTACCGCTTCCACCAGCCGTCGTACGCCGCGCTCGCCAACCAGGCCGCGCGCGAGTCCATCACGCTGCTGAAGAACGACGGCGTCCTGCCGATCAAGCTGAAGGCGGGCGACAACCTCGTGGTGGCGGGCCCGCGGGCCACCGACGGCGCCGCCTGCTGCGTGTGGACCAGCTACTTCCACCAGAACTACGGGTCGCTGGACATCCTGGACGCGATCAAGGCGCGGGCGGCGAAGGCCGGCGTGAACGTCTACCAGGACACCGGGCCGTCGCCCAAGCTCGCCGTCGTCGCGGTCGGCGAGCCCAGTTACACGCACGCCACGGCCTGGACGAAGGAGCAGCCGTACCTGCCGGCGGACCAGCTCGCCATCATCCAGAACTTCCACGACCAGGGCATCCCGGTCGTCGTGGTCATGGACCTGCCCCGGCCGACCGTGATCTCCGAGTGGAACGGCATCGCCGACGCGATCGTGATGACGTACCGCGGCGGCGAGGAGGTCGGCCCGGCGACGGCGTCCCTGCTCTTCGGCGACTACACGCCGCACGGGTCGCTGCCCTGGCAGCTCCCGCGCAGCGTCGACCAGGTCCTCAAGCCGGGCGGCACGGACACCCCCGCCGACGCCGTCGAGGACTGGAGCCTGCCGTACGACCTGGGCGCGACCGCCGCGGAACGCGCCGACATCCGCGCCAAGATCGATGCCGGTCAGTCGCCGGCCACGACCTACGGCGACCCGCTCTATCCCTACGGCGCCGGCATCCACAGCTGGTAGGAGGGGGGCACGCGGGGCCGCACGCCGCCGGTGTGCGGCCCCGCCGGGCGGGGCAGGGGTGGTACGAGGGCCACGGCGACTCTGCCGAGATCCCGGCGGGGCCGCCGCCCAGTCGGGGGGTACCGAGCGATGGCCAAGCGAACGGTCGCGGAACAGCTCGTCGACCTGCTCGTACGCGCGGGCGTCCGGCGGCTCTACGGCGTGGTCGGGGACGCGCTCAACCCCGTCACCGACGCCGTACGCCGCAACGCCGCGATCGACTGGGTCAAGGTGCGGCACGAGGAGACCGGGGCGTTCGCCGCGGGCGCGGAGGCGCAGCTGTCCGGGCACCTGGCCGCGTGCGCCGGCAGCAGCGGGCCGGGCCACGTCCACCTGATCAACGGGCTGTACGACGCGCATCGCAGCATGGCGCCGGTGGTGGCGGTGGCCGCGCACATCCCCAGCGCCGAGATCGGCACGGCGTACTTCCAGGAGACCCACCCGGACCGGCTGTTCGCCGAGTGCAGCCACTACTCCGAGCTGATCTCGACGCCGGAGCAGACGCCGCGCGTCGTCACCACCGCGATCCAGCACGCCGTCGGGCGTTCCGGCGTCGCCGTCGTGAGCGTCGCGGGCGACGTCGCCGGGCAGGACGCCCCGTCACGGGACGGCGACGTCGCCGTGGTCACCGAACGGCCCGCCGTACGGCCCGGCGACGCGGAGATCGCCGAGCTGGCCCGGCTCGTCGACGAGGCCGAGGCGATCACGCTGTTCTGCGGGCGCGGGACCGCGGGCGCCCACGACGAGGTGATGGAGTTCGCCGAGCGCGTCAAGGCGCCGGTCGGGCACGCGCTGCGCGGCAAGGACTGGATCCAGTACGACAACCCGTTCGACGTCGGCATGTCCGGGCTGCTCGGGTACGGCGCCGCGTACGAGGCGATGCACGAGGCCGACCTGCTGATCCTGCTGGGCACCGACTTCCCGTACACCGCCTTCCTCCCCGACGACGTGCGCACCGCCCAGGTCGACATCCTGGCCGAGCACCTGGGCCGCCGGTCCCGCCTCGACGTGGCGGTCTGGGGAGACGTCCGCGAGACGCTGTGCGCGCTCATCCCGCGGGTACGGGAGAAGACGGACCGCCGCTTCCTGGACCGGATGCTGAAGAAGCACGCCGACGCCCTCGAAGGGGTGGTCACCGCCTACACCCGTGACGTCGAGCACCACCGGCCGATCCACCCCGAGTACGTCGCCGCGATCCTGGACGAGGAGGCCGCCGACGACGCGGTCTTCACGGTCGACACCGGGATGTGCAACGTCTGGGCGGCCCGCTACCTGTCCCCGAACGGCCGCCGCCGCATGATCGGCAGTTTCACCCATGGCAGCATGGCGAATGCCATGCCCCAGGCCATCGGCGCGCAACTGCTCCACCCGGGCCGGCAGGTGATCAGCATGTCCGGGGACGGCGGCTTCTCGATGCTGATGGGCGACCTCCTCACGCTGGTGGAGTACGACCTGCCGGTGACGGTCGTGCTGTTCGACAACTCCAGCCTCGGCATGGTCGACCTGGAGATGATGGTCGGCGGGTTCCCGCCGTACGCGACGACCTATCCGCACACCGACTACGCCGCGATCGCGCGGGCCGCCGGAGCGCACGCCGTCCGCGTCGAGGACCCGCGCGACGTACGCGACGCGCTCCGCGAGGGGCTCGCGCACTCCGGCCCGTCGCTGGTGGACGTGGTCACCGACCCGAACGCCCTGTCCATCCCGCCGCGCATCACCGGCCGCCAGCTGGCCGGCTTCGCCACGACCACCAGCAAGCTGGTGCTGAGCGGCGGCGTCGGCCGCATGGTCCAGCTCGCCCGCTCCAACCTCCGCAACATCCCCCGCCCGTGACGCATCAGTTTGCGGTGAGGAGCGTACGGCCGAGGGCGTACGCCTCGTGCAGGTCGTCGCCGCGGTAGTCGAGGGCGGCGAGCTCGGCCAGGTGGTGGTCGGCGTTGACCGCGACGGTCCTGGTCAGCCGCCGGAACAGCGGGGCGTCGGACATCGAGTCGCCGTACGCGACGCACCGCGCGTGCGACAGGCCGTACCGCTCGCACAGCTCGTCGACGATCCGGACCTTGTCCTCCGGGGTGAGGACGTTCGCCGGATCGAGCGGTTCGCGGAGCGGCAGGGCCGGGAACCGTGAGGCGATCACCTCGTCGAAGCCCAGGTCGAGGAGGTGGCGGGCGAAGAAGTCGGGCGACATCGTGATCACCACCGACCGCTCGCCGCGCTCCCGGATGTCGGCGCAGACGTCCTCGATGCGGGCCAGCCAGGGGCTCGCGGCGAAGGCGTCCGCGACGACGGCCGGCGTCAGCTCCCGCCAGAGCCCGTGGATGGCGGTGGAGAAACCCCGGGTGTCGAGCTCCCCGGCCGCGAACCGCGCCTCCAGCTCGACCAGCTCCGCCACGGATCCGAGGCGACGGGCGATCTGCAGGCTGGCGGTCGTCCCCCCGAGGAGGGTTCCGTCCATGTCGAACACGTGAAGGAAGGACACGGAACGCGAGTCTGGCCGATGCCGTCTCCCGGCACGAGCGAATAAAACGAGCGGCGGGGGCCCGGTTACCATCGCTGCTCATGACCGTTCCGGATCTGGACGAACTGCGCGAAGGAAGCCGGCGCCGGGCCGCGGCGCGGCCCAAGGGCCCGGAACTGGCCCGGGCCGAGGACGTCCGGCTCCCGGACGGACCGGCGCTGCGGCACTACCGCCCGTCCGAGGAGGAACGGCCGCTCGTCGTCTTCGCCCACGGCGGCGCGTGGGTGATGGGCGACCTGGACACCCACGACCGGACCTGCCGGCGGATCGCGGAGGCCTGCGACGTCGAGGTCCTGGCCGTGGACTACCGGCGGGCTCCCGAGCACGCGTACCCGGCGGCCATCGACGACGTGGTCGACGTCGTACGCCGGACGAAACCGGTGGCGGTCGCGGGCGACAGCGCGGGCGGCCACCTGGTGACCATGGCCTGCCTGCGGCTGCGCGACGAGGGCGGCCCGCTGCCCGCCGTGCAGATCCTCGTCTGCCCCAACACGGACCTGACGCTGTCCCTGCCCAGCATCGAGGAGAAGAGCGCCGACCACGGTCCGGACGCCGACTTCCTCGCCTGGGCGATCGGGCAGTGGGCGCCCGACCCGGCGACGCGCACCGCGGCCAGCCCGCTCTTCGCCCCCGACCTGCGAGGGATGCCGGACACCATCCTCGTGACCGCCGAGCACGACACGCTCCGCGACGAGGGCGACGCCTACGCGGCCCGGCTGGCCGAGGCGGGGGTCCGCACCGTACACCGGCGCGAGCCCGGCCTGGAGCACGGCTTCATCCAGGGCATGGACCTGACCAGCGAGGAGGCGGCGGCCGCCGCGCAGCGGCTGTTCGCCGACATCAGGGCCCTAGTCCACTAGAGGGCCGGTGAGCGAGATCTCCGGTCGGCGGGTGCGGGACCTCGGCGCGCGGTTGCGGGCGGCCCCGGCGCGCGCCGGCCGTACCCGTGTCCTTGCGATCGACGGGCGGTCCGGGGCCGGCAAGTCGACGCTCGCCGCCCTGCTGCACCGGGAGTGGTGCGCGCCGGTGGTGAGCCTGGAGGACCTCTACGGCGGCTGGGACGGCCTCCAGCGCGGGGTCGACCTGCTGGTGTCGGAGGTCCTCGTCCCGCTGGCGGCCGGGCGCACCGCGTACGTCCCGCGCTACGACTGGACGAGCGGGCGCTGGCGGGCCCCTGCCGCGCTTCCGCCGCCCGCACTGCTCATCGTCGAAGGTGTCGGAGCGGGAGCGCGCCGCGCCGCCGGTTACGCGAGCGCGCTGGTCTGGCTGGAGGCGGACGAGCGGACCCGCCGGCGGCGGGCGCTCGACCGCGACGGCGACACCTACGCGCCGTACTGGGACCGCTGGGCGGCGCAGGAGGCCGAACTGCTCGCCCGCGAGAGGACCTGGGACCGCGCCGACGTCGTTTTTTGTGATCATTAACGGCATAACTTGTGAATTCGTGGAATATCGGAATTCCGGCGTCGCTGTCGGTGCCCTGACCAGGGAGATATTCGAGGTCGACCGTCTTTTCCCGCGGATCCGCGGGAAAGCGATGCGCGCCCGGGACGTCGCGGGTAAGGATGGGGTCATGTCCTTTCCTTTAATGCCGGGATACGACTACATCAACGTGGTCGCCGACCTCGAGCCGGTCGCCGCGATGCGGGACCGGGACCTCGGAGATCGCATCCGGACGTTCACCAAGCTCCTCCCGGCGGGAGCGCCCGACTTCGGGTACGCCGTGCAGAAGGGCACCGAGTGGCGCATCGGCTGTCTCGGCGCGTCCGACCCGGAGACCGCCCGCTACTCCCTGGCCGCGAGTCTGCGCAGGGGAGCGCGGGACGAGGAGGACGCGGAGACGGCACGCGCGATGCGCGCGGCGGCCGACCGGCTCGACCCGGAGGACGGCCGGCAGCTCCCCAAGGACGAGTGGGAGATCGGTGACCGCCGCTACCGGGTGATCAGGGTCGAGAAGTTCACGCTGATCGGACAGCGGCTGATGGAGCCGCCGCGCCCCACCGACACCGATCCTCCGGACGACGTCCGGCTGCTGGAGGACCACCTTATCGAGCCGCGGACGCCGGTGGGGCAGTGGGAGGCACAGCTGCGGTTGAACCTCGTCGGCCACCTGCCCATCCCCGGGACCGTTCCCGAGACGGTGGAGCTCGAGGCCCGGCACGCGATCCGCACCCATCCGGGCGTGGTCCTGCTCCCGCCGACCTTCACCGTGGTGGAGATCAAGGGAGACTCCTGGGACCCCCTCACCGGCGCGGACGGCCCCGACCGGGCCCGTACTCACCTGGCGAAGTACTTCAGCGAGCTGCTGCCGCGGCTGCTGGAGTTCCAGGGCGAGCCCGCCGAGCCGGAGGAGATCGCCGAGTGGAACGCGGCGGCAGAGCAGATCGAGGCGATGAGAGGGCCGGAGTTCGTGGTGCTGGGGCGTAAGTTCCGCATCGTGCGGGTCTCGCGGATGATCCGCGTCGGCCGGGACGGTCCCGAGGGGCCTCGCCCGTCGGACCAGGAGCGGTACGGCATGCAGGGCACGGAGTCGCGGTCCTGACCGCGCGGCCCCCGACCGGTCGGCCTCACGCCCGGATCGCGCCGATTTAGCGCGCCGTTTGGTGATCATTAGGATCCTCGGGTGATCATCAGACGACGGTCCGCGGCCGGCCTGCTGTGCATGCTGGCCGCTCTGGCGATGTTCGGCGCGCCCCCGGCCCGCGCCGCCAAGGCCAAAGCCACGGAGCCGCCCAAGGTCGAGCTCGTCCTGGACGTCAGCGGCTCGATGCGAGCCCGGGACATCGACGGGCGAAGCCGCATATCCGTGGCCCAGCAGTCCTTCGACGAAGTGGTCGACGCCCTGCCGGGCGAGACCCAGCTCGGCATCCGGGTCCTCGGGTCGCGCTACCGCTTCCCCGGCAGCCCCAAGACCGTCGGCTGCCGTGACACCCAGCAGATCAGCCCGGTCGCCCAGGTGAACAAGGTCGAGGCGAAGGCCGCCATCGCCACCCTGCGCCCCACCGGCTGGACCCCGATCGGCCTGGCCCTGCGCGCCGCGGCCAAGGACCTGGGCACCGGCGAGACGACCCGACGGATCGTCCTCATCACCGACGGCGAGGACACCTGCGCGCCGCCCGACCCGTGCGACGTCGCCCGCGAGCTCGCCGCGCAGGGCACCCACCTCGTCATCGACACCCTGGGCCTCACCCTGGACGACAAGGTGCGGCGGCAGCTCACCTGCATCGCCGACGCCACCGGCGGAACGTACACCGCCGTCCAGCACCAGCAGCAGCTCACCAGCCGGCTCAACCAGCTCGTGCACCGGGCCGGCAGCACGTACCAGCGGACCCCGCAGCAGGTCGCGGGCGGCGCGCAGTGCACCAACGCCCCGGTGCTGTCGCCGGGGGTGTACACCGACCGCGAGCGGTTCGGCGAGCACCGCTACTACCGCGTTCCCGTCACCTCGGGGCAGGAGCTGCGCGCCTCCGTGAGCGTCGCGCTCGACCGTACGCTGAACCCCGACTACGGGGTGCTGCTGCGGGCGACGTCCCAGGACGGCCAGGAACTCGTCCGGGGCACGGACGCGGGCAGCGGGCGCACCGACGTCCTGTCCACCGGGCTGCGCTGGTCCGCCCAGGGCCCGGACGGCTCGCCGGAGCCGAGCGCGTCCGCGTCGGCGGGCACGACCGGGTCCGCCTCGGGCACCGTCTGCCTGATCGTGAGCAACTCCTTCGCCGCGCCGCCCGGCGTACGGACCACCCCCGGCATGCCGCTGGAGCTGACCGTCGACGTCGTGCCCTCCTCACCGGCGCCGAGCGGTCCGGACCTCGGCCGCGGCTGGCTGCTGCTCGTCGTGCTCACCGTCGCCGGCCTGGTCGCCGGTCTCATCGTCGGCTGGCTCGCCCGCTGGCGGATCGCCATCTGGAAGGAGAACTGACCGTGCGCGTCACCAGGCTCCTGCCCCTCCCGATCGCGATCGCCGCCCTCGCGCTGACCACCGCCGGACCGGCCTTCGCCGTTGCGAAGTCCTCGCCCAAGCCCCGGACGACGATCGGCACCGCCGGGACGTCGTTCCTCACCGCCACGACCGTGAAGCCCGGCCAGTCCGTACGGCTGTCCGCGTCGACCGGCGACTACCTGTACTGGTCGTTCGCCGCGGCGGCGGGGCAGACCGACCGGATCGCGGTGACGGTCGCGCTGCCCACCGACTCGGCCCGACTCGGCACCGCGACCTGGAACGTCGACGTCTTCGACGGGCTGCGCCGCCGGCAGGCGTGCACAGCCGGTCCGCAGACCGTGACCGCGCAGTCCGGCGCGGCCAAGGTCGCGCTGCAGTGCACGCTGCGGCAGATCCGCTCCTGGGCCGAACCCTGGTCCAGCGATCCGCTGCCGGGCACCTACTACGTACGGCTGTCGGCGACCGACCTGCCGGAGCAGGGTCTCGGCCTGCCGATCGACGTACGGCTGCGGATCAGCGCGAAGCACGGGAACGCCGAGCCGCAGGGCGCCCACCTGAAGGCGCCGCTGTCTCCCGCGGTCAACCCGGGCGCCACGCTGGCCCCGGACGCCGCGCCCTCGGTGGAGCCCTCGGCGGTCAGCTCCGCGCCGAAGCCGCTGCAGCGCGCCAGGAGCTGGTTCTCCTGGCCGTCGACGCGCTGGTGGTGGACGATCGGCGGCGGCGTGCTGGCCGCCGTCGCGGGCGTCGCCGGCTACAGCCTGACCCGGCATCCCCACCGCTGGTTCTCCTGATCCCGGTCCCGGCGCGGTCGCAGGCCGCGCCGGGACCGCGTAACAAGATTGTCGAAATCCGCGATTCGGGCCGCGCCGAAACGATCTTGAAGCTACTTTCGTGATCATGTTGAAATCTCGGATGTGGGGGCGGAGCGTCGTGTGCCTCGCCGCCGCCGGCGCGCTGCTCGGGGCGACCTTCGCGCCGGCCCAGGCGGCGGTCAGGCACAAGGACGACTCCGTAAGCGAGATCGCGAACAAGCTTCAGCAGACGATGGACGGCCTGCGGCTCCAGGACGTCCTCGACACCGACCCGGTCACCACCGCGGCCGCGGCCCGCGCGCTGCGGGCGAACTCCGTCGACAAGGACGCGCAGACATCGCAGCAGCAGGCGCGGCTGCTCGCCGCCGCCACGGACGCGCAGCCGATCTCCCAGCAGCCGCAGTTCGACGCGACCGTCATCGAGCTGGACCGGCACAACCGGCCGGTGTCGTCGGGCACGGTGCTGATGAGCCCGCAGTACCCGCACGGCAAGGTCATCCCGGTCGACAAGAACTTCCACACCAGCGACGTGCGCTGGCGGCAGTGGGACGACTCGGGCTGGTACACCAACCACGGTCAGGGCACGATCGACGTGGTCCCGGGCCGGGAGAACGCCTCGACCGACTTCATGCTGCCCTACCCGGCGTCGGTCCTGAAGCTGATGATCAACTTCGGCGTGCTGCGGCTCGTCGACAAGGGCGTCGTCAACCTGGACGACACCTACAACTACAACCCGACCAGCATCAGCTCGCTGTGCGGCGGGGCGAGCAGCGACACGATCCGCAACTACATCGACGCGTCGATCACCTGGTCGTCGAACGCGGCCTCGTGCGCGCTGATGAAGATGCTGTGGGACCACGACGCGGTCAACGACCTGAACCAGACGTTCCAGGACCTGGGCCTGGAGACGCTCCAGGTCAAGGAGACCAACCCGGCCAACGGCGGGCACTGGAGCAACCCGGTCACGATGAGCTCCCTGGACACCGCCAAGCTGCTCGCGCTCATCAACGGCGCGCCCGGCACGGTGTGGACCGCGCCCAACGGCAAGGCCGTCACCCGGGACGTGCTGAGCAGGTCCTCGCGGGAGCTCTTCAAGAAGGAGCTCTCCGAGCAGGGCATGAACGACGTCCTGTCGACGGTGAACTGGTGCGGCGCGGACTACCCGGCGCCCGGCATCCCGCAGCTCGTCCCGTCCCGGTGGATCGCCGCGGACGGCACCGTCACGGTCGACGGCGACGCCTACCAGCACGACGTACGGCCGTGCAACGCCAAGGCCGAGGTGACGTTCGCCCACAAGACCGGCCTGGTCTCCAACTCGGGCAGCGACGCCGGCATCGTACGGTCGCTGCCGGGTAAGCGGGGTCGTAACTACATCATCGTGGTGTTCTCGAACCTGGGGAACCAGTACATCGACCCGAACCGCCCGCCGACCGCTCCGGGCGCCCACCCGGTCGCCTACAGCGAGAAGTACGCGCAGCTCGGGCTGGCCATCGACAAGTACGAGGCCGCCAAGCACGGATAGGCGGCACCACCGCCATCTCCGCCGAGGGTCTTCGTCACCGGCGCCACGGAGACCCTCGGCGGTTCCGCGAAGACTGGACCGCCCGGCGACCGGGTCTCATGACATCCGATCGCCGGGCGGAGTCGTGTCGTCAGCGGCGCTTGCGCCCCCGGCGCCACAGCCACACGCCGGCCGCCACGCACACCGCGGCCGCGGCGTAGAGGGCCTCGGGCCGCTCACCCGCGGCCCGCGTCGCCTGCCGTCCGGTGCGCGCCACCGTTCGCCGTGCGGGCTCGGGCACGGCCTGACCCACCTTGGCCACCGGTCCCGCCACCTGCTCCCGCACCTGCGGGGCCTTCTCGCGCACGGTCTGCGTGAGCGTCCCGATGGTCCCGGTCGCCTGTTCGCGCAGGTGTGGGGCCTTCTCGCGTACGGTCTGCGTCAGCGTCCCGATCGTGCCGGTCGCCTGGTCGCGCAGCTGCGGAGCCTTCTCGCGCACCGTCTGCGTCAGGGTTCCGAACGTGTCGGTGGCCTGCTCGCGCAGCTGGGTCGCCTTGCCCCGGACCCGCGCGGGCACGTTGGCCTTCTCCGCCAGCGCCTCGACCGTCTCGCCCAGCTCCTCCCGGGTCCGCTCGATGTCGGCCCTCAGCTCCTCCTGGTCACCGGCCTGTGCCTTTTTCTTCGCGTTCTCTTCGGCGCCGCCCGCCGTCGGGGAGTCACTCATCACGCGTGCCTTTCCTTGAGGTGGTCCTTGATCTCGTGCACATCGGTCTTCACGGATTCGGCGGCCTGCTCGGGTACGGGTGGCGTCGCCCGGCGCATCCGTGACCGCCCCGCGGCGGCCAGGAGCCCGGCGATCGCCAGCAGCACCGCGCCGACGATCAGGGCGGCCGCCCAGACCGGCAGCGCGACCGCGAGGGCCGCGACCGCCGCGCCGACGAGCGTGGCGCCGCCGTAGAAGGCCACGGTGCCGGCGCCGCCGAACAGCCCGGCGCCGCGTCCCGCCTCCTTGCCCTTCTCGGTCAGCTCGGCCTTCGCCAGCGCCAGCTCCTGGTGGACCAGCTCGCTGAGCTGCCGTGTCGCCTTGCCGACGAGCTCGCCGGTCGACTCGTCGTGCTCCGTAGACCTATCAGACGGGCTCTTCGTGGGAGGACGGACGCCGCTCGCCATGCCTGCACCCTTTCTTCCGCGTTGAACCGTTCTTCGTCGGGGTTGGTGCGCAGGGGTACCCGGAGAGCAGCGGACCTAACACGAAGCGGAGGTGTAATGACCGGAATCAGCGTTTGAGGTAGACCCCGAAGAGCTGGCTCAGCAGCTTTCCGACGGAGGAGTCCCCGAGCCGCTTGGTGTGCAGCTTGAACGTCCACCCTTTCTCGGGGTCGCGTTCGAGGCGGACGTCGGTCCGGAACGCCAGCAGCACGAGCGCCCCGACGCCGAGCGTGGCGGGGTCGAACCGCTCCCGCGACCCGGCCTGCACGGCGATCGCCCGCTCGACGAGCTCCCGCGTCGCCTCGTCCCCGCCGGCGAGATGCGCCAGCGCCGTACGGGCGAGCGCCCCCGGCGTGGCGTCCGGATCCGGCTCGGCCAGCCCCTCGGCGCCCGTCACGGCCTCGGCGAGGTGCTGCTCCGTCCGCCGCAGCGACGCGGAGTCCACCGGCACCCCCTGCCGCTCCAGCACCAGCCGCAACACCGTCACGGCCTCACCGTCCGCCAGCGCGGCGATCCGATCGTCGATCATGCATCCTCCGGTTCGTCGGCGTTCACATGGTGCAGCACCGTGGCGACCACGGCACGGTCGACCGGATCCGCGAGCGACGCCGCCAGCGCGGAACCACGGGCCCCGGAGAGTATCCGCTGGAGCACCTCCGCCACGGCGGCCCAACCGGGCTCCTGCGCGAGCAGGGCGAGACGGTGCCGGGTCTCCTCGGCCATCTCCCGCTGGCCCCGGCAGGCGGCGACGAGACCGCCGAGCAGACCGCCCCACCACATCACCCGCCACAGCTCGCGCGGTATCTCGACCTCGCCGTTCAGCGCGCCGATCGCGCGCCGGACGACGGCGGTCTCGACGGGGTCGAGGCCGTCCATCACCTCGGGACCACGGGCACCGGCCCGGACCCGCCACACCCGCTGGGCCAGCGGGTGCCAGTCCTCGGACCGCTCGGCCTCGGCCAGGGTGTCCCGCAGGAGCGCGTCCGCCACCGGGTCGTCATCGCGGACCGCGGCGACCAGTCCGGCGATCACCGGATCCCACGCCGCGAACGTAACGGGGAGGCACAGCGCCCAGGCTTCGGCGACCGTTCGCGCGTACAGGTCCTGGGCCGCGGCTCGGTCGGGGACCAGCTGCGTGATCAGTTCTTCGAGGTCGATACCGGGAGTCTCCGCGACGCGCTCACAGAGCTCCGCGAGGTCGGCCGGGACGGGGGCCGTCAGAACCGCAGCCGCAGCACGGAGGTACCTCCGTCTGTCGCCGCCGGTGATCGTCTGAATGAGCGCGGCGGCCAGGAGATGCGCCTGCGCGTGGTCCTGGTCTCCGTTCGACCGGAGGTACTCGCCGAGTTCGAGGTGCCGCTGCCCCGTATACCAGAGGTCCCTGCCGAGGTAGGTGTAGCGAACGGCGTCGCGTCCCAGGTGGAGGGCCACCGTCGTGCGGCCGCGGTTGTACTCGACGAAGGCGAGCATGGAAAGGACCTGGGCGAGCCCGGACAGGTCCTGAGCGTGCTCGAAGGCGAGCCGGCATTTCTGGAGGAGACGCAGAACCTCATCGACGCGGCCGAGCGGGAGCAGATAGGAACAACGATCGAGCTGTACGTCCGCGATCACGTGGTCCGGAGCGCCTCTCTGCCGCATCGACGCGATGATCTCGGCATTGAGCTCCATCCCCCGTTCCCGGTCTCCCAGCTCCTTGGCCAACCCCTCTCGGAGTCTCAGCAGCTCTTCCCGGCACACCCACACGACGACCCCCTCCGACTCGTCCCCCGTCTCCGGCAGGGTGAGCGTCGATTCCCAGAGCCTCTCGGTCTCGTCCATCACCTCCTCCGCCGTCCCGATCGCCCACTGCAACCGCAGCCGGTCGACCTGATTGGACACCTGCGTCCAGGGACCGAGACCGGCGAGCCGCCCATGCTCGACGACCTCCTCGGCATACGCCAGCGCCTCGCTCAGCCGACCGGCCCGCTGGGCGTACCGGGACAGATCCGAGATCACCGCTGCGGCCAGCCGATGCCTTCCCGCCGCGAGGGCGTCCTCACGGACTCTGAGGAGCTGCCGTTCCGCCGCCTGTGGGTCGATGTCCTCCAGCGTCGCGGCGTGCAGACGGGCGATCGCCGGCTCGTCCTCGGTGCCCTTGGTGGCGGCGAAGATCTCGCGGACGAGCGGAAGCATCGCCACCAGCGTCGTGCGTGCTCGATCCCGCATCAGGGTCTGCTCGAGTTGCCACCCGGCCACTTTCCATTCGCCGAGGCGCATGAGATACGGAACGGAGGCGATTCCGGCTCGTGCGATCGCGCCGCCGCCCGTCGCCGCGTACTCGTGTTCCTCCGCCTTGGAGGTGAAGCGGAACCACCACTCGGCCATCAGCCCGTCGACGGTTCGCCGGAACGCCTCACCCGCCGCCGGGCGTCCTGCCGCGACGATGCCCGGATGGACGGCATAGGACGGGGACGCCGAGTCGCCGGCGCGGTGCCGGGAGACCATGCCCAGCCTCACCGGCCGGGACAGCGCCTCATCGAGCGGGGGCGGCTCATCCGGACGGTTCAGGCGCGCCCACAGAGGTTTCCAGACCTCCTCGAGCACCAGGCCGATCCAATCGCTCTCCTCCACGCAGCACAGGAACAGGAAGGCGTCGCGTTCGGCCGGCGCTAACCCGCCGAGCAGGGTGCGCGTCCACGCGCCGAGGGCGTGCAGGTAGTCGTCGCCGGTGGCGTCGGCCACGCCGGTGCGAAAGAAGCTCTCAGGCGAGACGGAGGTTCGCTGCCAGGTGTCCCGTGCGATCGCCACCAGGGTGCGGAGCCGGTCCGGGTCGGACGCCTGGCCGTCGGCCAGCTCCAGGAGCTTCGGATGGCCCTGGGCGGACTCCAGCACCCGTACGGCCAGCCGCTGCGCGGCGTCGGCGTCGATCCCCTCGGCCGTCCCCTCGATCAGTCGGTTCAGCGCGGGCAGCTCCCGCGCCAGCAGCAGCGCCTCGTCCAGCGGGAGGGCGTCGATCGGCTCGACGCGGATCCGGCGGTCCAGGTCCTCGGGAAGCCTCCGGCTGGTCAGCACGAGCCGGCTCAGGCCGGAGTGGGCCGTCAGCGCCGCGACGACGGCGCGCCAGCGCGGGTCGCGCCAGCCTCCGGACTCGGTGAGCAGGGACTCGATGTTGTCGGCCACGATGAGCAGCCGCCGTCGTTCGGCGAGTTCGGTGAGCCGGGGCAGGAACGGCTTCAGCCGTTCGGCGTCGTCCACCAGATGCGCGAACGTCAGTCCCGGCAGCGCCGACTCCAGCGCGATGGCGAACCGGGTCAGCGCGTCGGTGATGTCGCGTCCCTCGTCGGGCGTCTTGAACCAGATGAGGCGCTCGAACGCGTCCTCGTGGGTGTAGGCGAGTTCGAGTGCGCACGCGGTCTTGCCCGCACCGGGCATGCCGTGCAGGAGCACGCCGGACGCACCGCTGCGCGGGGCGAGCGCGCCGCTCGATCGAGCCATGACACCGACGCGCCCGACGAAACGGTCCGGCTGATCGGGAAGACCGGCCAGTTTGAGCCCCCACGGGTCGTAGGACTCCGGTTCGGTACGAGGCGGAGCGACCAGCCGCAGATCTACGGCGTGCGCGCCGAACAGCGCCGGGGTCGCCACCGACAGCGGGGGACAGGCGGGCGTCGGGGGATCCGCGACCACCTCGCGGAGGGCCGTGCCGAGCGCGCGCGGCAGCGGCTGTCCCTTCCCGGCGAGCAGCCCGTACAGCTTCTCCGCCAGGTCGATGGCGAAGTCGTCGATGATCGGAAAGCGCATCGCGAGTACGGCGCAGCCGAGCCGGTCCACCAGTTCGGTCGCCAGCGCGGCCGCCGGGCGCTCCGGGGCCGGCGCGGCGGTGGAGCGTTCGTCGGTGAGCGCGGGAGGTGGGGTCAGCTTCAGCAGACGCAGCTGTTCGGCGGCGGTGAGCGCGCCCGACCAGCAGGAGGACAGGCTGACCAGCGACAGCCGTTCCCGCGCCAGATCCAGCAGGTCGGTCAGGTCGGCGGCGTCGATCGGGTCGGCGGATCCGTCGGCGTGCTCCAGCAGCAGCTCGCCGGGCTCACCGTGGCCGGAGATGTGGACGACGTCCCAGCCCTCGTCCTCCTCCAGGACCTCGCGCAGCCGCTCGCGCGTCGCGCCGTACTGCAGGACGCGGACGTCGACGGCCCGGCCGTGCACGGCGGCGAGCTCCTGGAACAGCCGGGACAGCGCCTGACGCTCACGGCGCAGGTTCAGCGGCCGGTGCCCGGTCGGCAGGCTGAACAGCCCCAGCACGCGCAGCCGCTCCCGTACGCCCTTCTCAGAATCCCTCGGCCCGGCGCCGACCTGCGTGACGAGCGTGACGTTCCGCAGCGCGAGCGGGCGGCGGTCGACGTGGGCGAGTTCGAACGGCCGGAACGCCAGCGTCCGGGCCTCGGCGGGCACGACGATCCGTACCGTCGCGGGCCGCTCGCGGACCATCGCCGCGCCGAGCGGGCCGAACACCTGCTCGCCCAGCCACGCCCCGACCTCGGCGACGATCCGCGTCTCCTGCTCCATCCGCCGGTCCGGCGCCGTGTGCCACAGCAGATAGGACCGCAGGTCGGTGAACGCCTCGTACCGCCAGTCCGTCTCGTCGAGCCGTACGTCGTGGTCACCGAGGAACCGGCCGCCCGGGCCGGTGAGCACCCACCGCCACCGGGCCGGACCGTCGAAGTCCGTGACCTCGCACCGGAGCTCTCCCACGACCACCTCCGCCGATCACTCGATCCGAGCGTACGTGCGGGGATGGCGGGATCACCGCTGATTTCCGGCGGTTAGGACGCGATCTGCACCGGGGTGCCGAGCGGCAGCATCTTCGCCATCTTGGTGATGACGTCGTTGCCGACCCGTACGCAGCCGTGGCTGACGGAGGTGCCGAGCGACTTGGGCTCGTTCGTGCCGTGGATGCCGATGATGGGGTCCTGGCCGTTGAACTGGGTGAGCGTCGTGGAGTAACCGTTCAGGCCGTAGGCGTACGGGCCGTACGCGCCCTTGGGGTTCGGCGCCTGGAGCAGTTCGGTGAGGTAGTAGCGGCCGCCGGGGGTCGGGGTGTCGGCCTTGCCGATCGCGGCCGGGGTGTCGATCAGCACCTTCTTGCCCTGGTACACCTTCACGCGGTGCTTGGACTGCAGCACCTGGACCCAGTAGCTGGTCTTGGCCGTGGTGACGTCCTTCGCGGCGATCCAGCCCTGGCTGCCGTTCGGCGGCGCCGGCAGCAGGACGTGCAGCCAGCCGGGCTGGGTGCCGATGACAAGGAAGACCCGTGTGACGCCGTCCGGGTTGGGGTTCTTCAACCGCATGCTCGGCTCGGCGTCCCCGGGGTTCTGGTAGATCTGCACCGTCTTCGTACGCGCGGTGGCGATCGTGCTCGGGCCGTCGCCGAAGTTCGCCGCATTCGAGGCGGCCGCCGTCGAGTTCGTTCCCGCCGCCGGCGTCTTCTTGTTCGGGTGGGCGGAGCCGCCGCCGCAGCCGGTCAGCGTGACAACGAGGGCGACGCCGATCGTCGCGGCCGCCCAGCGGGGCCGGGACACGGCCGTGCTGATGGACATCGGTCTCGCTCCTTAGCGAATCACGGGTTGGAGGACACGCGGACGGCCCGGGAACGCGCCTTCCCGGGCCGCCTGTGAGCGTTCGTTCGCCGGCCGGTCCTGGGACATGCCTTCCCGGACCGTCTGCGAGCGTCCGTCGTCCTCGGGATCGCGCCCTCCCGTGGCCGACGGTTCAGCGTTCGTACGTCAGCCGGTGAACTTCGGCTGCGCCTTGACCGGCGTCGCCGGGCGGGCCTCGCCGGTGGGCGCGGCCGGGGCCGGCGTCGCCTTCTGCGGCTTGGCGCTGGTCTTGGTCGGCTTCGGGCTGGGCTTGGGGGCGCCCGGCTTCGACGGCTTGTGGGGCTTCTTCGGCGGGGTCGGGGCCGCGGCGCAGTGCTTCACCCCGAACGCGCCGTGCCGCTGCCAGACTGCCCTGGTCTCGGGGTTATAGGCCACCACGATCACCACTGAGGGGTGACCCTTCAGCGTGACGTCGCTGCGGCCGGGTGCGAAGATCCTGGGGCTCATGGGCTCGCGCTTGCCCTCGCTCCAGGTGAACGGCACGAAGAAGGGGTTCGGGTTGCTGACCGTCCAGGTCGGCTGGCCGTTCGCGCTGCACTTGACCGAGAGCTTCAGCCCGGGATCACGGTCGTTGCAGGCCCACGCGGGGGACGCGGCCATGGTGGTGACGGCGAGAGCGGCCGTCGCGCCGGCGAAAGTGAGAGTCGCCCTTTTCAGGCGCATGCAGTACCTCCAGCGAAGGGAAGTAGGTCTGAGAGCGCCGCGAGACTGGTCATCAGCGGCGCATGCGGCACACTATCGGGCAGATAACGCTCATGTCTCACTGTTCGCCCACTTCTTTGCCGTTCGTCACATTACACGCCGCAATCGTCGCCTGTCAGTATGTGATGGATATGCCGTGCGCACGTCGTTGACCAGCTCAAATGTAGGTGGAAACGGCCATCAGATCCCTGACTACGGATTTTCTCCTGTCCGTACGCTCAGTTCTGGAAAGGCTGACCGGCTCAGGGAATGGGAGCGGGTGGGGTCGCCGTCCGAGGCGCTAGGCGATCTGGTGGCCGTCGGAAAAGTCGGTCGAGCGGGAGAGCTCCTCCCACGTGTCCAGATCCTTGTCCAGATCCGCTCGTGCGGCGCGTACGAGGCGCAACGCGTCGGAACCGAGCACCAGGTGGGCGGGCGGGTCGGGCTCGTCGAGGATGCGCAGGACGGCCGCCGCCGCCTTGTCGGGGTCGCCGAGCTGGCTGCCGCTGGCCGCCTGCCGGGCCGCGCGGATCGGCTCGAAGATCTCGTCGTAGTCGGGAACGCTGCGCGGCACGCGGACCATCGAGCGTCCGGCCCAGTCGGTGCGGAAGGACCCGGGCTCGATGGCGGTGACACGGATGCCGAACCCGCCGACCTCCTTCCGGACCGCGTCGAGGATGCCTTCGAGCGCGTACTTGCTGCCGCAGTACGCCGAGACGCCGGGGAAACCGGCCAGGCCGCCCATCGAGGTCACCGCGAGGATGTGCCCGCGTCGGCGCTCGCGCATGTACGGCAGGACGGCCCGTACGGTCGCGGCGGCGCCGAACACGTTGACGTCGAACTGGGCGCGGAGCTCGCTCAGCGGCGTCTCCTCGAAGGTCCCCTCCACGCCGTAGCCGGCGTTGGCGATCAGTACGTCGATGGCGCCGACGGAGGCCTCCACCTCCTCCACGACGGAGTGGACCGCGGCCTCGTCGGTGACGTCGAGGAGGCGTGCGTGCGCGCGTTCGGGGCTCAGGGCCGCGAACTCCTCCGCGTCGGCCTGCTTGCGCACCGTCCCGACGACGGTGTGACCGGCACGGAGGGCCCCGGAGGCGATGGCCCGGCCCAGACCGCTGCTGACCCCGGTGATCAGAAATGTCCTGTCCATGACCCCGACTCTACACGGTGCAGATTTTTATCTGCACTGCGTAGAATACGGTAGTCTCGTCGAGGGGCAGGGAGGGGACGATGGGCAGGCGAACTGGCGCTCCGAGCAAGGGGGACCGGCGGGAGCAGGCGCTCCTCGACGCGGCCGAGGTTCTCCTCGAACAGACCGGCCTGGAGCGGATGACGGTCGATGCGATCGCCCGCGGGGCCGGCATCTCCCGCGGATCGATGTACTTCTACTTCGGTTCCAAGCACGAGGTGCTCGCGGCGCTGGTCCGCCGCACGATGGCCGAGATCCGCCAAGAGGCGTCGATCACCGCCGAGGATCTGGCGTCATCACCGATCGACGCCATGGAGCGGGCGGTCGAGAGCGTCGAGAAGATGTGGCGCGACCACGGCACGGTGATGCGCGCCGCCGTCGAGTACGGCACCGCGCACGCTGACATCGGCGCCGCGTGGGACGAGACCGTGGAGTCGTTCGCCGCGACGATGCGCGGCGTGCTCGCACGTGCGGGCGTGCCCGACGGGGACGGGCCGCAGGACGCCACGGCCCTGGCCCGCGCCCTGTGCTGGATGACCGAGCGGACCTTCTACCAGGCCTCCCGAGCCCCCGACGACCAGTTGGCGCGGGCCGCCGAGACGACCATCGAGGTCTGGCGCCGCGTCATGACGACGCCCGCACCTCCAGAGGGCTGAACCGAAGGCCGTCGGCACCTGCGAAAGCACGGGGCGCTGGCAGCCCGGCGGATCGGCTACCCGACCCCCGGGAACGACTGCTCGAAGAGGTCACCGGGGGACAACGTCAGGCCCGGCATCAGCGGATGTCGCAGGCGCTGCTCTCCCCTGGTGACCTGGAGAGAGAAGGTTTCCGGCGTCGGCTCGCCCGCCCCGTCATAGGCGTCCAGGATCCTTTCGATTCGTTCCCACAGCTTGACCCGGCCGACCTCGCGCACCTGCCAGTCATCCCCGGCCGGAGTGAGGGTGGCGGCCGAACCGCTGACGACGTCGACGAGGTGCAGGACGTCTCCCACGACGGTCAGCTGGGCGTACGGCACGGCGGACTGCGCGAGAAAGCGGAGGTGGAACGCCTGCTCGGTAGGGCTGGTGATCCGGTCAGGGTGGTGCCGGGCGACTCGGGGGCGCTCAGGCAGGTCGGCGACCCAGTGGGCGGGGTTCCCGAACGCGGGAGCGGCGTGTGTGCGCGCCGCCATGAACGAGATGGTCCCGGGCAGTAGGGATCCCCGCGCGGTGTGCCGGTCGATGACGGTGAGCAGGACACGGGCGTACCCGTACAGCCAGCCGCTGAGGGTGATGAGGATCTTCCCGCCCGGCCGGGTCTGAGCTATCAGGGCGGGCGGGACGGTACGGAACGAGCAGGCCGCAACGATCCGGTCGACAGGTGCTTCAGGCCAGTACCCGTACAGCCCGTCGGCGACGGCGAGGGGCGGGTTGTAACCGCAGCCGTACAGGGCGGCGGCGGCCTGATCGAGGCGCCGGCCGTCGACGTCGATGGAGGTGACGGCCTCCGAGCCGAGCCGTTCGCAGGCGAGCGCCGTCGAGTAGCCGGTGCCGGTGCCGATCTCCAGGATCCTGTGCCCATCCCGCAGATCCGCATCGGCCCACATCCGCATGACCAGAGACGGAAGCGTGGAGGAGGAGGTCGGGCTACCGCCGTAGCGGGAGGCGGGCTCCTTCCAGTCGGCTTCGTCTCCGTCGAACTGCGTGACCAGGGTGGTGTCGGAGTAGGCGGCGTGCAGCCAGCGGTCCCGGTCGAGCTCGGCGGTGACCGGCTCCCACACCGTCAGGCCGTCGGCGTCCCGCTGCTCGGCGGGCAGGTAGAAGCCGGGCACGAACGTGTGCCGAGGAACCTTCTCCACCGCGGCTCGCCACCCCGGATCGGGGAGCACGCCTTCGCGGGCGAGTGATTCGGCAAGGGCCGCACGCAGGCGACCCGCCTCAGCCTCGTCGATCGGCATCGCCATGGAACACCGCCTCCTTCCCGCTCAGGATGAGCGCGAACGCCTCAGCGATCGATCTCCGTCCACATCGTCCCCGGTCCGTTGCGCCCGTCCGGCACTGCTGGCGCGTTCGCCATCGCTACCCTGCCGGACAGAAGTGAGTTGGGGTACATGGACACGGTGATCCGCGGACTTACCATCGACGATGTCGAGGACATTCAGGCTCTGTCCGACGCATACGAGGCGATACGGTCGAGAGCCCTGCCCGTCGACGCGTCGAGGGACTTCATCCGCAGGGTGTTGGAGGAGCGATGGTCGTGAACAGCGGCACCTGGCGCAAGAGCAGCCGCAGCGGTGGCAACGGCGGTAACTGCGTCGAGCTGGCCGTCATCGAGAAGGAAGCCGCGCAGAAGTAGCCCGGCCTCGATCGGCCGTCCCGCGGCGGTCAACCGGTGAAGACCCCCGCGACCGTCAGGGCCAGCGGGATGACCGCCGCGGTCAGCATGACCTCGGCGATGCCGACCGTTCGGGACAGCGGGAACGGTCCCGGTGGCAGGCCGACGGGCACCGGGCGCCGGCCGCGTTCGGCGCGTCGGCGGTCGCGCGACCACAGGCAGGCGGGAAGGATCGCCGCCGCGCCGGCGACGAGGACGGCGACGGAGAGGATGGCGGGCAGACTCCCATGACCATCGGAGAAGCCGACGCCGAGCCAGATCAAGCCGGACGTTCCGGCGAGGGCGAACGCGAGGCGCTGAACGTCATCGTGGGCGGAGCGCACCCGCGCGAGGGCCGTCGCCGCGACGACCGCACACGTCACCCTCGCGGGCCAGCGGGCCGTGAACGACATGACGCCGTCGCCGGCGAAGACGGCGGCGGTCACCGCGACGGCCGCTCCGGTGAGCAGTTCCTCCGTGAGCCGCTCGACGCGCGCACGGGCCGGCTCCCCCGGTGTGTCCTCCAAGCCGGCCGGGACCTGGGGCATGGGCGTGTGGATTCGCCGGATCACGGCCTGGAACAGCCGGTGGCCGGGCAGCACGACGGCGAGAGTGAGCGCCGCGACCTCCGCGGCGGAGAATCGGGGAACGGCGAGGGCGAGACCGGCCGCCGCCGCGCCCACGACCGCGGTTCCCACGACGGCGGCGAACACCGTGATGAGGCGAGCGGTCACCGCCGCGGCGAGCACCGCGATCAGGCCGGTCGCGGACAGGCCGAGCAACAGCTGCTCAGGGCCCGCCCGGACGATCGACGGAGTGTCGAGGGTGGCCAGGAAGCCGGCGAGGAACGCGGGGGGGACGGCGCCCAGCCCGCACACCGCTCCGACGCCGGCCGTCCTCTCGAAGCGGCATGCGACGGCGGCCACGGAGATCAGCACGAGAGAGAGCACGGCCGCCACGACCGCCGGCGCGCCCCACGGCGGGCCACCGAGGAGCAGCAGGATGACCGCGGCGGAGGGCACCGACGCGGCGACGGTCAGGATGTAGCCGTACGACCAGTCCGGCGAAGGCCCCTCGACGTCCTCCCCCCGCCGGCCGGTCTCATCGACGGACAGCTCGGGGAACTGCCGCATCGCCGGCCGCAGGAACAGCACCTCACCGTGAGTGAGCCCGATCTGGGCGGGTGTCATCGCCTCCTGGATCGGCGCCTCGTCCAGGCGCTGCAGCACCCAGCCGTCGTGTTCGAGGCCCGCCTCGGCGAGGTCCCGGCCCGAATAGTCGAGGATCAGGGGAAGCAGATCGGCGAACGGCACATCGACGGGAAGAGCGAGGTCCAGCCGGCGTTGCGGGCCATCGATCGTCACCCGGCAGAGGTCTTCACCCTCTGTCATGCTGGTCGGTCCTCACCACGTCGTTCCGATGGGCCCGGAAATGACGACCATGGAAGCCGGTGCGTCGCGGGTCGTCCTTTTCTAGAATGGCAGAATCCGTAGCCGTTCGTCAGTGGTTCGCGCCTATGCTCGAGCGCGTCCGGGAGTGATCGCGTGACGAGCACCATCCTCGTACGCCGCAAGGCGCGACGGCCTCGACCTGAGTGGCCGAGCGGCGAATTGTTCCTTGAAGTCCCGCCGGAGCTGCCGAAACGCAGCGGAGCCACATTCCAGAACGCACTGGTCTACGTGGCGCTGGCGGGAGGGTGCACCACCGTGACCCTGCTGCTCATCGACGCCGGCGCCGACCTGCTCCTGAGAATCGCCAACGTCAGCCTCGCCCTGGCCGTGGTGAGCATGGTGGCCTATCAGATCGGTCGCGGCGGTACCGGTGGGACCACGGCGCAGGTGCGGCCGCGGGTCGCCCGCCGCGACTACCTGCGGTATCTCCGAGCGCACCACGAACAGCTCAGCCGGGCGGCGCGCCTGCAGCGAGCGGCGGCGACGTGGCAGAGCCCCGATCCCGCCCGTCTGTGGTCGGTCGTGGCCGGCTCACGGCTGTGGGAGAGACGGCACGGCGACGCCGACTTCGGCGTGGTACGCGTGGGAACCGGACGACAGCCGCTCGCCGTGCGGCTCGTGCCGCCGGAGGTCGCCCCGCTCCAGGCACTGGACCCGGTCAGCGAGGACGCGTTGCGGCGTTTCCTCGATACCCATTCCCACCTGCCGGACCTGCCGATGAACATCTCGACGTCGATGTTCGCCCGGGTGGTCCTCACCGGCGAGCGGGACGCGATATGCGGCATGGTCCGTGCGCTGGTGATGCAGCTCGCGGCGTTCCATCCGCCGACCGATCTGCGGATCTCGGTGTGCGCGTCGAAGGACCGCGTGCCGTACTGGGAGTGGATGAAATGGCTGCCGCACGTCCTCCATCCGACCCTGCGTGACGCGATCGGACCCACGCGGCTCTTCGCGGACGGCCTGACGACGCTGGAACGCCTCCTCGGCGCCGAGCTCACGCAGCGCCCGCCGTTCTCCACGCGTCAGGACCCCACCGGGATACCCCAGCACGTCGTCATTCTGGACGGCGGCGGTGTCGAGCCGGCGGCGATCCTCGCCGCCGAAGGCGTCGCCGGGGTCTGCGTCGTCGACCTCAGCGGCGCGACGAACTGGCCGGACGACGAAACGACGCTTCGGGTGGAGGCCACGTACGAGCGGGCGCGGATCCTGGACCTGCACGGACCCGACGACGTCCAGTGGAAGCCGGATCACGTGGGATTTCCGCAGGCGGAGGCGCTCGCCCGGCAACTCGCCCCGCTTCGGCCGAGTACGACGGGCGTCCTCGGCGAGGGTCCGCTGTCGGCTGGGGGAACGACGCTGCCGGCCCTCCTCGGCATCGGCGGCGCGGAGGCCATCGACCCGGCCGTGCTCTGGCGGCCGCGATCACCCCGGCAGCGACTGCGCGTCCCGATCGGTGTGGGTGAGGACGGCAGGCCGGTCGAGCTGGACCTCAAGGATCCCGCACAGGGCGGTTTCGGCCCGCACGGCCTGTGCATCGGCACGACCGGTTCCGGAAAGTCGGAGTTGCTGCGCACGCTCGTCGTGAGCCTGGCGATGACGCACGCGCCCGAGGCGCTCAACTTCCTGCTCGTCGATTTCCGGGGTGGTGCGACGTTCCGCGGCGTGGAGGGTCTGCCGCACGTCTCGGCCGTCATCACCGGCCTCAATGACGATCTCCCGCTGGTGGACCGCACGTACGAAGCGCTGCAGGGCGAGATGGTGCGGCGCCAGGAGTCGCTGCGGGCCGCCGGGAACTACGCCTCACTGCGCGACTACGAGAACGCGCGCGAGCAGGGCGCGCTGCTCGAACCGATGCCGACCCTGGTGATCGTCTTCGATGAGTTCTCAGAGCTGCTGACCGCCAAGCCGGACTTCATCGAGCTGTTCGTGATGATCGGCCGGCTCGGCCGGTCGCTGGGGGTGCACCTGCTGCTGGCTTCCCAGCGCCTGGAGGAGGGCAAGCTGCGCGGTCTGGACACCCACCTGTCCTACCGCATCGGCCTGCGCACGTTCTCGGCGATGGAGTCGCGGGTCGTGCTCGGCGTTCCCGATGCGTACGAGCTGCCACAGGCGCCCGGTAACGGATACCTGAAGGTCGGCACCGAGGAGATGATCCGGTTCAGGGCGGCGTACGTCTCCGGGGCCTACACACGGGCCGGTGCAGGCGGCCGCGCGCCGGCCGGGCCGCGCGCGGTCGAGCAGATCATGCCGTTCGTCGCGGAAGAGGTCCGCCCGCGGGTCGTCGCGGATCCTCCGCAGGCGGAGCCGGGGGATGGCGAGGACAGCGCGGAGACCTTCCTCGACGTCGCGGTCCGCCGTCTGGCGGGCCAGGGCTCCCCGGCGCGCGCGATCTGGCTGCCCCCGCTGGTCGAATCCGTCACGCTGGACGAGCTGCTGCCCGACCTGCGGGCCACTCCCGAACACGGCTTCACCACGGTGGGATGGGAGCGTCGCGGGCGGCTGCACGCGGCGGTCGGCATCGTCGACCGCCCGTTCGAGCAGCGCCGGGACCCGTTGGTGCTGGACCTGTCCGGGGCGGAAGGCAATGTTGCCGTGGTCGGCGCGCCGCGCAGCGGCTGGGCGACCATGCTGCGCACCCTCATCGCCTCGCTCGCGCTGGAGCATACGCCGCAGGAGGTGCAGTTCTACTGCCTCGCGTTCGGCGGCGGGACACTCCGCTCGCTCGAACGCCTCCCGCACGTCGGCGGTGTCGCGGGGCGCCTCGAGCGGGAGCGCGTACACCGGACGGTGGCCGACGTCGCCAGGCTGCTGGAAGACCGCGAGCGGTACTTCGGCGAACACGGCATCGATGGGATCGCGACCTATCGGAGGATGCGTGCCTCGGGCCAGATCCCCGGTGACGGGTTCGGCGACGTGTTCCTCGTCGTCGAAGACTGGTCCACCGTCCGCAATGAGTTCGAGAACATCGAATCGGCCATCACCGGCCTGGCCGCCCGCGGGCTGGGCTACGGCATCCACGTCATCGCGGCGGCGAACAGGTGGTTGGAGTTCCGGATGAGCATCCGTGACCTGTTCGGGTCACGGCTGGAGTTCCGGCTCGGCGATCCGTACGAGTCGGAGGTCGACCGGAAACTGGCCGCGAACGTCCCCGAGGGACGGCCGGGGCGTGGCCTGACGCGCGAGGGGCTGCACTTCCTCGCCGCGCTGCCGCGCGTCGACGGCCGGTCCAGCGTCGAGGACCTGCCCGACGGGGTGCGGCATCTGGTCGAGACGGTGGCGGGAGCATGGCAGGGCCCGACCGCTCCGGAGGTCCGGATGCTGCCCGCATCGCTGCGGCCGGCGTCCCTGCCGCAGGTGTGGGAGACCGGCCACCGCGTGCCGATCGGGATCGACGAGGACGCCTTGGCGCCCGTCCTGCTCGACTTCGCGGCGGACCCGCATTTCGTGATCTTCGGGGATGCCGAGTGCGGCAAGTCGAACCTGCTGCGGCTCATCGCCGACTCGATCGTCCAGCGCTACACGCCCGAGGAGGCGCGGTTCGTCTTCATCGACTACCGCCGGTCCCTGCTGATGGACGCGGCGGACACCGAGCACCGCATCGGCTATGCGCTGTCGTCGGCGGCCACGGCACAGTTGATCGAAGATGTCCGGGCCGCGCTGACGGAGCGGCTGCCGCCGGCGGGCCTGACCCCGCAACAGCTGCGGGACCGGTCATGGTGGAACGGGCCGGACCTGTTCGTGGTCGTCGACGACTACGAGTTCGTCGCGACACTGTCCGGCAACCCGCTGCTGCCGCTCGCCGAGCTCATCCGGCAGGCCGGTGACATCGGGCTGCATCTCATCATCGCCCGGTCGATCAACGGTGCGTCTCGTGCGCTGTACGACCCCATCATCCAGGCGCTACGCGAGGTGGCCACCCCCGCACTGATCATGTCCGGCCCCCGGGACGAGGGCATGCTGTTCGGCGACGTGCGCCCGCGGGCGCTGCCGCCGGGTCGCGGCACGCTGGTCGATCGCAGGACCGGTGATCGCCTGGTCCAGACGGCCCTCGCCCCCGGAACCGATGCCGACGAGCCCGCGGTCGAGCGAACGCGGCCGTCGAACACCTGACCCACCCCCAGGAGAAAACGCGACGATGCCCCCCAAGGAAAACGGCAACCTGTGGACCGGGCTGCCGAAGGTGGCCTGGCTCGCGACGTTCTTGGTACCGCCGACGGCGGTGGCGGGGATCTGGCGGGACTTCGTCCGGCGGCACTGGGCCACCGCCGCACTCCTGCTCGTCGCCTATTGGCTCGTGCTGACCGTCGGCCGGTTCGTCGCCGGGTTCGTCCGCGATCTGGTCCAGCGCAGGCGGGCATCCTGGCTCGACGGTGCGGACCGCGCCCTGGGCATTCGATTCACCCGGTTCAAGCGCCGCTACCTCGAGCATCTGGCCGGCAGCCTCCGGAAGATCGACCAGAAGGGCCTGACGCGGGCCGGCTTCTACACGCCGGAACTCGATGAGGTCTTCGTCGACGTGAGCCTCGCGCTCCGCGCCCCGAACCGGATTCCCGAAGACCTGCTCGCGGACCCCGTTCCGGAGTCGGCGAAGCGGCGGTCCATCTCCGAGTTCATCGACGCGCCCGACCCCGTGGTCGTCGCGATCGTCGGCGCCCCCGGAAGCGGGAAGACCACCCTCCTGCGCTACACGGCGCGGCGGATCTGCCGCGAGCAGAAGGGCCGGCGCCGTACGGTGCCGATCCTGCTCTTCCTCCGTGACCACGCCGCCTCGCTCGCCGGCGAGGCACGGATCGGGCTGCCCGAGGTGCTGTCCACCACGCTCGGGCGGCTCGCCGACAGCGAGCCGCCCGGCTGGTTCGATCGGCAGCTGCGGGACGGCAACTGCGTCGTTCTCCTGGACGGGCTCGACGAGATCGCCTCTCCGGAGGGCCGGCGCGCCGTGGCCGACTGGATCGAGCGGCAGACGCGCGAGTACCCGAACAACGACTACGTCATCACGTCACGCCCGCGCGGCTATCAGGCCACGCCCGTCGACGGGGCCACGGTTCTGCAGACCCGGAGGTTCACGGACGACCAGATCTCCCGGTTCGTTCATGGCTGGTACATCGCGATCGAACGACATGCTTCCGCCGGAGGGGCCGACGATTTCGTCGCCCGTTCCCGAGAGGGCGCGGAGACGCTCCTCACCCGGCTGCGCGAGTCGCCCAGCATCTATGAGCTGACCGCCAATCCGCTGCTGCTGACGATGGTCGCCAACGTGCACCGGTTCCACGGATTGCTGCCGGGCAGCCGTTCCGACCTGTACGGAGAGATCTGCCAGGTGATGCTCTGGCGGCGGCAGGAGGCGAAGAAACTGCTGGTCGAGCCGCGTGGCCGGCAGAAGGAGATGCTGCTGCGGCTGCTGGCGTACACGATGATGCGCCGCAGGGTGCGCGACCTGACCCGGGACGACTGCCTGGTCATCCTCAGGAGCGCCGTCCGCCGGGTGTCGCGTGAACTGTCCGCGGAGTCGTTCCTGGACGACGTCAGTACGAACGGTCTGCTGATCGAGCGGGAGAACGGCGTCTTCGCGTTCACCCACTTCACGTTCCAGGAGTACCTCGCCGCGGCGCACATCGCGGAGAAGGGAATGATCTCGGTTCTCGTCGAGGCGGTGGACGACGAATGGTGGCAGGAGTGCACTCTGCTCTACGCCGCTCGGGCGGATGTCAGCCCCATCGTGCGGGCGTGCCTGCGGTCGGGCACCACCACCGCGCTGGCTCTGGCGTTCGAATGCGCCGACGAGGGGAACGAGCTGGTCCCCGAGCTGCGTGACGAGCTCAACGCCGTCCTGGACGACACGGGCAGCACTGATCCTCAGCGACGCCGGCTGATCGCGGGGGTCGCGGTGGCGCGGCACCTGCGGCGCATCGTCGTCACCTCTGGCGGTCGCCGCGTTTGCGCGCTGCCCGTCAGCAAGCACATCTACGGGCTCTTCATGCTCGACACCGAGGAGAACCGCGCCCCGGACGGCGATGGATCCGGTGACGTGGTGACCGGTGTCCGCGCGAGCGACACGGCGGCGTTCCTCAACTGGGTTAATCGTCTGTCGGGCAACGAGTCCTTCTACCGGCTGCCGACTCCGGACGAACTGGCCGACAACAAGGTTCAGCGGATCGTCCGCTCGCCGGACGACGCCCGCTGCTACTGGACGCGAACAGGAGAGGGGACGCTCGAACTCTGGGTGCCCGACGGATCGGCGCACCCGGGAACCGTGGACGGTGCGGTGCTGCACGACGACGTGACCGCTGACATATCCGGCAACATCTCCGTCCTGGTCGCGTTGGCCCTCGTACGGGCGAAGTCCACCGCCACCGCGATCCTGCTGCTCTTGGACGCCGCCGCGGACCTCGGTCTCGACAAGGCGCTCGCACGGGCGGTCGACCTCGCGGCGGCGCTGGGCGGCGCGCTGGAGACGGGGCTGATCGGCGCACTCGACATCGGCCTGAACCTTGAGGTCGGGCTGCGCCTGGAGACGCCACGGATCAAGGAGACCGTCGCACACCTGACCGCCGAACTGCCCCCGACGGAACTGCGGGACTTCACCCGCGAACTGGCCCGTGACCTCGTGACGGGCCTGTCGGCCGTCCTCGAACGTGCCGGCAAGGACATGGCGCAGCATCAGGAGGACCTCGCCCGAATCGACAGTGCCCTTCGCGCCGTCGCGTACGACCTGGGCAGGGACGGCCGCCGCTCCGCACCGGGACGGCAGCGCGGCACGCGCCGGCACGCCGGTCACGGCCCCGTCCACGAGCTGTCGGTCGGCCACGCGCTGTCCCGGAGCATCGCGGGGGTGATCGCGTCCCCGTCCGAGGACATCGCCGCCGGCTTCGCGGCCCTGTTCACGGACGTGACCGACGTGGCGGCCGCCGACCACATCGTGTCCCCGGACGAGATGCGGCCGCTCCTCACCCAGAGCGTCGCGGACGTGAAACGGCTGCTGCTGGAGCCGGTGAACCTGCTGCCGTCCACCATGTGGGCCGCCGAGACGGCGGACGCCCTGGAGACGGCAGCGGACCCCGTCTTCGCGCGCGAGCATGAGCTCACCCCGCCGACGGCCACCCGGCTGCGTCTCAGCGCGCTGTGCCTCGCCGTCGAAGCCGACATCAGGGGACAACGTGAGCTGGGCGACCGGTTCAGGTCTCTCGCGGCCGGCGTGACCTGGCTGGAGCGCCGCCGTGACGGTCGTCTGCGGGCGACCGAGGCCATGATCATGGCGAGCGACTGACCGCCTGTCCGCCTGACCGGTCAGGGACTCGTCTCGTCCGGCGGGGCGGCCAGCGGCCTGAGGGCCCGCAGCAGGGCCGCCGGGTCGGGCACCTGGCCGAAGAACTCCGCGTCGGCGGCCTCCACCGCCTCGATCGCCGCCCGCGCCATCTCCGCGCCCCGTTCGGTCACCCGCAGCCGCCGGGCGCGGGTGTCGGCGGGGTCGACCCGGCGTTCGACGAGGCCCTTCTCCTCGAGCCTGCGCACCACCTGCGAGGTCATCTTGATGTCCGTGGCGGCGCGCCGGGCCACGGTGAGCTGGTTCGGCTCCTCGCCCTGGGAGTTGAGCCACCAGGTGGTGGCGAGCAGGACGAACTGCACGTGGGTCAGGTCGAGCGGGGCGAGAGTGGCGGCCATCTCCCGCTGCCAGCGCAGCGTGACCTGCCAGAGCAGGAAGCCCGGGCTCTCGTCGGGACGCAGGCTCATCGGCCCTCGGCCAGCCGGACGAGCGCCGCGACGGTGTCGGGGAAGTCCCCGGTGATCGCCGGGCCGAGCTCCGGACCGACCTGGTCGGCGGCGGGCCCGTCGATCTCCGTGCGGTAGACGATGCGGGTCCGCCCGTTCCCGAGCGGCTCGACGCGGTGCACCGTGGTGACGGTGAAGTCGCCGGCGTCCATCTGGTCCACGAACAGCGCGTTCTCCTCCACCTCGACGATCTCCAGCACGACCGGCTCGTCGCCGGGCGGCGTCATGGTGATCCGCGACCCGACCGCGAACGGCCCGTCGATCTCGACCTTCTCGATCTCGGCGTTCCACGCGCCCCAGCCGGGCACGTCGGCCCACAGCCGCCACACCGCCTCGGGGGAGGCGACCGTCTCGGCGGTGTGCTCGTACTCCCACATGACCGTGCTCCGTTCGTCAGGGTGATGATCGGAGCTTAGTCTGCGCAGAGATGATCTGTCCACCCATCAAGTCCGCATCCAGTGGCCGTTCGCGCTCCAGCCCGTGAGGCGGCGGGCGTTCGGGGCGCTGTCGTCGTCCAGGCGGCCGCCGACCAGCACGTGCCGCAGCCCGGCGAGCACCGGCGCGAGCCGGCGTACGACGTGCTCCGGGTGGCGCCGGGCCTCCTCCTGGATTCCGGCGATGACGGTGATCTGGTCCGCCAGACCGCACAGCGACAGGAAGAAGACCACCTGCCGCCACGCGTACGCGGCGTCCTTGATCATGCCGAGCGGGCGCCGGTTCCCCTCCACCTGGGCGACGCGGCGGCACACGGTCGTGAACGCGCGGCGCGCGAGGTCCGCCCAGCCCCCGGCCGGGTCGACGCCGACCGGGTGGACGAGCGCGGCGAGGTTGTGCGTCGTCAGGATCTGCGCCTGCTCGATGACCATGCCGTTGGCCGCGACCCACGAGCCCTCCGCCGGGCTCCCGGCCCGCCCCCGGCACACCGCCGCGAACCGGTCCGGCTCGGTGAGGCCGCGGACCGCCGCGTAGTCGATCCCGTAGTACCGCTCGTACAGCGTGCCCTCCAGCACGTCCGCGGCCAGCCGGGCGGCCCGCCCGAACTTCGGGGAGAACGTCCCCATGAAGATGTCGGCGGCCAGCTCTTCGGTGAACGGCACGTCGAGACCCGCGTCCCGGGCCAGTGCGGACAGCTCCTGGATCAGGGGGTTCGGCAGGATCGTCCCCGGGAAGCCCTGCAGCGCGAGCTCCCCGAGCCGTACGAGGGCGGTCCGCGCGGGCCCGCCGCCCGTGGCCGTCGAGCGGTACCGCGCCACCGCGCGGACCCAGGGCAGCTCCTCCAGCCGTACCTGGCTCCGCAGGTTCAGCAGGAGCAGGGACCGCCGGTTGCGGAAGGCGCGGTAGACGGCCGTCATCAGCGTGCGCAGCGCGGTGTCCTCGTACGCCTCGGCGGTCGTCACCGCGACCAGCTGGGGGACGAGCTCGGCCAGTACTTCGGCGGACGGGACGAGGCCGCGCTCGACCAGGGTGGCGATCGGGGCGCTGAGCGCCCGCTCGACGATCCGCCGCAGCGCGCCCGGAACCTCGGCGCCCGCAGGCGCGCCCGTACGGGACTCCTTCTCGGTCACCGGCCGGAGCACCTCGTCGACCGAGGGCAGGCCGGTGTCCGGCGGCAGGTCCGCCAGGCGCGCGACGAGTACCTGGGCCAGGGCGTGCAGGGCGGGACGGGAGGCGTTGACGGCCTGGGCCGTACGGAGCGCGACGTGCTCCGCCGATCCGGGGACGCCGCGACGGCGGACCATCGAGTCGACCGCGTGCTGCAGCAGCCCGCGCCGCCGCGGGTCGAGGCCGCGCCCGGCGACCCTCTCCTCCAGCGCGGCGCGCAGGATCGCGAGGTTCTCCTTGGGGCGGCGGTGCTTCGTACACAGGGTGTGGACGGCCGCGAGGTCCCGGTACCGCGCGAGCAGAGCCGCCCCGCGCTCCCGCCAGCCGTCGGGCTCGGTGCTCCCGACCCGGCCGGCCTCGACCGTCTCCAGCCAGTGCGTCAAGAGCTCGTCGGCGAAGGGGTTCCAGACGGTGAGCGCCTCGTTCATCGTCGCGACGGCGTGGTTCGGGCGGCGGCCGTCGAGGGTGTCGCGGACCTCGCCGACCGTCTCGCGGTGCACGACCGCACCGCCCGGCGGCCGCGCGGCGGCCGGGCGCGGGGCGAACCGCAGCCGGTCGGCGAACGGGTGGATCGTCTCCAGCAGCGTGAGCGCGGCGAGCCGGTCGCCCGCCCGCAGCAGCCATGCCACCGTGAGCAGCGCCGCCTCCTCCGGCAGGGTGACGTCGTACGCGCCGCCGTCCAGCAGCGCGTACAGCTCGGTCAGGCCCGCGTCGGTGAGGTGGTGGCGGAACAGCGCGTACCGGTCGGCGGGCACGCCGGCCCGGCGCGCGGTCTCGACCTCGTGCGGCAGCAGCGGCCCGCCGGCGGCGGCCGCACCGGTGGCGAAGCCGCCGCGGACGACCTCTGGCGTGACCCAGGCCGGGAACCCGGCGACGGGCGTGCGCGAACCGACCGTCACGGTGCCGTCCGCCATGCCGGTCAGCACCCGCTCCCAGCGGCGCACGCGCTCCTCCGCGCGCCGCCGGGTCTCAGGGTCCTCGTGACCCGACGCGGTCGTGAACGCCTTGGCCAGCTGCCGGGAGGGATACCCGGCGCCGACGCGAACCTCGGGAGGAACCATGCCGGCGTGGCGGGTACCGCCCCCGCGCCCTCCGGGTCCCAAGCCCGGTGCTCTGCCTGACTGAGCTACACGCCGATCGCCGCCTCAGCGTAGGAGCCGCACGCGACAACGGAACACCGCCGGCGTGGCGGGTGCCGCCCCCGCGCCCTCCGGGATGAGAGCCCGGTGCTCTGGCTGCTGAGCTACACGCCGATTTCCCGGAGGGTACGGGCGGGGGATCACGTCGGCAACGGAATATCAGCGCACGGTCGGCGGGAGCAGCTCGTCCGGCAGGCCCTGGAAGCAGACCGGGACCTGGAAGCGGCGGATCGCGGCCGTGCCGACCGAGGTGTGCAGCGGCGACGTCGTCGCGGGCCAGGGGCCGCCGTGGTGCATCGCGTGGTTGACCGCGACGCCGGTGGGCCAGCCGTTGTAGACGATCCGGCCGACGTGCCGGGCCAGTTCGGCGACGAGGCCGCGCGCCAGGTCGGCGTCGGACGGCTCGGCGTGCAGGCTCGCGGTGAGCGAGCCCGGCACGGCGGCCGCGGCCGCGCGCAGCTCCTCCTCCGAGGAGTACTCGATGATGATCGAGGTCGGGCCGAAGCACTCCTCGGTCAGCTCGGGCCGCGCCGCGAACTCCTCGGCGGTCACCGCGAACAGGCGCGCGCCCGCGCTCTCCGCCACGGTCCGGGTCTCGCCCGCGATGCGCTCGACCCCGGCGCGGAACCCGTCGGTGATCTGCGGCGTCAGCAGGGACGGCGCCGCGACGGCCGCGACCGCCTCGGACAGCACCGGCTCCAGGCCGTGCCCGGCGGGCAGGAACAGCAGGCCCGGCTTCGTGCAGAACTGCCCGGACCCGAGCGTGAACGACCCGACGTAGCCGCGCGCGATCTCCTCGCCGCGGGCGGCGACGGCCGCCTCGGTGACGAAGACCGGGTTGATGCTGCCCAGCTCCCCGTAGAACGGGATCGGGTCCGGGCGGCTCGCGGCGGCGTCGAACAGCGCGCGTCCGCCGCGTACCGATCCGGTGAAGCCGGCGGCCTTGACGTTCGGGTCGTTGATCAGGGCCATGCCCGCCTCGAACCCGTGCACGAGCGCGAACATCCCCTCGGGCGCGCCCGCCTTGGCGAGGGCCTCGGTGATGATCTCGGCGGTACGGGCGGAGGTGCGCGGGTGGCCGGGGTGGGCCTTGACGATGACCGGGCAGCCGGCCGCCCAGGCCGACGCCGTGTCGCCGCCCGCGACCGAGAAGGCGAACGGGAAGTTGCTCGCGGCGTACACCGCGACCGGGCCGATCGGCAGCAGCCCCCGGACGAATCCGGGCTCGGCGGTGTCCCGCTGGAAGCCCTCCCCGCGCGCCTCGCCCGCCAGCAGGCGCAGCTGCCCGGTGGTACGTTCCACCTCGCCGCTCAGGCGGGTGGTGCCGAGCGCGGTCTCGGCGTCGGCGAGCGGCACGAGCTCGCCGGCGGCGGCCTCCAGGGCGTCGGCGACGGCCTCCAGCAGCGCGGCCCGGTCGGCCAGCGGCAGCTCCGCGAGGGGGCGCGCGGCCTTCGCGGCGGCGGCGCCCAGCTCGGCGACCGTCTCGGGGGAGGTCTCCGGCACGCCCGGCTCCAGGCGTTCTCCGGTCCGGGGATCGACTCCGTACAGCAGCGTCATCGCAGGTCTCCGTCGGTGGGGAAGCGGTTCAGGGTGCCGGGCAGGCGGGAGCCGAGCGGGGACATGCCGCCGTCGGCGCCGAGACGCTCCAGGATGTCCAGCGTCAGGCGGCCCCGGTGGACGCGCTCCCGCATGGCGTTGACGGCCAGGTCGCGCAGGTGGCGGCCGACCGGGTAGATGCCGGGCATGTTGCGCAGCCCGAACTTCAGGTAGATCGGCGCGCCGCAGCGGATCAGCTCGGCCGCGTCGTACAGCCGGACGAACCCGCCGAGGTCGTCGGGCGCCTCGACGTAGAAGTCCATCGGCGCGGCGCTCTGCGCGCGCAGCTCGGCGATCTGCCCGATGGTCAGGTCGCTGGGCACGTTGATGGAGTCGCCGCCGAGCTTCTCCCAGATCGCGTACGCGGCCGGGTTGACCGGGCCGACCAGCGCCGACACCTTGAAGGTGACGTCGGCGGGGAGCACGCCGGCCGCGCGCAGCCGGTGCAGCGTCCACAGCACGCCCTCGTCGGCGACGAGCAGGCAGCGGACGCCGAGGGCGACGGCGCGCTCGGCCTCCTCGACGCACTGGGCGAGCTGGTCGCGGCCGCGGGCGCGCGGCCCGGAGCCGCCGGAGGACGCCTTCACGCCGCCGCCGACGTCCCAGGTGCCGCGCGGGCCGACGAACAGGCACAGCTCGATGTGGCGCTCCTCGCACGCCTTGACCATCTCGGTGATCTCGGCGTCGGTGAGCATCCAGATGCCGCTGCCCTGGCTGATGCGGTGGACCGGCACCTCCAGACGTTCGCTCTCCTCCAGCGCGGCGGCCAGCACCTCCGGCCCCTCGCAGGAGGGCAGTTCGGTGCGCCAGCTCCCGCCGTCGGGGAACCGGGCCTCCGAGGCGGCGGGGGCGCCGCTGCGGGCGGGCATGCCGAGCCGGTCGAGCAGGTGCTCACCGGGATACCGGGAAACGCTCATTCTGGGGTACTCCTAGGGCTTCAGGATGATCTTGCCGACGTCGTCGCCGCCCCGGCCGAGCAGCGCCACCGCTTCGGGGTAATCCTCCAGCGGCAACTCGTGTGTGACCAGGGGGCCGAGGTCGAGCAATCCGGCGGTGAACGCCCGTACGGCGTGCGCCCAGGCCGCCGACGAGGCGCCGAACACGCTGGTGATGGTCAGCTGACGGCCGACGATCATGGATGGGGACAGCATCTCCGGTTTCACGCCGGGGATCCCGGTCAGCACCAGCCGGCCGCCCTTGCGCACCTGCCGGGCGGCGGCCGCCGCCGAGTCGCGGGCGCCCGCGGTCTCCACGACGACGTCGAGGTCGAGCTCGCCGAGCTCGTCCGGGTGGAAGTAGGCCGTCGCGCCGCCCGCCCGCGCGACCGGCTCGCGGCCGGCGCGCGGGTCGCTGACGACGAGCTCGGCGGGGGACGAGGCGGCCAGCAGCTGGATCGTGAGCAGCCCGAGGGTGCCCGCGCCGACCACGCCGACCCGCTCGCCGGGCAGCGGCGCGGCGCGGAGCACGGCGGCGGCCGCGACCGCCGCCGGTTCGAGCAGCACGGCGGCCCGCAGGTCGGTGCCCGGCGGCAGCGGGTGCAGCAGCCGCGCGGGCACGATCAGGTGGTCGGCGAACGCGCCGGGCCGGGTGAACCCGATCTCGTCGTAGCCGGCGTGGCACAGGTTCGTGTCGCCCTCGCGGCAGCGGACGCAGGTCTGGCAGCTGACGAAGCCCTCACCGACCGTCGGCAGGCCGATGAGCGCCGGGTCGACGCCGGGGCCGACGTCCGCGACCGTCCCCGACCACTCGTGGCCGGGGACGATGGGGAACGTGCGGTACGCCTCGGGACGGCCGCCCTCGTACAGCTCGCGGTCGCTGCCACAGATGCCGGCGGCGGCGACGCGGACGAGGACCTCGCCCGCGCCGGGCGTGGGCACTTCTCCCTTGACCAGCCGGTGCCGGCCCGGCTGCTCCAGGAGAACGGACCTGCTCACTTGGTCCGAGCCGGGTCGCGGAAGTGCCAGTCCTCTTTGAACAGGTTGAAGTTGGCCTGCTGGCGGGGGAACTCGGCCAGCGCGTCCAGGTCGAGCTCGACGCCGAGGCCGGGGGCCTCGGGCAGCGAGAAGTACCCGTCGACGACCTCGGGCAGGCCGGGGGCCACGCCCTTGATCGCCGAGTCGGCGAAGTCGTTGAAGTGCTCCTGGATCTTGAAGTTCGGCGTGCAGGCCGCCAGGTGCAGGTTCGCCGCGGTGAGCACCGGGCCGCCGACGTTGTGCGGGGCGATGAGGGTGTAGTGCGTCTCGGCGGTGGCCGCGAGCTTGCGGGTCTCCAGGATGCCGCCGATGTGGCCGACGTCGGGCTGGATGATGTCCACGGCCTGCGACTCGAACAGCTCGCGGAACTCGATCCGGTCGTGGATCCGCTCGCCGGTGGCGATCGGCAGGTCGGTGTGCGCGGAGACCTTGGCGAGGGCCTTGAGGTTCTCCGGCGGGCAGGGCTCCTCGAGCCAGCTCGGGTTGAACGGCGCGAGCAGGCCGGCCAGCCGGATCGCGGTCGCCGGGGAGAACCGGCCGTGCATCTCGACGAGCAGCTCGGCCTCGGGGCCGATGGCGTCGCGGACGGCCTCGACGAGGCTCACCGCGCGCATCGTGTCGGCGTAGTCGAGCTCCATCGTGCCGGTGCCGAACGGGTCGAACTTCAGCGCCTTGTAACCGCGCTCGATGACCTTCTTGGCCGCGTCGTGGAAGGCCTCGGGCGTGAGGTCGACGGTGTACCAGCCGTTGGCGTACGCCTTGATCTTGTCGCGGACCTTGCCGCCCAGCAGGCGCCAGACCGGCTGGCCGAGGGCCTTGCCGACGATGTCCCAGCAGGCCATCTCGACGCAGGCGATGCCCGACATCACGATCTCGCCGGCCCGGCCGTAGTCGCCGTACTTCATCCGGTGGACGAGGTCCTCGATGTCGAACGGGTCGGAGCCCTTGATGTGGTTGATCTCCGCCTCGGCGAGGTAGCCGATGAGCGCGTCGGTGTGGCTCAGCATCCGTGCCTCACCGACACCGGTGAGCCCCTCATCGGTATGGACCTGAACGAACGTCAGGTTGCGCCAGGGCGTGCCGGCGACGTGTGTCGAGATTCCGGTGATGCGCATGTGAAGCAACGCTCCTCGTGGTACGGGCCGGAGGCAGGGCCGCGATGACCTCCCGGGAGCCGGATGTTACCGGTCACATGGACAAAGTCAATGGGTGAGCTGCGGTCTGGGCGTTGCCGAATCGTGTCTTGACAGGGGATTTGTGACCGGTAACACTCCCGTCACAGCAGTGGGAAACCAGGCCGTAATACCGGCGTAACCGCCCAGCCCCCACCCAAGGTGAGACATGAAGATCACAAGAATGGCCACGATGGCCACGGGCCTGTTCATGGCCCTCAGCGTGACCGCGGCGTGCGGTTCCAGCACCAAGACCGTCGACAAGAAGGGCACCGACGCCGGCTCGGTCAAGGGCGCGCTGATCGGCGTGACCATGCCGACCAAGTCCTCCGAGCGGTGGATCCACGACGGGGACAACCTCAAGTCCTCGCTGGAGAAGCTGGGCTACAAGGTCGACCTGCAGTACGCCGAGAACGACATCCCCACCCAGGTCAACCAGGTCGAGAACCAGATCACCCGGGGCGCCAAGCTCCTGATCATCGCCTCGATCGACAACAAGTCCCTCAGCACGCAGCTGCAGGAGGCGGCCGACAAGCACATCCCGGTCATCGCCTACGACCGGCTGCTCCTCAAGTCGCCGAACGTCGACTACTACGCGACCTTCGACAACTACAAGGTCGGCGTCCTGCAGGCGACGGCCCTCCTCACCGGCCTCGGCCTGAAGAAGGAGGACGGCTCCGACGGCACCGCCAAGGGCCCGTTCAACATCGAGCTCTTCGCCGGCTCCCCCGACGACAACAACTCGTCGTACTTCTGGAACGGCGCGATGGACACCCTGAAGCCCTACATCCAGAAGGGCACGCTGGTCGTCAAGAGCAAGGAGACGGACTTCAAGACCGCCGCGATCCTGCGCTGGGACCCCGCCACCGCGCAGAAGCGCATGGAGGACCTGATCACCAAGGCCTACACCGGTGGCACGAAGGTCAACGGCGTGCTCTCCCCGTACGACGGCCTGTCGATCGGCATCCTGTCCGCCCTCAAGAGCGCCGGCTACGGCACCTCCGGCCAGCCGTACCCGGTCGTGACCGGCCAGGACGCCGAGCTCGCCTCGGTCAAGTCGATCCTCAAGGGTGAGCAGTACTCCACCGTCTACAAGGACACCCGCCAGCTCGCCGCGGTGACCGTCAAGATGGCCGACACCGTCCTCAAGGGCGGCAAGCCCGAGGTGAACAACACCAAGGACTACAACAACGGCGTCAAGGTCGTCCCGTCGATGCTGCTCCAGCCGGTTCTGATCTTCAAGGACAACGTCCAGAAGAACCTCGTCGACACCGGCTACTACACCCAGCAGCAGCTGCAGTAGCGGATCGAGGGCGGGCGGCACCGCGGTGCCGCCCGCCTGGCGTCACATGAAGGGCCATGCCATGACCGAGCGGAGCGAGGGAATCATCAGAAGCAGCACCTTGGTCATGGGGCCGACGAAGGAGGTTCCATGACCGACGACGCGATTCTGCGGATGAGCGGCATCACCAAGACGTTCCCCGGCGTCAAGGCGCTGCAGGACGTGAACCTGGTGGTGCGACGCGGCGAGATCCACGCGATCTGCGGTGAGAACGGCGCGGGCAAGTCCACCTTGATGAAGGTGCTGTCCGGCGTCTACCCGCACGGCTCGTACGAGGGCGAGATCCACTTCGACGGCGAGCTCTGCCGCTTCTCCGGCATCCGCGACAGCGAGAAGCACGGCATCGTCATCATCCACCAGGAGCTCGCGCTCAGCCCGTACCTGTCGATCGCCGAGAACATCTTCCTCGGCAACGAGCGGGTCCACCGGGGCCTCATCGACTGGAACAAGACGAACGCCGACGCCGCCGAGCTGCTCGCCCGCGTCGGCCTGGACGAGAACCCCGTCACGCCCTCGATGGACCTCGGCGTCGGCAAGCAGCAGCTCGTGGAGATCGCCAAGGCGCTGTCCAAGGACGTGAAGCTGCTGATCCTCGACGAGCCGACGGCCGCCCTGAACGACTCCGACTCCGAGCACCTGCTCGACCTGCTGCGCGGCCTGCGCGACCAGGGCATCACCTGCGTGATCATCAGTCACAAGCTCAACGAGATCAAGGCGATCGCGGACTCGACGACCATCCTGCGCGACGGCCGCACGATCGAGACCCTCGACATGGAGAAGGACCTCGTCACCGAGGACCGCATCATCTCCGGCATGGTGGGCCGCGACCTCGAGCACCGCTACCCCGAGCACGAGCCGAACATCGGCGAGGAGTTGCTGCGGATCGAGGACTGGACCGTGCGCAGCCCGACCCAGCACGAGCGTCTCGTCGTGTCCGGCGCGAACCTCATGGTGCGGCGCGGTGAGATCGTCGGCCTGGCCGGCCTGATGGGCGCCGGCCGTACGGAGCTGGCGATGAGCGTGTTCGGCCGCAGCTACGGCGTCGGCATCACCGGCCGCATCTACAAGGACGGCAAGGAGATCCGCGTCAAGTCGGTCCGTGACGCCATCCGGCACGGCATCGCGTACGCCACCGAGGATCGCAAGCGGTACGGCCTCAACCTCATCGAGGACATCAAGCGGAACATCTCGACGGCGGGGCTGCGCAAGCTCGCCAAGCGCGGCTGGGTCAACGAGAACGAGGAGGCCCACGTCGCCGAGCGCTACCGCAAGAACATGAACATCAAGGCGCCGACCGTCGCGGCGGTCACCGGCAAGCTGTCCGGTGGCAACCAGCAGAAGGTCGTGCTGTCCAAGTGGATGTTCACCGACCCGGACGTGCTGATCCTCGACGAGCCGACCCGCGGCATCGACGTCGGCGCGAAGTACGAGATCTACTCGATCATCAACGAGATGGCCGACCAGGGCAAGGCCGTGCTGGTCATCTCCTCGGAGCTGCCCGAGCTGCTCGGCATCTGCGACCGCATCTACGCGATGTCGGCCGGACGCATCACCGGTGAGGTCTCCCGCGCGGAGGCCACCCCCGAGCGGCTGATGCAGTACATGACCCGTTACGACGAGGAGCAGGTAGTTTCATGAGCAGCGTGGCACCGGCCCGCTCGGACAAGAGCGAGGCGTCGCCCCCGTCGCGGGGCGTCGCCGACCGGATCTTCTCCGTCAACCTGCGGCAGAACGGCATCTATGTCGCGTTCGCGCTGATCGTTGCGCTGTTCGCGATCCTCACGCACGGGGACCTGCTCTCGCCGGAGAACATGTCCAACGTCCTCGTGCAGAACTCCTACATCCTGATCCTCGCGATCGGGATGATCCTCATCATCATCGCCGGGCACATCGACCTGTCCGTCGGCTCGGTCGTCGCGGTCACCGGTGCGATCTCCGCGGTGCTGATGGTGAACCACCACATGGCCTGGCCGCTCGCCGTCGTGCTCACCCTCATCGCGGGCGCGATCATCGGCGCGTGGCAGGGCTACTGGATCGCCTACTTCGAGATCCCCGCGTTCATCGTGACGCTGGCCGGCATGCTCGTCTTCCGCGCCCTCACCCTCACCGTCCTGGGCAACCAGGGCATCGGGCCGTTCCCCGACCAGGTGCGGACGCTCGCCAACGGCTTCCTGCCCGGCTACTTCGGCAACGTCGGCCTGGGCGCGCTCGGCGGCGCCGACCTGTTCACGCTGATCCTCGGCGTGATCGCCGTGGTCGGCATCGTGGGCACCCAGTGGCGGGCCCGGCAGGGACGCGCCGGCTACGGCCAGAAGGTCGAGGCGCTGCCGCTGTTCGTCGTGAAGATGGCGCTCGCGGCGCTGGTCGTGATGTTCATCGTCGTGCAGCTCGCGCGGTTCAAGAACCTGCCGGTCGTGCTGATCATCCTGACGGTCCTCGTCCTCGGGTACACCCTCGTCACCACCCGCGCGGTGTTCGGCCGGCACGTGTACGCCATCGGCGGCAACCTCCAGGCCGCCCGGCTGTCCGGCATCAAGACCAAGTCCGTGGTGTTCTGGCTGTTCGTCAACATGGGCGTGCTGGCCGCGCTGGCCGGCGTCATCTTCGCCGGTCGCCTCAACCAGGCCGGCCCGACCGCCGGCACCAACTTCGAGCTGGACTCGATCGCGGCGGCGTTCATCGGCGGCGCGGCGGTGCAGGGCGGCGTCGGCAAGGTGGTCGGCGCGATCACCGGTGGTCTCATCATGGCCGTGATCAACAACGGCATGTCGCTGCTCGGCGCGCCGAGCGAGCGGGTCATGCTGATCAAGGGCCTGGTGCTGCTGGCCGCCGTCGCGTTCGACATCTGGACCAAGCGCCGCGCCGGCGCCTCCCGGTAAGAGCCGGGACGCCACCGAAAAATAGGATCGGTTCCATGACCGCAGACCCCGAGGAGCGGGGCGACGCGCGGGTCACCACCCGCCCCGGCCTCCGGGATGTGGCCAGGCTCGCCGGGGTGTCGCACCAGACCGTGTCCCGGGTCTTCCAAGGTCACCCACGGGTGACCGCGGAGACCCGGGCCAAGGTCCTGGCCGCCGCCGCCCAGCTGGACTTCCGGCCCAACGCCTTCGCTCGCGCGCTGGCCACCGGCCGGTCGCGCACGCTCGGCGTGGTCAGCTTCGACGCGACCCTGTTCGGGCCGGCGTCGATGATCAGCGAGATCGAGCGCTGCGCACGGGAGGCCGACTACTTCACCAGTGTCATCGCGCTGCAGTCGGCCAGCCAGCGGTCCATCTCCGCGGCGGCCGAGCGGCTGCGCGGGCAGGGTGTGGACGGGCTCATCGTGATCCCCGGGCACGTCCCGCTGACGCAGACGACGCAGCACCTGCCGGCCGACCTCCCCGTCGTCGTGATGGAGAGTGAGACGGTCGTCCCGTCGGTCGGGGTCGACCAGTACACCGGGCCGAAGGCGGCGACGCGCTACCTCCTCGACCTCGGCCACCGCACCGTGCACCACCTGCCCGGCCCGATGTCGTGGCTGGAGGCGCGCGAGCGCGCCCGTGGCTGGCGCGACGCGCTCACCGAGGCCGGCGCGCCGGTGCCGCCGACCATCCCGGGCGACTGGAGCGCCGGATCCGGGTACGACCGGGGCCTGGTGCTCGCCGCCGACCCGGACATCACGGCGATATTCGCCGCCAACGACCAGAACGCCCTCGGCGTGCTGCGCGCCCTGCACGAGGCGGGCCGCCGGGTGCCGGACGACGTCAGCGTCATCGGCTTCGACAACATCCCCGAGGCCGCGTACTTCATCCCGCCGCTCACCACGATCCGGCAGGACTTCGCCGCCGTGGGCCGGTCCAGCGTGAGCCTGCTGCTGGAGCAGATCGAGAGCGGCCGCCGCAGCGACAAGAAGATAATCATCTCGACCGAACTGGTCAGCCGCAGCAGTGCCGGGCGGCCTCCCGCCCGGTGAACCCCGTGCCCGGTATCCCTGAGAGGAAGACGATGTCCGCCCATGCCGTCACCGCGTCCGCCGCTCGCACGTCCGTGCGGCTCGCGGACGGACGAGAGATCATCTACTTCGACGACGTGCCCGGGTTGGACCGTTCCGCGCCCGATCGGCGGGACCTGCCGCCGTACGAGCCCGCCGCCGAACTCCGCTACGACGTGCTGCAGGGCGAGGAGGTCCTCGTCGCCGCGCACCGGCAGAACCGCACGTATCAGCCCGCGCCCGGCGAGTGCCCGCTCTGCCCCTCCCACGGCGACCGCCTCAGCGAGATCCCGGCCGACGACTACCACGTCGTGTCGTTCGAGAACCGCTTCCCCTCGCTCGGCGGACCGGCCGGCGGCCGCTGCGAGGTGCTCTGCTTCACCAGCGACCACGACGGGTCCTTCGCCACGCTCCCGCCCGAACGCCTCGCCACCGTCGGCCGCGCCTGGGCCGACCGCACGGCGGACCTCGGCGCCCGTGCGGACGTGGAGTACGTCTTCGTCTTCGAGAACCGCGGCGCGGCGATCGGCGCGACCCTGCCGCACCCGCACGGCCAGATCTACGCCTTCCCGTACGTCCCGCCGGTCCCGCGCCGCATGCTGGCCGCCGCCGAGCGGTTCCGCGCGGAGCAGGGCCGGTGCCTGATGTGCGACGTCGTCGCCCGCGAGGCCGCCGGGCCGCGCGTCGTCGCCGAGACCGACGGCTTCCTCGCGTACGTCCCGGAGGCCGCCCGCTGGCCGTACGAGGTGTACGTCGCCCCGCGCGCCTGCGTGCCCGACCTGCCCGCCCTGGAGGCGGCCCGGCGCGACGAGCTGATGGGGCTGTACGCCGACGTGCTGCGCCGCTTCGACGCCCTGTACGAGCACACGACGCCGTACATGGCCTGCTGGTACCAGGCGCCCGCGAGGGCCTCGCGCGACGCGGCCCACCTGTGCGCCCGGATCTACACGCCGCAGCGCACCGCCGACAAGCTCAAGTTCCTGGCGACGAGCGAGACCGGCGGCGGCGCGTACATCAACGACGTCCTCCCGGAGACCGCCGCCGCCCGCCTCCGCGAACTGTGAGCCTGCGAAGGCGATTCGTCTAGGCTGTGCCGACATGTACGGACGGGTCGCCTTACTGCCGGTCACGACGCTGCGGCTCGCCGGCCGGCACCTGGTGCCGCTGACGCTGTGGTTCAGCGTCGGCTACCTCGCGCGGTACGTCCTCACCTGGACCGGAGTGACGGTCGGCCACGGTGACCACGAGGGGCTCCGCCGCGTCGCGGCGACCCTCGTGTTCACCGCGCTGGTCACCGTCACGCTCGCCACCGTCATCGGGATGCTGAGCGTGCTCCGCCGCCCGGAGGACGAGTCCCTCATCGGCGCGATCTGCCGGGCGCTGTTCCCCTTCGTCGTCATCTACCTGGCCTGGGGGATGTACAAGGACGACGTCCGCGCGTTCCTGCGCGCCGACGTCGAGCGGAACCTCTACAGCGCCGCCCACGGCTCGGTGGCCGGCCGCGCGCTTTTCAACAACCTGTGGATGGCGCTGATCGCGGTGGCGGTCGCCTGGGTGCTCAAGCTCCTGCTCGAACCCCGCCGGGAACGCCGTCTCGTCGGCCCGGTGCTGGCCTACTGCGAGACGGCGTTCACCCTGTTCGCGGTGACCTCGGTGTTCGTGCTCGCGGGGAAGGCGACCGACTGGGTGACGACCCGGCGGATCTGGCCGGCGTCGATCGACCTGAGCGGCCCGACGCCCGACTACGGGCTCGGCGCGGTCACGCTCCCGCTCGTGTGGCTGGCGATGGCGGCGGTGGCCTGCGGCGTCGGGTTCGAGGTCGACGACCACAAGGCGGCGCTCGAAGGCACCCGTCTGCAGCGGTTCGCCGAGAAGGGGGACCGCAGCAAGGTCCTCGTCGCGGTGACGGCCGACTCGCGGGAACGCTGGGTGCCGCTCATCCAGGCGATCCGCCTCATCCTCCGGGCGGGGGCGCCCGCCCTCGGCCTGTTCTGCCTCTGCTACGTCGCTGTCGACGCCGCGGCCGCGTACGGCTTCCGCGGCGCGCTGCACCTCATCGGCCCGGACCACGACCCGGCGGCGTGGAAGCCGATCCTCGTGCCGCTGGAGTTCGCCCGCGAACTGCTGCGGACCGTGCTGCACGTCGCGTTGCTCGCGGCGGCCGTCGGGCTCGCGTCCGAGGTCAGCGACGGAACCGCAGCACCGGAACCGGACCCGGTTCCTGCTTGAGCGGGGCGTAGCGCACGACGGGGAAGACCCGGTCCGCGACGTCCGCCGGCACCGGGCCGCTCGCGGAGATCGTCACAGGATGACCGACCTGCCCGAGGTCGTTCAGCGGGTCGCTCCGAAGCTGCCAGCGCCGCCCGCGCTCGTCGCGCACCTCGAACAGGTCCTCGAGGGTGGACGTGCCGTCCTTGTCGAGCGCGGTCATCCGCAGCCGTACGCGTACGCCGGTGCCGGTACGCCGCAGGTCCAGCAGCCGCCAGGAGGCGTGGTTCAGCACCGCGCCGCCGCCGACCGGCACCGTCGTCACCGCCTCGTGGTAGCGGTGCCGATCGTAGTAGCGGAGCTGTTGCCACAGCGGCAGGCCCACCGCCACCGGCAGGACGACCGAGAGCGCGGCGGCGGCCCAGGCGTTCCGCCGCCCGCCGCCCGGCCGTCCGGCCTCGGGTTCCTCGGCGCTCGGCCGTCCGGCCCCGGGCTCCTCGGGTGCCCCGCTGCCCGGCCGTCCGGTCTCCGGGGCCTCGGATGGCTCGGTGCTCATGTGCTCGCCCCCGGGATCGTCGCGCGTTCCGACGCGTTCGCGACCAGCCGCCGCGCCCCGGCCTCCGTGAGGCCCAGCGGGACGTCGGCCTCCGCGGTCAGCTCGAACCCGAACGCGGGGAAGTCCTTCGGCGGGTCCTTCTCGTTGGCCGCGCGGTCGGAGACGACGAGCGTGGCACCGGCAAGCTTCGACGGCGGCACCTCGAAGACGAACGAGCCGTGCGTCCACACGCCCGGAACCAGGGTCGCCATCTCGACCGGGTCGCCGTCGTTCGCGATGACGTTCTTGACGGTGTCCCGGTAGACGTAGCCGTCGCGGGTGCGCAGCAGCGCGGTGGTGAGGAGCAGCGGCGCGCGCCGGCTCTGCGCGGAGACGGCGACGATGACGAAGACCCCGTCGGGCCGGACGACCTGGTCGCCGTCGGGCGTCGCGGACCGGGCCGCCGTGACCCGGTCCACGCGCACGACGAACCCGCCCGCGCGGACCGGCGCGCCGACGCGCCCCTCGGTGGCCAGCGGAGCGTACCGGTGGTCGTAGTCGTCGGGCGTCCTGCCCTTCACCCACCACGCGGCGACCAACAGCGCGAGCCCGGTCAGCGCGGCGACGACCCGTCTCACTCGTCCTCCCGGCGCAGCGTCAGCGGAACGGCGAACTCGCCCGGCTCCTTCGCGTTCGAGCCGACGGGCTTGCGCGACACCCAGACCACGTGACCGTAGAAGAAGTCCTCCCGGTGGTCGTAGCGCCACATCTCGAGGCGTGCGTGGAAACCCGGCGGTACGACGCTGCCGCGCGGCATGACGTACGTCAGCTCGACCGTGACCGGCACGTGCGGCGGGAGCATGTTCGTGTCCGCGCCCTGGCTCGACCCCTGGGCCATGGCCGCCCTGGGGGAAGGACCGCCGGCGGTCGCCAGGGAGATCGCGTTGACCGTGAAGTCGCTCAGGAGGACGGACCTGCGATCCTCGCTGGTCACCTGCAGCGTCACGGTGAGCAGGAGCACGCCGTCGCGCCGCCGGTGGATCAGCGCCGCGTCGGTCACGCGGACGGTGTACCGGCCGAGGTCGACGAGCGCGCCCGGCGGTCGCGTACGCGGCCTGGTCGCGGCCCGCAGGCCGCCGGTCACCCAGACGGCGGCGAGGAGGGCGAGGACCACCGCCACGGAGACGCCCAGCAGCAGTCGGCGCGCCATGCCCTCTCCCGGATCGATGGACCCCGGCAGGTTAGCGCACGGCGCGTCCGGACAGCAGCGCCACGGCGCGGTCGAACGCGGAGTCGCACCCCTCGGCCAGTTCCTCGTCGGTGAGGACCGGGGTGCGGATGTCCGGCGGGATCCCGGGGCCGTCGAAGGTCCGGCCGGTCCGGGTCAGGAACTCCTCGTCGGGCAGTCCGAAGGCCCAGCCGTTGGGCAGTTTCCGGTCGAGGATGTCGGAGAAGACGCCCTGGGTGTTCGCGCCGATCCGGACGGGCCGGGGCGAGCGGTCCATGAGCGCCTGGGTGAACGTCTCCCCGGCGCTGACGGTCGAGCCGCCGGTGAGCAGTGCCACGGGGCCCCGGTAGACGGGCGCGCCGGCGGGGCGCACGCGGATCGGCTGCGGGCGGGTGAACCCCGCCGGGTTCTGCGGGTCGTTGCGGACCCGCTTGGCGTACGCCGTGTAGGGGCGCCCGGTGAGGCGGGACGCGATCCGCAGGCCGAGCTCGTCGGAGCCGCCGCCGTTGACGCGCAGGTCGATGATGAGCCCGCGCAGGGCGGTGGGCCCGCTCGTCCGGGCGGGGGTGAGCACGGCGTCGAGCGTGCGGTCCAGCTCGGCCGCGTTCGCCGCGTACGTGTCCTCGTCGGTGTAGCCGCCGAAGCCGGAGATCCGCAGGTAGCCGAGGCCGCCGGGCAGGTCGGCGTAGGAGATCCGGCCCTGTGCGAAGTCCCGCAGCGGCGTGTCCCGCTGCGCGATGAACGCCTTGATGCGCGCGTCGTAGTCCGGCGTGGGCAGGGTCGTGCCGGGCCGGACGTGGAAGTAACGCCTGCCGTCGGCGATCAGCATGGTGTGCGCGTCGTGCAGCGGCGCGATCATCTCGTCCAGGATGGCGGCCAAGCGGTCGTCGGTGGTGCCCGCGGTCACCTGCGGGCGGTAGCGCCGCCGTACGGCGTCCCAGTCGACACCCTTGGCGGCGAAGAACGGGTAGTTCTCGGCGAAGGTCCGCCAGAAGACGTCGAACGTCGCCCGTGGATCCTTCGGCGTGGGCCGGGTGCAGCGGGCCGGCAGGGCGGCGGTCCGGCGCAGTCCTCGTACGCCGACCGACCCGTCGATGGTGAGATGGCCGCGTGGACCGTCGCGCCACACCCGGATCACGTCCCCGTCGTCATCGGTGAACGCGACCCTGCCCTCGGGACCCGCGGGGCCGGTCGCGCCGGCGGTGAAGAGGGGAAGGCAGCTCACCGCGGTCGTCTCGTATCCGGTCATCCGGCCGTGATCGATGGACAGCACGGTGGCGTACCCGTCGGTCGTCCACACGCCGTCGACCGGCGTCGCCGTGTCCGCGGCCCGGGCCGGTGGTCCGGCCACCGCCGCCGCGAGTGCCGCGGCGGCGGCCGTGGCCGTGGCCCGGAGGACGATTCGCTCGCGCACGATGGCGCTCCTTCGCGTCGGCGATGAGGACGCGGTCAGGCTATTGAGGCGCCTCCCGCCGCCGCGTCACCCTGCGGAACCGGTTCGGACGTCACCCTCCGGTACGACGGGGTCCGCTCAGCCGGGGATCGCGCCGCACGTGATGTTGATCGCCGAGCCCGTGATCGTACGGGCCAGGTCGGAGGCCGCGAAGGCGGCGGCGTTCCCGACGTCCTCCAGGGTGGCCGCGCGGCCGAGCACCGTGCGGCCCTCGATGGCGCCGGTGATCGCCTCGCGGCCCTCGAAACCCTCCGGCAGCGTCTCGGGGATCCCGCCGGTCTGCAGGGTGACGACGCGCACGCCGTACGGGCCGAGCTCGCAGGCCAGCGCGCCCCGCAGCGACTCCAGCGCGCCGAACGCGACCTGCAGCCCGCCGAGGCGCGGCGCCGGCGGGCCGTACCCGCCGAACAGCAGGATCACCCCCGAGCGTTGCCGCGTCATGTGCCGCGCCGCCGCCCGCGCGGTCAGGAACGTCGTGCGAACCGCGGTCACGACGGGCCGTTCGAAGTCCTCCAGGGACATCTCGGCGAGCGGAGTGCCCTGGACGTCGCCGTGCGCGATGACGTTGAACGATACGTCCAGGCTTCCGAAGGACGCGGCGACCGCGTCGGCGTGCTCGTCGACGGCCCGCGCGTCGAGCGCGTCGAACACCGCGGTCTCGGCCGCGCCGCCCGCCGCGCGGATCCGCGCGGCCGCCGCCTCCAGCGTCGCGGCGGTCCGCCCGACGAGGTGGACGCGCGCCCCTTCGCGGGCGAAGGCCCGGGCGACCGCGCCGCCGATCATCCCGCCGCCCCCGTAGACGACGGCGTTCCTCCCCGTCAACATCCCGCCGCCCGTGTGGATGACGGTGTTCGTCTCCGCCGGCATTCCGCCCCTCCTGTTCAGCGGCTCTGGAGCTCGGCGAGGAGCGCCGTGAGGCGCTCGTCGGACTCGCGGACGCCGTACTCCGCGCCGGACGCGACCATCCCGTCGCGATCCTCGACCGACTGGAAGCCGGACACCGACCGCACCAGGGTCCGGCCGCCGGTCTCCTCGAACGTCACCGTCTCCAGTGCGACGTGACCGGGCACGCCCTCGTACTCGAAGGTCTGCACGATGCCGCCGTCGACCGACGGCGTGCCGTGGAAGACGCCGCGGAAGCCATGCTCGTTCCCGGCGGGGTCGGTGCTGACGTACCGCCAGCGGCCGCCGTCGCGCGGCTCGTGGTACTCGAATCGCGTGGTCAGGTCGCGCGGGCCCAGCCAGCGCACGATCAGCTCCGGGTCGGTGTACGCGCGGAACACCAGGTCGCGGGGTGCCTCGAACTCGCGGGTGATGATGATCTGCGGGATGCCGGGCTCAGCGGTGATCTCGGTCTTGGCCATCGTCGGCTCCGTTCGTCGGGGCCGCGTCGGCGCGGCCCTCCGGGTCTCGTCCCTGCAGCGCCGCGAGCAGCTCGTCCAGCCGTTCGTGGCTCTCGTCCCAGAACCGCTGGTAGCGGGCCAGCCAGGTGGTCACCTCGCGGAGGGGCTCGGCCTCCAGGTGGCTGAGCCGGGCCGTCGCGCGGCGGGTACGGGAGATCAGTCCGGCGTTCTCCAGCACCTTCAGGTGCCGGGAGATCGCCGGCTGGGACACGTCGAACGGCGCGGCCAGCTCGGCCACGGTCGCGTCGCCCTGGGTCAGCCGCGTCAGGATCGCGCGCCGTGTCGGGTCCGCGAGCGCCGCGAAGACGAGGCTGATCCGATCGTCGGACACTTCATAACCACCTTGTTCTAAAACGAGTAGGTTAATAATGGGCGCGCAGGGAGGCCCCGTCAAGGACCTTCCGAAGGGTTCAGCGCCGGGTCAGCACGCCCGACGCCGTGACCTTGCCGTTCTTGTCGATGTAGGAGAGGTCGAGCCTGCCGTTCCTGCGCACGGCGAGGTGCATGTCGCCGACGTCGCATCCGGTCTGCGACGACCCGAACACGGTGTTCACCGTCAGCCGGTCATGGCCGAAGGCGAGCGGCACCGCGGTTCCCGAGCACTTGCCGTCGAGATAGCGGACCTTGCCGTTGTGCCGGCCGCTCTTCAGCGTGACCTCGGCTTTCCAGCGGACTGACTCGCCGTCGTCATGCCGCTTCGCCGTGTCCTGCACCGTCCCCGCCCACGTGCCCGCGAACCGGGCCGGGACGGCCACCGACGGCTGCGGGCCGTGATCGGGGAGGACGGCCGCGAGCAGGACGATCAGGATCGCGCCGAGCCACACGAGCCCCCACGTCACCGAACACCCGATCCCGATCCTCGCCGGCAGCGAGCGTCGCGTCCGTACGGGCCGGATGAACAGCGGGGGAGAAGGAGGCGGCGGGGGCGGGAAGAACGGCGGGGGAGGAGGGCGGCCGGGCTCGGTGGTCTCCCAGGGATCCGGGGGAGCCACCGGGCCGACGCCGGCGTTCGCCCAGGGGTCCGCGGGGGGCGGGGCGCCCGGCGTCGCGTCGGCCCAGGGATCCTCGACGATCTCGGTGTCCTCGAACTCGTCGTCGAGGTCGTACGGCGCGGAGCGGAAGGCGTCGTAGTCGGCCCGGCGGTGCTGCAGGACGTCGCGGGCGGCGTTCAGCAGCCGAATCCTGACCTCCGCCGCGGCCTTGGCCCGCGGCTCGGGGAACAGGTCCGGGTGGTTCTCCTTGGCCAGCGCGCGGAACGCCTGGCGGATCTCCGCCGGAGTGGCGTCCGCGTCCACACCGAGCAGGTCGTACGCGTCGTGCCCCGCGAGTTCGGCGAAGTCCGCCGACATCACTTGCCGATCCGGCGTGCCACCGAGGCCCGGTAGCACGTCAGCGACCAGTGCGCGGTCGCGTCGGAGTGTCCCGCCGGGATCACCTTGGTGCCGGACGCCACGGTGACGTCGCGCGCCCCGGCCAGGCAGACCATGAACATGTTCAGGTGGTGCTCGAACCCCTCGTACGCCCAGTGACAGCGCAGCACGCGCTGCCCGGACGTGAACGGCGTCTGCAGCAGCTCCTGGGCGCGGGGCGGAAGGTTGCCGAGCAGGCCGCGGTCGGCCGAGTCGAGGCCGGCGACGGGCGCGGTCGGCGGGCGCGGCCCGGACGCGAGAGCGGGACCGGCCATGGGCGTGTGCGGCGGCGGCCGGTGGTCCACGGGCACGTGCCGGAGCGAGCCGGGCTCGAACAGGAACGCCGAGATGGCGTAGACCGGGCGGTGCTCGGTGTTGATCCGCGGTTCGGCGATCGTCAGCCCCCGGTCGCCGAACACCACGGCGTACGGCCGCCCGTCCAGGCTGGAACGGTCACGCCGGGCGAACCAGTCGATGACGCCGCCGGCCAGTTCCATCAGCCGTTCCCGGGTGCGCCCGCCGATCATCTCCCAGCACTCCTGGCGGAGCTTCTCGCCGGAGTCCAGGCCCATGTCCGCGGCCTGGTGCAGCGGTGCGGCGCCGCCGGGCGAGGAGGGCTCCAGCCCGCCACCGCGCCGCGGTGCCGGACGTCCGGGATCAGCGGGGACGGGAAACGACGAGTTCACGCGCCGAGCCTCCTGACCACTTCCTGCCGACGGTTGACTCCATTATGTCGAGCGCCCGCCGCGCGGGGCAGCCGCTCGACCTCGGCCTCAGTGCTCGATCCTGATCGGGAAGCGGTGCTCGGCGGCGACCCAGTTCCCGGCGTTGGTCCGCAGGCCCGGCAGCCAGGTCCCCGGGGTGTCGCGGGCGGCGGTGAGCTGGTCCATCGCCTTGCCGCAGGCCGACTTGAGGACGTGGTCTACCGGGATGCCGCACACGCCGAATCCGGGCACGCCCACGTGGAGATCGGACGCCTCCTTGCAGGCCGCGTCGAGTTCGACGTCCGCGGTCGCGTCCAGCCGCTTGGCGAGCGCCACGATCGACTCGGGGCGGATCTGCTTCAGCGCGCTGCGCTGGTCGGCGGTGGGGGCCTCGTACCCCGAGGGGACGGCGGCGCCGGCCGGGAGCTCCTTCGGCCACTGCACGTCGTCGACGACGCGGTTCATCGCCCAGGGCGAGCCGGCGAAGTCGACGCCCGCCGAGCCCGCCGCGCCGAGCGCGAGGATGCCCCGCGTGCTGAGCTCCTGTCGTTGCAGGACCGTCACGATCGCCTTCGTCGCCTTGCCGTTGTACCGGGCGATCGTGCGCAGCGCGTTCAGGACGACCTTCATGATCTGCGCGATTCTGGCGTTGGTGATCAGAGCGGTGCCCGGCGCCGCCACGCCGGCGAGCGCGCCGGCGGTGACGGTGGTGAGGAGCGCCGATCCGACCGTCGCGGAGAGCAGGCCGAGACCGGTGTACCCGGCCGCGGTCACCGCGAGCGTCACACCGAGGGCGTCGAAATTGCCAGCGGCGTCATGGAGCGCCGACTGGTAGGGCGTCACGCGGGTCGCCATGAAGGCGTCCTTGCCCTTCTCGTTCCAGTGGAACTCATTTGCGCAGCTCTTCACGGCCGAGGTCATCTCCTCGGATGCCGTGCGGATGTGGCCGGCGATGTTCCAGCACCGCTCAGCGAGGTGCCAGATCTGAGCCGGATCGGAGACGGCCGCGCCGAAGACGGGGATGAGCAGGGCCGCCGGCCACCACAGGCTCGCGGCGTTCACCGCGCACAACGCGCCGTACGAACTCGGTGCCGACGTGATGACGTCCTCGGCTGTGACACCCATGCTGATCCCCCGGACGAGCGGCCGGCCACGTAACGATCATCGGCAGGCTACGCACCCCGGAGCGGCCGTGTCCACGGGAACGTGCGTACGCGCGGTCAGCGCTCAGGGCACCGACCGCCCGGCCGCGGTTCTCAGCGCTTGCGGGCGGCGGCTCCCAGCATCCAGACCGAGTCGCCGCCGCGGGCGGCCTCCGGGTCGTCGGGCCGCCACTTCGGCACGTTGACGAGACCGGGCTCGACCAGGTCGTAGCCGTCGAACAGGGCCTCGATCTCCTTGGGGGAGCGGAGGATCGCCGGCGAGGTGGCGCGTTTCTTGTACACGTCGGCGGCCGACTCCGCGCCGTCGGCGTTGCCCTCCGGCGTCGTGATGTGGGACAGCGCCAGGTAGCTGCCCGGCACGGACACGTCACGGAACGCCGCGACCAGGCCGTACGGGTCCTCCTCGTCGGTGATGAAGTGCAGCACCGACATGAACAGCACCGCCACCGGCTCGTCGAACCGGATCAGGCGTCGCGTGTGGGGATGGTCGAGGATCGGGCCCGGGTCGCGCATGTCCGCCTCGACGATGGCCGTGGTGCCGTCGGCGGGCAGCAGCGCCTTGGCGTGCGCGCGGACGATCGGGTCGTTGTCGACGTAGACGACGCGGGCGCCGGGCGCGACGGCCTGCGCGACCTCGTGGACGTTGCCCTGCGTGGGCAGGCCGGTCCCGACGTCGATGAACTGGCGGATGCCGGCCTCGGCCGCGAGGTAGCGCACGACCCGGCCGAGGAACGCGCGGTTCTCCCGGGCCAGCACGCGCACCTCCGGGGCCGCCGACAGGACCTGCTCGGCCGCGTCCCGGTCGACGGCGAAGTTGTCCTTGCCGCCGAGGTAGTAGTCGTACATCCGGGCCGGTGTGGGCCGGTCCGTACGAAGGTCGTGAACCGGGACCTCCTCGTCGGCCATTACGGTTCCCCCTCTTTCCGTACACGCGTGTGTTCCGGATTAGTTTGTCGCCTGGGGCAACGAATGTGAAGATCATTCTGTTCCCGGTTCCGCGCTGTTACACATTGATTCGCCCGGAACGCGAAAGGTGCGGCGTCTCACCGCGCGGCCTGGGAACGCCGACGGGCGCGGCGCCTCGTGGCACCGCGCCCGCAGGAGGACGTAGGAGTCCGGATCAGCCGGCCGAGCCGTTCCAGCCGGTCGTCAGCTGCACCCGCGCGGCGTACCCGGAGGTCCGGCCCGCGTAGACGTACATGGTCCCGGTGCTCGCCTCGACGCCGACGAGGTCCGAGGCACCGTCTCCGGTGATGTCACCGGTGAGCGTCAGCGAGCGGATGCCGCCCCAGCCCGAGCCGAGCTGCTTGGACTTGCCGAGGGCCTTGTTGCCGCCCGGGTAGACCCAGAGGGTGCCGTCCGACTTGCGCACCGCGATGAGGTCCGGCTTGCCGTCCCCGGTGATGTCGGTGACGCCGGCCAGCTTCTCCATGCCGTTCCAGCCGCCGGTGCCGATCTTGATCCGGCTGCCCAGCTTCTTGACGCCGCCGGGGTAGAGCCACAGGGTGCCGTCGCTCTTCTGGATCGCGATCAGGTCGGCGCGGCCGTCGCCGGTCAGGTCGCCGACGGCGGTCAGCTCGGCCATGCCGTTCCAGCCGCTGTTGCCGATCTTGATGCGGGTGCCGAGGGCGTTGGTCGCGCCGGGGTACAGCCACAGGGTGGCGTCGCTCTTCTGGACGGCGATCAGGTCGGCCTTCTTGTCGCCGGTCAGGTCGCCAATGCCGGTCAGCTCGCTCATGCCGTTCCAGCCGCCGCTGCCGAGGAGCTTCCGGCTCGTCGCGGCGAACTTCGGCCCGGGGTACAGCCACAGCTTGCCGGTGGCCCGGTCGGTCGCCACGACGTCGGCCGTGCCGTCCCCGGTCTGGTCACCGAGCGTGGTCAGCCCCACGTCGGTACGGCCGGTGACCAGGAACATCCCGGTCGGCTGCATGTCTGCGGCGAGCTTGGAGGCCGCGATGGTGTGCGTGCCGCCGGTGGCCTTCCACGGGTCGAAGACGGTGATCGTGCCCTTGCCGCGGTCGTAGCCGTACGCCACGATCGCGTGCCCGACCTTGCTGCCGGTCATCTTGGAGTTCCACGGCAGCTTCTCCATCCACACGCCGAGCACCGGCGCGCGCTTGAGCACGCCGACGTCGTAGGACACCTTCGCCATCAGGCTCGAGGAGGTCGAGGCGTCCGCGAAGCCGTACGAGTAGCCGAGCGGGTCGACGTAGGAGTTGAGCACGGGACGCGCCTGGGCGCCGGTCGTGCCCTTGGTGGCGCTGGTGCCCATCTTCTTGGCCAGCGTGTCCTGGCTCACCGAGACGCCGAACGTCGACAGGCTCATCGACGACGACGTCGGGACGCAGTTCATGTTCGTGTCCTGGTACTGCCCCTTCAGGGACAGCTTCGCCGACGACGGGGCCGCGGAGGCCGCCGCCGTGGTCACCTTCGGCGCCATGGCCGCCGCGCTGGGCCGGGCGACGAGGTTCGCGCCCGGCTTCGGTGGCGTCGGCGCGGCGTTCGCCGTGCCCGTCAGGCCTCCGCCGGCCAGCATCAGCGCCGCCGCGGAGCCCACCGGCAGCACCCGCCTGCCGAACGACCTCATCCGATCTCCTCACGTTCACGAGCCGGACCACCGTGCCGAGCGCCGGCCTCGGAGGGCGGCGGCACCGGTCGGCGGTCGGCCGGTCGGATACCGGCCAGGATCTTCGACGGCGCCAGATCGCTAACGGATCCGGAGAAAAGGGGAAAAGTGTCACGTCGAGGACAGGCCGGACGTCGATGTGCCGGTCCATGAAAGGGGGGAACTCGGATTGTTCGCCCCAAGGCCGACATCGGGATCGTAGCGGAAGATGATCTTTTATGGGGGCGGCCGCCGAAGTGTGAGGAAGATCGCCGGGGCCCTGATTGTTCATCCGTGCGACCGCGGCACGTCAAGATCGGTCATAGTGATCACCGCCACGGGGCGCTAGCCTCCTGCGGCACCCCCACGGAGGCCCCTCATGCGCGTACGATCCCTGCTGACCGCGGGCGCCCTTGCCCTCGGCGTTCTCGGCGCACCTGCCTGGAACGTTCCGGCCTGGGCGGAGCGGCCGCCGCGCGTGCAGGCCCCCGCGTACCAGACCGCCGTGCCCGGCGAGTCGGTCGAGGCCGACCGGGTCGACCAACCGGTGGCCCCGGGCATCGTCCGCACCACCTTCGACACGTTCGGCCGCACCGGCTGGACGCGCGTCCACGTCCTCAGCGCCGACCTGAGCGACCACTCCGTGAGCGTGGACCTGGTCGGCCGCAAGGTCAGCGAGGCCAGGCCCCTCGCCCAGGCCGCCGACGAGCAGCGCGCGGTCGCCGCCGTGAACGGCGACTACTTCGACATCACCGAGACCAACGCCGCCATCGGCCCCGAGATCCAGAACGGCACCCTCCGCAAGGGCACCGCCCAGCCGTCGACCGTCGCGGCCATCGGCACGGACGGGCTCGCCCGGCTCGCCGACCTCGCGATCCAGGGCACGGTCACCGTCGCCGGCGCCGGGCACCCCCTCGCCGCGCTCAACTCGGCCGGCGTGCCCGCCGACGGCATCGACGCCTTCACCCCGCAGTGGGGGCCGGGACTGCGCACCCTCATCCGCGACGCCGGCCCGTACACCGAGGTCGTCGTCGCGGGCGGCAAGGTCACCGCGGTGAACGACCACCTCACCACCACACCCGTCCCGGACGACGGCCTCATCCTCGTCGGCCGCGGCGCCGCCGCGCAGCAGCTCGCCACCGCCCGGCCCGGCGACGCCGCCGCGATCTCCTTCGCGCCGAAGACCGACGCGAAACTGACGATGGCGCTCGGCAGCGGCGCGGTGCTCGTCCACGGCGGCCAGGCGGTCGACTTCCCGCCGAGCACCGGCAACGACGCGCTCAAGCCCCGTACCGCCATCGGCTGGAGCGACGGCGGCCGCCGCCTGCTCCTCGTCGCCGTCGACGGGTCGTCGAGCTTCTCGGCGGGGCTGTCCTTCGACGACACGGCCCGGCTGATGGCCCGCCTCGGCGCCGGCGACGCGTACATGCTCGACGGCGGCGGGTCCACCGAGGCCGTCGCGCGCCGCCCCGGCGACTCCGGCGTCAGCGTCGTCAACACCCCCTCCGACGGCAACGAGCGGCCCGTGCCGAACGGCGTCGGCCTGTTCAGCCGCAAGGGCTCGGGCACGCTGCAGGGCCTGGACGTACAGCCGCGCGCCGACCGCGTCTTCCCCGGCCTCACCCGCGACGTCACGGCCGCCGGCTACGACGAGACGTACGCGGCCGTGTCCGTGAGCGGGCGGCAGGTGTCCTGGAACGCCGTCCCCGGCCGGCTCGGTCACGTCAGCGGCGGCGTCTTCCACGCCTCATCGCCGGGCACGGGCCGGCTGCGCGCCCGCGCCGGATCCGCGACCGGTGAGCACGACCTGCGCGTCCTCGGCCCGCTGCACCGGCTGGCCTTCACGAACCGCGCCGTCACCCTGCAGCCCGGCACCGCGACGAGCATCGGCCTGACGGGGTACGACGCCGACGGCTTCAGCGCGCCCGTCGCCCCGCGCGACGTCACCCTCTCCTACGACCACGCCGCCATCGACGTCGCCGCCGAACCCGACGGCGACCTGAAGGTCACCGGGAAGCCGGACGCGACCGGCACCGGCACCATCATCACCGCCACCGTGCACGGCGTGACGGCGAAACTCCCCGTGTCGGTCGGCCTCATCGACAAGTCCCTCGCCGAGTTCGAACCGGACGAGAAGTGGACCGCCTCGGCCGCGCGCGGCACCGCCACGGTCGACACGGTGGAGGCCCCGGACCGTCCCGGCGCGCCCGCCGGCAACCACGCGCTCCGCCTGAAGTACGACTTCACCGGCCAGCCCAGCACCTCCGCCGGCTACGCCGTCGTCCAGCCCAGCCCGATCACCCTGCCCGGCGGCGCGAGCGGCCTCGCCCTGTGGGTCAAGGGCGACGGCAGGGAGCACTGGCTGCGCGCGACCCTCCGCTCGCAGGGCACGACGAACGTGCCGTTCACGTTCGCGCTCAGCGTCGACTGGACCGGCTGGCGCCGCGTCACCGGCGCCCTGCCCGCCGGCTTCGCCGCCCCGATCACGCTGCTGAACGTCTACGTCGTCGAGACCGCCCAGGACAAGAAGGACGCCGGGGAGCTGGAGTTCGACGCGCTCGCCGCCCAGGTCGGCCAGCAGCCCGACACGCAGGAGGCGCCCGCCCCCGACCCGTACGTCCTGGAACAGCGCGGCGTCGGCGCCGGCCGCTGGACGTACGCCCTCATGTCGGACCTGCACGTCAGCGCCGCCGCGGGCGCCGACTCGTTCGCCGCGAAGCAGGCGGCCGCCGCCCTCGACCAGGCCGTCGCCGCCAAGCCCGACTTCATCCTCGTCAACGGGGACTTCGTCGACAGCGACAGCCCCGCCGACTTCGCGTTCGCCCAGCAGCTGCTGAAGGACCACGTCCCGGCGAGCCTGCCCGTCTACTGGGTGCCCGGCAACCACGAGGCGGGCCTGGGATCGAGCGGCGGACTCGACGACTTCGTCAGCGCCACCGGACGTAAGACCCGGCAGGTGTTCGACCACAAGGGCACGCGGTTCATCCTGCTCGACTCCCACAGCGGCAGCCTGCGCACCTCAGACTGGGACCAGATCCCCGCGCTGCAGGACGAGCTGAACAAGGCCGCCACCGACCGCTCGGTCACGGGCGTCGCCGTGGTGTTCCACCACCCGCCGCACGACCCGTCCGGCGCCGGCGACTCCCAGCTCACCGACCAACTGGAGGCGGGGCTCGTCGAGCGGTGGCTGGCGACGTTCAGGGAGGAGTCCGGCAAGCCGGTCGCACTGTTCAGCGGCCACGCCCACACCGCCGCCGTCACGCGTTCCGACGGTGTCCTGGAGGTCAACACCCCGGCGGTCGGCAAGACCCCGTACAGCTCGCCGGACCAGGGCGGCTTCTTCGGCTGGATGCGCGTCGGCGTCGACCCGCACCCCGGCAAGGTGCCCGCCGGGCGGCCCGACCCGGGAACGCGCGACTGGATGGAGGCGGAGAGCCGGCCGCTGATCGACGGCATCGACCTTCCCGCGCCCGCGCCGCTGGCCGTGGGCGGATCCGAGCAGGTCACCGCGACCGGGCTGACCAGCGGATTCGGCCTGAAGTTCCCGCTCCGCTACCCGGCCAGCGTGACGTGGAGCGGCGGCCCGGGCCTGCTGGTGACCGCCTCACCGGAGGAGGCCAAGGCCGCCCGCCACCGCCACGACGTCCTCGCCGTCCTGAACCCGGCCACCGGCACCCTCACCGCCCTCCGCCCGGGAACCGTCACGGTGACGGTCACCTCCGGCCCCCAGACCAAGTCCGTGCCCGTCACCCTCACCCCGGCCACCTGACCGGACCGAGGAGCGTCCGCGACGCGAGCGGCGGCGTCACCGCGACGTGGGGCGGAATCCGTGAGGGTTATCGGGATTCTGGACGGCCGCCCGGAAACCGGGAGCGTCGTTCGGAGAGGGGATCTCCATGCGCTCCCCGACGCTGGAGACATTGTCCGCCAGCGTGTTCGTCAGCGAGGCCAGAGCGCGTTCCTGATCGGCTATCGCCTGTTTGACCTTGCCGATCGCGGTCCGCATGTTGGCGAGAATCGCCAACGGGGTCGCGCCCGAAACCTTCGCCTTCTCCTCGCGCGACGCCGCCACCGAGAGATTGGTCACCGCATTGGCGAACGAGAAGGCGGCCATCACCGCCGCCAGCGCACCGCCGGCGGTCAGCACCGAGGCGGCGGCCGTGCCGACGGTGATGGTCGCCGTGACGGCGGACGGGGAGCAGTTGCACATCGCCAGTTCCGCGTGGAGCGCCTTGATGGTCTTCTGTCCGATCTCCCAGACGTCGGCGTTCGCGCGGGCCCGGACCTCCTGATGCGCCTGCAGGATGAGCGCGAGCGACCTGGCCAGTGCGGCCTGCAGCGGGACCGCCGTGTCGATGTGGTTCACGAAGAACGTGTCGAACTGGGTCCGCGCGTCACCGTGCCATTCCTGGAGATGGCTACCGATGTCCTTCGCGCGCACAGCGATCGGCAGCGCGTCGGTCCATCCTCCGGTGTGCTTGGGCAGCGGGCTTAGGAGCTGCTTGCCGGAGTCCCCGCCCTGCGGGTCCACTTTCACGGCGTTCGTGGGGTCGAGGTTGTCGGCGACGCTGAACAGGTCATCGACCGCCGACTGGCAGTTGGCCGGGTCGGTCATGCCGTACGAGGCGAACAGCTGAGGGACGTCCGCGTACTCGGTGTTGACCTGGTTCATCTCGGCCTGCCCCCTGTACGAGTCGAGGGTGGCGCTGTAGTTATGGTGGATCGCCTTGAGCGCGGCCGCCAGCACCTGCCGACCGCACGCACTCATCTCGTCAGCATGGTGATATGACACGCCTTACCCTTCCGTCATTTCTGGGTCATGATCACGCGGGGCGGCGGCGGGGGCAGCACCTTGTCGCCGAACCTGCTGATGACGCTCTCAGGCGCTCCACCCCGCCACGCCTCCCGGATCTGCGCCGCGGCGTCGGCTTCCGCGGCCTCGTAATGGGCGGCGACGTGGACGATGGCGGTGCCCGCCTCCTCGAAACTTTTGGCCGACCGACCGAGGACATCCTGGAGTCGGTTGCGCAGCGCAGTCCACGGCGCGCGAAGCTCGTCCTGCCCTCCTCCGGTTGTGGGGCAGGGAGTGAACGCCGTGTTGTCGAAGCCGGCGGTGTCGGCCACGCGATTGTTCAACGTGGCATACGTCCAGGCCAGGTGGGGCAGGGTGACCCTGCCCGCCGCCAGCAACTGGTTCAGCTCTACTACGAAGAAGGGATCTGTCATTGCGCCCTCGGTTCCTGTCGGTGCGCCTGGTCGGGTGATGGGATCGCCGGATGCCGCCCGTCACGAACTCGGCAGGCATGACGACGACGGGCTGTAAACCGGTAGGCCGGGCGTCACCGGTTCCGGATCCAGGAGGACTTCGGTCCGCGACGGGTCGGCGTTCTCCGGGACCCATGCCTCGAAGCGCACCCGCTGACCGGGCTTCAGGCCGGCGCCGATGCTCTGACCACCTGCGTCGAGCAGCCGCCCGGACGAGTCCCGGAAGATCACGGAGGCGCCGCGTCTCCCAGGCGAAGACCCGGCGGGACTCCACGTCACCTCGAAGGACACATCGGCCAGGCCGTTCGCCGACGTTCGGCTGGTATCGCGCTTCCCGACCGTGACGCCGGTGGCACGGGCGGCCGTCTGGTAGCCAGAGGTGGAGGGGTCGATCCAGCAGACGTCGCCCCCGAACGGCCCGGGATCCGGCTGAACCCTCAGGCTCGCGACCCCGTCGGGTGCCTCCTTGCGGTTGAAGTAGGTCCAACTGGCGGCCCGCTGACCCGGCATGATCAGCGGAACGGTGAAGTATTCCTGGACCGGTCGGCCCGCGGACATCAGCTCGTGTCCCTGGCCGTCCAACGGCGACACGACGAACCTGACATTGGTCGCGGTTCGTCGGCACGGATTCTCGAGGATCGCGCTGGCGAGGAACTGGTCGTTCAGCTGGTCCCGCTCGCCGGCCGAGTAGTGGTCCTTGCGCGTGACCGCGGATTCGGCGACCCGCACCTCGCACGATGATTTGTGCGTCGACGGCTGCGCGCGCGGCGTGCGGTGATCACCGGAATGGTGCGAGGACGTGCAGGCGGTCGCCATCGTTATCAGCGCGCCGACCGCGACGATGCGACGTGCCGACCGAGCGCTTCGGCCGCCCACCGTACGGTCGGGCACAGCGGTGCGAACCAGATCCCTGTGGTCGGCCACGATCGCCGCCTTCCCATCGTGTCTACCGTGGTGTGCGCCGTTCCGGAGAGGCGGTCCGGCGGCGTGCGGTGTCGTCGATGCCTTAGCCGTAGTGCTCGTCCTTGAGCTTCCGGACCTCGGCTTGATGACGGGTCAGAACCTCACGGAACGCGGTGAGCAGGCCGGCCGTGAATGCCTCCTCGGGCACTCCCTGAATCGTGCCGTCCGCGATGCGTACGCGCCAGCGCGCGAGCGCTTGACTGGCCACCGCGATCCGCCCGTCCGGCGATCTGGCGGCCGTCTTGATCCCGGCGAGACTCCGGCGGAACTCCCGGTCCTCGAGTCCGTATTCGATGGCGTCGTCGTGCAGGACATCCGGGATCGCCGCGTCGATGAGCCTCGTCTGCGCGCGCACATATCCGGCCGTGACGCGCATCGCCAGCCGGGAGAGCTCCTGCGCCAACGCGGTCTCGGAGTAGTGCCGGTACTCACCCGGACGGAATGCGATTTCCATTTTCTCGCCTTGATCGCCGAAAGTGGCGCTTATCCGTCCGTCGGGCGACGTGGCGGTGACGGTCAGGGAGAGGAGTCCGCTCGCAAGGTCATCATTCATTATGCGTAGCCTCCTCGGATCTGACCGCATGCCCGGACCTCGGCTCGCGCTCCCCGTCGCCGACCCAGGTAACCCCGTAGTTGACCGGCGGTAAGCCTAGGCCACCGGCAAGATGCAGATCAAGTTTTCGGGTGGGGACCGGCTGATCGCGGAGTCCGATGATTCGGACCTGCAAAAGTCAATCGAATTCCGCTCGGGGACTACCCCTCGGTGTCGGCGGCCGGGGCTCGGCCGGCCGTGTTGGCGCGGTCGATCTCCGCCATGTGCTCCTCGGCCCAGTTCCTGACCGCGGCCAGCACGGCCTCCAGTGACAGGCCCAGGTCCGTGAGCCGGTAGTGGACGCGCGGCGGCACGGTCGGCTCCACCCGGCGGACGACCAGGCCGTCGCGGGCCAGGCTCTGCAGCGTCGTGGACAGCATCTTCTGGGAGACGCCGGGCATCCGCCGCTGGAGTTCGGCGAAGCGCACCTCCTGCGGGGACGCTTCCGCCAGGACCTTGACCGCCATGGACGTCCACTTGGTGCCGATGCGGTCCAGCAGCCGACGGGTCGGACACCCGGGGTCGAAGAGGTCGCCGCGCGCTCCCTTCGGCGTACGGCCCGGAGAGTTCGGCGTACGGGCCGGGGAGGAGGTCACCCGGAGTTCACCACCTGTCGAGGAAGTGCCGTCTTGGAGGGAGATCCCAGGTTACCTAACCTCCCCTTGTAACCATTGGTGACCACATGGAGAAGAGGCCATGCCCGGCACAGCCCCCTCGCACCACTCCGCACCCGACCTCGTCCTGCGCCGGGTGCCGGTCAACGGCATCGAGGTGAACGTGGCGATCGCCGGGGATGGGCCCGCCGTCCTGCTGCTGCACGGCTTCCCGCACACCTGGCGACTGTGGACCGACGTCATCGCCGGCCTCTCCGGGCGGTACCGCGTCATCGCGCCGGACCTGCGGGGATTCGGCGCCAGCACGAGGGCGCCGGACGGCTACGACGCGGGCACCCTCGCCACCGACGCCGAACACCTCCTCGACGCCCTGGGCGAACCCACGGCGGCGGTCGTCGGCATCGACGCGGGCACCCCGCCGGCGTTCCTGCTCGGGATGCGGCGGCCCGACCTCGTACGGCGGCTCGTCCTCATGGAGTCACTGCTGGGCCGGTTGCCCGGTGCCGAGGCCTTCCTCGCCGGTGGGGCGCCGTGGTGGTTCGGCTTCCACTCGGTTCCGGGCCTCGCGGAGACGGTCCTGGCCGGGCACGAAGCCGAGTACATCGACTGGTTCCTCGGCTCCGGCACCCGCGGGCGCGGCGTGCCCAGCGCGATCCGGGACGCGTTCGTCAACGCGTACACCGGAAGCGACGCCCTGCGCTGCGCCTTCTCCTACTACCGGGCCCTGCCCACCAGCGCGCGGCAGATCCAGGACGCCGTCGACTCTCACCGGCTCACCGTGCCCACCATGGCCATCGGCGCCCATCCCGTCGGGAACGCCCTCGAACGCCAGCTGCGACCGGTCAGCGACGACCTCGTCGGCCACCTCATCGACGACTGCGGCCACATCATCCCGTTGGACCGCCCCGACGCCCTGCTCCCGCTGCTGACGTCGTTCCTCGCCGCCGACCGGCACGCGTGACGTCGTTCGCGCACGTCGGTGGCGATCCGGCCGAGGCCGTGCCGGTGGGCTCCGTCAGCGGTCGGGGATGACGCGCGGGAAGCGGGTCACCCAGCGGCGTTGCCAGGGGGTCTCCACGGCTTTGGGGTGGTGGTGTTCGCGGGTCCAGGTGACCGCGTCGGCGGGGTCCACTCCGGACAGGATGGCCAGACAGGCGATGACCGTGCCGGTACGGCCGACGCCGCCGCCGCACGCGACCTCGGCCAGCGCGCCGGCCCTCGCCTGTCCGTGCAGGTGGTGAATCCGCCGGACGGCCTCGTCAGGGTCGCGGGGCAGCAGGAAGTCGGGCCAGTCGATCCAGGTGTGGGACCAGGGCAACGCGGCCTCGTGGCGGCGGCGAAGCCGGCCGGACCCGAGGTAAAGGCCGACGTCGGGCGTAGGCCCTTCGGGTCGTGGGCGGCGCAGGCCACGGCCGCGGACGTGGACGCCGTCGGGCAGGCGGACGCTGCCGGGCAGCGGTGAGATGCTCATCGGAGCAGGGTCCCTTCGCGTTGGCGCGCGCGGTGGTTGGCGACGTTGACGCGGTTACCGCACAGGTCGGGCATGCAGTAGCGGCGGCGTCCGGCCCGGCTGACGTCGGCGAACACCCCTCGACAGCCGGGGGCCGCGCAGGGACGGAAGCGCTCGTGCCCCAGCGTTCGTACGACCCCCAGGATGCCGATGGCGACGAGCGCGGCCAGTTCGTCCGCGAGGGAGGCCTCCGGCGTGGTGGGCACCCGCCATTCCCACCGTCCCTCGTCATCCCGTTCCAGGATCGGAGGCAGCCCGGCACGCCGGATCAGCACGGTCGCCCCGGCGACGGCCTGGTCGGCGGTCTCGGTCTCGATGATCCCCCGCACCTCGCGGCGGAGGAAGTGCACCTGCCGGACGTCCTCATCGGTGGGCGGATCATCGCGTCGCAGCCGGTGCGCGGCGAGGAAATCCGCCAGCGCGCTCAGGCCGGGCAGCCCGTCTCCGTCGGCCCGCACGGTGGGCGAGGTGGCGACCAGTTCGTTCGCGACCGCCACGCCCCACGCGTAGTCGTCTAGGGGGATCTTCACGCCACCTCCTGAGTAATAGGTATAGCAGCTTTATAAGCCTTACATCTCCGTTGATGGCGCGAACGCCGCGCCCTGATCGTCGGGGCGGTCGTCGCCGTGCTGGTCGGCCGAGGTGATGACAGGAGGCATCCGGTCGCGGACCCGACCACGCCGTACGCGGGTTCCCTTCCCGCCGTCGCCTTCATACCGACACCGACACCGAGTGGTCCCTTCAAGCCCACGGTGTCGGGTTGGCAGGTGATCTCAGCCTCCGCGAAGAACGGCCTGTCCTACGACGTTCCGGCGGACTGGAAGGGCAATGGCGGGGATACCGCGATCGGCCTCGCCAGGTGAGCCCGCAGGTCTAGGAGGGCATCGCCTTGGCGTGCTCGGAGATGTCCTCGACGAACTCGCGCTCCTCGTCGTTGGAGGGCGTCACCGGCCTCCCCGCGCGCGCCAGCAGGACGAGGGACGTGAGCAGCCAGCCGTGAAGCTGGCTGCGGTACACCCGGTTCGTGGAGTTGAAGTACTCCTTGTAGGCCACCTCGACCAAGGCGCCGAACGGCTCGGGGGCGATCTCGAAGACGTCCTCGGCGATCGTCCTGACACCGGTCGCCCGGCCTCCGCCCGCCGCGAGGCACTTCGTCATCCCGACGTACAACCGGCCGGCCTCCGCGGACGGGGTCCAGACGCTCTCTTCCCCGATCCTGAACAGGCAGCTCACCGTGACCCCTCCGGAGACAGCGCGATCGAACTCTGATCGTTGACGGCCCCGTTGATGCCCGATCGAGCGCCGGACATGCGTGACGTTCAGGAGGAGTCCGCGCAGTGCCTGGAGGTGGGCTTCGAACACCAGAAGATCTCACCAGGCCCCCACATACAGGCTTTCATAGAGCAATGGCGGATGACGACGCTCGACCGCAGACCTCGACTCAGCCGGGTGAGGGAACAGAGGGCGCGGATACCGCGGTACGCCGGGCGCGGTCGAGAACGGGCATCGCCCTCACGCTGATGGCGGTCGTGCTCGTGTCGGCGGTCGCAGCCTCGATCTGGTGCTTCGGAGCAGGCGGCACGGGATCGAAACCCAGGCCGTCACCGCACGCGGTTGCGAGGGGCAGGCTGCCTCCGGACGAGGCGGTGGTCGATCGCGACGGCGTGATCCGAGAATTGCCGTATGTGTGCGGTGCTTTCCGCGCAGGTCTTCCGTCTCTGGCGCGCTCGATGAAGTTGCTCTACTCGTACGGCGAGTACAGTGCGGCTGAACTCCCCGGAACACGGGGTGGCATTTATCAGACCTGCGGGGGCGATCCTCCGCTCGACCAGGCGTACGACCGCCATCTTGACGCCAACGCCACCCGGTTCGCGACAGTCGCAGAGGCCAAGGAGATATTCGAACGCCGTCTCACCTCTGATGTCCACGGCGGTAAGGCCATCGTGAATCCCGGGGTGGCGGGAGCTCCCGAGAAGGTGTCCGACCTCGGCGACCAGGCCTATGCGATGCGCTTGAGGTCGGATGGCGTTCAAATGGACCTGCGGATAGGCAACGTCGTCATCTGGTTGGACTGGGCGGGCTCCGACGGCCCGGCTGCGGTGAGTCCGCCGCCCGCTCAAAAGGGTCTCTCGTACGGGCAGGCGCGACAGGAGGCGCTCCATCTCGCCCGAGCTCTCCTCGAACGCTTCCCCCGTCGATAAGGCGCGCCTGGTGCGCTGATGCGGCCGGGGGCAGTGGATCAACGCAGGCCTCGCGTGCTGAGAATCCTTCGCCGCACACCCTCGCCACCATGGGCGGCAGCGCTCTGGGCTCAACCGGGTCTTGATGCAACCGATCGGTTGCGACTAGTGTGGCAACCGATCGGTTGCAACTCGTCTGAGGAGGCTGTCGTGGGTTTTCCTGACCGCATCGAACGGACCGTCGAGGTCACCGCACCGCCGAGCAAGGTGTGGGCGGCGCTCACCACCGCCGAGGGGCTGGCCTCCTGGTTCGGCGACGGGGCGACCATCGACCTGCGCCCGGGCGGCGCGGCCCGGATGACGTGGACCGGCGGTCAATCCGTCGACATGCGGGTCGAACGGGTCGAGGAGCCGACGGTGTTCGGGTTCACCTGGCAGATCCAGGAACTGCCGAAGGACGATTCACGCCGCACGTACGTCGAGTTCACCCTCGAACCGCTCGGCGCGGGCACCCGGCTCACCGTGGTCGAGACCGGCTTCGCCCAGCTCCCCGAGGACGTCCACCGCAAGGAGTACGACGCCCACACCCAGGGCTGGGCGAGCGAACTGGGCGAGCTGGTCGCCCACCTCGATGCCGCCTGACATCGAAGCGGTGGCCGAGCAGGTCTTCGTCGCCCTGGCCGACCCGACCCGGCGCGCCGTCCTGGCCGAACTGGCCTCGACGGGCCCGGCCACGGCCACCGACCTGGCCGCCCGGCTGCCCATCACGCGGCAGGCGGTCGCCAAGCACCTGGCCCTGCTCACCGACGCCGGCCTGGTCACGGCCGAGCCGGGGGAGCGGCGCCGGGTGCGGTACCGGCTCCGCTCCGAGCCGATGCGGGTGGCGCAGCAGTTCCTGGCGGCCCTCGCCCGCGACTGGGACGGCCGCCTCGACGCGCTGAAGAACCACCTCGACCAGTGACCCTCGCCCGGCGACGGCGACCGGAGCGGGAGACGAACGAACGAATCGACGGAGACGCCGCCGCCCACCGCGGCGGCGTTCGGAGGCGCTCAATGAACGACGACTCGACGAACACGGGCCTGCCGGCGGTGGTCGACCGGGCCACCTGGCAGGCCGAACTGGACGCGCTGCGGGTACGGGAGAAGGCCCACACCCGTGCGGGCGACGCGATCGCGGCGGCCCGCCGCCGGCTGCCGATGGTGGAGGTGGACTCCACCATCCCGCTCATCGGCCCGCACGGACCGGTTACGCTGCTGGACGCCTTCGAGGGACGCCGGCAGCTGATCGCCTACTTCCACATGTGGCACACCGGCCACCCCGCCGCCGAGCAGTGTGAGGGCTGCACGTTCTACAACGGGCAGGTCCGCGAGCTGTCCTACCTGCACTCCCGCGACGTCACGTACGCCACGTTCTGCCAGGGCCCGTACGAGGAGAGCGTCCGCTACCGCGACTTCATGGGCTGGGACGTGCCCTGGTACTCCGTGCGGGACTCCGCCGACCGTCTGCTCCCCGGACGCCAGGTCGGCATGTTCCACCTGGTCTGCTACCTGCGGGACGGCGACCGGGTCTTCGAGACCTACTGGACCAACGGTCGCGGCGTCGAGGCGATGGACTACAGCTACGCGCTCATGGACCTGACCGCGTACGGACGGCAGGAGACCTGGGAGGACTCGCCCGCCGGCCGGCCGCAGAAGTGGGACGCCGCCACCGGTGACACGATCCGCACCGACGGACGCCCCACCGCCCAGTGGTCCCGCCTGCGGTCCGGCAGCTCCGACGACCTGAGCACCTCCGGAGACCGAGCGCACGACCGGACGGAGAGCTAGCCGAATCGAATCGAGCCGGCGATCGCGTCGGCCGTTGACCGGTACTGCTCCGGCAGAGCGACGACCGTCATCCGCTTTGACCATTGACGTGACCGTCTGTCCGGATCAATAGTCGGTCATGTCGTCCTCCCGCCCCGCTCCAGGCCGACGGAGCCCCGCCCGCCCATCGATTCGCCGGTTCATCCGCCTGCTGACGACCGCCTCCCTCCTCGCCGCCGCCGCGATCCCCGCATTCGCCGGTACGAGCGCGGCCGCCGCGTCCATCTGCGACAAGTACTGCGACGGCCGCGACCCGGCCCTGACCGCCGGCGACCGTACGCCCGTCCAGGCCACCATCTACTCGCGGCAGATCACGCTTCACTTCGACGACGCCGACGACATGGCCTGGGCGAGCACCGACAACGGCAATCCGGCCGACGAGGTGTGGCTGGACCGCTCGTTCGACGGCGGACAGAGCTGGAGCCAGGGCAGCAAGCTCGGCGACACCACCGTCCCGAGCGGCAACCGAGGCTGGCGCACCCTCATGTACAACGTCGACGACTGGAACAACCGCGGCGTCGGCGCGGTACGCGCCTGCGGCAAGGCCGGCGACCGCGCCGAGATCGCCTGCACCCCCTGGGCCCGTACGACCTGGAACGCCGGCAGCCGCTCCACCGCCGCGGCGACCGCGCTGATGATGTACTACAACAACGGCACCGGCCTGTGGAACACCACCAACTGGTGGAACTCCGCCAACGCGCTGACCGCCATCATCGACAACGTCCGGGTCAGCGGAATGGGCAGCTACAAGTACGCGGTCGCCACCACGTACGACGACAACCTCTCCGCGCAGGGCGGCCAGTTCCGCAACGACTACATGGACGACACCGGCTGGTGGGGGCTCACCTGGGTCGACGCGTACGACCTGACCGGCGACGGCCGCTACCTGAACACCGCCAAGACCGACGCCGACTGGATGACCTCCTACAGCGACGGCACCTGCGGCGGCGGCGTCTGGTGGCGCACCCAGCGCGACTACAAGAACGCCATCACCAACGAGCTGTACCTTCAGCTCACCGCCGCCCTGCACAACCGCATCCCCGGCGACACCAAGTACCTCGACCAGGCGAAGAACGAATGGTCCTGGTTCAAGGCCTCCGGGATGATCAACTCAGCCCACCTGATCAACGACGGCCTGACCACGTCGACGTGCAAGAACAACGGCCAGCCGGTCTACACCTACAACCAGGGCGTCATCCTGAACGGCCTGACCGAGCTGTACCGCGCCACCGGCGACGCCGGCGTGCTCACCGACGCCCGGACCCTCGCGGGCGCCTCCACGACCGACCCGACCCTCAACCCGAACGGCATCCTCGCCGACCCGGGCGAACCCCAGTCCAACGGCGGCGCGGACGGCCCGTCGTTCAAGGGCGTGTACGCCCGCGGCCTGGCCGCCCTGAACAAGACGCTGAGCGACCACCCCTACACCGCCTACCTGACCCGCCAGGCGAACTCGGCCTACACCCACGACCGCAACCCTCTGGACCAGTACGGCTACCACTGGGCCGGCCCGCTGGACTCCACCGACGCCGCCCGCCAGCAGAGCGCCGTCGACCTGATGAACGCCGCCGGCTGATCTCCCGCACCGGCCGAGCCGGATCCCTCGCGCCCACGGCGGAGATGACAGTGCGCCGGCCGGGCCGGCGCACCTCGTCATTCCGCGGCGGGCGTGAGGGAGGCCAGTGCGGCGGGGCGTACCGCGTCGGCGCCGACCGAGCCGAGCAGCAGTTCGGCCAGGTCGTGGGGGCGTGCCCGGTCACCGGTCGGAACGGCCGCCGTGATCCGGTCGAGTCGGAAGCCGCGGCCGGCCCGGCGGGTGCGGCACCAGGCGATGAGGTACCAGCGGCCGCCGGCGGTGAGCAGCCCGGCCGGTTCGACGACGCGGGTGCTCTCGCGGCCTGCCGCGTCGGTGTAGGACAGGCGCAGCGCTGTTTCGTCGGCGAGGGCCTGCTCCACCGCCGTACGGATCGCGGAGTCGCCGCGCGGGGGCAGGGCGACGATCCGGGCGGCGAGTCTCCGGGCGGCCACCGAGGCGGGACCCGCCATCGACGACGCGATCTTCTGAGCCGCCGTGCGGACCGCGCCGGCGTAGGGAGTGCAGGCGTCGGCGACGGCGAGCACGGCGGTCAGCGCCGAGGCCTCATCGGCGGTGAGATGGATCGGAGGCAGGGTCATCTCCGGGTCGATCGACCAGCCTCCGCCTCGTCCGGGTACGGAACGCACCGGGACACCGGCCTCCATCAGCGCCTGCAGGTCCCGCTGGACCGTGCGCGTGCTGACCTCGAACCGCGCGGCGAGCGCCGCGACCGTCAGCGGCCGCCGCCTCGCCGCGCGCAACTCCTCCACCAGCGCGTACAGCCGGGCGGTTCGGTTCATGCGCCGACGTTACCGTCACGCGGAGGCCAGGAAGTCCCGCTGTCGTCGCAGCTCGCGTTCGGTGACGGTCAGGGGGAACAGGGTGAAGCCGTGCATCGCCCCGGCGACGACCCCGAGCCGCGCGGACGCACCCGCCGCCTCCCACCGCGCGGCCAGGAACAACGAGTCGTCCAGCAGCGGATCCTCGGCGCCGACGACGATCCGGGCCGGCGGCATCCCCACCAGATCCGCGAACAGTGGCGAGACCTCGGGGTCACGGCGCTGCTCTTCCCCCATCCCCGGCGTGAACAGTTCATAGCTGCCCCGAAGGGAGTCGGTGTTGCTCAGCAACCGCCGGGCGCCGAACCTCCGCTGGCTCGGTGTCATCGACAGGTCGTACGGGCCGAACAGCAGGTGGGCCGCCCGGAACGCGCCGGTGACGCCGTACCGGTCGCGAAGGCGCAGCAGGGTCAGCACGCTGAGGTGGGCACCGGCCGATTCACCGCCGATCATCAGCCGTTCGGTACCGAACTCGCCGGCGGCGTTCTCGACCAGCCACCGGGCGGCTGCCTCGCAGTCGTCGGGCCCGGCGGGGTACGGGTGCTCCGGCGCGAGGCGGTAGTCGACGCTCACCACCGCCAGCCGTGCCTGCTCGGCGAGCCGCCAGAGCCGTTCGTCCTGCCCGTCCGCGGAACCGAACGCCCAGCCGCCTCCGTGAATGTGGAGGTACACGCCGTCGACGCGGTCCGGTGCGAAGATTCGTACCTTCACTCCGCCCTCGACGACGCGGTCCCGGCCCTGCGGCAGTCGCACCGGTGGGGTGTCGCCGCCGAGCCGGTTGCGCCGCAGGTATGCCAGCGTGGCCGCGTCCGGTGCGCGCCCGCGAGCGGGACGGCTCGCGGCGGCGGCCTCGAACTGCTCGTTGAACGCCAGGGTCTCGGGCAGGCAGTCCTCATCTGTGATCGTCATGCCGTCGAGAGTCGCAGGCGTCCGCGACAACACCCTGTCACCCTTTCTTCGTGAGCCGCGTCACGATCGGCCGGCACCGCACGCAGCCCGTGGGCCACCCGCCAGGCGCGAAGACCACTGCTCCGGTGCCACCGTTGGCAAGGCTCTCGCGGACGAGATGGGAGCCGCCGGATGGTGGAACCTTCACCACCTCGGATCTGGCGAAGGCCGCGTCCAATGGAGGAGCTTGGTTTGGGACGCAGGGCGGAGCTTGATATGACGTTCGGGGCGCCGGTCGGTGTCGATCGCACCCTGAAAGAGCTTGGCAAGGGCGGCTGGAGCGCCGTGAAAGACGACGAGTCTTCTCCATGTCACTGTTGGTCAGCGCTAGCGGCACGAGAAGAGACAAGCGATGCTCGAAGTTGTCAGGATCCATGGGCGCTCCGTCGCGGCGTCCATCCTTTTAGGCGTGACCGCGGCCCTACTCACGGCGTGCGCGCATGCGAAGGAGATCTACGCCACCACCTGCTCATCGCCGAAGGTGACCTTCGTCATCGGAATCAAGCAGATCCTGGCCGGCTCCTGCAGCGATGAGTACGTCGCTCAGCCGACGGAGACGATCCACGTCGGCCAGCGCATCCAGGTCACCGCCCGCGCCGGCGAGGCGATGCCCTTCAGCGACGACCAACGAGTACTCCGCGAGATCTCCCGCACCCGTGACCGCAGGACCGCTGAGTATCAGGCGGTTCGGCCTGGAACTGCCGGACTCGACATTCACTACGGTCCGCCATGCCCCGACGCCGAAGCAACAGGTGAGTCCACCTCACCTCGCTTCTCCGGCACGGACGTCTGTGCCCTGCTGGCGCTCCGGGTCCTCCCAGCGAAATGAAAGCGACTCAGCGCGGTCATCTCGGTCAAGCTGCGAGCGATGCTCCGGCCCGGAGCCGTCGGCGCTCCGTCATGGCGCTCCTTGCCCTCGGAATGACCGCGGCGCCGCTGGTGTCGTGCGCGCACGCCAAGAGGCCGTACGTCACGACCTGTCCGCCGCCGAGGGCGGTCTTCGTCATCGGCGACAAGCGGATCGCGGCCAGCCACTGCAGTGACGAGTACATCGCTCAGCCGACGGAGACCGTCCACGTCGGCCAGCGCATCGAGGTCGTCACCCGCGCCGGCGAGGCGATGCCCTTCAGCGATGACCAGCGAGTACTCCGCGAGGTCTCCCGCACCCGTGACCGCCGGACCGCTGCATTCCAGGCGCTCCGGCCCGGCCATGCCGGCCTCGACCTCCACTACGGTCCCCCGTGTCCCGACTCCGAAGGAACGGGCGAATCAACCGCGCCGCGCCACCCCGGCACGAACCTCTGCGTCCTGCTGCCGATCCGGGTCATCGGGTGAATCATGGACGACGCGTACGTCCGTGGCCTGGCCGCTCTGAAGAAGGCGCTGAGCAGCCACCCCCGGTACCGCCAGGCGGACTCGGCCCCGGGGACCGTCAGCTGCAGTCGAAGTCCTCATGTGGACTGGTCACGTAGTTCGACGTCGACCCGCCCCAATGGGTGACGATGGTCAGCCAGCTGTCGGTGACGAACTCATGCTTCGCCGAGTGCCAAGGGCATTTGTAGGACAACGGGTGTGCAGCGGGCGAGGCGTGTGGGCGCTGAACCAGCACCCTTCCACCGCTCGCTCGGCGGTCGCCCGCGGGCCGGCGAACGCCTGCTCGGAGTCGGGCCGCGGGGGTGGCGCGCTCGGGTCGGGGACCGGTGTGGCAGAAGCGTAGGCCGCCCCCACGAGACTGCAGGCGAAGACCATCGCGACCGGCCCCATCAACGTCCTGGCGAGCACCATTCTTCCCCTCTCGTAGGCTGTAAGGAGACTCCGCGTGGCCGAAATAAAGTTCGGACGCATTGCCGGGGGAGCCGCATCGCCGGAACAGAAGGGATTCAATCCGTGTGGCGCGACGAATGTCGCGGAAAATGAGAACGATGGCGATTCACCGAGGTAGAGCAGTGTGCGGCGAATCGGCGTCGGGTCATGGTGGTCGACCTGAAACAGTGGGTTCGCGCCGGTCTGTCGCCTAGCGAGCCTTCAGCCGGACGAATGGAATCAGGCGCTGCTTCCTGATCTCGTACCGCTCGTTGAGCGCGGCGCCCTTGAGCAGGCGGGCTACCACCTCGGTCTGGTCCGCCTCCCTGATCGGGCCGACGTGCGCGTTCAACTCTCGTGTCGTCGCACTGTCGCGGACCTGCTCGCGGAGCCGCTGGGCCTCCTCGGCGTCCGCCTCTCCTTCGCCGGCGATCGCGATGGCCGAACGCGAGGTGCCCTCCTGGATCTCCAGCGTGACGTTCGTGGCGTTGCGCATGTCGCCCAGCCATCGCGGTTCGGGTGCGCGCTCCGGTACGAGCAGGATCAAGTCGTCGCCGTCCCGCAGGTAACCGACCAATGGGGAATCGAGCTCGGGGACTTGGCCGATCTCGGTGAGCCGCGCATGGGGTATCCCCCTGAAACTGTAGGGCACCACGCGTCTCCGGGAGATCCGGAAAACGACCACATTCACGGCGCCGATGATGTGGATCAAGGCGGCATCCAAGGCGGCGTACGGCATGAGCGCTCTCCCCGTCGAAGGCTCCACGTTCCACTGAGCACCATAATCCGGCAGGCCTCCGGATGGGGGGCGCGGCATGGCGAAATCCCGGAACAGTGGCGAAGGCGTGCCCGAAGGGAGAATTCGGTACATCGATCGGCGGCTTCGCCCTGCCGGTAGCGGGTGACCCGCCCGTACGACCAATGCGGTTCATGCGCCGGGACACACCGCGGCGCGTCGGGGAGGTCAGCGCTCCGGGAGCGGCCCGATCAGCTCGATGCCGTACTCGGCCCCCAGCGCCCGGATCCGCTCCGGCGTCCCCGCGTCCGTCTCGATCGCGCGATGCATGTCGCGGAAGAAGCCCTCCGGCCCGCCGGGGATGATCGCCGTCAGCTTGCGCCCGCCCGCCGGCCCCGCACGCAGCCCGTGGACCAGCCCGCCGGGTACGAAGACCACCGCCCCGGTGCCGGCCGGCAACCACTCGCCGGCGACGTAGAAGTCGTAGTGCCCGTCGAGGATGTACCAGAGCTCGGCGACGTCGTGCCGGTGCAGGGGTGTGGCGAACCCGGGCGCGTCGACGCCCTCCAGCAGCCCGAGTCCGCCACCGGTCGACTCCGCGGACGCCTTGATCCTCATCGTCGAGCCCTCGGACGCCGCCGGCTCTCCCTCACCCGCGGCCAGAACGTACGGGCGCAGCGGCCGTCCCGACGTGTCGTTCTCAACGGCCATCGTCAGGCGCCCGGGAGTTCGACCGCGGTCATGAGCGCACGGCGCAGGGACGGAGAAGTCGGATCAGGGCATGTACGCCGATGTGTCCACACAAGACGATCTTGACACGCCCTGGTCGCTATTTGATCTTGGAAGCGAGATTCGAAATGACGGACCAGACCCAGCCGGTGCCGGGCATCGTCTCGTCTCAGACGGCGTACGCCAGCGCGTACAGCCGGGGACGCCGCGCGTACGGCACGTCCAGCTCCACTCTGGCGCAGATGCTGAGCCTCCCGGCGGCCCGGCCGCCGCGCGGCATGGTCACCACCGGGTGGATCCTCACGCTGCTCGGCGTGCCACTGGCGGCGCTGTTCGTGCTGGTCTCCCTGGAAGCCCACCACAGCTCGTCGCATCCCGCGCCGATGTGGGCGTCCATCATGGCGCCCCTGATCATGACGCTCCCGCTCTGGCTGTCGGGGCTCGTCTGCCTCGTCATCGGCTACGTGCGCATGAGCGGCTTCCGGCGCGGAGCACCGCTTCGTGAGACGGCCTGGCAGGTGTGGTCGACGGCCCGCTACTGCTTCCGCGACCACGTCGTCTTCCTGCCGCACGGCGCCCACGCCCCGGCGGAACTCGCCCGGTCCCTCATCCTCGACACCGCCCAGCGCACGCTCACCGAGCCGTACGCGCCGCCTCCGCTCAGGGCGTGATGACCGCTCCGGTGATCGGCGGGGGAGCCGGGCCGGAACGCACCGGACGCCCCGCGTGTCACCGGTCGAAGCGGACGAGGTGGTAACCGCTCGGGTCGCTGAGCGGCACCAGAACGGCACCGTCCGGCGCGACGGCCGCCAGGCCGGTGTCGATGCGGCTCCCTCGCCGCGCGAGCTCGGCGGATACGGTGCCCGCGTCGTCGTAGTGCCGCCGCCCCGTGGATTCGGCGACGACGAGCCGCCCGGTATCCCGCCGCGAGCCGCCGACCTGCAGGACGAGCCGGGGCCCGTCTTCGACGGCGACGAGAGCCACGTCCTCTCCTTCCGCGGCGACCTGGGACAGCGTCCACCTCCGGTCCGGCGTTCAGGACTGATCAGAACCCCGCTCGGCGGCGGCGATCAGGTCGAGCGAGAGCCGCCACAGCCGGGCGGCCTTGGACGGGTCCAGCGCGTGGTCCGCGACGCCGCGGCGTACGCCGGGCCGGTGGGGTTCGGCCTCCTGGCAGTCTTCGAAGTACCTTCCGGTGACGCCCTCGACCAGGGGCGAGGCGGCGAGCAGCACCGAGGTCGCGGCGCCCTGTGCGATGTTCTTCACCGACACGCCGGTGCTCTGCCCGGGTTCGAACGAGGCCGGGGCGTTCGCCGGCTCCCCGATGTGCCGGGCGAGGTTCGTAGCGGCGATACGTCCGGGGTTGAGGGCGTTCACGGCGATGCCGTCGGCGGCCCATCGGCGGGCGGCCTCGACGGCGAACAGGATGTTCGCCGTCTTCGACTGGCTGTAGGCCGCCCAGGGGTCGTACGGGCGGTGCTCGAAGTTGACGTCGTCGAACAGCACCTCGCCGTTGACGTGCCCGACCGAGCTGACGACGACGACCCGGGCGCCGCCCGCCTGCGCGAGCGCGCCGTGCAGGCCGGTGGTGAGCGCGAAGTGACCGAGATGGTTCACGGCGAACTGCAGCTCCCAGCCTTCCGGGGTCCGCGTCTCCGGCGCGGCCATGACCCCGGCGTTGTTCACGAGGATGTGCAGCGGCCCGTCCCACGCGGCCGTGAACGCCGCGATCGACGCCCGGTCGGCCAGGTCGAGCGGCGCCGCCCGTACGTCGCCGGTCGCGTCCGTGATGCCGGCGGCGACGTTCTCGCCCGCCGCGACGTCGCGTACGGCGAGGGTGACCTCGGCTCCGGCGGCGGCGAGCGCCCGCGCGGTCTCCGCGCCGATGCCCGACGAGGCCCCGGTGACGATCGCCCGCCGGCCGGTGAGGTCGACGCCCGCGACGACCTCGGCCGCGGTGGTCCGCGCGCCGAACGGAGTGGTGACACGTGCCGCCATGAGAATGCCCTCCTGCTGCCGCCGCCCGGCGACGATCGCGCGCCGGGCGGTGAATGCCGTCCTCTCCAGCGAAGCAGCCCGATCGAGGCCGCCGGGCGCTACGACGGGCCTCGCTCGACCGGAGGTCCGGCAGTACCCCTCTGGCGCCGGATCCACCGCCGCCGCGCACGTACGGTGGACGGCATGGACGTGCACCCTTCCGCGCGGCGCGACCGCTCCGAGCTGGGAGAGTTCCTGCGTACGCGCCGCGGGCGGGTCACGCCGGAGGACGCCGGCCTGACCCCCGTACCCACGGTCCGCCGCGTGCCCGGGCTGCGCCGCGAGGAGGTCGCGCAGCTCGCCGGCGTGAGCGTCGACTACTACATCCGCCTCGAACGCGGCCGCGACGTCAACGTCTCCGAGGCCGTCCTGGACGCCATCGCCCGCGCCCTGCGCCTCACCGACGACGAGCGCTCCCACCTGCACGCGCTCGCCCGGCCCGTACGGGGCCGGCACCGGCCGCAGCCGCCGCAGCGCGTACGGCCCAGCATCCACCGGATCCTGGAGACGATGGGCGACACCCCGGCACTCGTGGTCGGCCACCGCACCGACGTCCTGGCCGCCAACCGCATGGCCCGGGCGCTCCTGACCGACTTCGACGCCCTGCCGTACCGCGACCGCAACATGGCCCGCTTCATCTTCCTCGACGAGGCCGCCCGCAGCCTGTACGCCGGCTGGGAGACCGTCGCCCGCAGCAGTGTGGCGGCCCTGCACCTGTACGCCGGACGGCACCCGCACGACCCCCGGCTCGCCGAGCTCGTCGGCGAGCTGTCCGTACGCGACCAGGACTTCCGCCGCTGGTGGACCGGCCATGACGTGGCACGACGCACGCACGGGACCAAGCGCTTCCACCATCCCGTGGTGGGCGACCTGACGCTGAACTACGACGTCCTCGCGGCGACCGACGACCCCGACCAGCTCCTGGGCGTCTACACCGCCGAGCCGGGCACCCCCTCGGAGGAGTCCCTACGCCTCCTGTCCGCCTGGACCGCCGACGCCGATCCGTCCACTCCGTACGTCCGATGAACCCCGGACCGCCGGGGCGACGGACGGCATCCCGGCCCTGATCTGCTTTTCAGCTGCCTGGCTCAGGAGGCGAGGTTGGCTGCGCAGTCTTTGCAGCGGACCTTGGCGGCGCGGGAGGTGTCGCCTTCAGTGGCCTGTGCGGGATGGCTTGCGCTGATGCGGTTCCAAAGTCCAGGATCGGGATTCGGGATCCAACCCCAGCCGTTCTCGGGGTTGAGGACCTGTTCCTCGGTCATGTGCTCACAGGCACCGGGGATGTGAGCCATATTTCGGCTCGAGATCAGCAGGGTCCCAGGGCCGAACCGGGCCGAGCGGTAGGTGCTCTCGTACGGGCGGCGCGACACGGCAGGGGCGAGATTGCACGCACAGCCGAGGCCGACGATAAGCCCACATTTCTCACATTCCGTCACGCTTTCCAAGGTATCTAACCTTCCTTAATCATCGGCCGGAACGTTACGCAAGAGCCGCCTATGTCGGATCGGCCCACTGCCCCAGGGATCAATTGCCGCGATGGTGAGCGCCCGAATCAGGCGTCCTCGAACACCTCTCTTGGACTCATCCATCGTTACGTGCGTCGCGGAACAGGGCCGCCACCCGCGGCTTCATCGCGTATTGGGTAGGCTGACCATTCCGACCTGCCCACCAGGAAAAAGGCAATATGCGGTCGTGCTGCTTACACCACGCTGAATAGCCTTGCAGGGTCCCCGCGACGGCTTGTGCGTTTTTGAACCGCTTCCCCGTGAGCTCTATCAGCTCGGGCACCGACAGCATCTGCCCTGGATGGTCGACCAGCACCTTGTGAATCAAGTAAGTGCCCATCGGCAGTTGGTCTTGGGTAGCTGCCAGCTCTCGGTCATCCGGGCCCCAGTCTGGACCTTCGTGACCTCCACTCTCCCGCGACCACATCGGGTCGTCGTCTGTGAGGATCAACGCGACATCCTCTCCTCTGCGCGATCTCGGTTGGGTGAGAGTCATCGCCTTGGGCGATCAGGTCAGCTGCTTGAGGAGGCCGACGAACCGGTGCAGGCTGGTCAGCTTCTGGTCCGTCAGTGGACCCGGGTCGAAGTGCGCGATCTCGTTGCGGATCATGCGCACGCGATCGAGATCGTGCAGGAACGCCGGGCGGTCGATGCCCGTCCAGCCAAGAGCGTTCCAGTTCTCGTCCTTCTTCAGTAGTCGCTGATATCCGCTGAACATCAGGTCCGCGATGTTGCCCGTCTTCTTGTTGCTGGGCTGAACATCGCAGATGGCATCCGCCGAGAGCGCCTCCCCAAGGCACTTGCGCAGCCGCTGCTCGATCTCGCCGACGATGAAGAACGGCTTCGCCGTCACCTCGAAGCGCGCGGTGATGTCCGAGGCGGTCACGATGCCGGTGAACTTGCCGTTGTTGCCGCGGACCAGGAGATATCCGTACTCGCTGACGGCGGGAAGGTGGGCGAAGAGCTCCTGGTGGACCTCGGCGATGGGCAGCGAATCGGTGATCATCGCTTCGGTCAGGGTCGGCTGCTTCCCGGTCGCGTACCGCGTGGCGATCGAGCTCCAGGTGATGACACCGTGGAGATGGGAAAGCCCGTCGATGACGGGCAGCTGTGAGAAGTTACGGGTCAACATCATGTGGATGGCCTGTGCCAACGTGGTGTTCGGAGAGACCGAGGTCAGGCCGGCCTGAGCCGACGGCAGGTCACCGATCTTGAAGGACTGCTGAGGAACAGCGCTGGACGGTTCGTCCTGTTCCCCGTCGCCGTCCTCGACGGATGGCATGGCCTCTGCGGCGACGATGTGCACCTCGGTCGTGGCCGGGCATGTCGCGAAGGAGGGAACGGTGGACAGGCCCGCCTCGGCGAGCGCCTGCTGGATCCGGGGCACGGTGTCGAAGTTGCGGACCCGGACCCCGAACAGGTCGAGCAGGTCCCGGAGCAGAACCGTCCTGTCCTTGAGCGCGAGAAGATCCTCGGGAGCGGGATCGCGGAACACGGCCGGCCTCACCAAGCCCCGCCGCGCCGTACGACGCGCTTGCCCATGGCCTCTTCCACCAGTGCCAGTAGGCGCTCCGACCGGTCCTCGTAGAAACGGTCGAACCTCTCCTTGTGCAGAGTCACCGGGTCGATGAGGTGCGTGGCCACCACATCGTCGAACCATTCCGCGCGCATCCCGGACGATCGGGCGAGCGTCTTGAGGTAGGACGACGGGGACCCCGTCATGCTCTTGTTCGCCTGGGAGGACAAGACGGTCTTGTTCACGATCGAGTACAGACGCCCATCGTCGGGATTGTGACGGGCGAACCAGCTCTTGGGGAAGATGTACCGGACGTCGATGTTCTGCTCGGCGATCTGGGCCGCCGTCAACGGCTCCTCGGTATGGGCCCAGTCGACCGCGCCCTGCTTGATGATGAGGGCGTAGATTCCCTTGTACGCCGCGCTGGATCGTGAGGTCAGGCTGTTGAGCCGGTCGGCGATGAATGCTGCCTCAGCGATCGTGTCCGGGATCTCGTCCTCGGTCCCGTGCCAGGCGACGAGCTGTTCGACATCGCGGGGGAAACGGCTCTCCGTCGCGCTGCCGTACATCTCGCCCAGCATGCCGCACCAGTACCACTGAGTGATCCTCGCGAGCACCTCGGGCTCGTCGGTCCTTTCCCCGAGGATCGCACGGACGGCGGCCAGCGGAATCAACTGCGTACGGTAGGGCAGGTCGATGCTCCGCACGATGCACTGGCGGGTGAGGAAATCGCCCACCCAGGCGAACGCGTCCGCGACCCGTGGCTCGAGTCGGCGGAAGTCGGCCAGCGGCAGTCTCAGCAGGTCACGCCGCTTGCAGGCGACCGTCGCGGCCTGGCCGCGCTGCTTGAGCTCCCAGGAGTGCACGAGGCTGACCGCCTGGAGGAAGTCGCTGTTGCTCAGGCCGTCCTCGACACCGTTCTCGAACCGGCCGAACACCGGATACTCCGTGCACAGGCGCTTCTTGGTGTCTTCCCAGACCTTGGGGAGGCTGTAGTCGTCCCCGAACTCCTGGGCGTAGGTTCGGTCGCCCGCGTACGTCGCGGTCAGCAGCTCGAAGACGTTGAGCGGCACGCCGCCGGTGTTGACGCGCTCGAACACCGAGCACACCGCGTCCTTGGTCGTGTTGTGCGCCAGCCGGATCATCGGGATCTGGAAGGACAGGATGTTGTGGAGCACGCGGTCTCCGAACTCTGACCAGACGTCCCAGTTCCGGTCGTCGGCCTTGACGAAGCCCTTCTGCCAGTCGTTGACGCGGGTGTTGTCGAACACCAGGTGCAGCGGGAAGTAGCCTTCCGCGCACTCCAGCTCCTTGGTACTGAGGTCGAGCTTCACCTTGCGCGCGAAGTCCTCGCGTAGCACGCGGTCCTCGGGAACCGAGATGATTGCGTCGTCCCGGTCGGCGTTCGGGTCGACGGCCTTGTCGATGTCGATGTAGTACCAGCGGCGCAGCTTCTTGCCGCGGGCGTCCTCGGTCTCCACCGGCCGGCCGGATCGCAGCGCCTGGAACAGAGACGTGAGCCGCTGCTGCCCGTCCAGCAGCAGGAGGTCGGGCACCTGGTCGGCGGCGCTTTCGGCCCCGGTGAGCGTACGAGCCTTGAACTGCGGCTCGCCGCCGGTTTCGAGCGTCATCACGACCCCGAGCGGATAATCGAGGGTCACCGTGGCGATGAGCGCCTTGATCCTCTCGTCGTCCCACTTCCACTCCCGCTGGAAGTCGGGAAGCTGGATCTTCCCGGTCGCGACCTGATCGAGCACGAAGCTCAGCCTCGGACTGTCGAGCGCCACGGTGACGTCGTCCCCCTTCGGACTGAAACTGGATAACGGGCCATCACATCTCGACCGTCACCGAAGTGTCAAGAGATCTAACGTAAACGACATAACTGCCACGCCTTATCCCGAGTTTCGGCCATCACATAACTATTGAGATTCCTCCTTCCATCGGAGGCTCCACGCCTGCTTTCGGCCCCGGTGATCCGCCCGTGTGTTCATCCAGTTGATGCCCTCTGTGTCCGTGAATGCATCAATGTCCGAATTGATGTCACTGAGATCGCGTCACTATGACGGCGTTTTGCGCTACGGTCACATAGCGGGGCGAACCGTCATGTTCGGAGGGTGTGTGTGGCAATGATTAGGACACTCGTGTGTCTGGCGAATTCCCGTAAGCTGTCAGGGCGCTGTGTGGCAGGCATCGTTTACGATGGCCAGAAAAAATGGATACGCCCTGTCGGTTCTGGCCAGCACGGCGAGGTCTCCCAGGACGAACGGCAGTATGAAGACGGTTCAGAGCCGCGTGTCCTCGATGTCGTCTCCGTGCCACTTCTCCGGCCGCAGCCGCACAGCTTCCAGAGAGAAAACTGGCTCCTGGATCCTGATTCTCGTTGGGAGAAGGTCGGTCGGGTTGGATGGGGCGAGCTGCTCGAACTAGAGCAGTTCCCCCGGACGCTGTGGACCAACGGTTACGATACTTACCATGGCAGCAACGACCGCGTGCCAGTCGAGCAAGCGGACACTGCGGCGGACTCGCTCAACCTCATCCGGGTCGATCGCGTGACGCTGCTTGTCGCTGATGAAGGATATGAATATCCGAAGCGGGTTGTGCGGGCGCAGTTCAGATATGAGGGACATGATTATGCTTTGCGAGTGACTGACCCACAATACGAACAAGTATACCTGACGAGACCATTTGGCGTCTATGGATTAGGTGAATCTTTCATGACGGTGAGTCTCGGTGAAACGTATTATGATTTCGCCTATAAATTGGTGGCGGCCATCATTGAGCGAGCGAAGGTCGAAGCAGGCGACACGTCATGACATCCAGCACCATATTTACGATCGGCCACTCTACGCACAGCTTCTCGAGCTTCTTGAGCCTGCTTCGGAAGCATGAGATAACGGCCGTTGCGGATGTGCGCTCGATGCCTGCCAGCCGGTTTGCGTCCCAGTTCAACCGAGACTCGGCGAAGCGCAATTTGGGTGAATCTGGCATAGAGTACGTGTTTCTGGGGGAAGAACTCGGAGCACGCTCGAACGATGCCACTTGCTACGTTGATGGGCGTGTGGCGTACAGCCGCCTCGCCCAGACCCCCGAGTTCGCCAAAGGCATTGAACGTCTACTAAAGGGGATGCAGACCGAGCGGATCGCTATCATGTGCACCGAGCAAGAGCCGCTGGATTGTCATCGCGCGATCCTCGTCGCGCGAGTGCTCTCGATGCACGGGGTCGCTATCGATCACATCCACGGCGACGGGCATCTCGAGGGCCATGCCTCGGCGATGGAACGCCTCATGGCCAGATACGGTCTAGCCGAGGACGACCTGTTCAACACGCCAGCCGAACGTCTAGAAATGGCTCTCCGTCGGCAGGAAAAGCGCATCGCGTATTTCAACGAGGAGTTTCGCGTCGATGGAATGGCGAGAAAATGAAGATTTATACCATTGGTTTCACGAAGAAGACTGCCGAGCGGTTCTTTGGGTTGTTGCGCAAAGCGGAAGTGTCAACGCTAGTCGATGTTCGATTGAACAATGTCTCGCAATTGTCGGGCTTCGCCAAACGTGACGATCTAAGGTACTTCCTCAGCGAGATTTGCGGCATAAAATATACCCACCGGGTCGATCTGGCGCCGTTGCAAGATATGCTGGACGACTACAAGAAGCATGGCGCAAGCTGGACGGCTTACGAAGATAATTTCCTGCAACTGATGGAACAGCGTCGTATCGAGGACACCGTTCCACAGGAACTGCTTGACAACGCAGTGTTGCTCTGCAGCGAAGACGAGGCGCAGGAGTGTCACCGTCGGCTAGTCGCGGAGTACCTTGCACAGCGCTGGGATGATGTCACGATTGAGCATCTGAGCTAATCCATTCCTACCTCTGCCCCCCGTAGTAACTCTGGAGTTGATCACGGGTTCTGACGTCCTCCGAACAGCAGGACGGCGCTGGCCGGGGGCGTACAGAGCGGCGGCCGGTCCAGGACACCGATCGCCTGGCACTTCGTGTCCAGAGTGTGACGAGACCGTTGCCGGGCAAGGTCGTGGCCGTCCCACACCTCGCCGCTGCGCGAGCGGTGCGTTTCAGCTGCCGGTTGGGGCGCGTTCGGCGAGGCGACGGCGTTCGGCGGCGATGACCTGGCGGACCAGGTCGGCCTCGGACAGGTCGACGGCCTCGGGGGTGGAGTCGGCCATGGCGCTGACCCGGGCGAAGTCGTCGAACAGCCGCTGCTTCCCGGCGAGCAGCTCGACGATCCGCTGGTCGACGCTGTCCTCGGACAGCAGCCGGTGGACCTGCACGGAGTGCACCTGTCCCATGCGGTGGGCGCGGGCGATGGCCTGGGCCTCGGTGGTGGGCTTGAGCTGCGGCTCACAGATGACGACGACGGAGGCGGACTGGATGTTGAGCCCGACGCCGCCGGCCACGATCTGGGCGACCAGCACGGCTCCGCCCCCGGCCGACGCGAAGTCGTCCACCATCCGCTGCCTTCGGTGCGCCGCCACCGATCCCGTCAGGGGCCCGAACACCGGCCCTCGCAGCGACCGGGCGACCAGGTCCAGGACCTCCCGGAAGTAGGAGAACACGATGACCCGCCGGCCGTTCGCCTCCGCCTCACGCACGATCTCGGTGAGCCGCTGCACCTTCGCGGACCGGGAACCCTGGAGCATGGCCGCCTGGCGCATCTGCATGAAGTTGAACTCCTCGACGGCGGCGCGGTAGGCGACGGCGTCGGGCGTGGTCATGGGCAGCCATTCGGCGACCTCGATGAGCTCCGGGAGCTCGGTCAGCACGTCCTCCTGGTTGCGGCGCAGGTACGCGGGTGCGATCTGCCGCCGGAACCTGATCGGCGACAGGTCCGTGGCGTCGACGACGAGGTCGGGACGGATGTACGACGCCAGGTTGCGGAACTCGTCGACCCTGTTCTCCATCGGCGTGCCGGTGAGGAGGAGCACGCGGTCGCAGCGCGCGATGAACCGGTTGGTGCGGATCGTCCGCTGCGCCTCCGGGTTCTTGATGTAGTGCGCCTCGTCGACCACGACGCAGGCCAGGTCGCCGGCGTTCGGCGTGGCCGACTCCCACCATGCCAGGGTCTCGTACGTCGTGACGGCGACCCCGCCGTCGCGTACCCAGGCCCGGGCCGCGTGCTCGCGCTCCGGCCCGTGTACCCGGTGCGGCCGGAGCTTGGACTTCTCGCCGACCTCGCGGATCCAGTTGGTCACCACCGCGGCCGGACAGATGACGAGGAAGTGCGTCTCACCCCGGCTGCGCAGGTGGGCGAGGACGGCGAGGGCCTCCACGGACTTACCGAGGCCCATCTCGTCCCCGATGATCACCTTGTGCTGCACGAGGGCGAACCGGGCCGCGAAGCTCTGGTACCCGCGCAGGGACGCGGTCAGGTACTCGCCGCTGAGCGCCTGGTCGCGTACGGCCTTGACGATCTCCTCGGGGAGGTCGCCGTGCGCGGCGTCCTCATTCTCGGTGAGGAAGCCGAGCTCGGAGAGCATGGCGAAGTAGTCGGCGGGCCGGGCGAGGAAGTCCTCCCACGGGTCCGCGCCGGCGCTTCCCCGGCGGCGGGAATCGGGGGAGGCGCCGAGCAGGGCGGCGCGCCGCTTGACGATGTCGATGCTCTCGCGCAGGCCCGCGACCGGGAGCGTCCTCGTCGGGATCACCAGGAGATAGCTCGTGCCGCGGCCGATCGCCGCCCGCAACGGCGCGAGTTCGGCCGCGCGCTCGAGCTCGGCCGCCGCGCCACGGGTCTGCCGGCACGCGTCCCACTCGGCGAGGCGGCGCAGCAACTCGGTGGTCTCCGGACGGCGGTTCCCGACGTCGATCCGCACGGGCATCTCGTCGTACGCCGTCTGCCGCAGCGTCCGCGCGGCTCCAAGCATGTGCCGCGCCGAGGCCTCTCCGATGCCCGGGAGGGCGTGGAGGGGCCCGCGCCGGTCCAGCACCTCCTGCACCGTACGGATGCCCGCCTGGGTGAGGGGGCCCAGCCGGAGGCGTTCGCCGGTGGCCTCCTTCAACGCCTCGACCGGCATCTCCTGCAGGACCCGCCGTACGTCGGCGTCTCGGACCTGCTGCCCTGCGTGGTGCGCGGCCTTGCGGTACGAGGCCTCGCCCGCGACGGCGCGGTCGATGACGTCGAGGGCCTCGGCCAGGCCGTCGACGGCGGACCGGTCGAGGATCTCGGGCTCCGCGGCGTCCCGCCCCGGCAGGAGGTCGAAGGCGAGGGCCGGATCGAGCAGCGCCGCGAACCCGGCTTCCCCCCGGTCGACGGGAGCAGTGAAGGAACTCATCCGTTCCAGACGCTGCGGCCCGTCCTTCGCGGCGACCATCGCATGCCGGCTGCGCAGGTACTCGGCCGCCTCGTCGGCCTTCTGCCTCTTCGCCACACCGGTGAACAGGCGCCGTACGCCGAGCACGGGGGTCACGTCGGCGAGGGCGCGGGGAACGGAGTCGGTGAGCAGCCGCAGCAGGTCCTGGTCGGACGTCGTCGTCACCGGCAGGTACGCGCGCTCCCGGAGGCGCCGGACGACCCCGGCGTCGTCCCTGCCGAGGGGGACCACTCGCCAGGCGGACTCGCCCGCACGGCCGATGACGACGCTGCGCGCGTGGAGGACCTGTTCGACGTTGCGGGCAGCGTCGGAGACGGCCTGGCGCCAGGCCTGTACGCCCGCGGCTCGCTCACTCCATCGCCGGAAGTCCGCTACGAGGTGCCGGAGCTGTTCGCGCTCTGTTCTGTTCATGCCTCGCCACGGAGAGAGTCGACGGGTCAGCGTGAGTGATGGTAAAGGAGAAACCAGCGACGGGGAATGCGACCTTCAAGGCCACGGCCAGTGCGGACGTCGTGCTCAGCAGCGAAGTCACGTCCGCCGGTGGGGTCCTGCGGGCGGCCTGTGGATCGGGAGGTGGCGGGTGAGGCTCGAAGAGCTCACGTCCGGTGTCCGGGTGACGGGGGTCGTGCCCGGCGAGACGGTCTCGGTGATCGCGGCGCAGTGGCACGGCTCGGACGACGTGGAGCTGACCTACCAGACCCTGGGCGGGGGACTGAGCCAGCGGATGCTCTCCCGCGCCGACGAGGCTGGGCTGAGCCGCTCCGACGCGGGCAGCCGGCCGTACGACGCGGACGCAGAGGAGTTCCGGCTGGTCGCCGAGGCGCAGCGGATCTCACTGGCCGGGCTGTTCGACCCGATGCTCGCGGTGGCCACCAGCGACGTGCAGCCGCTGCCGCACCAGATCCGGGCGGTGTACGGCGAGATGCTCGACCGTACGCCGCTGCGGTTCCTGCTGGCCGACGATCCGGGAGCCGGCAAGACCATCATGGCCGGGCTGTACATCAAGGAGCTTCTGCTCCGCGACGACGTGAAGCGCTGCCTGATCGTGGCGCCCGGCGGGCTGGTCGACCAGTGGCAGGACGAGCTGTTCCTCAAGTTCGGCCTGCGCTTCGACATCCTGAACACCGCGATGGTCGACGCTGCGTTCGGCTCGACCGTGTTCGAGCAATACCCGCTGCTCATCGCCCGGATGGACCAGCTCGCCCGCAACGAGACCCTGACCGCCCAGCTCGACGACGCCGAGTTCGACCTGGTCGTCGTGGACGAGGCCCACCGGATGGGCGCCCACTGGTTCGGCGGGAGGCTGACCAAGACCCGGCGGTTCCAGCTCGGCGAGACGCTGCGCGACCGCACCCGCCACCTGCTGCTGATGACGGCCACCCCGCACGCGGGCAAAGAGGAGGACTTCCAGCTCTTCCTCACCCTGCTCGAACGCGACGGCTTCGAGGGCAGGTTCAAGGCCGGCGTCCACCGGGCGGACACGAGCGGGCTGATGCGCCGCATGATCAAGGAGGACCTGCTGACCTTCGACGGCCGGCCGCTGTTCCCCGAGCGCATCGCCCAGACCGTCCCGTACCAGCTCACCGAGGACGAGCAGGACCTGTACGAGCGCGTCACCGAGTACGTCCGCGAGGGCATGAACCGCGCCGCGCGCCTGGACGACAAGCGCCGCAACACGGTCGGCTTCGCGCTCACGGTGCTCCAGCGCCGCCTGGCCTCCAGCCCCGAGGCGATCCACCAGTCCCTCGTACGCCGCGCCGAACGCCTCACCCGCCACCGCGACGACCTCCTCCACGGCCGCCGGATCGCCGACGAACCCGCCCCCATCGACCCGGCCGACTGGGACGACGACGAGCACAGCGCCGACGAGGTCGAACGCGTCGAGGAGGAGCTGCTGGACGCGGCCACCACCGCCCGTACGATCGAGGAGCTCAACGCCGAGCTGGCCGACCTCGACCGGCTCATCCACGTCGCCCGCCGCGTCCGCGACCTCGACACCGACCGCAAGTGGGTCGAGCTGCGCCGGATCCTGCAGGACGACCTCATCAACCCGGGCGCCGACAAGCCGCGCAAGCTCATCATCTTCACCGAGCACCGCGACACCCTCGCGTATCTCGCCCGCAAGATCCGCGCGCTGTTCGGCAGGCCGGACACGGTCCAGGCCATCCACGGCGGCGTACGGCGTTCCGACCGGCGCGCCATCACCGAGGAGTTCACCAAGAACCCCGCCTGCCAGGTGCTCCTCGCCACCGACGCGGCCGGCGAGGGCCTCAACCTCCAGGCCGCCCACCTGATGGTCAACTACGACCTCCCGTGGAACCCGAACCGCATCGAGCAGCGCTTCGGCCGCATCCACCGCATCGGCCAGACCGACGTCTGCCGCCTGTGGAACCTCGTCGCGACCAACACCCGCGAAGGCGAGGTCTTCACCCGGCTGCTGCAGAAGATCGAGGAACAGCGCAAGGCGTACGGCGGCAAGGTCTTCGACGTCCTGGGATCGGCGTTCGACGAGACGCCGCTGCGCGAGCTGCTGATCGAGGCCATCCGGTACGGCGACCTGCCCGAGACCCGCGCCAAGATGCAGCAGGTCATCGACGACTCGGTTGCCCACGGCCTGCAGGAGCTGCTCGAGGACCGCGCTCTCACCCACGACGCCATCACCGGCGCCGACCTCGTACGGATGCAGCGGCGCATGGAGGAGGCCCAGGCCCGCCGGCTGCAGCCGCACTACATCGAGTGGGCGTTCCGTGCCGCGTTCCAGCGCCTCGGCGGCAAGCTCACCCGGCGAGAACGCGGCCGGTACGAGATCACCCACGTCCCCGCGGCCGTCCGCGCCGTCACCGGGCACGGCCCCGTCGCCAGCCGGTACGAGCGCGTCACGTTCGAACTGGACCGCGTCGACGCCGACGGCAGGCCCCGCGCCGACCTCCTCGCCCCCGGCCATCCGCTCCACGACGCCGTCGCCGACCTCATCATCGCCCGGCTCCGCCCCGCCCTCGAACGCGGCACCGTCCTGGTCTCACCGCAGGTCGAGGAGCCGAGCCTGCTGGTCGGCGTCGTGGAGGAGGTCGTCGACGGCACGGGGGAGTCGATCGCCCGGCGGTTCGGATACGCGTACGCCGACGCCTCCGGCCAGGTCACCCCGGCCGGCCCCGCGCCCTACCTCGACTGCGTCGCCGCCCCGCGTACGCCGGCCGTCGCTGCGGCCACGAGAGCGGCCTGGCTCGCCGAGGCGGAGTCCCGGGCCCGCACCTGGATCATCGGCCACCGGCTCAAGGACTACCTCGCCGAGGTCGCACCCCGCCGGCTCGCGGAGGTACAACGTACGCGGGAGCGGGTCGACGAGCGCCTGACCCACGAGGCGAACCGGCTCATCAGCGAGGCGATCGCAGCACAGGAGAAGGAGCAGACTGGGCACAAGCCGCAGGAGAGCTCCGACAGCCTCATGCGCAAGGCCCAGGACCTCCAGGCCCGCAGGGAGACCCGCCTGGCGCTACTGGACCAGCAGGCCCAGCCGGCCACCAAACCGCCCCGCATCATGACCGCCGCGCTCGTGCTGCCGCTGGCCGTGGTCGAGACCGAGATCGCCGCGGACGCCCCCATCCGGGCCAGGGAGACGAAGGCCGTCGAGCGGCGCGGCATCGAGCTGGTGCTCGCGGCCGAGCGTGCGCTGGGGCGGGAGCCGCAGGAGCAGGCGTTCGACAACCCCGGCTACGACATCCTGTCGGTGCCCCGCGACGGCGGCCACTCGATCTGCATCGAGGTCAAGGCGCGCATCGAGTGCGCCGAGGACTTCTACGTCACCCACAACGAGATCCTCACCGGCAAGAACGCGGCTCCGCATTACCGGCTCGCCCTGGTAACCGTCAGCCCCGCCGGCCCCGAACACGACCAGGTACGGTACGTCGCCGCCCCCTTCACCGGCGTCGACTTCGGCGACCTCGCCGCCACCGGCATCCGCGCCAACTGGCCAAAGACCTGGTCCGCCGGCACCGCCCCCTTCTGATTCACACAGCGAGCCGCACATCGTCTGGTGAACATCCCAAGCGGGTCGTGTGATGGCGGAGTGGGGAGCGAGGCCATGTAAGTCGCTCAGAGGATCACTTCAGAGGACCCTGGCGAAATCGGAGGTCAACGCAGTTCACTCATCTAAGTGATCAGAGTCCATCGATGAGAAGCCTGCCGGGGGTGGCATCTCCAGGCGACAGCAATGCTGCGAGCACCCCCGGAACAGAGTGGTACCAACGTGGAGCCTTAGTACGGTGGTCAAAATTCAGGCATGCCGGTCGGGAGTCGTGAAGCCGTCGGTCTGCGGTCTTCGAGCTCTTTACCATCAGTTACTCACTCCGCTACGCTGACGCTGGCAGCTGTAGGATCGAAGGCGATCGCCCGGGAGTCGAGTGTGGACCAGGCCCAAACTTACCGGTACCAGGTTTACGTCCTCCAGGAGACCGAATCAAGTAAGCCGCTGCTCTTGTTTGCTGCCAATGCGCTTGAAATCAGCGAATGGGCGGGCATCCCACAACGTCGACGCCTCTCCGGTGAGGAAACGGTCGGCTGGCAGCGCGAGGAAAACCCCGGTCGCTTGCGCGAACTCGCGAAGTTTTTCGATGATGGCAGCAACGTAGTTCAGAACCCGCTTCTTTGTGCCCTGCAGGATCCACAGTGTGTCACCTTCAAGCCGTTGGATGGATTGCCGAACTTCGGTGAGTTGGTGATCCGCGCCTCTGTGAAGCAAGACACGCCCCTCCTCGAGGTACTAGAACTGCTGTCTCAACGGCTGGAAAGCCGAGTACCTAGCCTCAAGGATTACCCGATCGACGCCGATCGGCGAAGGAAAGTCCGGGAGCGCGCAAGGTTCGAAGACGGTCTGCATCCTCAACTACTGTCAGACCCAACCGACCTCGCAGTTCTCGAGAGTGACGAAGATCCTTCGACGCCGCAAGTCGAGGAAAATGAGGCTGAAGATGTAGCCTCTGTTGTACTTACGGAAGAGACGCAGCTGGTCGACTTCTATCAGGAGCTACGGATCCGGATAGAGATCCTAAGAGAACTGCCTGTTGATGCCAGGCCGAGCACGCTAGTCGGATTCTCGGCGGATGCAATGCTTAGCTATCTGCAGCCAGTTGTACTGGTTGATGGACAACATCGCCTCCATGGAGCAGTGCTTTCGGCCAAGAAGAAAAGAGATACCGACAAGCTGCAAGATCTCCTAATCGATCAGGTCAACAAAGGGATAAGTCCTGCCGAGGCGGAAAGAGATGCGTTGCATAACTCCGCCAGAATGCTCCCCGTTTCGTTGCTTTTCGACGCAAATCCGGCGGAACACGTATTTCAGTTCGTCGTGGTTAACCAGAAAGCCACACCGATGGGGAAAGCGCTACTCGGGACAATTGTCTCCACCAGCCTCTCCCGCGAGGAGCTTGAGCCCGTAGCGGACAGATTGCGCAGAGCCTCGATCCCGCTCGACGACTCGCAGTCTGTTTCGTACATGACGCGCGCTGAGGAGAGTCCTTTCAGAGGGCTTGTACAGACCGGAATGGGTGGAGATGATCGCCGACATCTTCAATGGTCTGTTCTTAAAGGCCTTACGCAGATTTTCAGGGAACTGAAGGGTGGAAAGGTTTTCGGCCAGACTAACGATTATGCCGAGCTATGGCAGCAGCGCCACCTGGGGAAGTCGGACCTCGTTAGCCAAGGCGAGTCGCTGGAGGAAAAGTACCGAATTTGGAGAGAGCCGGACGGGCCGTGGCGGTCCGTGTTCGTGCGCTTTTTCAGCATTATCCGTGATCGGTTCGGCGACTCCGATCCGGAAGCGCACAACGCGTGGGGGAATTCGAGTAAGAACCTCTACAATAAAATATCGCTCACAATTCTATCCGCAGACTACTTTCAGTTCCTATGCGAAACAAAGACGGTACTCAACGATTTGAATGACGTCAATAAGTCAGTGGAAGACTGGCTAGAAGGCGTCAATAACCAGTACTTCGCGCGTGACTGGCGCATGGATCTGAAGAAGGATCAGCGTCGAGTTCGCGAAACATGGGCCACAGTATGGGTTGAATACCGCAAAAACCCTGCACGTCTTCCGAGGGTTGAGAGGTATACGCCGTCGTCCTAGGAGGGAGAATTGGCACCGGACCGATGAACCCTTATCTTGTTGGTAATTGGGTCCACGTAGCTGGCGAGGCTTTGGAGACGGGATGGTCGCGTAAGGCGCTTACCGATCTCGCAAAGCTCGAAGTGCCTACCGAAATCCTCGGTGATATGGCGTGGGTCATCCGAGGTGATGCCGCCGCCACCTGGGCCCAATGGTTCCTTGAGTCCTTGATCGATAACGCCCCATACGAAAGCCGTGAAAACTTGGGTTTTGCCCATCTTTACGATGAGCTGCGGCAAATCCTCCGTAACGAACTCCACATGCATCCGATGGACGAGGTTTCGGCGCTCGCTTCGCAGATTGCGAAGGTCGCATGGCGTGAAATCTCATTCCGCCGCGAATCCGGGCTGCGGAAGTCTCCGAGTAAGGAGCAGCGGAGGCGCCTATGGCTTAGCAACGAGCCCGATCCAAGATGTTACCTCTGCGGATACAAGTTCTGTGAAGCGGCAAAGGATAAGTTCCTGAATGGTAGCGATATCCAAAATATCGCCCGCCCTTTGCTCTTTGACTTCATACGTCCGCGCGGACTCCATGTTGTCGATCTGACCATTCAAATTGACCACGTGCGACCGGTACGTGCCGGGGGGGCGACAGAAAATGACAATCTAAGGTTCGCGTGTGGCTGGTGTAACAGGGCGAAATCGGGCCATATGCAGCTCTACGGCGCATCGTCATGGGTGAATCATCGGATACAACACCCTCTTCTAGGATGGGTATCGATACCGAGGCCCCTTTGGGTCGTTCGTATGACACAGCTCCGAGCACGCTGCGAGGACCCGAGTGGTTGCTCGGCGACGCTGGCTACGCATGAGCTATATGTAGCACCGAAGCGTACTACCGGTGCGCTCAATCCGAGTAACTGTCGGGTGTATTGCGACGTCCACGATCCTTGGGCAGGTCTCCGGTTCGTCGGAGAGAATGTCCTTCCGACGAAGGTCTCATAATTATCTAGCCTGCAAAGCCCCGCTGAAGTGGCCAGAGCGGCGCTAGTCCAGCGCTATCTGAATTAGGTCATCGATACCTCTAAGGCTCTTGCGGCCAGCAAGGTGTCCGATACCGCGGTGGACGTGGATGAGCAGAGTGTCGGAGATTGTCTCTTCTGTCGGCTCATTCCCGTCTGCTAGGCACCGTTGCTTGAGAAGAGCGAGGTAAATGTCGCCATAAACGCCGGCGAAGGTTTTCCAGTTCATTTCGACGTTAGAGTCCGGGACGATGTCCCTCACAAGTGGCGGGGACGGGTCCTGTAGCGACAAGGCCAGCGCCCAGCGACACAGGGTGTTCCAGTTCTTGATCCCCGTTATACGCTTAAGTTTTATTAGCTGGTCCTTAGCCGGTTGTGATAGCCGGATACTGTCAAGCGACATCTGAAGCTCCTGCAGTCCACCAGTAGCCGCGTTCGATGGTGGTGGTAAAACGCTTGTCGTCGTGAACCAACATATAGGTATGTGCGATAGAGGGACTCAGCTTCGTTAGGAGGTGCTCGTCGATCTCTTCATCGGTGGAAAGCAGCATGACTTGATGACTCGCGAATGGGAAGTAACGCTCCACCAGCTGCTCCCGGTGCCGACTGTCGAGCCGTCCGAGCGGCGTGTCTACCACACTAGGCAAGCGCTTCCCCGCTACCCGGGCGAGCCCCCACAGAAGAGCGACTGCAAGCAGCTGCCGTTCCCCTGCGCTGAGACGGGACGGATCAAGCTCCTCATCATCGGGACCGACCAAAGTAAGAGTGAACTTGTCGGTGTCGATGCGGAGATCCCGTACCAGATCGCTTTTACGCATAAGCCGATTGAAGCTGTCCAATACTGCGACTTCTAGCCGACTTATGTGTCGCTGAAGGAGTGTAGACCCGAACTTCTCCAGTGTCTCGCGAGCTCGGTCCGCGTATGAGACGATCCGAGTTGAAGATTCCGTCTTGGCGAGCTTTTGAGCACGTCGTTTATACGCACGCTCACGATCGAGCAACAACTGTTGCCTGTGCCGTTGAGATTTGGTGAGCTCTTCCTCGATTGTAGCCAGAGCAGACCGAATTCGGGTTACTCGGTCACGAGCAGAATCTCGCTTCTCAATGAGCGCAGCGATCGCATTCTTGTCCGGGACACCGGCGAGTTGTCGCTCCAGAGTGTTGAGACGCTCTCGGAGCTCTCTTGCCTGCCTGACCAGTTCGCCAGCTCGCGTGGCCTCTTGGTCGAGCATTTGGTCCAGCGAAGACAGTTGGGGAAGAGCACTGGGTGGGAAGTTGATTACTTGAGGCGTCTCTGTGGCTATCTTGGTGCGTTCTTGCCGATCTGCGGATAGGTACTTCTCCGCTGCCGCGACGCTCTCTGAAGATCCGAGTGTCTTGAGTGTTTCGAGGAGCAGGCGATCTCGCTCGTTTAGTAGTTCGATCACCTGGGCGCTCTCTGCGGCTGAATGCTCCTTGCCGACTTGCTCACGAAGTGAAGCAAGGTGCGGCTGAAGAAGAAGAAAAGGGAGCGGCCCGGTAGCCAGAGCGTTCGCGAGTGTCTCGTTAACGCTCCTAAGTATGAACTCTGCTTGTTCTGTCTCCGCCTCTAGCTCAGCGCGCCGGCTGTAGAGGTCACCACCCTCTTTAGAGAAGGCGGTATCGACGGCCGAATAGTCGGCTTCAGCTCTGGCTAGACTGTCGCGAAGGGAAGCGACTCTCTGGTTGAGATCAGCGCATTGCTGGTCAGCCTTCCTGATGTCGTCTTCTATCAGTCGAATGCTTCCGATTGTTTCGTCGTCCTCATCCAGCACCTTCTGCCGGCGCTGCAGAGCGAGCAGATCGGTGCGTAGCTTCTCGACAGTATTGACGCCTAGAAGCGAATGAACTGCAGACTCTATGACTGGGGCAGCGCGCTCTGGGTCGGCGAGAGATTCGATCTTCTCTCCGTCGAAGAAAAACAGCGAAGCGGCCTCAAGCGGAAGAATCTCTTCGATGTGGTCTGCCCAGTTTTCGCTTACGACCTTGTCATGCTCGCCATCAATGAAGACATCGAGAAATTCTCGAACAGCTCTGTCGTAGGCTTCCCAGCTACGACAAACTCTATAGATTCGTTCCTGCCCTTCGAGCGTCGTCGAAAACTCGACGACGACATGCGCATGCTTGGGATCTGCTTCCCTGTTGACGCTGTCTTTGAGGTAAGTTTCATAGGGTCGGTTGCCGCGACCGCTGGTACGCGCACGCGGACCATAGAGCGCTAGCTGGATCGCGTCCAGCAAAGTTGTCTTCCCGCAGCCGTTGAGGCCTCCAATCAGGATGATCGGACGCCCAGGTTCTGTGGTGAGGTCAAGAGACTGTTCGCCTGCGTAGGCGCCAAAATTCTTAAGCGTTACCTTATGAAGCAGCATTCACAGTCTCTTCGCTAAAGAGGGGCAGCTCTGGAACTTCCTGCGCTGCGCGAAGTCGCCGGGCGTAGTCCTCGGCGTCGTCCTTGTTCTCGTAATAGCCGCGACGGATTGTCTTTTCCAACTCTTCAAAGAGCCCAGCTCGACGCCGCATCGTTCGGTACTTACGCTCTACTGCGAGAAGCTCCCGCATCGTGGTGAAGTGTAGCTCGTCGTCTCCGCATACCTCTCGAAGCAGCTCCATCTCATCTCCGGCCAGGGTGAGATGCTCATCGAGCGGCTCGCCGGGGAATTCCTCACCGGTTTCTTCCTCGTAGATGCGCGGGAGGAGGTCTTCTATCTCATGCTTTTCGAACACCCATATACGCCGAATCTCGTGAAGCTCATCCATGGTGATGAGTTCAATATTGCGAACGCTTTCTGGAGCGTTCCTTCGGATCCAGGTCTGTGCGTTAAGGAGCTCGCGCAACCACTGCTCGCGTGCTTGCTGGGTGTACGGGCCATGGACAACGCGGTCGTTGAAGAGCTGGATAGTGCCGTTCATCTTCCGCCAGTCTCTAAGATGCTTGTCGTCGCGGTAGCCTTCCTCGTTACGCACGTCAAGCTTGTTCCGCAGCTCGAGGAGGGGGAGCATCCACTCCTTTTCCTCGTCGTTCTGAATCATCGCCGACATCGACTTGTCCTGGTCGACGAGGGTGCATGTCCAGCAGCCAAACCGACTATCACCGCACGAGGGAGTGGTGTTGTCAACGACCAGCGGGCACTCGCCGTCGCTGGATGCCCCTTGGTACATCGTAAGCAGGTCCTTGTTCTCATGCCCCCATGGGTTGGGCTGCTGCATGAGGAACGTCCAGACCTCGTCGTTGGACCAATCCTCGATCGGGCTATAGACAAGAGAGTTCGGCAGATTGCCGTTCGGGGAGAGCCTGTCCCGTACACGTCGTTTTTCGTGCTTGGCCATCGTTTTCGCGCGCATCTGACTCTCGGCCTTGCGGATGCCCAAAACCAGAATCGTCTCGCCATGCTCACGGACGACTTCGCGGATGAAAGAGTTGGACGGCCGAATCTTCAGTCGTTCAGTGCACCAGCGGAACTTCGGACGCGGCGCGGGGTAGCCGCGGCCGATCAGGCCAACCCAGAACGTGTCCTTGACGTCAGGTGTTAGCCGGTGTGGCGTGATCGGTAGTTGCTTGTCTTCGGCCGCCTCACCCATCGTAACGAGAGATTGCGTCACCCAGCTTGCAACGATCGGGTTCTCGACCAGAGTATCGGTGGAAATCACATGCACTGGCTTGTTGCGCTTCTCGGCAGGTAGCCCTTGGAGAGCGAGCCACACCAGCTGCAGCACTGCCGTTGAGTCCTTACCCCCGCTATAGCCCACGACCCAGGGCACGTCATCGGCTTGGTAGAGCTCCCGTATCTCTTCAGTGAGCTCGGTGACGACGGCTGCGAGACCACCTCGGTCCTTGAAGGGAATGGCCCGGCGAGTCGGGACACCCAATGAGATGCTCATCGATCTCCTCGCAGGTAGGTCGCTTCAACGTGAGCTTCTTCAGGTCCAAGCTCAAGGCCGAGTTTGTTCCTCAGATAGTTCACGGTCAGCACTACGTTTGAATGATTTTTCGAGACCCGGCCTCCGACGATGGCCCGACCCTCCCAGTCCGAATTGGTGCGGGACCAATCGACTCGCTTCAAAGGTTCAAGTCGCGGTTGCCAGGTCTGCTGATCAACAGACTCGCGGAGCAGAGTGTTCCCGAGTCGGCCCAGCGCGTGTAGCGCGATCCCATGGCTGTGGAGATACTGACGCCGGACATCGGCAGCGGACATCTTGCGTTGCCGGACGAGCCGCCACTCAGGTATCAGCTGATCGATGGCCGACCAGAAGGCATCCGCCAACTCGGCTGCGGCGTCCTCTCCGTCAAACTCGACGCCTTGGAGAAGTGAGCGTGTTGCGTAGTAGAGAGCGCTTAGGGTGAAGAGCTTACGGGACCGCGCTGACAGCGTGCTGCTCTCCATCTCGACGAACCCCCGGAAGATCGACGACTTCAGCGCCAGGAGGCGGGCTACCGTGGCGTGTTCGTCGCGGTGGTCGTACAGCACACCGATAGATCGGGCCGGCCGTACCGCGTGGCGATTGAGGTCGGCGAACATCTGCTGGCTGCGGGCGAGCCCTGCGTCCTGGAAGAAGACAACGGCGATCGTCTCATCGCCCAGCTCGGGATTCTCGTTGAGCGCCGCCTCGATCGCCGCACGGCGGTGCTGTCCGTCGTTGATGAGGAACCGAGCCGCCATCGGGATGTGTAGCTGCCCGATCCGCATGCCGGGCCCCTTGTCGGAGATTCCGACGAACTTCATCTCGCCGTCGACGGAGGCCGTCAGCGCACTGAACACGTAGTCGCCAGGGTTGTCGATGATGTACGCGGCGAGGGCTGGGATGCGGCCCTTGTTGAGCACCCGCTGCGCCCGTACCTCAGGAGCAAGCTCATCTTCGTCGAACAGGAAGATCTTGGGGATGAGGCGAAGCGGACACATCGACACGTAGAACTCCCGACGCGCCTGAACCCCTCTGATCGCTGGGAAGACGTACTCGAATCCTGCGGTTGTGCCCGTAGCAGACAGCAGTGATGGCGGTGACCCCACTGCAACAAGGTACCGTATGTACGTCAGTGATTTCACGTGCCTACGTCATGATGGGGATAGAGGGGTGCCGCAGCAGATGGCCGCGTACCTGGACTCAGCAGCGACAACGCGGGTTGACCCACGCGTCGCAGAGGTCGTCCTCCACTGGATGGTTGAGGACTTCGGCAACGCCGGCAGCAGGACCCATGAGTGGGGCACCCGCGCTAAACGAGCCGTGCAGCAGGCACGCGACCAGCTCGCCACGCAGGTAGGCGCTAGCCCGTCCGAGCTGATCTTCACCTCTGGTGCAACCGAGAGTAACAACATCGCACTCCTCGGACTTGCCGCTTACGGGGAAAAAGAAGATCGTCGTCACATCATCACGTCCGCCATCGAGCACAAGGCTGTGCTGGAGCCTCTGGAACATCTTGCGTCTCGGGGTTTCGAGGTCGACTTCCTCTCCCCGGGGCCTTCGGGACGGCTCAGCGTGGAAGCTGTTCGAGAGCGGCTACGCGATGACACGCTGCTCGTCTCTCTCATGCACGTCAACAATGAGACCGGGGTGATCCAGCCGATCGCCGAGGTTGCTGATCACCTGCGCGATACGTCCACCTACTTCCACGTCGACGCGGCCCAGGGCTTCGGCAAGCTGACGGAAGACCTGAGATCGCCGATCGATCTCATCAGCATTAGCGGCCACAAGATCGGGGCGCCTAAGGGAGTCGGCGCACTGGTGATTCGCCGGCGCGGGCGCAACACCGTGCCCCTCACCCCCCTCATGTACGGCGGGGGCCAGGAGCGCAAGCTCCGGCCAGGCACCTTGCCGGTGCCACTGATCGTTGGCTTGGCCAAGGCAGCCGAGATCTTCGAGCGCGAACGGGATCAGTGGTGGGGCGAGGCAATTGCGTTCCGCTCGCGCCTTGTCGGAGCACTCCAGAAGACCGACCTCCACATTAACGGAGAGCAGGAACACGTCGTTCCTCACATCCTCAACGTCTCATTCAACGGTGTCGACGCCGAGGCGCTGATCGTCCAGCTCAAAGAACTCGTCGCCGTTTCGACGGGCTCAGCTTGCACTAGTGCGTCCTACACGCCTAGTCATGTGCTCCGGGGGATGCAACTGCCGGACAGCATCGCCGCCAACGGACTGCGCTTGTCATGGTTCCCTGACCAGGTCGCGGACCTGGACATCGATGAGATGGTTGCCGAGATCGCGGAGTTCCAGGTCGGGACCGCTTCTCTCGGCTAACTACGACGTCGAACCAGGCGATGGCCGCGTAGCTCCCGCCCGCAACGCTCTAGTTCGGCCTCCCAACCTTCCTCGGTGCCGATCAGATGTGGGTTCCGATAGAGACCGGCACGCGTCTCGGATTGAGTCAACCGGCGGTACTTCGAGACGTCCGGGTCGTCAGGGGCGAGGAACTCATGCTTGCGATGAAGGAGCGGTCGGTTCGCTGAGTCTTCGTACGACTTGAACGATGTCTTCAACGTCGTCAGATCCACCATGTACGACGAGTGCAGCTTCGGGTGCGGGTCGGTGTCGAACTCCGGATAGTCCAGCCAGCTCACTGCCCGGCCTTGATGACGCAGTTTGGCGACTGTCCAGGAGGCCGGGCGGCCAGCCGCGATTGAAGCGCAGTGCTCGTAAAGACGTAGCACCGTTGGTATCCGATCGATCGCGCGTCTGTGTACGTAAAGCGCTGTAGGCGTCAGCTTCCCGACCTTCGACGCCTGCATCGCCCCTCTGACGTAGGTGTCGTCGCGTAGCTTCAGCAGCAGGCGGTCGGCCCTCATGCAGGCTTCCTTGTACGAGGAGAAGAATGTCCTGACGTCCAGTTGCAAGGATATGGGGAGGCTGCCGTAGGGCCCACGCCCGTTGAACAGCTCGACCGCAAGGAACAGAAGCGTAGACAGGGTCGACGCCTTAACACCAGCCTCGAGCTTTTCGGTGTCGACCGTCTTCTTGACGATGCGCTGTAGTTCGTTCGACCGGAGATGGGCGAGAAGGTTGGCCATCTCCAACGGCATTTCTTCGAGCCTGGGTAGCCGACCGCGTCGTTCGGTGTAGCCCACGACGGCGGCTATCGCCGATCCGGTATCGTCGGAGGCCAGCCAGTCGGCGTGTGGAACGATTTTTCTAGCTAGGTAACGAAGGCGTGCGTCGTCTTTCTTAAAGGCGTAAACGATGCCGGGGGCCGCAGAGACACAGCGGACACTGGTTGTCTCTTCGACATAGGAACGGAGCTCTGCCGGGCTGAACAGATGTTGGAACGTCTGTCTGCTCGTCAGGACACCGTCCTCGTATTGCCTGCCTTGGACCTTCGATCGGTCCCAGGTGAGTCGTGTCGTTACCACGAGTAGGCGTTTGGCAAGCCCCCATGCGCGTTGAAGCGCCTGGTGTCGCTCTTCGGGGTCCTCGATGACGTTGAGGACATAGGTCATCAGTACGACGTCCGCCGGTCGGGGAGTCGCGTCGGGGGCGAAGAAAGGGTCCCACCCCTGCGCTTGAAATTGCATCCCACACAGACCACGGACATCATCGCCGCGGCCACTACCGTAGTCCAAAACGCTGGTGGACGCGTTCACCTCGCCATCGACGACGGCCTGCCGGGCCGCAACCGATAGTGCTGTACGGCCGATAGCTGTGAGGCGGCGATCGCTCTCCCAGTGCAACCCGGACATGGAAACTCCTACTGCTTCAGCCGACGGCACCTTAATCCATACCGTGACTGCCGAGGTCTCGCCCGGCGCTTGCCGAACGAGACCCCAGTACGATGCAGTCGGATCAAGATTCGAAGTTGGCGTTTCTAAGCCGGCGAGCCGCTCTCCGAGGGTATCGTACGCCGTGCCTTCAGGAGACGTTCTGCCACAGGCGACCGGTTGCGCTCCGGGTCACACTAGCGTGGGCCTTGGTTCGATGCCCTGTCCGATGCGGACGTCTAAATCACGTCCTTAATCTTACCCATCAAGGAACGCAGGAATTTACCCCAGTCATCGCGCAGCTCCAAGAATTTTGTAGGATCCGCATCCATTGATTCGGCTTTTGCATAAGCGATTATTAGCAAAGTCAAAGCTTCCAGTGTCCGGCGCGCAGTGCGAGTCGCCTCATCGCCGCTGACGCTCCCAGGGGGAGCCTCGGCGATGACCCTGATCGGCTGCCAGAGTTCTTGGTAGAACGGGTGTCGCTCATTGAGCCGGACGATTATTTGGTGACTGAGATGCTGGATGTCGATGAAGTTCGCGCCGGGGAAGTCAACTGTTTCTACCACGAACGGAAGGTCGGCTATTCCCTTGAGGTATTCGGCCTTATCCTCCGGGCTTTCGCGTCCAGTGTCCTTGGCGAGCCGGTCGAGAATCTGCTGCTCTTGCTCTGCTCCAGGGCCGGCAACCTTGCTCTTTGCCAAGGTTCGGTCGGCTCTTTTAACGGCATCAAGGATTTGGGCGTGCTCTCCCGAACGCTCCTGAGTTTTCCTTGATGCATCTCCCCAGATCTGCTGGATCTCGCCTCGCGCTTGTGGAATCCACTTTGAGAGACGCTCGCGGAGTAGAGCGCGTAGGTCGCCGTGGGGCTCTACCCCGCGCTTAACATTACGCACGCCCATGTATTCGTCGAGTTCGGGCGTGAATTTAACCTCGATTCCGATGAATCGATCGGGATCTTCTACGCCGCCGGGCAAAATCTTCGGGACATTAGTGTAATTAATTTCGCGGTCCAGGCGAACGAACGATAGCGCTCCTTGGTTGTCGGGCACCCTGAGGCGAAGAGCGAGCTCATCGCCACCCATGCCGCGCCGACGGATAACCTCCGGTGGATAGACGGTCACCCGAAGGCGCACTCTCCCACCGGCGAACGTCAGAGGTTCGTCGGCGATGAGTTTTGGGTCGTAATGTTCTTTGGTATCGAACTTCGGTTCGACGTCCTTTCGTCTGTAGTGCCTGCTGAGCTCGCGGTCTGCGAATGTTCCCTCCAAGAGGTAAAGGGGGTCATGTGCTCGGAGATTTGTGTCGTTTACTGATATTTCTCGGCCACCGTCCAGGAAATAGCGGAACATCCGGGAGAGTTCCTTCTCGATGTCAATGCGAAGCTTATTTGCATCCTCCGCGTGGCGACCTTCTTCGAGTCGATCGATCTTTGACCATACGACCAAAGTTCCTGTGCCGTTCGGGAGAAGGTCGTCGAGTTCCTGTGGGACAGGAGTACCTTTGGGAGGCTCGATGAGGTCGTTACCTGCTGCCTGTTCGGCTGCTTCTAGGTCGAAGTAGACGTGCATCCACGGCGATTCGGCGTTAGTGCGGCTCCATACGTCGAGTCGCTCGCTGAAGTTCAGTGCAGCCAGCTTGGCGCCGACACCATACTTCCCGATTGTAGAATTCGACATATACCTTGTCGAGTAGCCGATCTGTGGGTAGTGGTGGAGGATATCAAAATCCATGCCGGTGCCGTCGTCTGCGATGGCGATGCGGTGGATATGCTTCTTGCCTCGCTTATTCTGACCTTCGTCGAGGCGAATCTTAATACTGTTCGCCTCCGCCTCCAGGGCGTTATCCACGACCTCTCCGATCGCCGCCGCGAGGCTGTAGCCAGAGTCGCGTAGCGACCGCAAAGCCTGACCGGTCAAGATCACAGGAATACGATCAGTCATCAGTGTCTCCTTTTCGATTCTCGAGTTGAGATGGATTCGGCGAACGCTTCTTGGAATCTGATAGTCGCGTCATAGGGCGGTGGCGGGGGCTGATGATGCGTCAGAGGGAAGAGCTCGCAAGAGGGCTTCCCGCTCGAGACGGCCGCCGCTGCAGTAGGGGCAGCGTCGCCTTGACCCTGCGGGTCGGGCAGGATGCAGGCGGTTGAGCACATGCCCATCGGAACGGAGCTCGTGGTACCAGAACGCCTCGACAAAGAATGCCCGCTCCGGTGAAGATACCGTTTCCCACGCGACGTGAGTCGCAACTCCAAGAAGGGGGTGGCTACTCAAACGTCGGCGCAGACAGGTATCCGAACGCCCGACATACAGCGGCTGCCCATGCTTGAGCAGCAGATAAGAGCCAATCGACCGATCAGGGACATACAACCGGACGGTGCCGGGGTCGAAGCTGAAGGCGAGACGCGACCAGGTGCCGTTGGCCAGCTTTACCGGAGCCCCCTTCATGCTGCTATCTCGTCCGCTTCGAAGATCGAGAACGCTACAAGGCGGATCTCCCGCCGGGCGCGATCGATCGTCCGGGTCGAGACGTTCAGACGACGGGCCGTCTCTGAGATGCTCTCCCCGTCAATCATCCCATCCAAGACGTGGACACCCACGGCACCGAGACTCGACTTTATGCTCACCCGCAAGCGCCGCTCGAGATCACCTGCCACCGCCACATCCTCCGGCGTAATCGTCGAGACGAGAGCTGTGCCGGCAACCTTGACCGCTGGCCCGTGGGTACGGACTGACGGCGACCGTGTTCCCCGCGCCTCCGCTGCGAGCGAGTATGTGTTCGAGTCGACGCGACCGCCGAAGGCGATGTGGTCCGGGGCGGTCAGTGTGGCAATCGCAGCAAGTGTGCGGGCCTCCGCGTCGGCCGTCCGCCGGCTCGCCAGTTCTGCATCGTGGAGGACATCATGCTCGAGGAAGGCCGGTTCGGACTGAGTACGGCGCGAAGAGAGCGCGTAATCGATCGCGCGCTCAACGATCAACGAGACTCTACTGCCGGGATTACGCTCAGTAACGACGCCCGATGCAGTGCGTCGCGTTAGTCGTGACTGCAGAGACTGGAGGACGGCGACCTTGGCGTCGCCAAGACGCGACTGATCCATGCTTGACCCCTTTAGCCCGCTCGCCCCGTTCGGTGGCAAACCGGCGATGTCGATGATGGAACTGAGGTAAGGGTAAGTCAGACTTTCCCCTGTTTTCCACATATGTACTGGGCGGCAGGAGTCGAGATCGCGACACGAGAAGCCAACGATCTTGGTGTCGCCTTTCGGCCAGCCGTCTGACCTTAGGTTTTGCAGAGGCCTCACCACATCCAGGCTGTCCCTGGCAGGCGTCCATCCTTCCGGCTAACTATGGGCGGTTGGCCCGCTACTGCCCGTCTGTAGCTGCCTTGCCCATAAGTCATCCGGCTGCCGAAGCAGCAACCAGTTGCCGGGACACAGGTCCTGGTAGGACTTTGTTAGTTCGTCATGGTGGTCGCTGGTGGCAGGTGGGGCAGCGGCCTGTCCAGGTCGCGAGCAGCACCTGGAGTTGTTTGAGGATTTGGTAGAGAGTCAGGCCGCCCCAGCCGCTTTTGGGCTGGTCAGACGAAGCTCGGCGAGAAATTGATGGGCGGCGGAGGCCAAGGTGACGTGGCGGTGCCAGCCGGTCCATGAACGGCCTTCGAAGTGAGTGAGGCCCCAGGCCGGTCTTGAGTTCGCGGTCAATCCGCCAGCGGATCTTCGCCAGGCGGACCAGTGTCTTGATGGGCGTGTCGGGTGGGGGGCGTGGATAGCCAGTAGTCGGTGGGCTCGGCTCCGCCTGGCGGCCATTAGGCCAGTAGCCAGCACTCCGGCAGGCTGCCGTCGTCGGCTCGAGGGATGTCGCGGTTCGCGGACCGGGCCCGGATCGCGATGAAGCGGGAGCGCATCTTGGCGGTGGGGTTGCCTTTGGTCTTCTTGCTGGCCTGGCGCCAGGTCACCCGCCTTAGGTTCGTGCGGCCGGCGGCCAGCACCAGGTCAGGCAGGTTGGCGGCGTTCCCCGCGTAGCGTGGTGGCGGGCGGCTTCGCCCGGAATACGGCGGCGTCTGTGGTGCCGCGTCGCCGGGATAGGCGCTGGTGGTGGCCTTGACCGCCATCACATAGGCCAGCCCCCGTTCGGTCAGGCCGAGTCGGAAGGTGGGGTTGTCCCCGTACCCGGCATCACCGACGACCAGCGGCGGCGCATGCCCTCATACGGCCAGTTCATCGAGCATGCCGAGCGCAAGCTGCCACTTGGGGCATCGTGATCATCATAGATGATCACGGCCTAACAAAGTCCTACTAGCCGTTCGGTTTGCTGTGGTACGACTTGCGCCACTGGATGTGGAGCCTGGTCATGGTATGACGCTCGGTGTTGCCGTGATCGGAGTGCTTTTGCCGCTTAGGGGCACCCGGCCACTGGGCGTCTTCCTCACGATTCGTGCTACCTCGACGCACGATGCGTTTGGCTCACTCCGCTTCGACTTGCGCCATCTCGTGGAAGTCGTCGTCATGTATGGAGTCCTACATCGCTAACGATCTGGTCGGCAAGCTCACTGAGGAAGGTGAGGCTGCTTACTTCCGACAGTGCCGAGGACCGTACGTACTCGTACCTGCGTATGTGGCGTGACACTTCGTTGTGGTCGGTGTGGAAGATATCAGCGGATACGGTCTCTGCGACTGCCATCGGAGGATCGCTTGCGTCCGGGAACGTGAAAAGGACCAGCTGTGACCTCGGCATGAGGCTGGTGGCCATGCCGGTGATGACAGGGAAAACGCGTACTGTTAGGCGAGCATAGGTTTCGACAGTCTTGATGACGTGAACTGGGCGTGCATCACGCTGGGCGGGACGCTGAAGCGGCGGAGGCCTACCTCGTCAAGGATGACCTCGTAATCCGGGCCGTCGTGGCGCAGGACAGTGCGCTGTCGCTGGAGTCGGGCTTCGACGAGGCGTTCGGGGATGTAGGTGATCGGGCCTTCGGCCTTCGCGTGCTCGATCAGAGCCCAGGTGTAGTCCGGGGTCTGGAGGAGGCCGGGCATGGCGCCGGGCTGGTACTCACGGATCGTCTTCGCGCCGGACTCGATGTCGGCGTACAGGCGCTGCCGGTCGCCCATTGCGTCGCCGTAGGAGTCCCACCAGCCGCGCTCGGCGGCGTCGCGGGCGATCTCGTGCCACTTCTCGCCGGTGACTCCTAAGACGTCGAGGATCTTCATCACCTCGGCGAGGTCAGGGCGGATGTGCGCGTTCTCCAGCTTCGAGATCTTCATGCGCGACTGGTGGATCTGGCAGGCGAGCTGGTCGGCGGTCATACCGCGTTGTTCGCGGAGCGTACGCAACTCCGCGGCGAGTCGCCGGCGGCGGACGAAAGGGCTGCTCATCGTCGACCTCCCAAGGGCCGTCGATCACCTGACTGTCGAGTCCGATTACAGCAGGTGTTGTTCGAACACACCCCGGAATCGGCGGACATCGGCGCTGGTGAGCGAGCGAGTACCGTGCCGCGCTCGAACGTTCGGCCATCTGACGTTCCGGCATGGAGCTCGCGGACGGGAGAGGTTCCGCAACAGCGCGTGCGAATCGCGTATCTCCGCGCCGAGGCTCGGTGGCTCGCTGTGAAAGGTCGAGCGGCTGGTGTGAACTGACGGCGACCGGACGGAGCCACGGTGGCCTGTCCTTCGAAGCGCTGGTGAGGATTCCATGGTTGTCGGGACGGCAGGAACGGGCCGCCGGAGGGGGCGACGGCTCACGAGCCACGTGCGCGTCCAGCCCGCTGGCGTGCCCCGGCACGTACGCCCGTCGTCGCCCCTCCCCGTGGACGCGTGCGCCGATTCGTGTGTCGGCTGCAGCCGTCCGTTGCGGGTGGCCGTCACGCTCTTCGGCGACGTCGACGCGCCGCACTGCGCGTCGTGCTGGCCTGCGGTCGCGGCGCTGATCGGGGCGCGCGGTGACCGCGTGTGCTACACCTCCGCCGCTCGCTCCGTACTCGCCGCCCATCGCGGGGATGGCGACGATCCGCCCTGCACGCGTCACCTCGACCTCGAAGCGCTGGGTCGGTGAAGCCGTGCCGCAGGTGATCCCGATCAGGCATGCGTACGCCCGCGGCCACCCACGACCTCAAGGACGCCTGTCGCTCCCTGCAGCCGCTCTCGCCTCCGACGAGCCTGTCACGCCCATGTACTGGCGCCGCGCCTTCCCCGGCGAGCCGGTCCAGGTCGGTGCCGCCCGCGTGTTCGTCGCCTACCTGCTGGCCGGTTTCCCGCCGCTGGACGATGTCCTCCTCGCCCTGGACGAACTCGCCGTCAACGCGATCCGGCACACCGGCTCCGGGCGTCCAGGCGGCGCGTTCGCCGTGGCGGTCTACCGCGACGCGGCGGGGGTGACCGTCAGCGTCACCGACCAGGGCGCTTCGACCGAGCCCCGCGTAAAGGGCCTCGCCGGCGCCATCGACCCGGTCGATCTCGCCGAGTGCGGCCATGGGCTCCTCACCGTGACGGCCCTCGCCATCACGTGGTACTGGAGCGGCGCTCCCTGCTCCCGTACCGTGCACGCGACCTTCGCCGTGACGCACCTCCGGCGCGACCACACCGCCACTCCGGCAGACCCGCTGCCTCCAGAAGCGGCGCTGTGAGCATGGTCGGCAGCGGTGTGCATGAGGATGGGCATGCCGCCGCCGATGGCGACGATGCGTTCGGTGATCTCGTCATCGGAAGGGCCGGAGGTGTGTACTCGACGACCAGACACGCATGCTCTCGAAGCCAGGAGCGGGCGCATATCGTCGGCATATCGAAAATCGCATACGTGCTCGCAACACCACGCTGTCTTGACTAGCGGTATGGCTCGAACCCGAGGATGCCGCAGTGACCGGCAGTGAGCGAGAACAGACGATCGCGCCGGTGGACCCGGCGGAGGGCGGACAGTGCGGCACCGTCCGCCGGGATACCGGCTCCGGCACCCGGCGCGCGGGCATCCGCCGGGCGATCCGCGCCGGCTGCCGGCCGGGGCCCTGGAAGCGCGGCCTGGTCCTCGCGGCGCTGGCGCTGCTCCTCGGCCTGGTCATGCTGCTGCACGCGCAGATCCCGAACCGGATCGGGAACCTTGGCAGCCTGGTGGAGACCTTCCTGCCGTGGTTCGGCCTGTTCGTCCCGGTGCTGCTGGCCGGGGCGCTGTGGCGTCGCTCTGCCTCCGCGGTGGCCGCATTGCTGCTGCCGGTCACGGTGTGGCCGGCTCTCTTCGGCGGGCTGCTCAGCGACAAGTTCCACCCGGGCGGCGACCTTACCGTGGTCAGCCACAACGTCAGCGCCGATAACCCCGACCCGGCCGGGACCGCCCGAGACCTGATCGCGTCCGGGGCGGACGTCGTGGCGCTGGAGGAGCTGGCACAGAGCGACGCGCGGCTGCTGGTCGACCCCACCGAGCTGCGCGCCCGGCAGGCCACGGTCACGTACGAGAAGGCGTTGGGGAAGGTGTACCCATACCACACGATGCAAGGCAACGTCGGGCTGTGGAGCAAGCTGCCGCTGTCGGACACCCGGCCGCTCGACATCGGCGGCGACCCGGCGACGCACGCGGTCCGGGCACTGCGCACCACGGTGACCACGGACCAGGGGCCGCTGGCGGTGTACGTGGCCCACCTCGGATCCGTACGGGTGATGCCCAGGCGCGGCTTCTGGACGAGCGAGCGGAACGCCGGCGCGCACGCGCTCGCCAAGGCCGTCGCCGCCGAGCAGAACAAGCGGATCGTGCTGCTCGGCGACCTGAACGGCGCCGTGGACGACCGCGCGTTCGCCGGACTCACCGCGCGGCTGCGTTCGGCCCAGGACGTGGCCGGGGACGGCTTCGGCTTTACCTGGCCGGCGAGCTTCCCGATGGTGCGGGTCGATCAGATCCTGGTCCGAGGTGTGCGGCCGGTACGTTCGTGGGTGCTACCGGCCACCGGCAGCGACCACCTCCCGGTCGCGGCCGGGATCAGCTGGTGAACTCCTTGGAAGCGCCGGCTCTCTGAGTCCTCACACCGGCCTTTGCCGCGGAACGGGACCGCGCGACGGGCTGCGGCGAGCCGGAGCACGCTGTGTACGGTCCCGTCCCGAGGTTCGAATCCTTTCGAATCAACCGAGCGAGCGCTCCGCCTGGAGTTTGGCCTGGAGGTAGCGAAGAAAGTCTTCTGCGATCTTCTGCGGCTTCTCGTCTCCCTCGGTGTACAGGTAGACCGCAGGTGAATTCGGCTCGAAGAAGTACAGTTGATATCCCTGGTGGTGCGCGAAGAAGAAGCGATCGTCAACCTTCAGGTCGACCTCGTTCTCGAGGGCCACCTCGCGCGCGTAATTGTTGGTCTCCAGGGGCTGGGGGAAGAAGATATCGGTTCCGCGAAGCAGGCGCCCGGCGCCATGCCCGAATGCGCGCAAGAATGCGACGTAGTGTGCGGGCGGCTCGAACGGAGCGGCCTTGATGACCAGCTCGACCTCCGCTTCGGTGCAACCGCGAAAATCCCGTGGGGCTGCCAGTCCATCAGCGATCAGGGCGTCGGCGACAGCGGAAACCTCTCGCAAGGGATCAGTCGTCCGTATCCTCGATCACTGGAACGCAAGGAGAGAGGAAGGGGTCGGATTGCTGTGAGACCTGGCCACGGCGCATGACCAGGACCTGGAACTCGTTGCCATTCCCGGCCGGGTCCTCATCGTCGAGAATGTAGAGCAGACCGTAGGAACCGGGTGCGACCTCGCCAACCCGATTGAACGCGTCGATCACACTCTGACCCTCGCCGGCTCGACGATTGAGGAGCCCTGAGATGTGAAGTTGGGACATGCCGTTGACCCAGCGTAGGTCCACGAGGCTGGTCCCGCCGCGCAGTAGCTCTAGTTGCTTCTCGACGCGAGCATGTGCCGCCTCCAAATCGGCGAGGTCTTCATCGCCGGCGGAGCTTTGGATTGTTATCCAGCCATGGTACTCGAACATTATGTAGCTTCCTAGTGGAAGGGGTCGGTGTCGATGGTGACCTTGATGCCATAGCGTTCAGAATACTCTTGAAGTTTTTGTATCACCATGGGGTCTGGCGGTCCATTGAAATGATAATAAACAGATCTCCCGCTTTCTTGGGCGGCGTCGAATGTTGCCTTAGCCTGCATGCGGAACTTCTTGTTCACGACAAAATCGGCGGGCTTGGCTTGGGCGATGTATTCATCACTCACTGCATCGAACTCTCGGCCGCTCGGATCGTTCTCGAACCTGACGCGTGACTCGCCACCGATACGTTGTGCGAGCATGTCGGCGTCGGGATCCGGTTTGCCGACCTTTATTAGGTTCCCCGAGTATATGGAACCGGACTGCCCCGCCGCCGCAGTCCCGGCCTCGGTCGCAGCCATCTCTTCTTCGAGAGCGGGCTCGAGCTCTTCTTCGACCTCGGTCTCGATCAGGGTGATGGTCGGAATGGTGCTTAACGCGATGGTGAGGGCGCCGATGATGTCGCCGGACAGCAGGGACAGCATCATGGCGGTGACCGAGCTGACCAGTTCATGGGCGGTGGGCGAGAGGACCGCGGTGACCTCGGCGGCGTCCGCGACGCCGGCCGCGGCGTCGGATCCGCCGCCGGTGGGCGCGGTGAGGATGAGGCCGCCTGCGGTGGTGAGTGCGACGCCGATCCCGGCGCCCACCAGTTCCCACTTCATCTTGGTGCGGGCGCCGCGAACCTTCCCGGCGTACTGCTCGCACGCGTCGGCCATGGCGGAGCAGGCGTCTTCGAGTTTGCCGAGCACGCCACCGCCGCCCGGGGTCCAGATCTTGTCGTAGTAGTCGTACATCGCATCGATGTCCGGACCGCTGCTGGTGTCGGTGATCGTGCCGATCGTCCAGTTCAGCCAGTCACCGATCGAGTGGATCTCCTTGGCCGCCGCTCTCCAGACCCCGGCCGCGGCCTTCAGCCGGGCGACCGAGGCGTTGGGCCACAGTTTCGCCAGCGGGCCGGGCAGCCCCGACCCGCCCCGGCCCATGGCCGGGGCCGGCATGGCCATCGACATGCTCGGGTACACCCGCGCGAACGGCAGCTTCACCGCGCTGCCGCCCGGCCGGTCCGCACGCGAATGATGGTCGGCCTTCAGATGGTTGTTGGCCATATGGGTCAGTCCTTTGGACGTGCCGCCCAGGTGGATGATGCCGGCGCCGAAGCCCTTCCAGATCGTCTTAAGCGCCGCATCGTACTTTCCGGCGAACGCCTTGGCCGGTTCGCCCGTCCCGGCCATGCCTGCGTTGGCGTCCAGCCCGGACCGCAGCCGCATCCAGGCGTCGGCCAGGTGCTGCTGGCCGGTCGCGAAGTTCTCCGCCGCGTGCTGCACCGACTCGGGTGTGATGTCGACGCGGGCGGCGATTCCCGGCGGCAAGGGCGTCGGCCGCCCCTCCACCAACCGGGCGAACTTCGGTGGCGAACCCGGCACGGCACCGGAACCGGGCGCGGAAGGCGGCACCGGCGGTCGCGGAGGCGTCATGCGCCGCGCCACATCCGTACATTCGCCGACAGCGACCGGCCGTAGTTGCGGTGCGCGACTCCGATCACTTTCTTCAGTCCGTCCAGCCGGTGGGCCATGTCATCGGCCGCAGCCCGCCATGCTTCGCGGCTGTGCTCGTACGCGTGCCGGGCGTCCCCATCCCAAGAGTCCAGATCGGACGACAGGTCGCGCTCCAGATCGGCCAGCGTCTTCCGCAGGGACTTCAGAACTTCCGCGAAGGCCCTCTCGCCCGCTTCCAAGGCCGCCAGCTCGGCGCGGATCCGGTCGCTCATCCACCTCACCCCGCCGCAAAGCGACATGTCCCGCCCAGAACTTACAAGCCCTGACTCGGGATGTCGACGGCCTGCAGCCCGTCACTCCGGCGGCGGGCGAGGCGATGAGCAGCCCCGCCGGCGGAACGCCGGGCCGCGCCGTCGGGCCACGCGACCTGCAGGTCCGCTCGGCAGAACGCCTTGACCTACGCCATACCGAACCGCCAACCTGTAGCGCGCCGGTCCGGTCACGGGTACACCGCGCTGTCTGGGAAGGTAAACAGGTGCTCAAGGGGTTCAAGGACTTCATCTCTCGCGGCAACGTCATCGAGCTGGCCGTCGCCGTGGTGATCGGCACGGCGTTCACGGCGATCGTCACCGCGGTCACCAAAGGCGTCATCCAGCCGATCATCAACGCCCTCGGCGGCGCCCACGCGGCGCAGGGGCTGGGCTTTCGCGTCTGGCACCACAATCCGTCGACGTTCGTCGACCTCGGCTCGGTGATCAACGCCGCCATCAACTTCCTCATCGTGGCCGCGGTGCTGTACTTCATGTTCATGCTGCCGATGAACGAGCTGCGGGAACGACGCAAGCGCGGCGAGGAGCCCGGCCCGGCGGAGCCCCCGGACGTCGAGCTGCTCCGGGAGATCCGGGATCTGCTCAAGCAGCAGCGCCTCGACGCCACGGACCACGGAGGACCCTCCACCCCTCCGCGCAGCACCCTGCCCCCGCGCTGACACCGTCAGGGCCGAGCGTTCGGCCCGGTGACCGTGCGGCCGGGTGACGCGCCGGCTCGGCACGTCGCACGGCCGCGCGTGTGAACCGCGGGTCACCGTGCCTTCCGCCGCGTACGGACTGCGGGAGATGCGTCGCCTGCGGTTGAGCCGAGGAGCGTGCCCGCGGCCCGGCGACGGGCGCCGACGAACTCCTCGGTGAGGTACCCGATGCCGCTCGCCCTCTGAAGTCCGCCGAGCCCGTCCTGTACTGGCGGCGGACCTTCCCCGGCCGTCCCGACCAGGCCCGCGCCGTACGGCGGTTCGTCGCCACCCTGCTGCCGCTCCGGTCACGGCGGGTCGTTCACGGTGGGCGTTCGCCACGCCGCGGGATGCACGGCCGTCTCGGTCGCCGACGAGGGCGGCCCGGCCGCGCCGGTCGTCACCGACGCCGGCGATCTCGACGAATCCGGGCGCGGCCTGCGGACGGTCGCGATCCTCGCCGACAGCTGGGGCCGGCACGGCGATCACACCGGCCGTACGGTCACGGTGATCTTCGCTCCGGCTGGTCGCCTCAGGACTTCACGGTCAGAAGGTCCCTGCGCCGATTCCTGGTAGAGCGGGCCACCCGGCGGACCTCATGGGTGCACCCGTGGGGGTGGAGGCGGGGGTTGAGGCAGGTGTCGCGCTCGTACTCGTCCGCCTCCCAGCTCTCCGTCACATACTGGGGGGCGGTTAGGGAGCCGGTGGACTCCTGCTCGGTGGCGGCCGAGCTGAGGAGGCTCGCGAGCCCGTCGCCGAGACCGGAAATGTCTTTATGGCCGGGTTTGTGCTCGAGGCGGTTAAAGGCGAGGACGGCTCCCCCCAGCACAACCGTCGCGCCAACGACGGCACCCACTTTGCCAGTGGCTCCGAGGCCGTTCCATCGGTCAGCGATGCGCTGACGGATGGACCTGTCGCTGCCTTCTGGTGTCGGGGCGGAAGGGTCAGGATCACCATTAGCAGGGTGGGGTGTCTCGTCCGGTTCTGCCATCTGACAAGTCGTCCTCTCTGCTCGCGGAATCGGCAGTCTAGATGCTGGTCAACCTCGTGCGGCCCGGAATCGTCGGACCCGGCTCCGCCGGCGACTACCAGCCAGCGGAGCGACTCCCGGCATGGCTCGGAGACCAAGCCGGGTCGTGCACTCGTAGCCGGCGCGCCAGCCCCTATGCCGCCGCAGTCCGGGTCGCCAACGCTTCATCGCGGAGCGTCAGCGCTGTACCACTGATCGCGTCGACTCAGTGTTCGCCGGGAGTAGCGCTCGGGTGCTGCTCCTGCGTCGCGGCCCAGCTCGCGAGCATGCGCAGGGCGTCCTCGGAGGTGGAGCCGGCTTCGGCGGTGTAGGCCAGGAGCGTGAGACCCGGGTCCGAGGCGAGGTCCAGGGCCTCGAAGGACAGGGTGAGATCGCCGACGACGGCGTGGTGCAGCTTCTTCGTGCCGGTGCGATGGAACCGGACGTCGTGCGCCGCCCACCGGGACCGGAAGTCCTCACTGCGCGTCGAGAGTGCGCCGATGAGGTCGGACAGGTCACGGTCGTACGGGTTGCCGCCGGCGGCGGAGCGCAGGATCGCGACGGTGTCGTCGGCGGCCGTCTCCCAGTCAGCGTAGAAGTCCGTGCTGCGGGGATCGAGGAACGCGAAGCGCGCGAGGTTCGCGGGCCGGCCGGACTCGCTGAACGCGTCGGCGTAGAGGGCGCGTCCAAGCCGGTTGGCCGCCAGGATGTCCATCCGGTCGTTCAGGATTCCGGCCGCGGCCTCCGTCATCGCGTCCAGCAGCTGCTGGAGGGCCGGACGGACACCTCGCGGGGTCGTGCGGCGCCGCTTGGCTGGGGTGGCGTTCGCGGCGCGAGCGAGGTCCCGTAGGTGTGCGTGCTCCGCCTCGTCGAGCCGCAGGACACGTGCGATCGAGTCCAGCACGTTCTCGGACACGCCCCGGAGGCGGCCGCGTTCGAGACGGTTGTAGTAGTCGACGCTCACGCCGGCGAGCAGGGCGACCTCTTCACGGCGCAGTCCCGGCACCCGGCGTATCCCGCCATAGACCGGAAGACCGGCGTCGTCCGGGGTGATCCTGGCGCGACGGGAGGTCAGGAAGTCGCGTACTTCGTTCTCCAGGCCCATGGATCGAGGCTAGATCAGGCGTGACCGCGTGCGGGAGGTACTGGCAGTACACCCGAACGCGGCCGCTGCGGCCCCGGCGCCGCGCAGGGGGCGCACCCTGAAGGCGAGCCCTCCGCGCGGCGCGGCTGACGTGGACGGGTGCGCCGGTCACGCCTCCGGGATCGGCCAGTCGCCGGTCTCGAGCGTGACGGCCGCCGAATCGGGGCCACTGCGAACGCCCTTGTCGAGGGCGTCGAGCGCCGCCAGTTCCTCGGCGCTGAGCTTGAGGTCGAAGACGTCGAAGTTCTCGGCGATGCGCGCGGGCTTGACCGACTTCGGAATCACCGAGCGCCCCTGCTGCAGATGCCAGGCGAGCATCACCTGAGCGGCGGTCCTGCCGTGCGTTTCGGCGATGCCGAGGATCACGGGCTCGGCGAGCGTGCTGGTGCGGTTCTCGGCGGCCCAGCCGAGCGGGTCCGGGTAGAAGGTGACACCGCCGATGGGCGACCACGCCTGCGTCAGGATGCCGTGTTCGGCGTGCGCCTGCCGCAGGTCGCGCGGGCGGAAGTATGGGTGCAGTTCGACCTGGTTGACGGCGGGCACGATCTCGGTGCGTTCGAGGAGCGCCTCGAGGTGGTCGGCGGTGAAGTTGGAGACGCCGATCGAGCCAACCCTGCCGTCGGCGAGGAGCTTCTCCAGCGCCCGGTAGGAGGCGATGGTCCGGTCGAAGGCCGAGGGCAGCGGCTGGTGCAGGATCAGCAGGTCGATTCGGTCGACACCCAGCTTCCCCGCGCTCTTGTCGAACGCGTGGAGGGTCTGCTCGTAGCCGTAGTCGGTGATCCAGATCTTCGTCTCGATGAAGACCTCGGACCGGTCGACGCCTGAACGACGAATGCCCTCCCCGACCTCCCGCTCGTTGAAGTAGACGGCCGCGGTGTCGATGTGGCGGTAACCGGTGGCGAGCGCGGCCTCCACCGCCGCGATGGTCTCCTCCGGTGCGCTCTGGTACACGCCCAACCCGAACGCCGGCATCGTGACACCGTTGTTCAGGGTGAGCAGAGGTGCAGCGGTCATGACGGTCCTTCTCTCGTTCCGGGATCGGGCCCCAATGGAGGAGCGGAGCCCGCACCTCCATTGGGCACCGCGGCCCGCACGCCGCGGAAGGTCGTGCTCATCCAGGTACTGCGAGTCCACCCCACGGCCGCGTCGATGACCGGTCGGACGGTCCTGGCCGGCGATCTGCCCTGCGAACGCCGCGAGCTGCGGCCGATCGACGGACTCGCGGCGGTGCGCCTGTGGCCACCGCCTGAGCAGGTGGCCGGCGGTGGCAGCACCTACGTCCGTGCTTGCTAGCCTCGGAAGTGGCCAGCCCCTCGCATGTCCCGGCCGGCCCCGGACGAGCACGTCGTACCCGGCAGGACAAGACGACGTAGTCACTAGTCAGTCTTCTCCCCGGAGGTACGTCGTCGTGGCATGGATCGTCCTCATCGCTTCAGGTCTCATGGAGACCGTCTGGGCCGCTGCCCTGTCGTCCTCGCACGGCCTCAGCCGCGTACGGCCCAGCGCGCTGTTCTTCGTCGCGCTGATCGCCAGCATGGCCGGCCTGTCGTACGCCCTGCGCGGCATTCCGATCGGCACCGGGTACGCGGTGTGGGTGGGGATCGGGGCGGTCGGCACGGCCGTGTACGGGATGGCCGTCCTCGGTGAGCCGGCCACCGCCGCCCGCCTGGTCTGCCTGGCGCTGATCATCGGTGGCGTCCTGGGGCTCAAGTTCCTGCACTGACACACCTCGCCGCGAGCGTCCGCAGGGCGTCTTCGTCGATCACGCTGAGCCAAGACGGAGACGAAGATGATCTTGAACCTGTAACGTCGGTCGCGCCGTTCGGCGCGTGCCGGCACCACGTTGCCCGGTCAGGTGGCGCTGCCACCTGCGCAGACACTCCCATCGAGGATGAGGAAGGCACCGTTGAAACGACGTTCCAGGTCAATGATGGTGACGGCGGCCACCGTGTTCGCCTGCGCCGTTGCGACCCAGCCCGCGTTCGCGGATGGTTCCGACCCTGCCAGTGTGGTGCGGGTATCGGGCACCAGTGCGCTGCCGGCGGGTTGCGGGCAGCCCGAGGGCGACGGCTACGTCCTGAACCCGAACACCGAGGTCCAGCCCATGGTCGCGCGGGACCCGAAGCGGCCGTGGCATCTCGTCACCCTCTACCAGCAGGACCGCTGGAACCGGTACGGCAGCAATGGAGCCGTCGCCGCCGTGTCCGACGACTACGGCGCGACGTGGCATCCGTCGGCGAACCAGCCCGCGTTCTCCCGCTGCAACGGCGGCACCGCGGCCAACGGCGGGGACTACGACGTCACGACGGACCACTGGGTCACGATGACACCGTCCGGCGCGGCGGTGGCCGCATCGTTCTCGCTGTCGCGTACCGGTGAGGTGACGGCGATCCTGGTGTCGCGGTCCGGGGACGGCGGCAAGCACTGGGACGCCCCGACGACCCTGCAGCGGGACGACAATCCCGAGTTCTTCAACGACCGCCCGTCGATCACCGCCGACCCGTACCACCCGGGCGTGGTCTACGCGGTCTGGGACCGGGTCGACACTCGGTCGGACGGGAGCTGGGTCCAGCCGGTCTACCTGGCGAAGTCGACCGACGACGGGCGCACCTGGAGCACGAAGAAGGTGTACGACGTCCCCACGAACAGCGGCGCCATCGGCGCCGAGCTCGTACCCATGGCGGACGGGACGCTGCTGATCGGCATGCACGACGAGACCGACACCACCGCCGCCACCCAGGTCATTCGCTCGACCGACGGCGGCGTCACCTGGTCGGCGCCGACGCTGAACGTCGCGGCCCCGTTCACCGTGGGCACCAAGATCCCGGACCCCGACAGCTCCGGTGACCCGGTGCGCAACGCGACGCTGCCGTTGCTGGCGGCCCAGCCGAACAGCACGGTCGTGAACGCGGTCTGGCAGAGCCAGGACGCCGACGGCACCTTCCACGTCGCGTACGCCCGGTCCACGGATGACGGGAAGACCTGGTCCAGCCCGGTTCGCGTGGACCGGACGCCCACCGGTTCGGCCGCGGTACCGGCGGTCGCCGTGTCGCCCGGCGGCACCGTGGCGGTCACGTACTACGACTTCCGGAACAACACCTCCGCCTCCGGCCTGCCCACCGACTTCTGGGCCGTGACCTGCGCGAAGGACTGCACGACGTCCGGATCGTGGCGCGAGCAGCACATCGAGGGCTCGTTCGACGCGCGGAAGGTGCCGTCGACGAGCTCCGGCCGGATGCTCGGTGACTACACCGGCCTGGTCTCGACCGGCTCGGCGTTCGTGGCCGTGTACGGCGTGGCCACCGGCGACACCGCCAACCCGGTGGACCTTCACAGCGCGACCTTCTACAACTGATCGGCCGGTGCGGGCCGCCGGAGCCGGAGACGCCGGCGGCCCGCACCTCCCGCCGACCCGATCACCGGTGGTGTCGGGGGTCTGAGGGAAGGAGCAGGGGCTCAGAGGATCACCGCACCGTCTGAATTAGCATTTTCTGTGGGTGCAGTCGTCGGGGACGGGCAGGACTCCGTGAGCACTGCGAAGATCGATTTTGGAGCGATGTTCGCCGTCGCTCCGACTCCTTATGCGGTGCTGGACCCCCACCTGGTGATCGCGGAGGTCAATCAGGCGCTTCTCGAGGTGACCGAACGGACCCGGGAGGAGTTGATCGGGAAGGACCTGTTCTCGGTCTTCCCGGCCGATCCCGCAGGTCCCTCCGGCGGTGGGAAGCGCAGGCTGGAGGACTCGCTGCGCTGGGTGGCGATGTCGCGCCGGCCCGACACGATGGCGCCGATCCGGTACGACGTCGCGGTGCCGGGGCGGTCAGGGGAGTTCGAGGAGCGCTGGTGGTCGTCGACCATCACCCCCGTGGCCGGCCCGGACGGCACGTTGGCGTGGTTCCTGATGCGGACCGTGGACGTCACCGCGTTCATCGACTCCTGCGGCAGCGGTGACCGGCCGTCGTACGAGAACCTGAGCGGGCGGGAGCAGGCGCTGGCCGCCGAGCTGTTCGACCACGCGCTGGAGTTGCAGCGGCTGAACGACGAGCTGCGCCGGTCGTACGCCCGCGAACGCCAGGTCGCCCTCGCCATCCAGGACCGCATGCTGCACGCCCCGGACCTGGCCCGGCACCCGGAGATCGCGGTGCGGTACGAGCCGGCGACCGAGTCACTGCACGTCTGCGGCGACTGGTACGACGTGGCGGACCTGGTCGACGGAGTCTTCTCCATGGCGGTCGGCGACGTCGTCGGCCACGGGCTGGAGGCCGCCGCCATCATGGGCACGCTGCGGTTCGTTCTGAGCGGCGCCGTCCGGAACACCCACAGCCCCGCGCAGGCGCTGCAGTCGCTGGACCAGTACGCCGGTTCCGTGGAAGGGGCGCTGGGCGCGACCGCCGTCAAGGCCGTGATCCATCCTCGCAGCCGTGTCATCGCCTACAGCAGCGCCGGTCATCCGCCGCCGGTGCTCGCGCATGCCGGCGGCGGCCACGACCTGCTCGATCGGGCGACCGACCCGCCGCTGGGCGTCCGCGCCGAAGCCGTCCCCCGGCCCCAGGCCACCCTGCAGTACCGCCCGGGCGACACCCTCGTGCTCTACACCGACGGGCTCATCGAACGCCGCGGTGAGGACATCGACATCGGGCTGGCCCGGCTGACCGCCGCCCTCACCGAGTACCGGGAACTGCCGCCGCAGGAGCTGGCCGACGCACTGCTGGACCGTCTCCGCTGCGGCGCCTCCGATGACGTCGCCCTGGTGGTCGTCCGCCTCTGACACACCGGCCGGAGGCCGGTCCACCGATCAGGGGATGACGTCGGCGGCGATCGTGACGGTCGAGGTCCGGCAGGTGGACATCCGGCCGGTGAGGTTCGCCTGGGCGGCCGAGTTGCTGGCACAGCGCCAGCCGCGAACGGTCGCGACGCCCGCGCTGCCCTGCTTCGGAGTGTCCCTCCGGTAGTAGGTGCGGAAGACGGTGACGGCCGCGGCGCAGTCGACGTGTCCCTTGAGCACGCCGATCACGGCCGCCGGGCCGTTGCCGGGCGGCTGAACGGTGCCGCAGGTCTTACCCGGCCCGGCGAGTGCCGGCGTGCGGGCGGCCCGCGAAGCAGAGGCGTGGTGCGACTTCGTGGGCGCCGGGCTCGGGGCGGGACCGTCCGTCGTCGGGGTGGCCGTGGCGCTCGGCGCCGGCGAGGTGGCGGCGGACGACGGCGATGCCGACGGGGCGGCGCCGGCCCCGCCGTCGTCCCGGCAGGCGCTCAGGGCCAGCAGAACGAGCGGGAGACAGATGACGGCCCGACGATGCATGCGAGAACTCCGGAGACAGACTTCAAGATCCACATAGTCTCCCAGGCGCGCGGTCCGTCCCGTTCCGTCCAGTCCGAGCGCGAGCCGACCGCCGAACGTTCGACGCGGTGACGCTCGGACACGGTGCTCGCCGTACGGCGGCGTGTCCCGGCCTGACGTGCGAACTCCCGTTCCGGACGCCCGCGTCGGCCTACCGAATGCGACGACCCATGTGCCTCGTGTGAGCTGAGAAGCACTCCGGCGGTACGCCGCCGATCCTCCACCCCCACGAGGTGTCCATGCTTCTCCCGCAACCCGAACCGGCCACCGCCGCGCCGGTCATGTACTGGCGGGCGGTCTTCCCCGGCACCCCCGACCAGGCCCACGCCGTACGGGCGTTCGTCGCCACCCTGCTGCCCGAGCGGCCGCGGCTCGACGAGGTCCTCCTGGCCGTCGGTGAACTCGTCGCGAACGCCTTAAGGCACACCCGCTCCGGGCAGGGCGGCTCGTTCACCGTCGACGTCTACCACGCGGCCGGCCGTACGGAGATCTCCGTGACCGACCAGGGCGGCCCGGCCGAACCGGCGGTCACCGACGCCGACGAGCTCGCCGAGTGCGGACGCGGCCTGCGCACGGTCGCGCTCCTCGCCGACGGCTGGGGCTGGCACGGCGACGACCAGGGCCGTACGGTCACCGCCGTCTTCACCGCGGAACCGCCCGCGGCGGCCGGCCACTCCTGCCCCGAGTCCGGGTCCCACGCGACGGCCGGGGGGAGGTGAAACCATGGAATACCAGCTCAGCGGCGTGTCATGGCGCAAGACGACACGGTGCGGCGGCTACACGGGCGAGGACGGCGAGGCATGCGTGCTCGTCGCCGTCGTCGAGACGGGCCGGCCGTGAGCGACGGGTGGCGGCCCCGGGGCTCGCCTCGGGCCGCGCCCACGGGAGGGGGCGCCGTGCACTTCCACGCGTACGGCTACCGGGGACCCGGCGAGGCCGTCCGGCCCTACGACACCGTACGGTCGCCGAGCGGGAGCGGGTTCGAGACCTCGCCCGTCCCGCCGGAGCGGACCTCCGCCTGGCTCGCCAAGCCCGCCCGCTTCATCAGGGGCACCTGGGACGACCCGGCCGACGCGGTCGCCTGGCTGGAAGGGCAGCACGCCGAGCTCGAGCCGCTGATCGCCCATCCCGACCTGCGACGGCACGCCCCGACCGTACGGGCGATGGCCGCGACCGCCCTCGACACCCTCCGACGCGGCAACGACGTGGTCTGGGCCTGGTGGCTGACGGGGGGCAACTTTGCGAGCGTCGCCGTCATCTGCTGCCCCAACCGTGACCTTGAGGCACGCTGCCCGCTCGACCGATGATGATGCGGGGCGTCGCGCGGTGGTAGCGGCGTTCGGTCTCGTTCATTGTTCGTCTCCGTCGTCTGCGGGCCGGATGCCCAGCTCGTCCAAGAGGGGCCACAGGGATGCCATCGCGGTCTCCGGTGAGCGGTGGAAGGCGCTGCCACGGACGCGCCAGAAGCGCCAGCCCAGGCGTTCGAGGACGCTCTGGCGGCGCAGGTCGTCCTCCCACTGCTCCGGGCCGTGGTACTTGTCGCCGTCGCACTCGATGGCGAGCCTGCGGCCGCCGCCGCGGACGACCAGGTCGATGCGCAGGTTGCCGACGTGGTGCTGCGGGGTGACGAGGTAGCCGCGAGTCAGCAGCATGCGCAGGACGCGGCGCTCGAAGTCGGACTCGCAGCGGGCCTCGAGGTCCTGGCCGAGGTCGCGGGAGCGCTGACCGTCCTGGGCGTACCGGATCAGCGCCGCCCGCTGGTCGTCCGGGTGGAGCTGGTCGGGCTGGACACTGTGGAACACCCACATCTGGTCGCGGGCGCGGCTGGCGGCGACGTTGATCCGCTGCTCGTACGCCCGGGAGGTGAACGCACCGCGCCTGTCGTCGGCGACGACGCTGATGAAGATGACGTCGCGTTCGTCACCCTGGAAGCTGTACGCGTCGCCGCAGCGCAGCCGGCGGCGCTCGTACTCTTCCGGGCCGAGCTTGTCCAGCAGTTGCTGGTCGATGTACTGCGCCTGCCTGCTGGTGCTGCCCAGCAGAGAGATGACACCCATGGTGCGGCCTTCGTAGACGGGGTCGGCGCAGCATTCGACGAGCTTGTCGACCAGGGCGTTCGCCTCGGCCTCGTTGACGTTGCCGATCGCGAAGTCCTGGCGTACGCCGTCGGGGACGTGGACGGCGCGGACGACCGGGCCGGGCAGGCGGTCGGCGGACTCCTCCCGCAGCGGCTGGATCTCGCCGCCGTAGTAGTGCTGGGAGGAGAACTCGATGATCTGCGGCAGGCAGCGGAAGTGCTCACGCAGCCGGACCACGCCGGGGAAGAGGCGCGCGGACGCGTCGTACAGGCTGGATTCGAGGTCGAGCAGCAGCGCGTTGGGGAAGCCGTCCAGATGGTTGCGGATGAGCTCGTCGACCCGTGCGCGACCGGTGCCGATCGCGGACGGGCTGATCTGCCGGTCGTCGCCGACCACGACGACCTTGTGACCGAGCCCGAGCAGGCCCAGCGCGAACGTGTCGCACTGGCTGCTCTCGTCGATGATGACGACGTCGAACGGCGGCGTGACCGTCGGATCGAACGACTCGACGACGCGGTAGTACGGCATGATCCAGACGGGGACCGCGGTCATCGCCAGGGGCATGAGCCGCTGGGCCTCGGCGCGCCACTTGTTCGCGCCGGCGCCGGTGCCCTTGCCGATCTTGCGGAGTGTCTGCAGCCAGCCCATGAGGGCCTGACGCTGCGTGTGGCCGAGGCCCTGTTTCATCGCCAGCCAGGCCGACCGGCGGGTGAGCTCGAGCGTGAGCCCGCGCTGATTCTCCTGTGCCTCGTCCAGGCGCCGCTGCACCTCCGCGAGGTCGTCGGCGTCGATGATCTGGGCCAGCCAGGTCTCGGCGCGCCGCCACTGCCACAGCTGGGCGAGGCCGCCCGGGTCACCGCACTCGGCCTCGTCGCCGCCGGTGTCCCGGATGCGATCGGCCCATCGGGGCGCGACCGTGGCGAGCCTGCCGTGCAGCTCGATGAGGCGGGCGACCTCCGGGCGGAGCGCGGTGAGGCGCGCGGCGGTGGCCAGGGTCGCGTCCCAGCGCTCCCAGTCGCCGGCGCGGAGCGCGGTCAGCAGGTCGGTCCACAGCGGGCTCGCTCCCGTACGGGCGGCGGACGCCGAGAGCGACTCACCCAGGCGGGCCAGCTCGTCCAGGAGCGACCGCTGCCGGTGCCGGGCGCGCAGGCCGCCGAGCACGCCCGCGATGCGGTGCAGGTCATCGGGTGACGGCCGGGCGGGTACGGCGCCGGCGGTCAGGAGATGGGAGAGCGGCTCGCGCAGGCGCGGCCACGTCTCGGCCTCCCAGCGGAGTGCCTCGGTGATCTGCTGGACGCGTTCGTCGATCCACGTCTCGACCGCGGTCAGGCCGGCGGGGACGCCGGGAGCGGACAGCGCCGCGGCGAACTCCTGGCTCCACAGCCCGGCCAGGGCTCCGCGCAGCCTCCGCAGCTCGACGTACGCGATCAGCTTGTCGACGTCCTCGACCGTACGGGGCTCGTCACCGTCGACACGGAGTGTCCTGAGGAACTGGGCGAGGGACCGGTTGACGAGGGGGGAGACCTTCTTGTTCTCGGCGTAGCGGCGACGCAACTGCCCGAACCGGTCCAGGGCATCGCGGTACGCCAGATCGGAGGGCACCTCGATCTGGGCGCCGGCGAGCGTGGCGCGCAGGCGCGCGCACTGGTGAGCGTCCTGCCGGAGCTTCTCCGTGTGCCCCGACCAGAGGATCAGCCACTGGCGGTCCTGGGCGACCTGCAGACGGAGCCGGGCCAGCCATCCGTCCTCCAGCGCGGCGAGCGTCGTGGCGGCACGGCCGAGGTCCTCGGCCAGCCGGTCGAGGACCTCATCGGCGAACGCGTCGATCCGCGCGGGATCGGCCACGACGTCGCGGTAGCCGGCCAGCACCTCGCCCAGTCGGCGCAGCTCGTCGTGCCGGTGCGCCAGCTCGCTCCCGGACGGCAGCCCGCCTGTAGGCGGCAGCTCGGCTCGGCAGGCGACCGCGTCCGCGGCGCCGATCCGGCGGGCCAGGGCGAACAGCTCGGTCAGCTCGGCGGCCCCGAGCGGGCAGCGCGCGTCGACCGGCAGGGCGTCGGGGATGCGGGCCAGCGCGTCCTGGTGCCGGGCGAGCCAGTCGGCGACCTCGCCGGCCCGGCGCCGGTGGCCGTCCAGCTCCAGCGTGGTCTGCTCGCGTTCGAGCCCGTCACGCAGGCGCTTCCTCAGGACCAGCACCTCGGCCCCCACCTCGTCGAGACGCCGGCGAAGGTCCCCCACGGCTTTTGTTTCGCGTACCTCGTCCACACGGTCTGCGGCCGACGTGATGGCCTGGACGGAACGCTGCAGGTCGGTGAGGTGGGCCGACGAGGAGCCCAGCACGGCCAGGGACAGGTCGCGGAGCTCCTCGGGGATCTTGTCGCGCAGCACGGTGAGCGCCTGGTCCTTCTGCGCCGTGACCAGCACGCGCTTGCCGTGCGCCACGAGATGGGACACGAGGTTCGCGATCGTGTGGCTCTTCCCCGTGCCGGGCGGGCCCTGCACGGTGACGCCGCTGTGCGTGGCGAGCTTGCGCGCGATCCGCTCCTGCTCGTCGTTGGCGGGCAGCGGCATGAGGAGGCGTTCCGCGACCGGCGCCCACTCGTCCGTACGGTCGCCGAGCTCCCGCCGGGCCGCGTCCTCGCCCGCCGCGAGGGCGACCATCGGGGCGGGGAGCGTGTCCCGCTCCGCCACCGCCGTCTTGAGCTGCTCGAAGAACCTGAGGAACATCACGCGGCGTTTCCGGACCACCAGCCGCCAGGTGTCGCCGATGACCGGCGAGTCGGTGACCTCGGGCAGCTCCGGGCCGTCGTCGAGCCGGTCGTCCAGGCCCAGCGGCGCCGCGATCCTCCGGTACAGCGGGCGCATCTCGTCGGGGGACCAGACGTCCACCGGCGCGCCGCGCAGCTCTTCACCGATCCGGGTGATCCCGGTCAGGTTCGGGACGCCGAGACCCTGCAGGCAGTCGAGCTCCAGGGCGGGCACGCCGTCGGGGACCACGGACAGATCGCCCGACTCGTCGTCGAACACGATGCGCACCCGAGTGACCAGCAGCGGGTGGCAGATGCGGTGCCCGCCGAACCGCCAGCCCAGGATCCCGTGCCCCCAGACCAGCTCGTACGTCGCCTCGTCGGTGCGCATGCGCTGTCTGAGCTGGAACAGCGTCTCGTACAGGCGGCGTGCGGCGACCGACGGCCGCGCCCGCTCCGCCCAGGGCTGCCACACGTCGGCCACCCAGGCGGAGAACGCCGCCTCCGCGCGGGTACGAGCGCCGTCCGTGTCATCCTCCGGCAGGCCGAGGCGCGCCGCCAGGTTCGCGGGCGGCCGTGGCGGTGCGTACGGGTCGTCGACGGTGACGCCGCGGAAGCACGGGGCCAGCGCGCGTGGCACGGCGGGAGCCTCCGGCCTGGGCGTCTTGGCCACCCGCAGCCACGCGTCACCCGCCGCCGGGCCCAGGCGCACCGACGGATGCGACGGGACGTCGGCGGGGGCGATCGGCACGTCGTAATCCCCGACGTGCCGGATCGGTTTGGCGTAGACCTCCTGGGCCAGCGCGCCCAAGTAGTCGTAGAGCCGCGTGATGCGGTCGCGGGTCTGCGCGCCATCCGTCATAGGCTCCCCCGTCCGTGTCCTCGACCTCCGCGTCCAGCTTCGCATCGGTCACCGACACCTCTGACGTTCCAGACCGCCCATCGGTGCACAGTAAGGCGTGAAGCGGGCGCTGATCGTTACGAATTCGAACGCCGGAACGGGTGAGAGCGGTTCGGCCCGTCGTGCCGACAGGCCCGGACCGTCGGCCTGGACGCGGGCCGGACGGCCCAGGTCACCATGGAGGGCATGAGCTTCCGCATGCCGCAGACACCCGAAGAGCTCGCCCTGGTCCGCCGGTACGTGATCTGGTCCGAAGGTCCTGGCGCTCCTCGTTACCTCAACCTCCTCCACACCAACGCGCTGCGGGAAGACGAACCCGATCGCGATGCCTTCATCGCTGCGCTGGCCGAAGACGCTCAGGACATCAGCGACGCCGAACTGACCGAACTGCTCGGATTCGAGTGGCGTGCCCGGCTCACCGCCGCATGGCTCATCGGCATCGACCGGCGAACCGGATTCCGGCGAACACTCGGCGACCTTCTGCTCGCCAGCGAACTCGTCTACGCCGGTCAGGGGTACTGCTTCGCGCTCGCGCGTTTCGGTGAACCCGAGGACGCGGAGATCCTGACCGCCTACCTGGACCGGTACCTGCCGAGAGAGGACTGTCACTACAACCAGGACTCGGCCATCGGTGCGCTGCTCCATCTCGACGCGAGACTCGGAACGACCCACGCCCGGCGGTATCTCGGCGCCGACGGTCTTTGGAACCGGTCATCGTTCGCCGCACAGGATCCGCTCGACGCCCGGCGCGACATCGAGCGCCTTTGCCTGTTCGCCGAACGGGTCACCGATCGTGTCGAGGGAGACCCGGGCCCTCTCGAACGACCGGTCGCCCGCGAGGTCGAGTAGGTCATCCTCAGAGAGACGGAGCGTCGGCCATGCGACTCATCACGTCGAATTCGGCCGAGTCCGGCAGGCGAATGGGCGGAATGTCCGCGATGTGGGAAGGGATTTATTCACTCCCCTCCAGTTTCAACGTATAGCGCACAGGGGGGCTTGCGGCAAGACCCCCGTCGCACCGCAGAATCGTCGACCGAGACCGGAACCTGCGGCAATTCGACGTCGCACGTCAGGTCCGATTGGACGGGGGGTTTCCATGATCGATGTGATCGTGGTCGGAGGCGGGCCGACCGGTTTGATGCTGGCCGCCGAGCTGCGGCTGCACGGTGTGCACGTGGTCGTGCTGGAGAGGGACGCGGAGCCGACGAAGATCGCCCGCTCGCTCGGTCTTCATGTGCGCAGCATCGAGGTGATGGATCAGCGCGGCCTGCTGGAGCGGTTCCTCGCGCACGGCAAGCAGTACAAGCTCGGCGGTTACTTCGCCGGTATCAGCAAGCCGTGGCCCGGACGGCTCGACAGCGCCCACGCGTACATCCTCGGCATCCCGCAGCCCATCACCGATCGCCTGCTGGACGAGCACGCGATCGAGGTCGGCGTCGAGATACGGCGCGGTTGCGAGGTGGTCGGGCTGAGCCAGGACGACCAAGGGGTGACCGCGGAGCTGGCCGACGGCACGCGGCTGCGCTCGCGCTATCTCGTCGGGTGCGACGGTGGCCGCAGCACGGTGCGCAAGCTGCTCGGCGTCGGCTTCCCCGGCGAGCCGACCAGGGCCGAGTGGCTCCTGGGTGAGATGGAGGTGTCCGAGGATCCGGAGACGGTCGCCGCCGTCGTCGCGGAGGTCCGCAAGACCCATCATCGGTTCGGCCTCGGGCCCACCGGGGACGGGGTGTACCGCGTGGTCGTGCCCGCCGAGGGGGTGGCCGAGGACCGTACGGTCCCGCCGACCCTTGAGGAGGTCAAGCAGCGGCTGCGGGTGTTCGCCGGCACGGACTTCGGCGTGCACTCACCGCGCTGGCTGTCCCGGTTCGGGGACGCGACGCGGCTGGCCGAGCGTTACCGGGTCGGCCGGGTGCTGCTGGCCGGCGACGCGGCGCACGTCCACTCGCCGCTGGGCGGGCAGGGGCTCAACCTCGGCGTCCAGGACGCCTTCAACCTCGGCTGGAAACTGGCCGCAGAGGTCCGCGGCTGGGCACCGGAGGGGCTGCTGGACAGCTACCACACCGAACGGCACCCCGTGGCCGCCGACGTACTGGACAACATTCGCGCGCAGTCCGAGCTGCTGTCCCTCGAGTCGGGTCCCCAGGCGGTGCGCCGGCTGCTGGCGGAACTCATGGACTTCGAGGAGGTCAACCGGTACCTGATCGGAAAGATCACCGCGATCGACATCCGCTACGACTTCGGCGAGGGGCATGAGCTGCTCGGCCGGCGGATGCGGGACGTGGGGCTGAAGCGGGGCCGCCTCTACGAGCTGATGCGCGGTGGTCGTGGGCTGCTGCTCGACCAGACCGGGCGGCTGTCGGCCGCCGGGTGGGCCGACCGTGTCGATCACGTCATCGATGTCAGCGAGGAGCTGGACGCGCCCGCAGTGCTGCTGCGGCCGGACGGCCACGTGGCCTGGGTCGGCGAGGACCAGGCGGATCTGCTCGGCCCGATGACGAGGTGGTTCGGCGCACCCGTCGGCTGAACGGGCGGCTCTGCTTTCACGGTCATGGAGAAGGTGTCCGTTGTTCCGAACGGCCCGGCCGGGCTCGGCCGGGCCGTTGCGGGGGCCCGCGGTCTTTCGCTGATCGCTCGGAGACCGGGATCGTTATCGTGGGCGGGTGAGCGAGTCGTACCTGCTGATCCTGGGGGACCGCCAGGCCATCGCCTGGGTGCTGCGGGAGCAGCGGATGGCGTTTCCCGCGACCTATCGCGCCGAGGTGAATCGGCTCGCCGTCGGGGACGAGCTGCTGATCTACACGACGCGCGGCGCGTACCGGAATCCGACGCGGGATCGGGGCCGGGTGATCGGGACGGCGACCGTGGCCTCGGCCGTCGAAGCGCTCGACGTTCCGGTGAAATTCGGCGGCCGGGAGTTTCCGCGCGGTTGCGGGATAACGGTCACGTCGCTGGCCTCATGGGGGCGAGGTGTGGAGCTCCAGCCGCTCGTCGATCGGCTCGCCGCCTTCCCCAATGCCAAGGCATGGAGCATCCAGCTGCGCCGGCCGCTCCTGCACCTTCCGCGAGAGGACGCCGAGCTCATCGGGGAACTGCTCCGGAAGCAGACGGGGGACCGCCGGGAGCACCTGGATGGCTACCTCGCCCACGATCGGCCGCCACTGACCCAGGCGACATCGACCCGCCGCTGAGCGGCAGACCGCTTATCGGGGTCCTGCGTGGACGAGTACATGAACGCCGTCCGGCCCCATAGCGTTCACGGACACTTCATCGCAACGAACGCGTGGTCCTGGTGTTGCGTTAGTCGCAGCTCTATTGCAATGATTTCAAGCCAGTGAGCTGCGCTGATGCATCGAAGTCGCAACGAGCTTGTTGAGGAGATCGGAAAAGCAACGTAGCGTTTGCGTTGTTCGAAACAACGAGCCGCACGGAGCACACCATGCAGAAGTACGACACCCCCACCCCGATCACCACCGCCATCGACATCCCCGCCGGACGCCTGCAGATCATCGCCGCCGACCGCACCGACACCACCGTCCAGGTCCTGCCCGCCAACCCCTCCAAGAGCCGCGACGTCAAAGCCGCCGAGCAGACCACCGTCACCTACGCCGACGGCGTCCTGCGCATCCAGCTCCCGGCGAACAACCAGATCCTCGGCCCCTCCGGATCCATCGAGGTCACCGTCCAACTGCCCGCCGGCTCCCGCATCGAAGGCAAGGCCGCCGCCACCGAACTACGGACCGTCGGCCGCCTCGGCGACGTCACCTTCACCGGCGCCTACCGCCACACCAAACTCGACGAAACCGCCAGCCTGCGCCTCACCGCCACCGACGGCGACATCCAGATCGGCCGCCTGAACGGCCCCGCCGACATCACCACCGCCCGCGGCGACATCCACATCACCGAAGCCACCGGCGGCAAGGTCATCCTCCGCACCCACTCCGGCGACATCACCATCGGCGCCGCCACCGGCATCTCCGCCGCCCTCGACGCCGGCACCCCCAACGGCCGCATCACCAACACCCTCAAGAACGACGGCACCACCGAACTCGACATCCACGCCACCACCTCCAACGGCGACATCACCGCCCGCAGCCTCTGAGGCACGACCATGCGCGTGCCGGCGCGGGGCGAGCGCGACAACGACGCGCTCGCCCTGCGAGGGCGCTCGGTGACGGCGGCCTCCGCTCACTGAGGACCTTGATCGGCCCGCTCCAGCCGCCCATGCCGCCCCTGCTCGCGAGACGGCGAGCCCGGCCATCGGTACGGCTCCACACGCATCATCAAGCCGATCGGCGCGACGGTCGCCCGGGCGATGGCGGCGCTGAGCAGTTTCTACGGCGGCGCCCACGACGCTGAGACGGTGCGGCGCAATGGACAACTCGCAACGCTTGATCGCGAGCGCGCGATGTTATAGCCACCGATGCGAGGTGTCCAGGGAGCATCACTCCGCGGACAAGGCCGCCCTTCTGGTCCGGCGGTGGCCAGGCGATTCTGACCTCATGCCTCGAACCTCGATAGATATCCCTGTCCCCGACCTCAGCGGAAAGATCGCCCTGGTGACCGGCGGGAGCGACGGCATCGGCCTGCACATCGCTGCGCGCCTCGCACGTGCCGGCGCCGAAGTGGTCCTTCCCGTGCGCTCACAACCCAAGGGGGCCGCTGCGATCCGGCAGATCCGCACGCAGACGCCGGATGCGAAGCTGTCAGTGCGTGCCGATCGGCCGCGAGGGCGATCTGCGTGGTGATGCGAGCGCCGCCGGCTCGCAGCAGGGGCAGTCGCGGATCGCCGCATACCGGTGGTTCACGGATCCCTCGGCCCGCGACGCATACCCGCCGGAAGATCACGCGAGGCAGTCCGGGATCCTCACGGCGGACCTTCGCGCCGCGTACGGCGCCCTCGGGCCGTCGTCCGTCGTGGGATCCGTCGTTGACGCTCTGCTCATCGAGAGCGGCGAGTTCGCGGACCTGTGGGCGAAGCACGACGTGACGACGGCGCACTCCTATGAGAAGCGGCTCCAACACCCCGAAGTCGGGCTGATGACCCTGCACTGCCAGATCCTGCATGATCACCAGCAAGGACAGTCCCTGATCGTGTTCACCGCACTGCCGGGAAGCGATAGCCAGCAGAAGCTGGACCTACTCGCCGTGCTCGGGGGCCAGCGATTCGCTCCGGAACCTCATTGAGCGTCACGCGCCCGCCCCTCCGTACGGTGCCGGCGGCGGCGTCGACCTCGGCGTCCGGCTCTAGCCGCGCCAGGGCGGTGCCGCGTGGAACGCCGGATGCACCTCGATCGTCGGGGCCATCCTCTGGAGCAACCGGCGGGCGCGGGACAGCGGATGGTCCGGGAAGTGCTGGTCCCACCACGGGTCCTCGGACCAGTTGCGAGGGAGACCGCCCTGGACCTCGGGTGCGTACGGGTGCTGGGCCCAGTACCGCATCATCTCCTCAGGGGAACGGCCCTTCCCGTGCTCGGTCATGAAACGGTCGAGCGCCATCGCGTCCCGCATCCCGGTCACCCCCTGTTCGACGCACAGGAACTTGAAGACCAGGCTGCGGTCGGCCCGTGGCAGGGTGAAGGACGGGATGTAGGCCACGCCGGGCCGGTCGGGCAGCGGCAGCTTCACGATCTGCTGGAACGCCGGCAGGCCGTGCAGGGTGACCGGGTCCAGCTCGATCAGGCCACCGCCGGAGGCGGCAACGCGTGCCACCGCATCGCGCCGGAGCGCGTCCAGGTCCTCCAGCGGCGCCGCCAGGTCGGGCGGGATGTCGAAGACGTGCAACTCGGCGATGTCGCCATCGGAGTTTCGGTAGGCGCCGGGCTGCAACTGCTCCCAGCCGGTCTGGTCGAAGCGAATGGTCATGCGTCGGGAGCTTAGAGGTATCGACAGGACGCTCAGCGTACGAAGCACCCCACCGTTGAGGGCGGCAGGCCGCTCGCGGACGCTTCAAGGCCAGCGAACCGAGCTCGATGTCGCGACGTCGTCCCTGGCGAATACTGCGTCCTAAGAGCAGCGTCCGCCAAGGATCACCGCGGCGTGGCGTGCGCTGGTCGTCCGGGCCCCCGGCAAGGCCGCATGCTTTCCCGCGGGCCTTTGCTCTGCTCACGCCGGGTATGCAGTGGACCGCTCCAGCTGCATACCCGGGGTGAGCAGAGCAAAGGCGGTTGGAAGGTGGGCCGGTGCGCTGCGCTGCGATGCGGTGTGGACGGAACGGTGAGCGGTGAGGGCGCCCAAGCCGGAGTCGTTTACGGGAATCGAGCCAGAATCAGAACTTCTCGCCTGGGTAGACGGCGCGAAACGCGGTGGGGGCACCCGGCGGGCGATAGCGGTGCCGAGGTCGGCTCAGGGGCAGAAGCGCCGTCCACCGCTGATCGCTCGGCCGAACGATTCGGCGGCGCGTGGGTGTGGCGGAGCGGCAGGGGTGGCCGCCGGTGCGTCTCAGCGGGGGTACAGGTCGGTGGCCCAGGTGTCGGTGGCCGTGAGGTATTCGCGGCCGACGGCCTCCTGGGCGGCACGCTCGCCCGCCATAAGGAACTCGCGGACCCGGGCGCGGTGCGGCGGGTCGAGCCAGGCGGTGACCTCGTCGGCGGTCGCGGCCGTGAGCTTGCGCTGCCCGCCCTGCGGGCGTGCCCGCTCCAGCAGCGCGCCGTACAGGCCGGTGGCGGGACGGACGGCGGGCAGGCCCTCGGCGGCGGCGAGCGCGGCGGCGTTCGCCGGGATGCGCAGGCCCTTCTCGTCCAGGTCGCCGAAGTAGGCGACCTCGGCGACGGGGAACGACAGCCGGGCGATGGACAGGACGGACGCCTCGAACGCCGCGCCGGCGCCCCAGGCGACCGCGCCGACGCGGTGGCCGGCGCGGGCCCGGAGCGCGTGGACCAGCGAGTCGAACGTGTCGGCGTTCTCCACCACGAGCAGCAGGTCGCCGGAGCCCACGGTCTCGCTCGTGAAGCGGACGGCCGCGCGGTACGTGACGAGCAGCTCCAAGTCCAGCTTGCCCGGTCCGAACAGGCCGGTTCGCAGTAGCCGGTCCAGGACCTTCTCGTCGCCGAAGACCTCCAGCGAGCGTTCGCGCAGCGGGGCCGGAGAGGCATCGCGCCGGGCCGACTTCAGCCACCGGTCGACCGCTTCGAGGCGGTCCCGCTGCGCGGGCGTGATCCGGGTCTCGGGGACCCAGTTCAGGTCGTGGTGCCACACGACCTGGTGGCGTACGGGCGCGGGCGTTCGCGGGGCGGGCAGCGTGACGAAGCGGGGGAGCGGCGGGTGCTCCGTACGGTCGTAGGAGCGTTCGCCGGGCAGGGTGAGCAGCCCGGCGCCGGCCAGTTCGGCCAGGACGTCGGCGAGGACGGAGCGGCGGCGGGCGTCCGTGCCGAGGGCCGGGTCGGCCTCGTCGAGGATCGCCCAGAGATCACGCAGGTAGACCCGGCGGCCCTTACGGCCGCGCAGCAGGCCGGCAAACCGCTGCGCACGAACACCGACCCCACCGCTGCCCGCGCCGACGCCGCCGCCCGTGCCAGCGCCGGCCCCGTCCGTGCCGTTCACGCCAGTCCCGAGCCCGTCTGTGCCGCCTGAGCCGGTGCCCGCGCCGAGCCCGTCTGTGCCGCCTGAGCCGGTGCCCGCACCGAGCCCGTCTGTGCTGCCCGAGCCGATGCCCGCACCGGCCGTGCCGCTCGCGTGGGGCCTGTCGGCGGCGGAACCTTGCGCTCCTGCCGTCCCGCTCCGTTCCGCACCGGAACGCCGTGCTCTGGCGGTCCCACTCCGCTCGGCGCCGGAGCCCCGCGCTCCGGCGTTCCGCCGCGCTCGGCACCGGTGGTTTCGCTGCGGTCGGCGCCGGTCGTGCCGGGGCGGTCGGGGGTGGTCATCGCGCGTCCTCGGCGGCGATCGGGTCGGGCGCGCCGGCGCCGCTCTCGCCCACGCCGGCATCGCCGGGTCGGCCGGCGTCGGGTGTCGGCGGGCGGGTGAAGCCTCGGGTGGCGGTGACCTCGCCGGTCTCGTCGGGGGCGGGGAGGCCGTCCAGCGAGCGGCGGATCGTCTCGTCGACCGACAGGTACTTCAGGCCGGCGCGCAGGTCGGCGTCGTTGCGGAGCCGGATGATGAGCGGGAACACGCTCAATGCCCCGGTGTCGAACAGCCCGGTCGTGTAGACGAGCTGCACGCCGAGCGCCTCGGCGACGGCGATCTGCAGTTCCAGGAGGTAGCCCGCCGACGCGCGGCCGATCGGGTTGTCCAGGAACAGGACGCCCGCGTGCTGACGGCGGGTGTGGCCGCGGTCGTTGGCGCGCAGGGCCGCCATCGTGCAGTAGAGGATGATCGCGGCGGTGAGGAGCTGGCCGCCGGAGAAGACGTCGCCGATCTCGGCCACCCGGACGCGCTCGGTGCGCAGGACCGCGTCCGGTTTGAGCATGTCGACGCGCACCCCCTTCGGCATCGCCGCCCGTACGCCGCGCAGCAGCAGCGTGCGGCCGTCGCGGCGGCCGGCGCCCTTCGCGCGGGCGGGGTCGGCGGAGGTGGCGTCGTCGATGACGGCGCCGAGCGCCTCGTCGAGCAGGTGCGGCTCGGCTGTCTCGAAACGGATCCGGAGGAACTCCTGACCGGACCACTCGCCGAGGCCGTCGGGCAGGGTGGACAGCCGCCGGGAGGTTCGCAGGATGGCGAGGGCCTGGTCGACCATGCCGCGCAACCGGTCGACGATGGCGGAGCGGTGCCGGTCGATCTGGGCGAGCTCGTCGGTGAGGCTGCGCAGGCGGGGGCGGAGCGCGGGCTCCCACTCCTCGGCGTACTTCGGGAGGCTCTCGCGTTCGACGCCGACGATCTGGCGGCGGACCGGGCTGTCGACCTGGGCGAACCTGTCGTCGGCGGCGTACTTGGCCAGCGCGTCCGCGGCGTTGCGCACGGCGCGGCCGGCGTCGTCGGCCGCCTGCGCGGTGTCGCGGACCTTCCCCATGACGTCGTCCAGACGGGTCTCGGCCTCGTCCATCGTGCCGCGGAACGGCGCGGTCCCGGCGTCGATCTCCTGCGGCACGAGCTCGCCCAGCCGGTAGGCGTACGCGGCGAGCCGCTCGACGGTACGGCCCGCGGACTCCACCTGGCCGGCGAGGCGCTCCTGCCCGGACCGCAGCTCCTCGTGGGCGCGGCGGGCGGTGTCCCATTCGGCCTCGGCGCGGGCGACCAGCTTCTCCGCCTTGCCGATGGCGGTCGGGCGCTCGTACGGGGCTTCGAGCGTGATCTCCTGCGGCGGGAGCCGGCGGTACTCCTCCTTCAGGCGGGCGTGCACGCCCACCTGCGCCTCGTGCTCCTCCTCGCGCGCCGTGATGGTGCGTTCGGCGCGGCCGGTGGCGGCGGCGCGGGCGGAGGCGTCGGCGCCGTCCGGGCCGGCGAGCAGGCGTTCGGCGAGGTCGCGGACGCGCGCGTCGATGTTCTTGACCTCGGCGCCGGTCTCGCGTTCGCGGGTCTCGGCGTGGGTGAGGTCCTCGCGGAGGTCGTGGCCGATCCCGGCGCGTTCGTACGCCCGCGCGGCGGACTCGTACGCGTCGCGCAGCACCTGCACCGGCTCCTCGGGCGCGGGGGCGGACGTGTCGAGGGTGCCCGCGCCGGGGATGCGGCTGAGCTCGTCGCGGGCCGTGGTGGCGACCCGCCGCTGGTCGTCGCCCTCGCGGCGGGCCTCGGCGGCGGCGGCGCGCAGGCGTTCGGCGGTCCGCCGGTGTTCCTCGGCGGCCTGGTCGTGGGCGTCCGCCGCCGCGCGGGCGCGCTGCACGGTCTCGCGCCACTCCGGCAGGCGGGCGGCGGTCTCGGCGAGCCGGGCGAGCCGCCCGGCGGCGCCGGCGGCCGCCGACTCCTCCTCGCGCCAGGCGGGAAGGCCGCTCTGGATCTCGTCCTCGGCCTGCTCGATCGAGGCGATCCGGCCCTCCAGGGCCTCCAGCCGGGTCTCGGCGGTCGCCAGGGCCTCGTCGGCCTCGGCCTTGTCCGTGCGCAGGCGCTCCAGCGTGCCGGCCGGGTGGGCGTGTTGCCACTGGCGCAGGCGTTCGCGCAGGTCGCGGTCGCCGTGCAGGCGGTCGGTGAGCGCGGCGAGGCGGTCGGCGCGTTCGCGCTGCCGGTCCGCGATGGCCGCGCGCTCCTCTTCGGCGCGTTCCTCGTCGTACATGGCCGGGTTCGGGGGGACGAGGAACCCGACTCCGGCGGCCGGGGGCGCGTCGGGGTCGCCGAGGTCCGCGGTGGTGCCGACGGCGACGAGCCCGGGCGGCAGGATCCGCGCCGCGGTGAGGACCTCCTCGGCGCGTTCGAGGTGGGCGGGGTTGTTCAGGACGATGCCGTCGACCAGGTGCGGGTGGGCGGCGAGCACCCCCTCACGGTCCTGCGGCGGGAGCGTGGAGAGGTACCGCCAGCCGGACCAGGCGGTGATCTTCTCGTGCTCCAGGACGGCGAGGGCCTCGGTCACGTGGGCCGCGGGCGGCAGCAGGCCGCCGGCGCCGAGCGCGTCGAGGACGCGTTCGTCGGCCGCCGCCTCCATCCGCAGGTCGGCCTGCTCCCGCTCGGCCTCCGTGATCGCGCCGTCGAGCAGGTCCAGCAGCACCGGCGCGTCGGTCTCGGGGTCGATCGCGTCGGCGCCGAGCAGCTCGGCCGCCCGCCGGTCACCGGCCAGCGTCCGCGCGGCCGTCTCGGCGCGGTCGAGGGCGTCGGCGGCGGTCTGCGCCGCGCTCTGCCGTTTCCGTCGGTCCTGCTCGGCCGCGCGGACCTCCGTGCCCAGGCGCTTGCGGTCACCGGCCATCCCGGACAGGTCCCGCAGGGCCGCCGCGACCCGCTCGGCGGCGTCGGCCGCGCGCTCGCGCGCCTCCTCGGCGGCGGCGCCCACGTCGGCGTCCGCGCCGGGCAGCAGCCCCTCCTCGACGGCGGTACGAACGTCGGCGAGCGCGGCGGTGACGCGCTCCTCGGCCTCGGCCGCCCGGCCGCGTTCGCGCGTCGCCTGCGCGATCGCGTCCTCCAGCGCGGCCTCCTCCTGGCGGGCCTGGCCGGCGCGTTCGCCGGCGGTCCGGTCGAGCCGGCCGGCCTCGTCCTCCGCTGCGGTGGCGAGCGCGGACAGCCCGCGCGCGAGACGCCGGGCGGCCTCGTCCCGCTCGGCCAGCAGCGGAGCGGCCTTCGACTCGCCCTCGGCGACCAGGCGGCGTACGCGTTCGGCGTCGTCGTACGCGCGGCGGTAGGCCAGCAGCGTCTCGGCGGCCCGCCACGCGGTGAGGGTCTCGCGGGCCTCGTCGCGCCGCGTGCGCAGGTCCTCCAGCTCCGCCGTCGCCGCCTTCAGGCGCAGGCCCGCGAGCTCGCGGCGGAGCTCGGCGTGGATCCGGCCCAGCCGCCCGGCCCGGCGGCCGGCGTCCTGCTCGCGGTCCACGGCCGTGCGCTCGCGTGCGGTGAGCTCGGCGAGCCGCTCGGTCTCCTGCCGGTGCCGTACGGTGATCGCGGCGCCGAACGTCTCCGCCGCGCTCCGGGCCTGATCCCGCGCGGACTCGGCCTCCCGCCGCGCGCGAGCGGCCTCCGTCAGCGGTTCGAGGCGGTCGAGCGCGCCCTGGACGAAGTCGCGCTCGGCCATCAGCCCGTCTCGGCGCGCCAGGCCGGCGGCGTACTGCTCGACGACGTCGCCGAGGCTGCGCAGGTCGTCCTCGTCGAACACGGCGGTCAGCAGCCAGTCGACGAACGCCTCGTCGCTCTTGAACGCGAACGCGTCGGCGGCCTCGCCCTCCCCGGCGTTCATCTTGCGCTGGTAGTCGAACAGCTCCGGGTCCAGCCCGAGGTTCGTCAGCCGCATCCGCCACTCGCCGTGGTTGGTCTCCCAGACCACCTGCAGGTGCGGCTCGGCCTTGCCCGCCTCGCCCAGCCGGTCGCGGAACCCGCTCATCGACACGACCCGGCCGTCCTGCGTGAAGGGCAGGGCGTCCAGGCCGAACGACGCGGTCGGGCTGAAGGAGTACCAGGCCTCGTTCAGGCGGTTCGGGTCCGTGGACACGACGTGGTCGCGCCAGGCCGACACCTTGCCGACGACGACCCGGCGGCCGGTCCGTACGTGCTGCCACTCCAGCGCGACGTGCGCGACGTCCTGGGCCAGCACGAACTTGTCCAGCACGCGGGTGCCGCGCGCCCCGACCACCTGCCGCCGCCCCGGCAGCATCACCGAGAAGATCAGCTTGATGAGGACGGACTTGCCGCCGCCGTTCTCCAGGAACAGCACGGTCGCCGGGCTCGGCCGGCGCGGCACCGCGCGGCCCGGCTCCTCCGCCATCAGGTCGAACAGCGCCTCCCGCTCCGGCCGGGCGACGGGCGCGCCGACGTCCCGCAGGTCGAGCGTGACGTTCTGGTACCGGGCGCCTTTCGGGCCGACCGAGAACAGCCGGACCCGTGCGAGCTCGTACACCAGGACTCCGTTCAGAGAGTGTCGGGGGAGACGGCGCGCAGCGTGCCGTGTCCGTCGGTGACCGTGACGACGCCCAGGTCGAGCAGCTCCGCGAACGCGCGGTCGGCGGCGAGTTCGCGCACCTGGACCTGGTAGCGGGGCGTGGTGCGGTACGTGCCGCCGCCCTCGCCGCCCACCTGCGACAGGAACCCCTGCTCGGCGAGGAACCTCAGCGCCTTGTTGACCATGGACCGGGTGGCGTCCGGGGCGAGCCGGCCGTCCTTCGTCGCCGCGGCGGACGGGCGGCGCGCGTAGACCCGCCAGGTCTTCTCCAGGTCGGGGGCCTCCTCCAGCGGGTCCAGGCTCTCCTCGGCCGCGGCGGCCTTCTCGTCCAGGACGCGGCACGCCTCGCGTACGACGGCGTCGACCTGCTCGACGCTGACCCGGCCGATGTAGGAGTCGTTCGCCAGGTCGGCCGGGCGCGGGTAGGCGACCGCCGCCACCGCGAGGTGCACCAGCCCGTGCAGCATCCTCTCCCGGCGGTCGCGCGTGGCCGCGCGGCGGGAGTAGTCCTCCATCTTGATCTCGAACAGCGATCCGTCCGTCGCGGCGAGCACGAGGCCGGTCTGCTGGGAACAGGCGAGGACGGCGAGGCCGAGGCCGTTCGCGACGGCGTTCGTCAGCTCGGCGAACGTCTCGTCCTCCCGGTACCGGCGCACGTAGTCGCCGTAGGCCAGGTCGCGGGCCGGCAGCAGCCGGGGCCGCATGCCGAGGGTGATGAACTTCGCGGCCTCGGCGGCGTCCGCGATCGGAACATTCACGCTCACGCGACCGCTCCTTGCTGAGACTCGTCGGATACGCGGGCGAGACCGACCAGCAGGTCGGCGCCGCCGAACTCCGGGTCCTCCAGCCGCGTGCCGTCGTCGACCGCGACCAGCACCCGGTCGTCGCCCTGCCGGACCGCGACCCCGATTTCGGGGGACACGGCGTGCAGCACCCGCAGGAGGAGCAGGTGCGGTAGCGCGGGGTCGTCGGCGCGCGCCTCGGCGAGCAGCGCGGACAGCCGCCTTGGGGTGTCCGCGAGGTCGAGCAGGTCGTCGGCGCGCGTCCACTGCTCGTCGCTGAAGACGTCCGGGTCCGGCGGGGGCATCAGGTCGGGCTCGGGCAGCGCCCCGGCCAGGTCGTCGCGCTCGGCGGCGGGCGCGATGAGCATGCGGACCACGTCGCGCAGCCGGACCACCGTGGGCGTCGCGAGCCCGGCACCCCCCTGGAAGAACGCGCCGGCGGGGCCGGCGGCGTCGGCCACGCTCAACTGCAGCGTGGGGCCGAGCAACTGCCCGAACAGGTCGACGGTCGCCCGCTGCGGCGGCCCGGAGAACTGCTGGCGGTCCTGCTCGGCGCGGAAGATCGCGTTCGCCTCGATCAGCCGGGCCTGCAGCTGGGTGTGCCGCTTCACGCAGTCGGCGACGATGTCCACCAGGATCGCGGCCCGCCGCTTGCGCTCCGGCTCGGTGGCCTCGTCCCGGGCACGGCGGATGTTCGCCAGGATCGCGGTCTCGGCGCGGTACCGGGCGGTGACGTGGGTGAGCGCCGCGTCGATCAACTCGGGAATCTCCTCCTCCCAGTCGACCGACCGCACGTCCCGGCGGGTCGCCTCCAGCTTGCGGCGCAGCCGCTCGGCGTACTGCACGGTGGCGTACCGGGCCTGCTGCGCGGCGGCCTGGGCGTCCGACAGCTTCCCGCGCTCGATCAGGTTGCCGAGCTTGATCTCCGCGGCGATCTGCGCCGACTCGACGTCGGTGTCCAGCGCGCCGATGAGCACGTTGATCGCCTCGTCCGAGGCACGCAGGTACACCTCACCGTCGGCGTCCGCGAGCTCGGTGAGGAGCTTGAAGTCGAACGCGAGCCGCTGGTACGCGCCGTCGGCGGCGAACGTCCCGTAGAACACGCGGAAGCCCCGGTCGACGCTGCCGACGTTGATGAGGTTCTCCAGGACCCAGCGGGCGACCTTCTCGTGCTCCTGCGGCGCGCGGTCCGGCGCCTGCGCGGCGATGAACGGCAGCACCCGCGCGATCACGGCGTCGTGGTTCGCGCCCCGGTCGAAGTCCATGGTGATGGTCACCTGGTCGATGATCTGGAACGCGATCTCCGCCATCGCGTACACCGAGGCGTCCGCGAAGTCCAGCCGCGTCTTGCGGGTGTCCAGATCGTGGAGAGGCCCGGTGCACGCGAGCGCCTTGAGCCGCCGGACGAGACCGTCGTCGAGCAGGGCCGCGGCGGCGACACTCCCGGAGTCCGATTCGTCACTCACGAAGAGTGACTCTAGTGGCGACGAGTGACACCGGTGACCGGCTTGCCCCGCCCCGTCATCCCGCGAGGTCGGCCCCGCGCCCCGCGCCGCCTCACCCTGCGAGGTCGGCCCTCACCCGGCGCCGCCTCATCCGGCGAGGTCGAGCCGGTCGCGGGACGGGCCGCCGCCGGGGGTGAGGGCGACGAGGGCGGGGTGGCGCTGGGCGGCGAGGGCGCCGCGGACGATGGCCTCCTTGTACAGGGCGGCGATCCGGCCGGTGAGGACCAGCCCGACCGGGCTGTCGTCCGCCCGTACGTACTGGATCAGGGCGTCGCGGCGCCCCAGGCTGATGCACTGGTTGACGTACCGGAACCGGAACGGGCTCGGCGCGCGCCGGCCCAGGCCCTGGCGGATCGCACGGGCGACGTGCTGGGCGGCGGGCAGGCCGGTGGCGCACGCCATGCGCAGCTCCTGGCCGCCCTGCCGGTGCATCGCCGCCGCGTCACCGATCCCGTACACCTCCGGGTGCGACACCGAGCGCAGTGCCGCGTCGACGAGCATCCGGCCGTGCTCGTCCACCGCGAATCCCGCCTGCCGCGCCAGGTCCGGCACGCGGAATCCGGCGGTCCACACGACCGTGCCGGCGGGCACGAACTCGCCTCCGGTCAGCAGCACGCCGTCCGCGCGGACCTCGGTGACCCGCGCGTCCTCCCGGATCTCCACGCCGAGCCGGTCGAAGACGCGACGCAGGTGACGGCGGCCGCGTTCGGACAGCGCCGCGCCGAGGCGGCCGGCGGTCAGCAGCCGGACCGTCAGGTCCGGCCGCGCCTCGGCGAGCTCGGTCGCCGCCTCGACGCCGGTCAGCCCGCCGCCGACCACCGCGACGGCGCCGCCGTCGGCGAGCCGGTCCCGCAGCCGTACGGCGTCGTCCGCGGTGGCGAGCGGGCGGGCGTGCTCGGCCGCGCCGGGGACGCTCTCGACGTCCGACCGGCTGCCGAGCGCGTAGATGAGGGTGTCGTAGCCGAGCCGCCGCCCGTCGGCCAGCTCGGCCTCGCGCTTCGCGGCGTCGATCGCGGTCACCCGGCCGACGACGAACTCGACGGGCGCTCCGCCGAGCAGCTCCGCGATCGGCCGGGTCCGTACCTCCTGCCCCGTCGCGACCTGGTGCAGCCGGACCCGTTCCACGAAGCGGTCGCTCGCGTTGACCAGGGTCACCCGGGTGTCGCGGTGCCGTGCGGTCAGCTGTGCCGCGACCAGCCCCGAGTAGCCTGCGCCGAGGACCAGAATGCGTGCCGCCATCTCAGTCATCCCTTCGCCGACGGTGTGCCGTCGAAGGGGTGACTCGGCGGCGCCCCTGGTTCGTGACGGTCGGCGCGGTGACCGTGGTCACACTTCCTGCGCCGCCCCGGTGGCCGTGGTCGAGTTCCCGCGCCGGCCCGGTGACCGTGGTCACCGCTCCTGCGCCGCCGCGTAGGCGAGCTTGTCCGGGTTGAGAACGGCGTTCACGGCGGTCACGCGGTCTCCCGCGACGTCGAACGACACGATCATGCAGAGCTCACCGGCCTCGTACAGGACGAGCGCCGGTTCGCCGTTGACCGTACGGATCGCGATGTCCATGCCGGCAATGCGCGGCTGGGCGGCCAGGCCGACGAAGAAGCGTGCCACCTGGGAGGGGCCGACGACCGGGCGCCGGGCAGCCGTGACCTTGCCGCCGCCGTCCGACCAGGCGACGACGTCCTCGGCGAGCAGCTTCTCCAGGCCGGCGAGGTCGCCCTCCGTGGCGGCGGCCAGGAAGCGGAGCACGATCTCCTCGCGGTGGGCGGTGCTCGGGGCGAACCGCCGCCGGGGTTCGCTCACGTGCGCGCGGGCCCGCCGGTACAGCTGCCGGGCGTGCGCCTCGTCGACGCCCAGCACGTCGGCGATCTCCGCGTGCCGATAGCCGAACGCCTCCCGGAGGACGAACGCCGCGCGCTCGGGAGGGGACAGGCGTTCGAGCAGCATGAGGACGCCGAGTGAGATCGACTCGCGCTGCTCGACGGTCTCCAGCGGGCCGAGCCGGCCGTCCTCGGTGAACACCGGCTCGGGCAGCCACGGCCCCACGTACCTCTCCCGGCGGGCGCGGGCGGAGCCGAGGCGGCTGAGGCAGAGGTTCGTGACCACCGTGGTGAGCCAGGCCGCGGGGACGTCGACCGGTCCGCTCGTCTCCCAGCGCAGGTAGGCGTCCTGCAGCACGTCCTCGGCCTCGGTGGCCTCCCCGAGCAGCCGGTACGCCAGGCCGAACAGCCGCGCCCGGTTCTCCGTGAACTCCGCCAACTTGTCCATGACTCACCCCGTACGACGCTAATGGACCGTATTATCCACCATTCGCAAATATTTGGACAACGTGACCGGCGATTTCTAGCCCAACCGAAATATCGCCGAGCGAATTCTCGGAACCGAGTGAACGATCCGGTATTCGCGGCCGTCTTATTGATGTCCAACAAAGCCGACAGTTAGGGTGTGGCCACTCTACGGGGATGTGCGGAAGAGGAGGATACGGGGTTGATGATGCTGCAGTGCGCGGCCGTGCCCTCCGGCCCGGCCACCAGGTCGTCCGGGGGAGTCGGTGCCGGGTAGGGGAGCGCGGCTGTTCGGGCGCGACCGGGCCGTTCTCGTCGTACGAGAGTTCATGGAGCGGCCCGAGCAGGGGCGCAGGCGCACAGCCCGCGAGACCCCGATTTTGATCTTCGAGGGGCCTGCGGGCAGCGGAAAGACCGCGCTGCTGGATTGCCTCGAGGACGCGCTCGAGAACCGCGTTCCGTACGCCCGGGTGGATTTCGCGAAGATCGGCAACATGGCCGTGTACGAGGTGCTCGCCGCGCTGGCGTTCGAGCTCAATCGTCGATGCGGCGACTACGGCCGGCTCGGGTTCCCCCGGTTCATCGTGGGCCGGGCGGTCATGGAGGATCAGGCGATCGATCTCACCAACCGCGTGCGAGCCCGCGCACAGGTCAAGGCACTCCTCGAGAAGTACCGGAACATCGCCGCACTGCGGGCGCTGATTCAGCGCGTCGCGCCTCCGCTGCAAAAGATCCTCGGCATCCCACAGCAGATTCCCGTCACGAGCTTCGCCGACCTCCTCGTCGACGGTCTCATGGCGAGCGGGCGGTGGGGCCGCCAGATGCTGCTCGGCGCCGGCCAGGACTGGTACGGCGACCAGGACCTCGGACTCGGCGCCGATTCCATCGACGAGCTGGTCCAGCTGAACGCCCGGTTCCGCGCGTACGAGACCGACGGCAACCGGGGGATGGTCGACGGGCTGCTGCTGGCGGCGTTCACCGCCGACCTGCGGGAGGCCTTCAAGAAGGGACGTGCCGCCAAGCGACAGTTCTCGGCCGCCGTGCTGCTGGACAACGCCGACCTCCCCGACGGCCAGCACTTCCTCGTCGAACTCGCGCGCATCCGCGAGGCGCGGGCGGCGGGCGACTCCGCCGTGCCGCTGGTGTTCGTGGCCACCAGCCGCGGCCTGCTGACCGCCCGAGTCGCGCGGAAGGCCCGTCCCTACGCGCAGCCCGAGACCGCCGGCTGCACCGACCATCTGAACCGGGGGCCGACGGCGCGCTGGTGGTACCCGATCGTGCTGCGCGACCTGAGCGAGAGCGAGGTCGAGACGATGGTGGCCGCCCTCGGCCTGCACGGCGCGCCCGACCGCCGCATCGCCGCGATGGTCTATCACTTCACCGGTGGCCATCCCGGCGCGACCCGGTCCCTCCTCGACGCGATCGCGCGGCAGCCCGAGGGCCCGTACGACGTGCGCGCCCTGCTGGACCGCACGGACGACCACGGCGGCACGCTCGGGGAACGGCTGCTGGGCGACCTGCTCGCCCACTGCACCAAGCGGCAGGCGGACAAGCTCGTCATCGCTGCGGCCGCCCGCGACCAGGACGAGTCGGACCGGCTGATCACGCCCCGCGGCCTGCTGAGGCCGGCCGACGTGGCGAGCCTCTACACGCCGGACCTGTGGGGCGGCGGCGACCCGCCGGAGCCGGCGGTCCTGCACCCCGTGCTGCGGCGCCTGATGAGCCGTCGCCTGGCCGGGACGGAGGGCCAGGCCAACTGGGTCACCGTGCACCAGCGCCTCCGCGTCGCGGCCGAGGCCGAGGCCGACGAGGCGGGGGAGCTGTACCACGCGCTCGCGCTCGGCGAGATCCCGATCGTGACCCGGCGGCTCGCCGCCCGGCTGACCGCGCTCGACGGTGACGCCTGGCTGGCGCTCCTCGACGCGGTCGTCGCCGCACCACGGGCGGCGAGCCGCACGGACGACCCCGCCGACGAGGCGCAACTGCTGGCCGGCTGGGCGGACGCCGAGGCGGACACGACAGTCCAGGCGCTCGCCCCGCTGGTGACCGGGCTCTGGGTGGTGACCGACCCGCTGACCGGCGCGCACCGCCGCGACCTCCACCTGGACATCGCCGCGGGCTATGACGCGATCACGCGCTTCTCCCCGCGCCGGCGTCAGGCACTGCGCCAGCGGGCGCAGGACCACCAACAGCAGGCGCTCCTATGGGACTGACATGAGCACTGACGAAAAGAAGCCGATTTTCCCGCCCGCGCGCCGGCACCGGCGGGCGTGGCTGATCGCCGGGGCGGTCGCGCTGGCCGTCATCGTCGCGGTGGTCGTCATCGCCGTCGTCCTCAGAGACGAGGGGCGCTGCTCGGGCGACGTGGCGCGCGTGCACGACGAGTGCATCGGCGTGTCCGACGGGCGCGACCACGAGCACCCGTGGTTCGCCACGCACGGCCAGGAGAAGGCCTGGAAGCCGATCCTCAATGCCATCTGGGCCGAGAACGAGCGGGTGCGCCGCAGCGGCAAGCAGTACGTCACGGTGGCCTACCTCGGACCGCTCTCGTTCACCCCGGACCGGGACCTGACGACCGGCCGGACCATCCCCGAACTCGAGGGCGCCTACGTCGGTCAGCTACGGGCCAACCGCGGTGAGGGCGGCGGTGACCACCCGCAGATCCGGCTCGTCCTGGCCAACGAGGGAAGCGACCAGAGCCAGTGGAAGCGCGTGGTCGACCGGCTCAAGGACATGACCGGGGCGCCGGACCACCTCGTCGCCGTGGCCGGGCTGGCGCTCAGCACCCAGGCGACCGTGCAGGCGACCCTCGCGCTGTCCAAGGCGGGGATTCCCATGGTCGGGGACGTCGTCACGGCCGACGGCTTCGACAGCACGGGCGCGGTACGGGCCGCGGTCGGCCTGGGCGGCGGCCGGATCCCCGGTCTCACCCGCGTGAATCCCCAGGTCGGCGACGAGCTGGCCGCGGTCGGCCAAGTGCTGGCCAAGCGGCACGATCTGCGCACGGCGACCCTGGTGACCGACCAGCGGGCCACCGATCTGTACGCCAAGTCGCTGCGGGACGACTTCACCAAGGATCCCCTGCTCGCCTCCTATCTGCAGCGGCAGCACGCCCTGGAGGAGACCTTCACCGCGGACCGGCCGGACGAGCCGGGACTGCCGAACCAGTTCTCCGTGATCGCCAGCAACATCTGCGGCTCGAACCAGCCGGACATGGTGTTCTATGCCGGCCGGCAGAAGTTCATCAAGGCGCTGTTCGGCTACCTCGCCGAGCGCTGCCGCCGGCCGATCACGCTGGTCACCGGCTCCGACGCCTCGGCGATGACGACCTACCCCGGGCCCGGCTCGATCGTCTACGCGGCGCTGGCCGACCCGGACGTGCTGGCCGGCGACCGCAACCCGTCCCGCGCCGCGTACCTCGGCTTCCTGGCGGAGTTCCGGCGCCATTTCGACGTCGCGGATCTGCGCAGCGGATGGGCGATCATGGCGCACGACGCGATGCTCACCGCGGCGCAGGCGATCCGCCGCACCACCGGACCCGCCGCGAAGGACGATCCCGTCCCGGAGAACGTCCGGAACATGCTCTACGCCATGCACGCCGCGAACCGCGTGCTCGGCGCGTCCGGCGACATCGACCTCGGTCCGGACGGCGACCCGGCGCACCGTCTCATCCCGGTGCTCCAGATCGCGCCGGACGGACGGCGCACCGTGCTCGACGTCCACCGCTCCTGACGCGTCCCGGCGCGCCCGAAGGTCTACGCCTACGGGCGTACGGCCGCCCGCGGTCATCCGTCCGGCGGACGCGCGGACCCGCCGGAGGGCCGATGCGGGGCCGCGATCCGGGGCGGAGCATGAGCCCGAGGTGATCTCCATGAAGAGATGGAAGCTCGTCACATGCGCGGTGGCGTCGCTCACCGCGCTTCCCCTGGCCGTCGCCGTACCGGCGGGTGCCGCGCCCACCGGGCGGTACCGCGCTGAGATCCGGCGGACGGCGTACGGGATCCCGCACGTCAAGGCGGCCGACTACGCCGGCCTGGGATTCGGCGAAGGGTACGCGTTCGCTCGGGACAACGTGTGCGTCGAGGCGTCGCGCCTGGTAACGCTGGCCGGGGAGCGGTCGCGGTACTTCGGGCCGGACGCCGCGAACGACGACCCCCTGACCGGCACGTCGAACCTCGACAGCGACGTGTACGAACAGGCCGAGCTGCGGTCCGGCGTCGTACGCCGGCTGATCGCACAGCCCGCGCCGCTCGGGCCGACGCGGGAGGTGCGGGACGTCGTCCGCGGGTACGTCGCGGGCTACAACCGCTTTCTCCGCGACACCGGCGTCTCACGGCTCCCGGACCCGACCTGCCGCGGCGCGGCGTGGGTGCGCCCGATGACGGAGCTGGACGTCTACCGGGACCTCTACCACGTCGTTCAGCTGGAGGGCGCCGAGCAGGCCATCGCGCCGATCGTCAACGCGACCCCGCCCACGGCGGGCGCGCCCGCGCGGGCGAAGCCGCCCGTCCTGCCGAAGGCCGACGCCGGCAGCAACGCGTACGGGCTGGGCCGGGACGCGACGCGCGGCACGGGCGGCATGGTGCTGGCCAACCCGCACTTCCCGTGGAACGGGATCGGCCGGTTCTACCAGGTGCAGCTCACGATCCCCGGCCGGCTGAACGTCACCGGCGCCGCGCTGTACGGGACGCCGCTCGTCGAGATCGGGCACACCGAGCATCTGGCCTGGAGCCACACCGTCTCCACCGCCGCGCGGGCCGTGTTCTACCGGCTGACGCTCGCGCCCGGGGACCCCACCGCGTACCTCGTCGACGGGCACCGCGAGGCGATGACCCGGCGGACCGTGACGGTCCAGGTGCGCGGCGCGGACGGGCGGCTCAGCAGCGTGAGCCGGACGCTGTACGACTCCCGCTACGGGCCGGTGCTGGCGGACGGCTGGACCACGACCTACGCGTACGCGATCCGGGACGTCAACGCCCGCAACGTCCGCGCGATGAACACCTGGCTCGCGATGGACCAGGCCGACAGCGTCGCGCAGCTGCGCACGGCGCAGGACACCTACCAGGGCATCCCGTTCACCAACACGATCGCGGCGGACTCGACCGGGCAGGCGTACTACGCCGACGCGTCGGTCGCGCCGCACGTCACCGACGAGCAGCTGAAGAGCTGCGCGGTCGACGGCCCGGAGCCCACGCTGGACGGGTCGGCGTCCCGCTGCGCGTGGGGGAACGACCCCGACGCGATCGAGCCGGGCATCTTCGGGCCCTCCCGCGCGCCACGCCTGTCCCGTACGGACTACGTCACCAACGCGAACAACAGCCCCTGGCTGACCAACCCGGACGCGCCGCTCACCGGGTTCCCGCAGATCTTCGGGGACACGGGCACGCCGCGCTCGCTGCGGACCCGGCTCGGCCTGGACATGGTGAAGCAGCGGCTCGCCGGAACGGACGGGCTCGGGCCGCGCGGGTTCGACCTGACGACCCTGCGGCGGACGATGCTCGGCGACCGGGACCTGAGCGCCGAGCTGCTGCGCGACCAGCTCGTGGCCTACTGCCGCGAACACCCGACGCTGACCGCGACCGACGGCTCGCCGGTCGACGTACGTGACGCGTGCCGGGTGCTGGCCGCCTGGGACTCGCGCACCGACCCGGGCAGCAGGGGCGCCGTCCTGTGGCGGGAGTTCCTGAACGGCGCGTCGAGCCCGGCGCTGTTCCGCACGCCGTTCGACCCCGCGCACCCGGTGACCACCCCTCGGGACCTCAACACGGCGGACCCGGCCGTCGGCCGTGCCCTCGCCGACGCCGTCCAGCGGATGGCGTCGCTGCGCGTGCCGCTGGACGAGCCGCTGGGCGCGGCGCAGCGGTACGCCGGGATCGCCATCCCCGGCTGCCCGGGCGGCGAGGGCTGCTTCAACGCCATCTACCCCGCGAGCCCGGACCTGCAGGCGAACGGCACCTATCCCGACGTGACCTCCGGCTCCAGCTTCATCATGGCGGTGTCCCTCACCCCGGCCGGGCCGCGGGCCTCGACGATCCTGACCTACTCCGAGTCCGCGAACCCGAACTCGCCGCACCACACCGACCAGACCCGCCTCTTCTCGGCGAAGCAGTGGGTCCCGGACCGGTTCACCGACGCCGACATCACCGCCGACCCGGCGTACCGCACCACCCGCGTCACGGGCTGACGCGCGCGATGCTCGCACCAGCCGCATGGCAGGGAGTGGACACTTTCCTGGCGTGGCGTGGTTTCGCGTTCGGGTGAGGCGATGATGTGGCTATGGCGAGGCGTGTGCTGATGTGGGGCGGCCTTACGTTGACGGTGGCGGCCGCGGCGGGACTGGGGGCGTACCTGTCCATGGTCGGGTTGGACAAGGCCGACAAACTGGCCAGCGTGCTGGGGCTGTTCGTCGCCGTGGCCGGGCTGGTGCTCACCGTGTACGGCGTGTTCGCCGACCGTCGGGCCGGCGACCAGACGGGACGACGGCAGGCGCCGGCGGCGGGGAAGCGGTCGGTCTCCATCGGCGGCGACAGTTCCGGGATCGTCTCCACCGGCGATGACGCCACCAACATTCAGTCGCGATGAGGCGACCTCGCCGGGACGGACGACGAGAGCCGGCCTCGTCGTCCGCCACCGGCCCATTGCCCGCTTCGGCGCTGGAGGAGGCGGTCGGGCCGGTGGCAGGGAACGCGCCTGTGGGCGGATCGGTGCGGGTGGGCGGGGACAACGAAGGGATCATTTCCACCGGTCCGGGTGCTACCAACATTCAGGCGGTGTTGCCGGCGGAGGCGTTGCGGCCGGTCGATCAGGTCGACGCTGTGCCGGGGTTGAGCAACGTTCCGGCCGGTCAGCATGACTTCGTCGGCCGGTCCGATGAGCTCGCCGACTTGGAGGAGGCTCTGGCGGGTGCGGGGCCGGTGGTGGTGGCCGCGGTGCACGGGCTGGGCGGGGTCGGCAAGTCCACGCTGACCGCCCGGTATGCCGCCGCGCATGCCGGGAGGCTGAATCCGGTCTGGTGGGTCACCGCCGATACCGCCGCCTCGCTGCAGGCGGGACTGGCCGCCCTGACGGTAGGGCTGCAACCGGAGTTGGCGGCCGTGCTGCCGTTGGAGGCGCTGGCCGAGCGGGCGGTGGGCTGGCTGGCCTGCCATACCGGGTGGCTGCTGGTCCTGGACAACGTCACCGACCCGGCCGACGTCGCACCCGTGCTGGCCCGCGCCCGGTCCGGGCGGGTGGTGGTGACCAGCCGGCTGGGCGAGGGCTGGCATCGCCTGGGCGCCCGGACACTGCGTCTGGACGTACTGGCCGAAGAGCACGCGGTCGACCTGCTGACCCGGATCGCCGCCCGCGACCGGCCCGGCGCCGACCTGGACGGCGCCGCCGAACTGGTTCGAGAGCTGGGGTGCCTGCCGCTGGCGGTGGAACAGGCCGCCGCCTACCTGCACCAAAACCACCTGAGCCCACGCGCCTACCTTCAGCTGCTGGCCGAGCACCCGGCCGTCATGTACGACCAGGCCGCCCTCGGCGCCGACAGCGAACGCACCATCGCCCGCATCTGGCGCCTCACCCTCGACCGCCTGGCCGAGACCCCGCAGGCCGCAGACCTACTGCGGACCCTGGCCTGGTACGCCCCCGAACAGATCCCACGCACCCTGCTGACCGGCCTGACCGACCCGCCGGCCCTGCAGCAGGCACTGGGCGCACTGGCCGCCTACAACCTGATCACCCTGAACCAGGCCGGCGTCACCGTGCACCGCCTGGTCCAAGCCGTCGCCCGCACCATCGACCCCGGCGACCCCCACCGCCGGCCCGACGCCGTCACCACCGCACTGCACGAGGCCACCCGGCTGCTCCGCGAAGCGATACCCGACCAATGGCGCGAGCCGAGCACCTGGCCGCAGTGGCGGGCACTGGCCCCGCACATCGACGCCGTGGCCGACCGCACACCCACCGACGACCAGACCACCACCCTCGCCGACCTGCTCTTCAAAACGGGAGGGTTCCATTTTGAGCAAGGAGCCCTCGACCAGGCCATCAACTACCGCACCCTCGCTTCGAACACCTTCGCCCGGCTCTTGGGCGAGGACCATCCCAAGACGCTGGACTCGCGGACCACCCTGGCGTACGCGTATGAAGCGGCAGGTGATCTTGGGCGGGCGATTTCGCTGTTCGAGGCGGCCGTGGCGGACTGTGCGCGGGTGCTGGGCGAAGACGAATACCTCACGCTGGCCTCGCGGATTCACCTTGCGAGCGCATATCACCATGCGGGTGATCTGAGACGCGCGATCCCGCTGCTCGAGGCGGCCCTGGCAGACTGCCTGCGGGTGCTGGACGAGGACGACTACCTTACGCTGGGCGCACGGAACAACCTGGCGTACGCGTATCGGGACGCGGGTGACCTTGGGCGGGCGATTCCGCTGTTCGAGGCGACCGCGGCGGACTGTGCGCGGGTACTCGGCGAGGACCACGCCGACACGCTGACCGCGCGGAACAACGTCGCATTCGTGTACCAAGATGCGGGTGATCTTGGGCGGGCGATCCCGCTGTTCAAGGCGAACCTGGCGGACTGCGTGCGGGTATTCGGTGAGGATAAACCGCAAACGCTGGCATCGCGGAACTACCTTGCGCTCGCGTATGAGGACGCGGGCGATCTAGAGCGGGCGATCCCGCTGTTCGAGGCGACGCTTGCCGCCCGGACCCGGGTGCTGAGCAAGGACCATCCCGACACGCTGGCCTCGCAGCTTTACCTTGCGGGCGCATATCAGAGTGCGGGTGATCTGGAGCAGGCGATCCCGCTGCTCGAGGAGACCCTGGCGGACTGCGTGCGGGTACTGGGCGAGGATCGACCGCAAACGCTGGGCTCACGGAACAACCTCGCGTGCGCGTATCGGGACGCGGGTGATCTGGGGCGGGCGATTCCGCTGTTCGAGATGACCCTGGCGGACTGTGTGCGGGTGCTGGGCGAGGACCACCCTGACACGCTGCTCGTGCGGCACCACCTTGCACTCACGTATGAGGCGGCGGGTGATCTGGGGCGGGCGATTCCGCTGTTCGAGTCGACCCTGGCGGACTGTGTGCGGGTGCTGGGCGAGGACCACCCGGAAACCGGGAGGATCCGCCGCAACCTGGAGTCTGCGGCCAGGCGATAGACGATCCGTGCCGCTGTGCGGGGTGGCAGAACGACTGAACGCCGTCCCGCCACTCGGGGGAGGGCTTCCTCGTGGCGGGACGGCTCAGGACGCGGTGGTCGTCGTGGAACGGGCGGCACCGGCGCCGCCCGCCCGTTGCACCACGACGACCACCCCGTACCGCCCGGCGCGGCCGGACGCCCCCTCGGATGGGCGACCCGGCCACGCCGTGCGGGGTCAGTTGCGGCCGAGGGCGCGGTACTCCCAGCCCGCGGCGCGCCAGGCGTCGGCGTCCAGGGCGTGACGGCCGTCGACGATCCGCCTGTGCCGGACGACCTCGCCGAGCGCGGCCGGGTCGACCTCGCGGAACTCCGCCCACTCGGTCAGCAGGACCACGACGTCGGCGTCGCGCGCGACGTCGAGGGCGCTGTCGCCGTAGCGGAGCTCCGGGTAGGCGCGGCGGGCGTTGTCCAGCGCCGCCGGGTCGAACACCCGGACGTGGCCGCCCAGCCCGTGCATCGTGCGGGCCACGTCGAGGGCCGGCGCGTCGCGGATGTCGTCGGAGTTCGGCTTGAACGCCGCTCCCCACGCCGCGATCCTCGCCCCGGCGAGCTGCCCGCCGAGCAGCTCACGTACGAGGTCGACCGTACGGGCGCGGCGGCGGCGGTTGATGGCGTCGACCTCGCGCAGGAACGACACGGCCTGGCCGACGCCGATCTCCTCGGCCCGGTGCGCGAAGGCGCGGATGTCCTTGGGCAGGCAGCCGCCGCCGAAGCCGAGGCCGGGGCGAAGGAACTTCCCGCCGATGCGGTCGTCGAGGGCCAGGGAGTCGGCCAGGTCCTTGATGTCGGCGCCGACCGCCTCGCAGACCTCGGCCATCGCGTTGATGTAGGAGATCTTGGTGGCGAGGAAGGAGTTCGCCGCGACCTTGACGAGCTCGGCGGTGGCCAGGTCGGTCCGGACGACCGGCGTGCCCAGGTCCAGGATCGGGGCGAAGGCCGCGCGCAGCCGCTCGTTCGCCCAGTCGGAGGCGACACCGAAGACGAGGCGGTCGGGGCGCATCGTGTCCTCGACGGCGAAGCCCTCGCGCAGGAACTCGGGGTTCCACGCCAGCTCGACCTCCGTGCCGGCGGGCGCGAGCTCCTGGATCACGTCGGTGAGGACGTACGCGGTGCCGACCGGGACGGTCGACTTGCCGACCACGAGGGTGCGGCGCTCCAGATGCGGGGCGAGGGCGCGCACGGCGGCGTGGACGTAGGTCAGGTCGGCGGCGTCGGAGCCCGGCTGCTGCGGGGTGCCGACGCAGATGAAGTGGACGTCGCCGAACGCCCCCGCCTCCTCGAACGACGTCGTGAAGCGCAGCCGTCCGGAGTCGAGCGCTTTCGTGAGAAGCTCCGGCAGGCCGGGTTCGAAGAAGGGCACCTCGCCGGAGGCCAGCTTGGCGATCTTCTTCTCGTCGACGTCCACGCCGAGGACCTCGTACCCCAGGGCCGCCATGCAGACCGCGTGGGTGGCGCCCAGGTAACCGGTGCCGATCACGGTGAGCCGGGGCAGCTCGGTCGGCTTCGGGGTCATGCCTTCTCCTTCATTCACTTGTTGACGCACTTTCCGTTCTTGGTGAGCCGACCGCCGCTCACCTTGTTGTCGCAGAGGATCGTGTTGCCGCCGGCCGTGTCGTTGATGCCGACACCGCCGCCGCCGGCCAGGTCGATCGTGTTGCCGCGGAACGTGTTGCCGGTGCCCCAGCCCTTGATGATCTGGTGGGTCTGGAACCCGTCCGCGGGGGTCTTCGTGCCGGTGTTGTCCTGCAGCACGTAGTCGTTGCCCTTGACGTCGACCCAGGAGTCGTTGTGCTTGTCGCCGCCGAGGTTCGACCCGTCGAAGACGTTGCCGATGACGCGGCCGCCGGTCGTGCCCTCCTTGATGTCCACCGCCTCGGCGGTGGCCTGGATGACGTTGCCGCGCACGACGTTGTGGTCGCTCTTGTCCATCTTTCCGCCGGAGACCTGGCTCCAGTTCGACTCGGCCGAGCCGAGGTAGACGCCCTCGCCGAACTTCGCGCGCCGCCGGCCGGTGCCCCAGATCTTGTTGTACTGGACCGTGTTCCCGGTGCTGAAGTCGCGCAGGTGGATGGCCTCGTCGCCGATGTCGTGGACGGCCAGGCCCTGGATGACCGAGCCGTTGCTGCCGTCCGCCATCACGCCCTTCTGGCTGTTCTGGACGCTGAAGCCGATCAGGTGCCAGTACGCCGCGTGGTCGAGGTGGAAGGCGTAGCCCTTCTTGATGCCGCCGCCGTCGAGGATCGCCGAGGCGTCCCCGCACAGGCTGATCGGCCGATCCGCCGTGCCGGAGGCGCGGGTGGCGAACTTCCCCTGGTACGTGCCCGGCGACAGCTTGATGACGTCGCCCGGCTTCGCCTGCTCGAGCGCGCTCTGCAGCGCGTCGGCGCTGTCGACGGTGCGCGTGGCCGACGGGCAGGTGATCTTCTCCGCGCCGGTCGGGACGGGCAGGTCGGGCTCCGGGCCCGCCGACGCGCCGGCGTCCCCGCCGTCGCCGCCGGCGGGGGAGGACTCCGGTGCGGGCCGGAGGCGGGAGGCGGTCTTGTGGTGCTTCGCCGGCGAGGACCCGCCGCGGCCTCCGGCCAGCAGCCAGGTCAGGCCGGCCACGAGGAGCGCGCCGACGACCAGCCCGGAGACGAACTTCAGGTCGATCTTCACAGCGACTCCCGTACCTGCTCGTCCGCGCCGCCGGAGGGAAGGGTGAGCGCCAGCAGATCGGGGCTCGTCTCGGTCGTGTCGACCTTACGCGCGCGCTGCAGCGCCAGCACCGGCCGCTGCTCCAGCCTGCGCTGGTCGTCGTACGGGTGGACGTGGCGGCGGCCGATCCGCAGCCCGCTGCCGCGCGAGCGCAGCGCCGAGACCACGACGAGCAGGAAGACGAGGGTCCAGATGATGTTCATCGGCTTGGCGACCCGCTTGACCTCCGTCCAGAAGCCCGCGGTGTCGTGCCAGCCCGTCGTGCCGTTGTTCGAGATGGCCGCGGTGCCCTTCGCCCGGGACACGTCCAGCGCGCTCGTGCCCGCGCCGCCGAACGTGTTGCCCGTGATGCGGGCGCCGCCGACCTGGCCGACCAGCGAGACGCCGTGCCGGGACGCCGACTGCACCGTGTTGCCGATCACCGAGCCCGTCGAGTCGCGCAGGTAGATGGCGGTGTCGGTGTCGTCGACGATGTTGCCGGCGATGTTCGCGGCGGTGACCCCGCCGCGCAGCACGATGCCCTGGCGGGCCTGCCTGCTCAGCTCGTTGCCGGAGATCTGCACGCCGGTCGCGTCGCCGCTCGCCACGATCCCCATGTCACCCCCGACCACCTTGCTCGTCTGCACGGCCAGGTGTGTGCCGCCGAGCAGTTCGACCCCGTAGCGTCGATTGTCCCGTGCCGTGCTGCTGGTGACTGAACTGTCCCCGTACGCGCGCGGGGACTCGCCGCTCGCGGACGGGCCGTTCGCCAGCGGCTGGCCGTTGAGGGTGAAGCCGTTGCCGCCGTTGCCCTCGGCGGTGCAGCCGGTGATGCGGACGTTCTCGGTGCCCCGCGACAGGACGAACCCGTCGCCCCGGCTGCCGGTGACGGTGGTGTTCTCGATGCTGGCGTTCCGGGCGAACCGGTGCATCAGCACGCCGTTCACCTGGCTGTTCTTGATCCGGTCGTTCGTGATCTGCGTCCCGTCGGACGCCGAGACGAAGATCCCGTACGCGTCGCCGTCGATGGTGCTGTGGTCGACCGACCCGGTGACGAGGTTGGCGGCCGGGATGAGGAAGCCGACGCTCGTCTTCCCGTTCGACGTCATGACCTCGACCTCGTTCTGGCCGCCCCGCGTCGTGTCGGTGGTGCCGTCGGCCAGCTCCACGCGCTTGGGCGCCGAGGCGCCCGGGTCGACGCGTTCGGCGGCGTCGTCGGGCCGGTCGCTGCCGGTCATCGCGATCCCGCCGGTGGGGCCGCTCCAGAAGCCCAGGTCGGACACCCGGGCGTACTTCATCTGGAACTCGCCGCCGATCGCGCGGATGTAGGCCCGCCCGTCGCCGAGGCGCGTGTCCGTGGTGCCGGACTGGTCGTTCCAGCTCATGATCCGCACCGGGTTCTGCGCCGAACCGTTGATGCGGATGCTGGCGCCGAAGCCGACGATCGAGGTGAACACCCCCGGAACGCTCTTCATCCGGATCGTCAGCGGGCCCGATGAGCTCTGCAGCACGAGCTTGGCGCCCGCCGCGACGAAGACGTTCACGCCGAGCACGTACGAGCCGTCGTTCTGCTGCTGGAAGTCCCGCTGGGCGTACTTCTGCAGGTCCGCGACGTAGTACGGCCGGCTGCGCTGCGGCAGCACCAGCGTCTTGCCGATCGAGGACCCGAAGATGTTCGGCTGGCGCATCGCCGCCGCGCGCGGGCCGCCCCGGCGCAGCGTCGAGGTCAGCACCGCGTTGGTCTGCATGATGCGCTGGCTCTCCTGGTCGACCAGCGCCGCCTCCTGCCGCGCGTCGTTCGGCGACACGTCGTCGACGGCCGGCAGACCGGCGGGCTTCTCGGTGTACCGCACGTAGGCGTACGTGCCGCCTGCGGCCAGGCCCAGCACCAGGACGGTGGTGACCAGCCGCCGGCCGCGCCGGCGCGGCGCCGCCTCGCCCGAGTCAGGCGCTGCCATCGCGTACCTCCCGCTTTCGCGTCGTCCCCGTGCCGTTCATCGCCCGTCACCGCCCGCGGTGATGCCCCGCAGCGCACGCGCCGGGCGTTCCGCGAGCTGCCGCTGCGCCGCGTACGGGTCGATCCCGCGCCGGTTCCGCCGGGGAAGCGCGCGCGACCGGACCATCATGAAGATCACGATGAGGAACACGGCGGCCCAGATGACGTTCATCGGCTTGGCGTACCGCATCGCCTTCGTCAGCAGGCTGGACGTGTCGTCCCAGCCGGAGGTGTCGTTGTTCTCCCGGGTCAGCGTGCCGTGCGAGCCGGCCTTGCTGATCGCGCTCGGCCCGGACCCGCGCAGGGTGTTGCTGACCACCTGCGTGCCGTCCATACCGCCGCGCAGCACGATGCCGTGCCGGGTCGCGCCCCGGATGATGTTGCCCGACAGCTTCCCGCTCGAGTTGCGCAGGTAGATGCCGACCTGAACGCCGTTCACGAGGTTCCCGGCGACCTGCGCGCCGGTGACCCCCTCGCGCAGCGCGATGCCCTGCCGTCTCTGCCCGCTGAGCTGGTTCCCGGAGATCTGCACGTTCGTGGCCGCGGACCGTACGACAATGCCCATGTCGCTGCCGATGACCTTGCTGGTCTGCACCGCCAGCCGGTTGCCGCCCAGGACCTCGATGCCGTAGTGGCCGTTGTCCCGTGCCGTGCTGCCGTTGACGGAGCTGTTGCCGTACGCCTGCGGGGACTCGCCGCTCGCCGACGGGCCGAGCGCGAGCGGCGACCCGTTGAGGGTGTAACCGTTGCCGTGGTTGCGCTCGGACGTGCTGCCGGTGATCCGGACCCCCTCGGTGGCGCGGGACAGGACGAACCCGTCGCCGCCGCTGCCGGTGACCGTGGTGTTCTGGACGCTGGCGTCCTTCGTGTAACGGTGCAGGAGGATGCCGTGGGCGAGGCTGTTCTCGACCCGGTCGTCGATGATCTGCGTCTGCGTGGAGCCGGAGACGAAGATCCCGTACGCGTCGCCGGTGATCCGGCTGTGCTCCACCGCCCCGGTGACCAGCCCGGCGGCCGGCACGTGCGACGCGGTGCCGCCCGGTCCGTCCGGGCCGGCTGGAGTCACCTCGACGTCGCCGGGGCCCACGGCCTTGGTCTGGTCCTTCTTACCGGCCAGCCGTCGCGCCTTGGCCTCGTGCCGCTGCGTCTTGGTCAGGTGCCGGGCCGCGTTGGCGGGCCGCTCCGTCCCCGTCAGCGAGATGCCGCCCGTACGGCCGCTCCAGAAGCCCAGGTCGGACACCTGCGCGTACGACATGCGGAACGCGCCGCCGATCGCGCGGATGTACGCGCGCCCGTCGCTCACCTGGGTGTCCGGCTGCCGCGTCCGCACGTTCCAGCTCATGATGCGGACCGGCGCCTGGGCGGTGCCGTTGATGGTGATGGTCCCGCCGAAACCGACGATCGAGCTGAACGCGCCGGGGACGCTGCCCATCCGGATCGTCAGCGGCCGGCCGTTGCTCTGCAGTGTCAGCTTCGCGCCGTCGGCCACGAAGAGGTGCGCGCTCAGCAGGTACGAGCCGTCGTGCAGCCGCCGGAAGTACCGGCCGCCGTAGCGCACCAGGTCCGTGATCGTGTAGGCCGAGTCATCGGTGCGCTGCGGCAGGACGAGCGTCTTGCCGTGCGCCGAGCCGAAGATCTCCGGCTGCTTCCACGTGAGCGACTCCTTGCCGCCCCCCTGCATCAGCGAGGACAGGACGGCGCGGATCTGGATGATCCGCTCGTCCTCCTGGTCGACCAGGGCGGCCTCCCGCCCGCCGTCGTCCTGAGGCGCGGCGGCCCCGGTCTGCGACGGGGCGGGGATCGTGGGCGGGGTGGAGGGCTGCGATGCCGCGGCGCCGGACGGCGTACGGGAGGCGTGGGGCTTCGCCGTCGTCGCGGTCGTGCGGGAGGCGTCTGGCCCCGGCGTGACGAGGGTTCCCCGGGTGCTCCGGGCACCGGGGGTGGTGCCGCGCGACACGGTGCGGTGCGGGGCGGGGGAGGGCGTGGCGGCGTGGACGTCCGCGGGCAGCAGCGGCAGGCCGAGCGCGAGCGCCGCGACCAGGAGCCCGCGCGCCCCGGCGTTCGCGGGCACGCGGTACCGGCCCGGTCGTGCGCCGGGCGTGGTGGCCGTCACCTCAGACCGCCTGTTCCTGCAGCGTGGCGGCGGTCTGCCCGGCCCCGCCGATCTGGTCGGAGGTGCGCGTCAGCCAGCCCTGCCGGTTCATGGTCACGAAGGCGTAGAGCTTGATCGGCAGCGCGATCAGCATGACCACGACCGCGGTCAGCGGCAGCAGCAGGATCTCCTGCGGGTGCCGCTTGAGGTGCGACCAGCCTCGGATGCCACGGCCGGCCAGCATCCAGCCCACCGACAGGCCGATGCCGAGCGGACCCATGTGCAGCCGGCTGAAGACGAAGTACCCGAGCGTGACGCCCATGGTGACCGGCGTCAGCAGGATCTGCAGCACGGTGACCTTGGTGACGAAGGGCGTCTTCCACAGCCAGCCCTTCCACAGGGCGGTGAGGTAGCAGCGGTAGGAGTTGCGGCTCCAGCGGACGCGCTGCTTGATGAACGCGCGGAAGCTCGCCGGGAACATCGACACCGCGCGGGCCGAGGACTGGTGGACGGTCTTGTAGCCCTGGGAGAGGGTGAGCCAGGTCAGGCGGCCGTCGTCGCCGGCGATGCAGCGGCGGCCCAGGAAGAACTCGTTCTCCAGGTGCTCCACCACGGGCAGGATCACGGACCGGCGGTAGGCGGCGGTGCGGCCGGACAGGCAGGCGACGCCGCCCTTGCTGCCCATGGCCGGGACGTAGTCGTAGTAGCGGAGGTTGACCAGCCAGTCCGCGATGCGCCGCCAGACGCTGGTGGTGCGCTGGTAGACGTTCTGCTGGGTGCCCACGCCGCCGACCTCGGGGTCCTCGAACGGCATCTGCACGGCGGCCAGCAGCCCGGGCTCCCACCAGGTGTCGGAGTCCGCGAACACGATGACGTCGTACTTGGCCGCCCGGATGCCCACGCCGAGCGCCGAGCGCTTGCCGGCGTGCTCGTAGACCAGCACGTTCAGCCGGGGGTCGGTGATCTTGGCGAGCCGGCGCTGGGCCTCGCGGTCCGCGACGTCGATCACGATGATGACCTCGTCCGGGTCCTGGTCGAGCCAGCTGCTCAGGCAGCGCAGCAGGATGTCCGGGTCCTCCCGGTAGGAGGGGACCACGACCGAGACGGTGGTCTTGAAACCGTTGATGACGGGCTTGTAGAACCGCGACAAGATCACGCGGTAGAGCCAGAGCGACCAGACCAGGAGACCCGCGAGGCCCAGCGGAACGAAGGTGTGCCAGCCGCCGCCGGCCGTCGCCGACGAGATCCAGGTCCAGGCATGGCTCGACCATGCGGTGATAGACGACAAGGTGATCCTTCCCCCGGCGCCGTCACCGGCGCCAACCCCAAGATCAGCTGGAGAGCCGGAGCTCCCCTCGCGCAACCGGGCCCCATTGCCCCACATGTCACGACAAACACGCTAGACCCCAAAATAACTATCAAACGTTCAAGTATCGCGACAAGTTCTCGACCGCAGCTGTAACGCCATCGAAACAGGAAAGGCGAAGCATGAAGCACGTTTCAGGCTTTCGTAGTGGAAGGTGGGTTGAATAGGAGGTTGGTTTTAAACCACCTCCAGGTGTCCGGAACCCGATGCCCGGCGCCGGGCCGACCGGCCGCTTGATGATCACGACTGGTCGCCGCGTCGCGCGGGCGTTCCCGGGGGTCGGGCGAACGCGCCGCGTATCGCCGGCGCCGAGTTATCGATGCCCCTTCGGGGGCGCGGGGCGCGGGCTTCGCCGGTGGCCGGGACGGTGCCGATTTCGGGTGATGGAAATGCCGGTAAATCTCCATTCACTTCGCGGTGTCGAATGCTCGATCGTGAGGCGTCGTCCCGTTTCGGAAGGCGCGCTCGTCTTTTCGGCCGAGCTTTTTGTCATGGCGCTCCGGTCATTAACGGGTGCTGCTCGGCCGGGCCCGCGGAATCCGTTCCTCGCCGCCCTCGGGCCGGATGGGGCGCTCGGGGGCAGGTCGGCCGGGTCCGGCGGCCGCGCGGACGTCTCTCGCCGAGCGGGTGCGGGGCCGGGATCGGGCGGTCGCGGGGCGCGCGGTCAAGACGTGAATCGCCCTCACGTCAGAAAACGGAAATTAACCGCTATTCGGGCAATCTGCGGCCCTGAGCGCGCCGGCGCGGACCGTGACCCGGGCCACACTGTCAATGGCCGGTCATGGTCCGCGGCGACCGGCCGGCGGGCCGTGGGCGGCCGCCGCCTGGGGCGGTCCGGGGCCCGGCGGGTGCGGCCGCCGTGGAGGGCCTCGGACCCGGCGGCCACCTGTGGCCGTGCCGCGTCGATAACCGAGCGGGCCGGGGCTCGTGGGCTACGTTCGCAGGGTTGGGGTCAACCGTTTTGGTAGGAGATGCGCCGATGCATGATGAACTGTCCCAGCCGGTCGAGCGCCCCAAGATCGACACTTCGGTGCCGCACTCGGCCCGGATCTTCGGGTACTGGCTGGGCGGCAAGGACAACTACCCGGTGGACCGGGAGGCCGGGGACCGCGTCAAGGAGCTGTTCCCGCAGATCGTCGACCTGGCGCGGATCGGCCGCCACTTCCTCGGCCGCGTGGTCCGGTACCTCGCCGAGGAGGCCGGCGTCCGGCAGTTCCTGGACATCGGCACCGGCCTGCCGACCGTGGACAACACCCATGAGGTCGCCCAGCGGGTCGCCCCCGAGTCGCGTGTCGTCTATGTCGACAACGACCCGCTCGTCCTCGCACACGCCGAGGCGCTGCTCACCGGACTGCCCGAAGGGGCGACCGAGTACATCCACGCGGACGTGCGCGAGCCGGAGAAGATCCTGGCGGACGCGGCCCGGACGCTGGACTTCGACCGGCCCGTCGCGGTGATCCTCATGGGCATCCTCGCCCACGTGGAGGACTACGACGAGGCGCGGTCGATCGTACGGCGACTGCTCGACCCGCTCCCGTCCGGCAGCTACCTGGCGGTCCGGGACGGTACGGACACGGACCCGGCCTACCGGGAGGCCCTCCGCCAGTACAACGCCACCGGCGCGGTCCCGTACCACCTGCGCAGCCCGGCACAGATCACCGGCTTCCTCGACGGCCTCGACCTCGTCGAGCCGGGCGTCGTGTCCTGCCCCCTGTGGCGGCCCGAGGTCTCGCCGCTGACCCCCGCCGAAGAGGTCGCCCTGTACGGCGGCATCGGCCGCAAAGGACGTCGTTCTCACCGCTCGGACCGGTGATGCCGGCGTCGTGCGCGCCGCCGCCCGTGGTGGTGGGAGGGCTCGTGCTCGGTGGCGCACCGCGACGGGCGGTCACGCCGTTCAGGTCCCGAGGCGCTTGCGCAGCTCGGACCACAGACCGTCCGCGGGCTGCTCGGGCGTGACGGACAACGACCACCGAGCGGACTCGGCGGCCCTGACGAGAATCAGTCCGGGCCCACAGAACCGGGCGCTTTTGAGGTTCTCGTCCGAGTAGCTGTAGATAAGGGTTTCGGGTCTGCTGCTGAATCTGCATCCCTCCCGGCGGCGGTGCTTCTTGAGACAGCGGTACTCGACCCGCCACGATTGCGCGGTGTCGATGTGGATGCCGAGAACGGCCGGCGCGTTCGACCGGTGGACGAGCACCTCCGAGCCGGTTCCCTGATACTCGCGCGGCAGTTCCACGGCCTCGCCGAGCGGACGCAGCCGGACCGTCCATGACCCGGTTCCCGGTCGTACCTCGGACGGAGCGATGCGTAGGTGCGTGGGAGCGTAGTGACTGTCCGGGGTGGTGGCGAGGTAGAAGCGAGAGCGCCCGCTGCCCCCCATCTGGTGGAGGTCGATGGTCTTCGGCTTGGCCTCTTCCGCCGGAACGAGCGCGGAGTCGAAGTGGGTGAAACCAGTACCGTGCCTGGTCACCTCCATGATCGCTCCCTGGCCTGGCTCGGGCCAGTCGATCGGGATCAGGTAGGTCCGCTCGTTGCTCCCCGAGTAGGAGAACCGCTCCTTCTGGAACGGCTGCGGAGCAGGCGGCTCGCCGCGGTCGCGCGCGGCGCGCGAGACGTCGATGGGCACCGGTAGCCCGTGGGCGCGGGCGTCGAGCCGGACGAGGGCGTTCCTGGCGTAGGCGAGCTCCTGCCGGACCCGCTCGGAGTCACGGGCGTCGAGCGCGTCCCTGGCGTTCCCGTAGGAGTCGAGCGCCCGCCCGTAGTCGGCCAGCGACTCCGGCCGTACGTCCGGCGCGGCCGGATCGAAGGTGAGCTGGGCGATCTCTTCGCCCAGTTCGGTGACGACCTCGGCGAGTTCCGCGATCCGCCGGTCCCGCTTGCTCACGTGCCCGTTCCGCGCGACGGCCGTCGGCTCCGGCGGCGACGAGGCCCGCGTCACCCGGATGACGAGCAGGATGAGCAAGACGCTGGCGACACCCAGCACATAGCCGAGCCCGACCTCCACGACGGCCTCCCGACCGACGGACGCTCCGGGGGACGAAGCGCAAGATCGCCTCATCGTAGCCCCCGTCCCGAACCAGCCGCTGACCTGCCGTCATCGGTCGCCCCGGCGGCGGGCGTTGGAGGGTCAGGGCTTGCGGCCCACCCCGCCGAGCGTCTCGACGCGGGGCGGGATGCCGAAGGGGCTGTGCTCCGGGCGCCACTGGGAGACGGGCACCACGCCGGGCTCCAGGAGCTCCAGGCCGTCGAAGAACCGGGTGATCTCCTCCGGAGAACGCAGGTGGTACGGCACGGCGCCGCCGCGGTTGTACCGCTGGTGCGCCTCCCGCCGTTTGGGATCGGCGTCGGTGCCGTCGTTCAGCACGAGGTGGCTGCCGGACGGCAGGGCGTCCAGCAGCCGGCGCACGATCGCGTGCGGGTCGTCCCGGTCGTCGAGGTGTCCCATGATGCCCATCAGCATCAGCCCGACCGGGCGGCCGAAGTCGAGGGTCTCGGCGGCCGCCTCGAGGATGCGGTCGGGGTCGCGGACGTCCGCGTCGATGTAGTCGGTGGCCCCCTCGGCGGTGCTGGTCAGGAGGGCGCGGGCGTGCGCCAGCACGAGCGGGTCGTTGTCGACGTAGACGATCCGCGCCTCGGGAGCGACCCGCTGGGCGATCTCATGGGTGTTGTCCACGGTCGGCAGGCCCGTGCCGATGTCCAGGAACTGCCGGATTCCGACGTCCTCCGCCAGGTGGCGCACCGCGCGGGCGAGGAAGTGCCGTACGGCGCGGGCGGCGTCGACGATCCCCGGGAAGATCTCGGTGAACTCGTCGCCGGCCTGCCGGTCGACGGGGTAGTTGTCCTTCCCGCCGAGCCAGTAGTTCCAGATGCGCGCCGAGTGCGGCACGGTCGTGTCGATCTCCGGTGGCGCCGGTCGTTCGGGCTCGGCGGGGGAGGAGGGGGGCCGGTGGTCGATTCCGGGGTGCTGCCGATCGGATGCGTGCGCGTCGTCGGTCACGGGGAAGACCTTTCCTCGATGCCGCGGGAGGGATGCCGTAGGGCAAACCGTCCAATCCGGTTCGCACGGCCGAGGCTATCGTGAGAAGCTTCGGAAGCGATCAGTGTCGGCGACGGTGGAGCGGAGAGAGACGGCATGGTCACTGGCCCCCTCGCTGGTGGCGTGGCCGACAGCGCTCTGCTGGCCTACCGCCAGGCCGGTCCCACGGTGTTGCGGATGCTCGTCGGCGCCCAGCTCCGCAGGTTGCGCGAGGCCAGCGGCCTCACCTGCCAGAGCGCGGGCGCGGCCATCCAGGCGTCACACTCCAAGATCAGCCGACTCGAGCTGGGACGGCGCGGTTTCAAGCAGCGCGACGTCTCGGACCTGCTGACGCTGTACGGCGTGGACGGCGGCGCCGAGCGCGCGACCCTGCTCGAACTCGCCGAGCTGGCCACCGCGCCGCCGTGGTGGCGGGAGTACGCCGACGTGGTCCCGCGCTGGTTCGAGGACTACCTCGGGCTGGAGCAGGCCGCCAGCGTCATCCGCACCTACGAGGTCCAGTTCGTTCCCGGCCTGTTGCAGACGCCGGAGTACGCCCGCGCCGTCGTCCGCCTCGCCCATCGCGAGCAGCCCGAGGCCGTCATCGACCGGCGGGTCGCGCTCCGGATGAAGCGGCAGCGGCTCCTGCTGCACCGGCCGAACCCGCCCAAGCTCTGGGCCGTGATCGACGAGGCGGCGCTGCGCCGCCCGATCGGCGGCGCGGACACCATGCGCGCCCAGCTGCGCCACCTCCTCGAGGTCGCCGAGCTGCCGAACGTCACCGTCGAGGTCATGCCGTTCAGCGCCGGAGGCCACGCCGCGGCGGGCGGCCCGATCACGCTGCTGCGCTTCCCCGAGGACGACATCCCCGACGTCGTCTACCTCGAGCAGCTCACGAACGCCGTCTACGCCACGAAGACGACCGACGTCGACTACTACTGGCACGTTCTCAACCGCGTGGTCATCGAGGCGGAGCCGCCGAACGCCTCAGTGAAGATCCTCCAGCGGATCCTCCGCGAGACCTGAGCCCGGCGCGGCACGGGGACATATCCTTCGAGGTGAGCTCCGCGGACACCGGCGAGAGATTTCGCGCTCGATGCGAACCCTGCTGATCGATAACTTCGACTCCTTCACCTACAACCTCTTCCACCTGCTGGCCGAGGTGAACGGACGGCCGCCCGTGGTCGTCCGCAACGACGTCGAATGGTCCTCGCTCGACCCGCGCGACTTCGACGGCGTGGTGATCTCTCCGGGGCCCGGGCGTCCCTGCCGGGAACGGGACTTCGGGGTCAGCGCCCGCGCGATCCGCGACTGGGACCGGCCCGTGCTCGGGGTGTGCCTCGGCCACCAGGGACTGTGCGAGCTGTTCGGCGGCACCGTCGGCCACGCCCCCGAGCCCGTGCACGGCATCGCGTCCCCCATCCACCACGACGGGCGGGACCTGTTCGCGGGCATCCCCTCGCCGTTCACCGCCGTCCGCTACCACTCGCTGGCCGTGACCGCGCTGTCGGAGGAGTTCGAGCCGCTCGCCTGGACGCCCGACGGCGTCCTCATGGGCGTACGGCACCGGCGGCGCCCGCTGTGGGGCGTGCAGTTCCACCCGGAGTCGATCGGCACCGAGTACGGCCGGGAGCTCCTCACCAACTTCCGCGACCTCGCCATGGCCGGTGGCCTCGCCGGTGTCCGTGACTCCGCGGAGGTCCATGGCCCCGCCGGCGTCCATGACCCCGTCGAGGTGCATGGGCCGCTGGAGATGCCTGTCCTCGCCGAGGCCGGCGGCCTCATCGACGCCCGTGACGCCGCTGCGGTCCGTGGCCCCGCAGGCCACCGATCCCGCCCGCTCGTGCGGCCGGCTCCCGGCGTGCGCGCGCCGTCCGAGCGGCCGTACCAGCTGCAGGTGCGGCGGATCGAGCGGGCGCCGGATCCGGAGGCCGCCTACCAGGGCCTGTTCGCGGGCCGGCCGCGGAGCTTCTGGCTGGACGGCGCGGCCGGGGCCGCCGTCGGATCCCGCTTCTCGATCATGGGGGACGGCACCGGCCCGCGGTCGGAGTACCTGACCTACCGCGTGCGCGAGGGGACCGTACGGGTGGAGCGGCCGGGGCGGTCCGTCGAGCTCCTCCCAGGGCCGTTCCTCGACCGGCTCGACGAGCGCCTCCGGGCGCGCGCCCTGCCGCCGGACGACCGGCTGCCGTTCGACTTCACCCTGGGCTACGTCGGTTACCTCGGCTACGAGCTGAAGGCCGAGACCGGCGGCACCGCCGCGTACGACGCTCTGACGCCCGACGCGGCCCTGCTCTTCGCCGACCGCGCCGTGGTGTTCGACCACCGGGAGCGCACCTGCCACCTGCTGTGCCTCGGCGAGGGTCCTGAGGACCCGCACGCCGCGGCGTGGCTCGACGAGACCGAGGCACGCCTGCTGCGCCTGCCCACCGCGCCCGCCGAGGCCGCCGAGGGCGGACCCCTGTCCCGGCCGGTCCGCGCACCGGCCGAAGGCGAACCCCTGTCTCAGCCGGTCCGCGCACCCCTTGAGGGCCGGCCCTTGTCTCAGCCGGTCCGCGCGCCCGCTGCGAGCGGACTCCCGGCCGCGCCGGACCGTGCGCCCGCGCTTCCGTACGAGCTGCGTCACGGTGAGGACGCCTATCTCAAGCTCATCGGCGAGTGCGCCCGGGAGATCCACGACGGCGAGTCGTACGAGATCTGCCTGACCAACCAGGCCGTCGCCCGCGTGGCCGCCGATCCGCTGCGCACCTACGGATTCCTGCGCCGGGTGAGTCCCGTCCCGTACGGCGCGCTGCTGGACTTCCCGGGCGTCGCGGTGCTCAGCGCCTCACCCGAGCGCTTCCTGTCCGTCGGCGCCGACCGCGTCGTGGAGTCCAAGCCGATCAAGGGCACGCGACCGCGCGGCACGACGCCGGAGGAGGACGCCGCCCTCCGCCGCGACCTGCGCGACAGCGCCAAGGACCGGGCCGAGAACCTGATGATCGTCGACCTGGTCCGCAACGACCTCGGCGCGGTCTGCGAGGTGGGCTCGGTGCACGTGCCGCGCCTGTTCGCCGTCGAGACGTACGCCCCGGTGCACCAGCTCGTGTCGACCGTCCGTGGGATGCTGCGGCCCGATGCCTCCGCCGTCGACTGCGTACGGGCGGCGTTCCCCGGCGGCTCGATGACCGGTGCGCCGAAGCTGCGCACCATGGAGATCATCGACCGGCTGGAGGGCGGTCCGCGCGGGGTCTACTCCGGCGCGCTCGGCTGGTTCTCCCTCAGCGGCGCCGCCGATCTGGCGATGGTCATCCGGACGATCGTGATCACGCCCGAGACGGTCGGGTTCGGGGTCGGCGGGGCGATCGTGGCGGCGTCCGATCCGGCCGCGGAGTTCGAGGAGACGCTGGTCAAGGCGAGGGCGATGGCCGTCGCGCTCGGCCTGAGCACCGCGCCCGGCACCGGACGACGCTCTCCGAGGAGGTGATCCGCGGCGGCCGGTGTCGGTATCGTGGCGCGAACGATGACTGTCACATTCGGCCCCACCACGGTGCTCGGCGACCGGTACCGCCTGGTCGCGCGCATCGCCGTCGGCGGCCAGGGTGAGGTCTGGCGGGCGGAGGACACCGCCCTCGGACGCCCGGTCGCGGTCAAGCTCCTGCGCGGCGAGTACGCCGACAGCGCGGAGTTCCGCCAGCGGTTCCGCCTGGAGGCGCGGAACGCCGCCGCCCTGTCGCACCCCGGCATCGCCCAGGTCTTCGACTACGACGAGGGCCAGGGCGACGAGCCGCCGTACCTCGTCATGGAGTACGTCGAGGGTGAGTCCCTCGCGGCGACGATCGCACGGGACGCGCCGATGCCGCCGGACCGCGTGCTGGAGATCATCGCGTCGGCCTCGGCCGCCCTGGCGGTGGCGCACGCCGCCGGGCTCGTGCACCGCGACGTCAAGCCCGGGAACCTCCTGGTGGGCCGCGACGGCACCATAAAGATCACCGACTTCGGGATCGCCCGCGCGGTGGACGCCATTCCGCTCACCCGGACCGGCATGCTGATGGGCACCCCGCTGTACCTCGCGCCCGAGCAGGCGACGGGCAAGCAGGCGACGGCCGCCGCCGACCTCTACGCGCTGGGCATCATCGCGTTCGAGCTGCTCACCGGCCGGCCGCCGTACGAAGGGCCGGCGACCGCCGTGCTCGTCGCGCACCGCGACACCCCGCTGCCCGAGCTCCCAGGGTCCGTGCCGTCCGGCGTCCGCGACCTGGTCGGCGCGCTGACGGCCAAGGACCCGGCGGCGCGGCCCGCCGGCGCGGCGCTCGTCGCCGACCGGGCGGCCCGGCTGCGCGCCGATCCGGGCGTGACGATCGCCGGCGGCACGCGGGTCGACGGGGCCACGGTGCCTCCGGCGTACCCGGTCGGCGCCGCGGTGACCTCCGCTCCGGTGGGCGTCGCGTCGGGTCACCCGTCGCTCGGCGCACTGCCGGATCACCGGCCGGGCGGCGCGACCCAGGTGCTGGCGGTGCCGCCGGTCGCCGACGAGCCGGCCCGGCGGAGCCGGGCGCTTCCGCTGGCGATCGGAGGGCTGGCGATCGCCCTGCTGGCCGGGGGAGTCGGCTGGTTCGCCCGCCCGACGTCACCGCACCACCCTGCCACCACGCCGTCCTCGGCGCCCGTCTCCGCGCGCCCGGTCTCCTCGCACCCGGTCTCCCGGCCGTCGCCGACCGCGCACCGGAGGCCCGTCCACAAGGTGCAGCCCCCGCCGAAGCGCACGATGCCTCGCCCGCCGAAGTTGAAGCACAAGAAGCCCGGGCACGGCAAGCACCACTAGATTCGCGGCCGCGAGGCCATGGATCGAAACGGGTCACGACCGACCTCGCGCGTCGCCGTGATCGGCGCACGCAACGATCGGCGTCGTTTCCGTCAGCTCGGGTCGTCAACGTGTTCGGACCGAATCCGCCATTTAAGACGGCCCTGATCAGGCCAACTTCTTGATCTAGTAATTCCGCGGTCCGGCGACTGATTCACATCGGTCGCTGCGCTGTAGGAAGATCAACTATTTGCGCCCTTCCAGCCGCTTCCCCCGTGCGAGACCCGAGCGTATAGTGAATGCAACTAACGGGGCGTTCACATCAATGACGCAAAACTATGCGGCCTAGTCCGCTAACGCATTATCCCTGACCTGCAACGAAGGTATTCCATGCGTAAGTGGCGATTCATTACAGGTGCTGAACTAGAGGATCTCGTCGCAGCTGAGATCGACAAAGCGAGGGACCTCCTCGGTCTGCTCCGGCCGGACGAAGGCGAGCAACTGGCCACCGTGCTGGACAAGTTAAGCGCCTTGGCGCCGAGTGACGCGCTCGCCGATGGCGACCTGACGACTCTGACCGATGGCCTCGTCGCCATCGCCTGTGCGCAGGCGGATCTCGACGAGACCGAGGACGCGCTCGACAGGCTCAACGTCGCACACGAGCTGGCCCGAGGGGGCCGGGTCGGCGGCGGCCCGTCACGGCAGATGCGGCTCTGTCTGCAGATGGCCTGCGACGTGATGACCCGGCAGCAGGTCCGGGAGATCGGTGCATCCGAGGACGGATCGGTCGATGCTCTGATCACCGAGCTCGAGGAGCTGATCAACGAGGTCCACGGGCAAGCGATCACTCTTCAATACCGGATCAGGATCAACGAAGTCCTCCTGCGTGAGTTGGAGAGCCTGCGCGAGGCGAACAGTGGGGATGTCAATTTCGAGCAGCGATTGGTTCGGAACAACATCACCGCGGTGCTCGGGCTCATTCTTCCTCATCACATGAAGAGCGTTCAGGCGAGGTGGCGGGAGATAGCCCGGCATGTCGCACCCCACGCCCTGCGCTTCGCAGAAGAAGAATACGCGTTGCCGCAGCCTCTGACGGACCTGCTCGGGCGGGAGTCGCTGGAGCGACTCGAAGAGGCGGTGTCCTCCGGTGACAACAGCTCACTCATCGATGCGTTGGCGGACGTGGAAGACCTCCTCACGGGCAACCTCCTGCTGAGGCTGGACGCCACTCCCGAGGTCATCCCTCCAGAACGCAAGGTGTTCTCCCGGCCGGGAGTGCAGGATCCCCAGTGGCTGAACGCCAAGAGCAAACTCGACCGTAACAATCGCGACGCCATCATCGATCTGCGCAACCTGTGGCTTCGCCGGGGACAGAACGTCTACACCCGGATGTGGCTCGCGTACGCCTTGGTCAAACTCGGCCGTCCGGCTGAGATTCACGAAGCCATAAGCCTTTACCAGGGGGTAATCGACGACGAGCGGTTCGACCGGGAGCGCAATGGCAGTGCCTACTGGAACCTGGCCGTCTCACTCAGCCGGGTGCCCGCGCGGGCCGCTGACGCACTCGAAGCGCTGCTGCCGGTGCTCGACCTGGAGCGCCACCCTGCCGGCGCACTGGACCTCGCCATGCTCTGGGCGGAACAGCAGGGGCGGACGGACGTCCAAAAGCGGTTGTACGCGAAGTTCCGCTATCCGGAGGCACGTCTGCTCGGCGCCCTGTGGAGCGCCCGCGAAGGCATCGAGGGCGGCGAGCGCACGGCTTCATCGGAGCATCTGCGCAGGCTGGGTGCGCTCCTGAGCAATCCCGACCATGAGTTCCCGAACCCGGCAGAGCGGATCGATGTCCGCAAGCTCGATCAAGCGGCGAGAGACTTCGTCGGGCTCAACATCCTGGACGCCGGCATCGAATGGTTCCAGCAGCGGTTGACCTACCCGGGCGAGTTCTACAGTTACAAGAACTGGGAGTGTCTGGCCGACCTGTATGAGCACGCGGGGGATTTCGCCGGTTCCTGGCGGGCCAGGTGCCAAAGCCTCGAGCGAACACTCCGGACCAGTGCCAAACAACGCCGGCCCGAGATGGCCAGCGGCCCGTTCAAACGCCTCCTCACCTGGGGAATGCGTCACGGCTTCCAGGAGGACGCCCTTCGGGAACTCCGCAAGCACTGGCAGAAGACCACCCTCAGCCAGGGCGAGGTACGGGTCTGGGAGGAGAAGCTCGGTCCGGTCGGCCCGGTGGGCTCGCGGCAGGCGGGCTCCTCCGCGGCGAGGCCGACCGGCGGCTCGGATCGAACCCGTGGGCCGCAGCCGGACGGGCTCAGCGCCGCGGCGGCCCAAGAGATAGTGGACCGCCTCGCGCCACGCTTCGAACACGTCTCTTCGGCCCAGGGCCTGTCCGCTTTGACCGCCGAGACCGACGAACTCCTGACCGCCGCCGCCGCTCTCGGCCGGTCCGGCCCCCAGGCGGCGATCAAGGCGATCCGCGCGATCTCCGCCCTGGCGGCAGAGTTCCAGCGCGGTGTGAACGAGAAGCGCGCCCAGGCGCTGGACGCGGAGATGCGTGAGCACGGTCAGGCCCTCCAGCAGGTGCTGGACGGGGTCCCGCTGGAGTTGCGGGGTCTGGCGCGGGCCTCGCTGAACGTCGTGCAAGGGCTCGCGGCCCACTTGCGCGGGGTCCCCGACCTCAACCTGACGATGCCGGCCGATCTGCACATGACATTGACCGCTCGGGACGTCAGGACCAGGTTGGCTGTCCGGCTCCACAACCCGGCCGTCGAGTCGGCCCGGCGGGTCCGCGTTGCGTTCAGCTCCGAGACCCCCGAGCTGACGGTGCTCAATCCACTGGTCACTCTGGACGAGATCCGGCCGGAGGAACGGCGGCTCGTCGATGTCGAGGTTCAGTTGACCGGCGCGCCCGCTCCGGCGGCCTGCAAGGTCCTCTGCCACGTCACCTGGGACTCGCTCGGCGTCGAGCGGGAGGTCCACGCACGCGCCGACGTTCCGGTCGGCCCGCCGGGTGATCCGGTACCCGTGACCGAGCGGTTCGTGCTCGCGGCACCTGTCGCGGCCGACCGAGTCGATCTCTTCCAGGGCCGAGATCGGGAGCTTCGCGAACTGCGCGAGGCATTCGCCGGCGGACGGATGCGGCGGCTCTATTTCGTGAACGGAATCCGCAAGGTCGGTAAGTCCACGCTCGTACGCCACCTCGGCAGGGTCTGTGCCCCAGAGGTACTCACCCTCATGGTCGACTTCGACATCGACACAGGGCTGAACGACAAACGGCTCATCCGCGAGCTCCTCCGCAAGGCGCAGCATTCGCTGCGGGAGTATCCGGAGTTCGCCGACTACGAGATCCCCCTGCCGGGCGCCGCCGACTTCGAACTCGACGCGCCGTGGACCGTCTTCGAGACCTCACTGCGGGACCTGCAACGCCGGACGGGACGGCAGATCCTGATCTGTTTCGACGAACTCCAGGAGGTCGTCAGGCGCATCAACGACCCCTCGGAGGAGCTCAGCGGCAGCATGCTGTCCTGGCTGCGCACGAAGGTCCAGTCCGAGTCCGACCTGCTTTTCCTGTGCACCGGGTCGGAGTCGTACGACGCGACCAAGCGCCGGGTGGAGAGCCGTCTGTGGGCGAACATGCAGCCGTACAACATCTCGTTCGTCGATAGATCGGCCATGACGCGGATCGTCACGGTCCCCCTTCAGCGGGACGAGGTCCGCTGGCTGCCTGAATCCCTCGACCTGCTGTGGGACCTCACCGAGGGCCACCCGTGGGTGATACAGGTGCTGGCCGCCGGTGCCGTCACCGCCCTCAACCGGGAGCAACGCCGGGTGGTCCTGCCGGGAGACATCATCCGCGCCGCCGACGTCGCGGCCACCGAGTCGCGGGTGAGTGACTGGTGGTGGAACGAAGAAGAGGGCGTGGTGACCGAGGCGCACCGGCAGATCGCCTTCCTGATCCTCAAACACCAGCCCGGCCCGCGCCGCGGAGTGACCACGAGCGAGTTGTTCCAGGCGTGCGCTCGCTCCGGTATCCAGTCACCCGGAATGTACGTCGACACGATGGCGGCGCTGGAACTCCTGACCCTCGAGGAGTCCGCCGACGGCGACCGCTGGCGCATCCGTGGCGGGTTCCTGGAGCGATACCTCGAGAGCCTGCTCGCCCGGGTGATCAGCGAAGCGCAGGTGGACACCTCGGCGAAGGCGGCCAACCAGCCGCTCGGGGTCTTCCTCGACGTGGAGAACATCAAGCGCTCGCTCATGGAGCTCATCGAAGAACGCCCGGTCGATGAACGGATCCGGCTCCAGCGCCGGATCCGCGGTGACGAGTTGGGGAACCGACTGCTGAAGGCGGCGGCCCGGCACGGTAATCCGGTTATCAGGTGGGCCGTCGCGAACTGGCATGTGGCCTACCTCGAGGGCGACCAGATGTCCTACAAGTCCGCCGGTTACCAGCCGGACATCGCCGGCGCGGACAAGGCCAACGCCTCCGACCATGTCTTGAAGGAGCACATCCATGCCGCACTTCGCGACAACGAGTTGAGCGCCTTCGTCATCGGGACCGGGGACGGCGACTACCAGGCCATCACTCAGACGCTGCAGTCGCAGGGCAAGTACCTGGTGCTCTGGGCCACCCGGAAGAACATGAGCAACGCCTTCGGGGCCAATCTGCGCAGCAGCGACGGGACGCTCGTCGTCGAGTTCCTGGAAGACATCGTCTTTTCCGACGACGACCTCACTTGACAGTCCTTTGACGGCTTACGCATTCTGAAGGGAGGCAAGCCACACCTCGCTTCCTTATATCTCCTCGGCACGCGTCCGCTCAGCCGGAGCCGGCGTGCGAGCGAGAACAGGAGCGGGGAGATGCGAGGACTGGGTAGCTTCACCGCTGGAGCCGCCGTCGGAAGCGCGTCCCTTCAGCTCGCCGAGCACGCCGCCGGCGGGTTCTCGCTCCTCTTGGTGCCGGTGCTGTTGTACTGGCTCCTCATCATCTTCCTCGCGCTGGCCGCCGTGTTCTGCGGGCCGGCCCGGCGCCGCGCGGCCCGTGCCGTACTCGAACTCCTGATCAGCCATGGCGCACGCTCCACGAGCCGGCCCCGCCGGTCTGGTGCGCGGCGACGTGGCACTTGATCCGCCGGTGGCCGGTCAGCGTCCGGTTGCCGTTCCTTCGTCGTGGCTCCGTCCGTCGTTCTCCGCGCCGGCCTGAGCGGCGACGGCTGACCCGGTGACGATGGTCGCGTCGGTGCTCGCCGTCTCGCCGGCCGAGGGCGTCCCTACGGCGGGGTCGGGGGCGGTCGGCGGGCCGACGGCGGCGGACAGGACCTGGGCGTTCGGCAGGTGGTAGTCGCCGTCCTCGGACTGGAGCAGGACGTACGTCAGGCCGATCTCCAGCACGGTGCCCTGGAACTCCCCGCCCAGCGGCCCGGACGACAGGCGTACCTCGTCGCCGACGGTGAACGGCCTGGACAGCAGCAGGATGATGCCCGCGAAGAGGTTGGCGAGGGTCTGCTGGGCCGCGATGCCGACGAACACCCCGGTCAGCGCGCCACCGAGCACGAGCTGCCCGACGGGCAGGCCGAGCAGTTGCAGCGTGAGCACGAGGGTCGTGAGCCCGCCGATCAGCACGAGGACGAGCCGCACCATCGTGGCGTGGCTGGTTCCGAAGCGGGGCAGCAGGAGGTCGCGCGCCCGGCCGGACAGGCCCAGCGTCGCGGCGAACGCCAGCAGGCAGAACACCACCGCGCACCCGACCGCCGCCAGTTGCCAGGGCAGCCGCTGACCGTCGGGCAGCCGGGCCTGCTGGCGGGCGAGGATCGACCCGGCCATCGCGAGGACGGCGAGCACCGCCGCGATGATCGAGCGCCATGGCCGTGCCCTCCTGCGAACCCGGGCGACCTGGTCGGCCAGGTGGATCTGGTTCACGCACGACCACCTTCACGAGCTTCGGAACCTGAATCGCGCGCATCCTAACGCCTCGTGGTTGGCACGATCCGGCCGATAACGCGTCAACCGCGGTCGTACGGGTTAGCGTCCAAGGAGGTGGTACGTGAACCACGATGGGGGTCTCATGGGCGCGCGAACCCGGGCCGAAGAGCCTGACGTCGACCTCGCCGGACTGGAGTTCTGGGCGCGCCCCGCCGAGGAGCGGCTGGCCGCCTTCGCGCGCCTGCGCTCGTGCGACCGGCCCGTGTTCGTGAAGGAGCGGCGGGTGCCGTTCGTACGGGACGGGCGGGGCTTCTACGCGCTCGTACGCCACGACGACGTCGTACACGCCAGCCGGAACGCCAAGGTCTTCAGCAGCGAGCCGGCGGCCACGTCGCCCGAGCCGCCGCCGTGGATCGTCCTGCTGTTCGGGCGGCCGATGGTGAACATGGACGACCCGCGTCACGCCCGGCTGCGGCGGATCGTCTCCCGCGCGTTCACCCCGCGCCGGCTCGCCCGCATCGACGAGCACATCGCCGCGACGGCCCGGGCGATCGTCGACGACGTCCTGGAGCGCCGGTCGGGCGACTTCGTGGCCGACGTCGCCGCCCGCCTGCCGATCGCGGTGATCTGCGCGATGATGGGCATCCCGGAGCGGGACCACCCGAAGGTCGCCGCCTGCGTGGACGCCATGACGGAGTACTCCGGGATCCGCGGCGACGTCGTACGGCTCCGCGCGCTCCGCCTGCTGGCGGGCAACCTCAAGGCCATCGTCGTGCTGCACCGCCTGGTCGCGCGGCTGGGCCGCGAGCGCCGCCGCCGGCCGGCCGACGACCTGGTGTCGGCTCTGGTCACCGCGGACATCGACGGCGAGCGGCTGTCGCTGCGCGAGCTGGGCGCGTTCTTCGACCTGCTGCTGGTCGCCGGGAACGAGACGACGCGGAACGCTCTCGCGCACGGGCTGCGGCTGTTGACCGACCATCCGGACCAGCGGGCGCTGCTGCTGGCGGACTTCGACGGCCGGATCGGCGGGGCGGTCGAGGAGATCGTGCGGTACTCCTCCCCGATCATGCAGTTCCGGCGTACGCTGACCTGCGACTACGAGATGAACGGGCAGTCCTACCGCAAGGGCGACAAGGTCGTGCTGTTCTACGGATCCGCGAACCGGGACGAGAGGGTGTTCGCCGATCCGGACGTCTTCGACATCACCCGGAGTCCGAACCCGCATGTCGGCTTCGGCGGCCCGGGACCCCACCTGTGCCTGGGAGCCAACCTGGCGCGGCGGGAGCTGACCGCGATGTTCCGTGAGCTCTTCACGCGGGCGCCGGGGATCCGGGCGACCGGCGAGCCGGAGTTACTGCTGTCCGGCTTCGACAACGGCATCACGCGCCTGCCGTACGAGATCTGAGGCGAGTCCGCCGTGGCCATCCGCAAGCGCCTGCCGATGCTGATCATCTGCGCCACTCTGCTGGGGGCGCTGGCCGCGACCCTCGGATTCGCGATCCAGCGCGCCTCGGAGGGCCGGGAGCCGGCGCGCACGGTCGGCGTCGTGGGGGCCCGCGGCCTCGGCGACTGGCCGGTGTGGGGCTTCACCCACACGGACTACAGCGCCGACGTGGGGCCGGCCAGCGGCACGGCCGCCTCCGCCATCGCCGGCCGCCCGGTTCTGCAGAACCAGCACATCATGGGCTGGGGCGCCGGCAACCCGGAGCCCGCCCCCGGGACCTTCGACTTCCGCTCGCTCGACCGGCGCATGGACTACATCCGGCGGACCCACGGCGTTCCCGTCATCACCCTGTGCTGCGCCCCCGACTGGATGAAGGGCGGCACGCCCGGCCGGACCGACTGGAACACGCTGGAGGTCGCCCCGACCCGTGACCACTACCGGGACTTCGCCGCGCTGGCCGCCACGGTCGCCCGGCGCTATCCGGACGTGCGCTACTTCGCGGTGTGGAACGAGCTCAAGGGCTTCTTCGACCAGAAGGCCGGCCGGTGGCGGTACGAGGACTTCACCGACTTCTACAACACGGTCTACGACGCGGTGAAGGCGGTGAATCCGCGGATCCGGGTCGGCGGGCCGTACATCCCCATGTACAGCTATGTGGGAGGCGGCCACCGGTCGGCGGTCAGCGGGCCGTGGGGGAGCGTCGACCAGCGGGTGATCGACGCCATCGACTACTGGCTGGCGCACAAGCACGGCGCGGACTTCATCGCCGTGGACGGCCCGACGGCCAGTGACGACCGCGACGTCTACCCGGACGAGGTGACCGCCCTGGACAAGCTGGGCGCGATCGACGCCTGGCTGCGCTCGAAGACGAACCTGCCGATCTGGTGGGACGAGTACTACGTCGAGCCGCAGAGCCTTCCGTGGACCGAGAGGAAACGCGTCGCCATCAACGCCGCGGCGCTGATCGAACTGGCCCGGACCGGCGTCAGCACGGCCCTGTACTGGAACAACGAGGCACAGGACGCGCGCTGCCAGGGCTGCCTGTGGATCAGCACGCTCGTGTCGAACGGCGGTGCGCCGGGAGGCATGCTGACCCTCCTGCAGGACTTCGCCCGGTGGTTCCCCGCCGGCACACCGCTGATCGGCCTGTCGTCGGCCGACCGCCGGGTTCGGGTGCTCGCCCAGCCGCGGGAGGCGGTCGCCGTCAACGTGAGCGATCGCCGGGTCCGCACCCGGATCGGCGGAGATGAGGTCACGCTCGCTCCGTACGAGATCCGCTGGCTGGACGGTTAGCGGCCCGGCGATCGTCGTTCAGCTGCTCCGTTCACCGCCGGAAGTGCCGGAAGCGGTACGGCCGGTAGTGCCGGAAGTGCCGGTGGCGGTACGGCCGGTAGTGCCGGAAGTGCCGGTGGCGGTACGGCCGGTAGTGCCGGAAGTGCCGCCGGTAGTGCCGTCGGAAGTGACGCCGATGACGGCGGTAGTGGCGCCGGCGGTGGTGGTCACCCCGCACGACGGTGACCGGTCCGGTTCTGTCCTGGGCGACGCCGGCGGGTGCCGGTGCCTCAGGGGCCGTGCCCTCCGGTGCCGCCGCCACGCGGGAGGCGGTGCTCCGGTCGAGGTCGGACTGCGCGCTCGCGGGCGTTCCCGCGAACACGACGGCCGCCGTGGCGGCGCCGAGCAGGCCGACGATTGCGCTCTTCTTGATCAGCACATCGAACTCCTTCTTGCAGAAGGGACTGTCGGGTTCTTCTCGGGCCGGGACCGGCGCGAGAAGAGCGTGCACGCGGGTCAGTCGACGAAGGCCGCGGCGTCGCCCGCCCGCGCGAAGGTGCCGCGTCTGCCTACGACGGCCGTGACGCCATCGCCGAACCCGTCGACCCCGTCGATGAACCCGTCGCGTCCGAGGAACCCGTCGCGTCTGACGAAGCCGTCGCCGAGGAACCCGTCACGACCGAACCGGTTGCAGCAGCCACCGCCGCCGAAGAAGCGGTTGGGGCGGTTGACGTTCCTTGCCACCGCGACGTTGTTGTTCCGGTTGATCACGCGGACCGGGACCACGACGCGGGTCACGTTGATGTTCCGGTTGTGGTTGCGCGAGAACACCCGGTGACTCGCGACGTAGCGGTGGTATGAGCCCCAGCGGTGGTGGCCGTGCCCGGTGAGAGCCTGGGCCGACGCGGGCGAACCGGTGAGCAGGATGCCGGCTGTAGCGGCGGCGATGGCGAGACCGCCGGCAGCGCTTGTCGTCTTCAGCACGTTCATCTCCTTGTTGCCGGAAATGGCCCGATGGCCATGAGTGCCCGTTTTGGGCGCCATAGCCGTACTTTCCCGGCGACCCCCGCAATGCGGCAACCTTGGCGTAACTTGCCGACAAAAGCGGCGAAGACGACACCAGCCCCGGGGCGGGATTTCATACTCCCTGCCCCGGGGCTGGATGTTCTGTCGGCGCGTCTTTACCGGCCGATGCCGCTCTTCACAGAAAAGGCACCTTAAAACCACCATGTTCCAGTGCGGCATCCCTCTCGGCGCAAACCGCCGACGTGGGCCCATCAGACGTCAGACCGAGCGGAGGTCAGCGGATCAACGGCGGTCCTGGTTCTGGTTCTCGTCGAACTGCCGCTGGTTCTGCCGCTCGCGCTGGTTCTGCCGCTCGAACTGGTTCTGCCGCTCGTTCTGGGCCTGGTCGTTCCGGGCGACGGCGACGTTGTTGTTCCGGTTCCTGAGGCGGAGCCGGATGTAGTTCCAGGTGCTGTGGTTGTTCCAGGTGAAGGAGTTCCAGCGGTTGCCGAGGGCGCCGAAGGCGGCGCCACCGAAGCCGCCGCCACCGCCACAGCAGCCGAAGCCGCCGCCGCCGAAGCCGCCGCCGCCACCGCCCCACTGCGGGGCGACGGCCGATGCGGGGGAACTGGTGAGGATCGCGCCTGCGGCGCAGGCGACCACGAGGCCCCCCAGGGTGAAGGACTTCTTCGACATCTCAATCTCCTGTCAGTGCTCGATCGGACGATGTGGTGGGTGATCAGGGCGTCTGCCACTCACTACTTCCGGCACCCTGCTCGGCACTCGCGCTCTGCCGGGCCGGCGCGCCACCGGAGTCGCCTGAGGCGCCGGAGTCACCGGGATCGCGCGCGACGCCGGATCCGCCCGCGACCTGCGGCCGGACCTGGCGGGCCGCCGCCCCGACCGGCGCGGTGTCCGTGCCGGTCGCGGCGGGCGTGAGGTCCGAGCGGCGGGCCATGCCACCGCCGGTGTCCCCGGCCCGGTCCTGCTGCAGTAGCCGCTGGCGCTCCAACTGCCGCTGGCGCTCACGTTGGGCCTGCTCGTTCCGCGCGATGGCGATGTTGTTGTTCCGGTTGTAGATGAAGATCCGGATGAAGATGCGCGGACGGTTGCTGTTGAGGTTCACACTCCGGTGCCGGTGCACGGAGTAGTGGCGATGGTGGTTGCTCCACCAGTAGCCGGCGAGGTCGGGTTGAGCGTTCGCCGGCGAACTTGTGAGCAAGACGCCGGCGGCGGCCGATACCACCAAGCCGAGAGAGGCGTATTTCGTTTTCAGCACGCCGATCTCCTTTCGCTGTCGGGGAGAAGGGCGCCGAAGAGGTCATCTCCGGCGCCCTTTCCTGACCGGACGGCGCGGCGGCCGTCACCGCATGGTTCTCCGAGCCGTCGCCGGGCTCCGCCGGCTTTTACCGCCCTGGGTCAGACTCCGCTGGACTCAGACGATGGGAGCGCCGACGCCCGGGCCTCGCTCCCCGTCACGCCGGTCCCGCTGCTGGTCGATCTGGTCCTGCCGCTGCCGCTCGTTCTGCCGCTGACGCTCGAGCTGGAACTGGTTCTCACGCTGGGCCTGAGCCTGGTCGTTGCGAGCGACCGCGACGTTGTTGTTGCGGTTGTGGACCCGCAGCCGGATGTAGTTCCACACCGAGTTCCCGTTGAAGTTCAAGTTGCGGTGGTTCGAGAAGTGGCGGAAGTTCTGGCCGGAGAACCAGCCACCGCCGCCGCCCCAGCCGCCCCAGCCGCCCGGACCGAAACTGGCGTTGGCCGGAGAAGCGGTGAGGATCGCACCAGCGGCGGTGGCGATCACCAGGCCACCGAAAGCGAACTTCTTCTTAAGCACGTCGGTCTCCTTATCTCGGAATGGCGCGATGGCCTTCACGAAACGGCTCTGCCCCCCCGTTTCGGGTGGACGCCGTTGTTTGTAACATTCCCACGTCCTTTCTCGGCAAGATAACTACAGGGTAAGATGACAATAAAGAGCGAAATTCAAAAACCGGACTTATCGCCCTGTTCTCCGACCTGTCCGTTCTTTGTTCGCGGAATGGGCGTGACGACCCTCTGAGCCGTTCCGGATCTTGTTCTGGAGTCCGCCCCGGACGGTGTGTCGCCGCATGCGGGAGGCCCGCCCGGCACTAGGTTCAGGACGCCGGGCGTGCGCCCTGGCCGTTCCGGTCAGCGATCGAAGGCCCAGGACTCGTCGTCGTCATCCGGGTCTGTTTCCCTCAATAGCCGCGATTCCGGCGAACCATCGTTATTGCGATGGCCGATGGCCAGTGCGGCGATAGGCGCACAGATGGCGGCGATGGCGATCAATCCGCCCCGCGGCGACCAGATCGAGCACACCAGCATGACCTCGGCGACCGCGGTGTTCAGGACGACCGCGCCGATGCCCGCGACGACGGCCCGCGCCGCCCGGTCGAGCCGGGCGAGCAGCGCGGCCAGGCAGAACGCCGGCGTGCCGAGGGCCAGCGCCGGCGCCAGCGGACGGGCGAGCGCGGGAACGGAGGGCAGGAGCGCCATCGCGGCCAGGCCCACGAGGAGGACCGCGCCGACCGCGCCGGAGAGCACCCGCCGTCCCGCCATCAGGACGATCCCAACGCCAGGAAGCGCTCGGCGATGACGCCCGCGCAGGCGATGAGCAGTACGGCCGCTCCCCAGGTGAACGGCCGCAGCCGCGATCCCGTACCGGGCGGCGCGTACAGCCGGACGATCTCACGCACGAGCAGAAGGACGATCAGCGACGGCAGCGCGACCAGGCCGAGCGGCGTCCAGCGCGTCGAACCGAACGTGAACCGCGCCGCGCGGGCCGGAGGCGGCGGCGCACCCGGCGCCGGGGTCCGCAGCGCGTAGACGGCGGCGTCGCCGTCCGTGAAGACGGGACGGAGTTGCGGCGCGGCGGCCAGCGCCGCCCGCAGCCGGCCGGCGTACGAGGCGGGCAGGCCGTAGTTGTAGTGGTTGTACGCCTCGTTGGCCCGGCTGGTGATGAAATACCCGCCGGGCCGTTCCCGGAGGGCCGCGACGATCCCGGAGACGTCGGACGGGTTCGCGGAGGCGCGAACGGCGGTGTAGTCGAAGCGCTCCATCGACCGGGCGCCCCACGGCATCATCGGGAAGTACCCGGCGTCGTCCTGCGGGTCCGCCTGCCACACGACGTTGATCACGCCGGTCGGGGTCTGCCGCAGCATCGCCTCGAACGCCTTGACCTCGCCGGGGCGTACCTGCTCGAACGTCTCATTGCCGAAGCGGACGAACAGGAAGCCGCCCGCCAGCAGCAGCCCGGACAACGCCGCGCCGCCGACCGCGAGGGTACGGCGCGGCGCGGGGAAGGTCGTCGGGAAGAAGGCGTACGCCGCGAGGAGGCAGGCGCCCGGGAGGACGAAGAAGTACACCCGCAGCGCGATCTCGCCGCCGTAGTTCTGCAGGCCCGCCGCGAGGAAGGGCGCGGCCAGCAGGACGAACGCGACCCGGTCGTCCAGGCGGCGCAGCCGCCGCCGTACCGCCCCGTACACCGCGAGCAGCATGGTCACGGCCGCGATGAGGATCCGCACGAGCTGCACCGTCGCCAGGCTCTCGCTGCCGTTGCTCACCCGGCCGGCGACCCCGCCGGTCAGGTTCGACAGCAGCGCGCCCGCCCCGGAGAACAGGTCGCCGATGTGCCCCGCCCAGTACGCCGTCGCCATGAAGCCGACCCAGCCGGCGACCATCACCGCGAGCAGGACCGGCAGCCCGCGCGCCGTGCAGCGCCGGACGACCACGAGCCCCGTGCAGGTGAACAGGGTCAGGAACGGCGTGAGCTGGTGGCTCGCCGTGGTCACCGCGAAGACCACCGCGAGCACCACGAGCAGGGCGGCGCGGGTACCGGCCGGGACGTCGACGGGCGGGCGTTCCCCGGCGGCCAGCGGCCCGCTGACGAACGCCCGGACCCGTCCCGGTACGGAACGCCACGCGGCGGGACGTACCGGCGGGCGGAACCAGTTCAGCAGCACGCCGATGAACAGCAGGTAGAGCAGGTACGTGAAGCCCTGCGGGCTGAAGTAGTCCTGCCCGACCCAGTCCACCACCACGAACAGCCACGCGGCCAGCCAGCACGCGCGCCAGTTCGCGCGCATGGTCCGCAGGATGAGGTACAGCGGCGCGAGGTAGAGCAGCTGCGCGGCGACCGGCGCCCAGTGCAGCAGGGGTTCCAGGTCGCGGAGGCCGGCCACCCGGGTCACGAAGGCGACGAGCGCGAAGAACCCCGGCCAGCTGAACCGCGCGTCCAGCGCGTAGTCCGCCGCGCCGGTCCGCCGGATGTACTCCACGAACCCGTAGTGCTGCCAGGCCGTCTCCGGCCGGGCGTACGGCTCCAGGGCCGGGGCCAGGCCGTGCAGTGCGACGACGATGGCGACGAGCTGCAGGAGCAGGAGGACCCGGCGCTGCCGGTCCAGCCACAGCGTGCCGAAGAACGCGGCGACGAGCAGGCCGGCGCCCACGAGGGTGGCGACCGGCAGCACCGAGATCAGGCCGTACCCGTTCATCCGGGTGAGCCGCACCTGCCGGAGCGGCAGCCAGTAGAGGCCGAGCCCGGCGGCGAACAGCACCCATGGCGGCCAGGCGACCCGCGCCCTCCGGCGCGGCCGGCGTCCGTCGGGCCGCCGGCCGGGCCCGGAGACCGCGACGTCCCCGGACGCCGTGCCGGCCATCGCCTCGTGTGCCATCTCGGGCGCCGCGCCGGGCAGCACCTCGGCCACCACCTCGGGCGTCGTGTGGAACGCCGCGTCGTGCGCCACCTCGGAGACCGCCACATCCCCTGACGCCGCGTCGGGCACCGCCTCGGGTACCGCGCCGGGCGCGGTTTCAGGCGGGACGGGCGTGACCGGGCGGATCACGCGGAGCACGGCCGGGAGGACGGCGACGGCGAGCGCGGCGGTGACCGTCAGGACGGCGTACCCGGGGCCGGTCGCGTGCGCGCCGCCGGGCAGGAGGAGCACGAGCCCGAGCACGCCGGCGAACCGCGCGCCCTGCAGCAGCGCCACCAGCCGGGTGCGCCGCCGCACCCGCAGGACGCCGATGTACACCTCGATCAGCGCCTTGGGCAGGACGGCGAGGGCGAGCAGCCGCAGCAGCGGGGCGCCCTCCCGCGCGTACCCGTGGCCGAAGATCGACAGGCCGAGCCGGGCGCCGAGCAGGAGGACCACGGTCGCGGGCAGGAGGATGAGCGTCATCCGGACGAGCGCCGAACGGCAGGCGGCGGCGAGCCCGCCCGCGTCGAACGCCCCCTCGACCGTCAGCGAGGTCGCCATGTTGACGGCCAGCACGTCGACGGTCGCGCCGAGCACCCACGCCAGGTAGAAGTAGGCGTTCGTGCGGGCGTCCAGGCGCGTGGCGACGACGACGGGCACCAGGTTGCACAGGGCGTAGTAGAAGAGCGTTCCGGTGTAGTCGCCGAGGATGTAGCGGCCGATCTCCGCGCCGGTCGGGACGGGCCGGTCGTCGGCGGTGGTGGCGGCGTGGCGGGGAATGAGCCGCTGGTGGACCAGCGCCTCCACCGGGATGAGGACGAGCAGCGCCGCCAGCACCCAGGAGATCGCGATGCCGTCCTCCGGCAGCGCGCTCGCCAGGACGACCAGCAGCACGATCTTCAGGCCGGCGAACAGCGTGTTCTTGCCGAGCACGCCCGTGGCGTGACGGAGCCCGGTGAGCACGCCGTCCTGGGCGGTGAACAGGCTCCACGAGACGACGGAGACGACGAAGAAGATCCCGGTGCCGAGGCCGGACAGGTGCGCGAACGACGGCCCCCACCAGCGCAGGGTGAGCAGGAACCCGGCGGCGAGGGTGGCGGCGGCCGTGATGCCCGCGATGTACGTCCGCAGCACCAGCCGGCTCGTGCCCTTCCCCATCTCCGGGACGAACCGGATGAGGATGAAGTTCAGCGCCGTAAGGCCGCCGAGGAACATCATGGCCTGGTTCTGCGCGGACTGCCGGCCGACCTCGGCGGGAGGGTAGAACCGGGCGGCGAGGAGCCAGTAGCCGAGCCCGAGCACGCCGGTGAGCCCACCGTTGATCATCAGGGCGTAGGCGTTGCGGAACAGCGGGTTGGACAGCTCGCTCCGCAGGGCCGCCATGGGCTCCAGTGTCGCCCTCTCGTCCGTCCGCGCAAGTGCCTTCGACCGTGTCACACGGTTCCTCGGAGGCGTCGTACGGCGTAGCGGGACCGGCGCAGGAGCGCGTATCCCTTGGTCAGCGCGTGGTCGGCGAGGAATCCGCGGCCGCGCAGCGCCCGCTCGAATCCCGCGAGCGACGTGCCGGCCCGTACGGTCACGCGCGGTACGGCCAGCCGGTCGCCGTCCCCGGACGCGAGGGCGTTCGCGACCGCGCACGCCGCGTCGTACCCCGCCGCCCGCACCTCGCGGCGCACCCGCGCGCTGGAGTAGCCGTACGGGTAGGCCATCGTCGTGACGGTGCGGCCGACCCGGTCCTCCAGGAGCCGCCTGCTGCGCAGCAGCTCCGTGCGCAGCACCGCGTCGCTGAGCTGGTCGAGCTGGGCGTGACTGTGGCCGTGCCCGCCGACCTCGATTCCGCAGCTCGCGATCTCGGCGACCTGGCTCCAGCTGAGCGTCGGCCCGAGCGGCCGCCCGGCGGCGTACGGCCCGGCGTCCCGGATCCAGCCGGTGGTGACGAACACCGTCGCGCGGAACCCGAACTTCTCCAGCAACGGCAGCGCCCGCTCGTGGAAGTCGGCGTACCCGTCGTCGAACGTGATCACCACCGGACGGCCGGGCACCGGACCGCCCGCCGCCAGCTCGCCGAACGTGATCGGCGTGTAGCCGTTGTCCCGCAGGTGGGCGAGCTGCTCGGCGAACGCCTCCGGACGGACCGCGAGCCGGTCCGATCCGCCGATGGAGTGGTACATCAGGATCGGGACGGGAGCGGCCGGGGCGTCACCCATGGGACCTCCGGAGAGAGCCGGCGGCGTATCCGGGGAGCCTGAGGGACCCGGCCGCGTACCCGGACATCGTGAAGGCGAGCCCGGCCACGATCGCCGCCGCGCGCCCGAGGCCGGCCGGGTCGCCGGTGACCGCGGCGCGCAGCCCGCGCCCGACGCCGCGCGGCAGTTCGACGAGGGCGTGCCGGCGTTCGCTGGCCAGCCCGTCCCCGACGCCCACGCTCCGGGTCACCATCGCCTTCGACAGCCCCTCGGCGTAGCAGCGGGTGCGGAAGTACGCGAAGCGCGCGCGCTCGCCGGGCACGCGGTGCCAGATCACGGCGCGGTCGTCGAACAGCAGCACCGTCTCCGGCGCGGCCTGGCGCAGCCGGATGCAGAACTCGGTCTCCTCGCAGCCCAGCGGCCGTTTGCCGGGCGCCCGCCCGATGCCGCTGCGGAAGCCCCCGGCGACCTCGAACGCCGCGCGCCGGAACGAGGCGTTGCCGCCCATGAGATTCCGGATCGGGCCGGCGGCCATCCCGCGGTACGTGCAGCCGACCACCCACGCGAACTCCTCGGGGAACCAGCGCGGCGCGTCGGACGGCCAGAGCGGCAGCGTACGGCCGCCGACCCCGGCGACGTCCGGGTTCTCGTACCCGGCGGCCAGCACCGACAGCCAGTCGGCGTGGGCGACCGCGTCGTCGTCGAGGAACGCGACCACGTCGCCGCGCGCCGCCGCCACGCCGGTGTTCTTGCCGCCGGACAGGCCGCGCGGCCCGGCGTTGGGAATCACGCGGACGTCCGGCAGCGCGGCCCGCAGGCGGTCCAGCAGCGCCGCGTTGTGGTCGACGACGAGGACGATCTCCGAGGGCGCGAGCCGCTGCTCCCGTACGGAGGCGACGGCGGCCAGGACGTCGTCCCAGCGCCGTTCGGTGTAGGCGCAGATGACCACGGAGATCCTCACGCCGCGTCCCCTTCCCGGACCGTGGCGTGCCCCGCCGCCCCTTCTCCGGCGCCGGCGTGCCCGGCCGCCCCGTCCACGGGCGCGGTAGGCCCGGCCGTGCGGCCCTTCGGGCGCAGCCGGGCGTACGTCCGCAGCACGCGGTCCGCCCCCGCGTACAGCGCCGGGTGCGCCAGCACGGCGCTGCGCGCCCGGCGGACCGGGGCCTCGCGGACCCAGTGCAGCCCGGCGGCGGCCGACACCCGGGCGGCGCGGCCCTCGGCGATGCCGAACTCGGCGTTCTTCAGCCAGTCCTTGTACTCCCGGCCGCCCCGGCCCATCGCGATCCAGCCGATCCCGGCGCCGGCCGCCGCCTCCGCCATCCGGAGGTGACCGATCATGCCGGGGGAGTACCGGCCGAAGTCGACGTCGTACGCGGGGAACCAGCCCGCCATGACCGGGCCCGCCCGCAGTCCCAGGTGCGCGGAGACGGGACGGCCTCCGGCGCGCAGCACGCTGAGCACCCCGGCGCCGGTCTCGTGCAGGTGCTCGACGAGTGCCACGATCCAGGGCACGGCGAATCGGTCGGTGCGGCCGGTCCGGCGGTACTGGGCGGACTTCCACGCCATCAGCCGCCGCAGCTCCGCCGGGTCGCGCTCGTCGAACGTGTAGGTCACCTCGCCGGCCTCGCGGCCGAGCTTGCGCTCCTTGTACCGGACGGTCTTCAGCGTCTTCGGCGACCGCTTCCGTACCTCCTCCGCGTACGCGGCGAAGCCCGCGCGCAGGTCCATCACCGGCTCGACGCGGGTCTCGGCGTGGAACGGCGCGAACGCCGCCTGGTCGGCGAGCAGATGGTCGAACTCCCACACCGACAGGCGGCAGGCGCGCAGCAGCGCCCGTACGTCGAACTCCAGGTCCGGCGGGCCGATGAGGCCCTGGCAGTCGGTCAGTCCGGCGCCGATCGGACGGCCCAGCCCGAGCGCGTGCCGTTCGTACGGGAAGAAGCCCGCGATCCCGGTGCCGTCGCTCAGCACGGCCACCCGCGCGCCGGCCCGGAACCGGCCCACGGCCAGCGTGAACTCCGGCGCGAGAAACGGGTTGCCCAGGGCCGGACCGCCGGGGATCGGGCTGGTGGGGATCGGGCCGCCGGAGACCGGTGCGGTGGGGACCGGCCCGCCAGAGACCGGGCCGGGGCCGCCGGAGACCGGGCCGGGGCCGTCGGGGGCCGGGCCGGGGGCGCCGGGGGGCGGGCCGGCGCACTGGAGCGCGCGCCAGCGCGCCAGCTCCGCTTCCCCGAGCTCATCCGGGCGCGCGATGTCGAACCTCACCCGCGCGCCTCCTCCAGGACCTGCTCCAGGGCCGCGCGCTCCGGGGCGAGGGCGGTCCGCGGCCGCGGCCGGGCCCGGTTCGCGGGCCCCCGCCGGCCCCGGATCATCGTGCGCAGCACCCGCAGGCCGTCCCGTCCGGCGTTCAGCTTCGAGACGCCCGACCTGCGGTCGAGCTCGTGACTGGGCAGCTCGGCGATGCGCAGCCCGGTCGTGACGGCGTTGACGCACAGCTCCGTCTCGATCTCGAACCCGTCGGCGGCCAGGCCCAGCCGGTCCACGACGGAGCGGCGCAGCGCGATGTACCCGTAGCACAGGTCGGTCCAGCGCACCCGGTACAGCACGTTGGCGAGCCTGGTCAGCCAGAGGTTCCCGGCCCTCCGCAGCAGCGTGAGGTCGTCGGAGCCGCCGCCCACGCAGTAGCGCGAACCCTTGACGACGTCGAACCCGCAGCAGATCAACGCGACGAACGCGTCGATCTCCCTCGGGTCCATGCTGCCGTCGGCGTCGATGGCGACGATGACGTCGCTGGTGGCGGCCTGGAAGCCGGCTCGCATCGCCGCGCCCTTCCCGGCGGGCGGCTGGCTGATGACGACGGCGTCCGGCCGCAGCCGCCGGGCGACGTCGGCGGTACCGTCCGCCGACTCCCCGTCGACGACGATGACCTCGTCGACCCCGGACAGGCGGGGCAGCAGCCAACGGAGGTTGTCGGCCTCGTTGAGGGTGGGGATGACGGCCGTGACGGTCGGTCGGGTCGCGCGGTGCCGCGCGACGTCGCGATGGTGGTCGCGATGATGCAGGAGCGCGCCGGGTCGGACGCCGGCGCCGTGGAGGAATTCCGGCTCGTGCATGGTGGTGCCCCCGGTTAGGCAGGGGAGGCTCGGAGGGGACGAGATCCTGCCGAGGTCGATTGACACCATCGATCGTCGCCTTGCCAGGACGGAAAGCCCTCCCCTGACTGACGCAATCGGCCTACGTCAGCCGGGGGGATCCATCCGGTGAGAGCAGCCTCACCTTTGCTGCACGCTTCTATTCCGGCGCGACCTAAAGGAGGGCTTTGGGTCGACTTTTCCGCGAGTGTTGACGTTCGCAAGTCCGGCATGTTTTGTTGATCAAAGCCGTCTGAAACCGGCGGCAGTGTCCGGTCCGTCGCACGAAGGGATGGTCGCATGAAGATCAAGCGCCGCTCGAAGGTCGTCGCCCTTTCCGGCGTGCACCTTTGATCCAGAACACGGGCCGGGTCGTGGCGGGATTCCGCCGCGGCCCGGCGTTCGTCGGCGACCTTTCGCGAAGGAACCGGACATGAACGAACAGCACGGTGACGACAGGATCGTCCCGGAAAGACCGCTGCTCCTCGCCGAACACCGTCGAGTGGACGACGCGATCGAGCTGCGCACCGCGAACGAGACCTTCGACGTCGAACCGGCCGAGGGCCTCACCGTCGAGCAGCTCGCGGCCGTGCTGGGCCGGCTGGACGGCGGAACACCCCTCACGGAGATCGCGGCGCGGGCCGAGGTGTCCGAGGAGACCCTCCGCGACGTCCTGGTCCCCGCGCAGGTCGCGGGCCTTCTCGACGAGGGTGCTCCGGCCGCGGGACGCCACCCCCTCGCCGTGCTCGCCGATGTCGAGCACGTGCTGAACGAGCTCATGGAGGAGCTGATCTTCGACGGGCCGTTCTGGCAGGCGGTCGTGCGGCGCCCCGAGTCCCTTCCGCCCAGCGTCTTCCACGGCTTCGGGCTGGAGAACTGGTTCTTCCTCTTCCACGAGAACGAATTCGACTCGGCCATTCTCGCGCTGCCGCAGAACGCGGGACTCCGTACCCTGGCGAACGAGTTCTACCAGGAAGAGCACAAACACGACGATATCGTCGTACGGGCGTTCTCCTGCCTAGGAATAACGAAGGACGACCTCCTGCGATCCCGCCCGTTGCCGACCACCACCGCGCTCATCAGGATGCTCTCCTGGTGGGCACGGACCGACCCGCTGTTCTTCATGGCGACCATCGGCGTCCTCGAAGGACGTTTGAACAGCGAGGGCGACGCGGAGAACGCCGCGTACGACTCGTTCCTGGAGGCCTGCGGAAAGGCCGACCTCGATCCCGAGTTCGTCGAGCCGCTCCGCATGCACGCCAAGATCAACGCCGCGCACGACCACGGCAGCGTCAGCAGGGAGCTGTTCTCCCGGCTGCCGGGTCTCGACGCCGCCACCGAGGCGCGGCTGATCGGCAAGGCCCACCTGTTCGTCGAGGCGTACGCCGCGTTCTTCAACGGGATTCTCGACTACTACGGCGACCCGGCACGCCCCCTGCTGCGGCCGGCGTACGAAGGGGACGGCAGATGAGCGGACATCGTCTCTTCGAGCGGCCGGCGCTCCGCCCGCAGGTGCGGATCGAGGCGGGCGACGCCGGAGCCACGCTGCGCTACCTCGGCGACCGCCGCTGGCTCGAACTCGACTTCCTCCACGGCGGAGACGCCGAGCAGCGCTTCCTGAAGCTCCTCCAGGAGGGCGGACGGAGCGCCGCGGACCTGGCCGAGGTCTTCCCCGGAACAGCGGACGAACTCGACGAGCTGCTGGCCGCCCTCGACGAGCAGGGCATGCTGACCGAGTCGGCCACCGCCCCCGCCGAAGGCCTGTCCGGCGTCGCCGCGTACGGGCGGCTCAAGCGCAACGCCGACGCCGTCCGCGCCCGGCTGCACAGCCCCTTCGTGCAGGCACTGGCCGCCGGTGAGGTGACCCGCGACCAGCTCATCGGCTACGCCGTCGAGTACTGGCACATCACCCATCTCTGCCCGCGCGCCCTCGCCCCGGTGCTGGCCCGGGACGACATCAGCCAGACCGCGTGGTCCAAGACCATGGCCTTCTACCAGATGGAACGCAACCACGACCGGCTGCTGGAGAAGTCCCTGCAGGCCGTCGGCGTCTCACGGGAGGTGCTGCGGCGCGTGCAGCCGCTCCCGGCGACGATGGCGCTGATGGCCGCGCTGGGCGTGTACGCCTACGAGTTCCCGGCGGCGCTGTTCGCCACGCTGTTCCCGATGGAGGAGCCGGAGCCGGAGTTCCTGGAGCTGTTCGTACGGCGCTGCGAGGAGCTCGGCCTGCCCGAGGAGTTCACCGCGCCGATCGTCGCGCACTCCGGCGTCAACGAGGATGAGGACCACGAGGCGGTCACCCTCGAACTGCTCGCCGAGCTCCCCTTCGTCGGGCTCGAAGAGGTCCGCGAATGCGCCGCCGCCGTCACCGACATCCTCGAGCAGCGCGCCCGCCTCGACGGAGAGATCATCGCCTGGTACGGCCGCGCGAGCCTGCGCGACCTCACCGTCGGGTCCTACCCGTCCGCCGCCGGTAAGGCACTGACGTGCGTGTCCTCAGCGTCGTCGGCCTGACCGCACTCGCGGTCATCTGGGGCACCAACTTCCTTCTGGTCGAGGAGGCCCTGCACGGATCGGACCCCGCGCAGATCGTGCTGGCCCGGCTCTGGCTGGGCGGGCTGCTGCTGCTCGCCTGTTCGCTCGCGACCCGGACCCCGCTTCCCCGGCGGCCGGGCGTGTGGCTGAGGCTGACCGGCATGGGCCTGCTCGGCCAGGCCGTGCCCTGGCTCCTGTTCGCCTGGGGACAGGAGAGCGTCACCAGCAGCCTGGCCGGCATCTACAGCGGCGCCACGCCCTTGATGACCATTCCGGCCGTCTGGCTGATCCTCCGCAGCCGCAGCAGCCGGATCGAGGTGGTGGCCTCCGCGATCGGCTTCGCGGGGCTGTTCGTGGTGCTCGCCCCGTGGCGGGGCACCGGCGGCTCCTCCCTCACCGGCCAGCTCGCCTGCCTGGGCGGCGCCGCCTGTTACGCCCTGGCCTACACCTACGCCCGGCACCTGATCGACCACCTGGGCTATTCCAAGCTCACCCTCGCCACCACCCAGGCGCTGTCGGCCGGGCTGGTCATGCTGGTGGTGTCCGCACCGCAGGTCACCCGGCCGCTGCACCTGACGCCGGGCGTGACCGTGTCCCTCCTCCTCATGGGCATCGGCACCGCCGTGGCCTTCGGCATCAACTACTGGCTCATCGCCTCCATCGGCCCGGTCCAGGCGGGACTGGCCTTCTACCTGCTCCCCGTCGTCGCGGTCGTCATCGGCGTCACGTTCCTCGACGACCGGCTCGCCGCGCATCAGCTGACCGGCATGGCGATCGTCTTCGCCGCGCTCGCCGTCCAGTTCATCGGCCAGGGAAGACCTGCCGCCGATCCCGAGCCCCCCGCCGACCGGCCGCTCGAACCCCCACCGGCCGACCGGCCCCAGGGGAGTGACGACCTGGGGGTCGGCAGGCGTATCTAGGAGGAGTCGGCGGCCGGTCGGGTAGCCGTGGGCGGCTCCGGCGTGAGCCGGAACCTCATGAAGCGGTCCGTGCGGTGGCCGGCACGTACGTTCCGCCGCATGCCTCGGCCAGCGACGGGCCGAACAGGGCGGCCGGCGTGTACGCGCCGGGTCGGCCTTCGCCGGACAACAGGCGGTGCACCACCTCGGCGGGGACCGTGCCGGTGAACTCCTGCGCCTCACCGACGCGCAGCCAGCCCTCCTGGACGGTGCCGTCGGCCCACTCCAGGCGCGCGTGTCCCCAGGAGTGCGGGCGTGGCCGCGGGCGGGCCTTGACCTGCACTCGGGCCAGCCGGCGCCGGGCGAAGTCCCGTATCCGGGTGCTGGCCAGCAGCGCGGTGGCCGCCGGCAGGACCGCGCGCATCAGCGGCGAGGAGGGAGCCTCGCTGGACGCGGCGACGACGTCAGGCGCCCCGCTGGCCCGCTGTGCCGCGACCAGCTCGCCGAGCGGGACGCTCGCGGTGGTGACCCGCTCGCCGCCGGGGAGTACGAGGTGGGCCGGCTCGCCGCCGATGGGTGCCGGTGCGAGCCGGCCGTCCCGGTAACGGCGACCTCCGTACCGGCGGCCGCCCTCGACGCCAGGGATGCCCTCGACGAGGGTGGCGGCGAGCGCCTCGCCGACCTGCCCGGCGGCCACGTCGATCGAGGGCACCATGTCGCCCCGTACCCGCACCGGCGCCGGACGGCCCGCGCACAGGTGGACCACCACGCTCTCGGCGGCCGTGACGCCGAACCCGGCCCCGGTCACCAGGCATCGTCCCGCGGCCGAAGCCGCCTCGTGCAGGCCGAGCACGCCGGTCACCGCAGCCACGTCGTTGGCCAGGTCGACGTAGTCGCCGACGTCCAGGCAGGCGCGCGTGACCGGCGGCGCGGTCGCGGTGAACGGCCCGACCGTGTTGACCACCACGGCCGGTTCCTGCCGGTGGATCTCGTCGACCATCGCTTCGACCGAGCCGGCGGCCACCGTGCGCCCGCTGTCGACCCGCGCCGCCGCGGCGGCCAGCCGCTCGGCGTTCCGGCCGACCAACACCGGTGCCACGCCCCGGCGTGCCAGCTGTGCCGCGATCGCTTGGCCGCTGCGGCCGCTGCCGCCCAGGATCCAGACCTCGCCACCCACGTCGTACTCCTCTCCGCCGTCACCGTGAGTGACGACATGCCGTGTCATCACGGTAGCCGATGATGACACGACATGTCATCACCTAGACTGGTCCGGTGAGCAGATGGCGGCCGGACGCGCGCGAGCGCCTACAGCGGGCGGCGCTGGAACTGTTCGCCGAGCAGGGATTCGCCGCGACGACCGTGCCGGAGATCACCGCCCGGGCGGGCCTGACCACCAGGACCTTCTTCCGCCACTTCGCCGACAAGCGCGAGGTCCTCTTCGCCGAAGACGAGTTCTCCCAGATGGCCGCCCGGATGCTGGCCGACGCGCCGGCGTCGATGGACCCGGTGACGGTGCTCGTGGAGGGCCTGCGCACCGTGGCCGAGACCCGGTTCGACGGGCGGAGGGCCGAGGTGCGGCAGCTGCGCGCCCTCATCCGGTCCGACGACGGCCTGCGCGAGCGCGACCTGCGCAAGCGCGCCGCCCTGCGGGAGGCGGTCCGGGACGGCTTCGTGCGCCGCGGCCTGGCCCCGATGACCGCGGCCGTGCTCGCCGACACCGGCGTCACCGTGCTCACCGTGGCGCTCGACGAGTGGGTGGACCGAGACGACGAGCGCCCCCTGTTCGAGATCGCCCTGGACGCCCTGGAGTCGCTGCGAGCGGCCCTGGCCGCAGGCCCTGCCGGGGCGACGCCCCCGACCGGACCGAGCGAACCGTCAGAGTCGCCGGGCGACCCCGGCGAGCCGCCAACCGCCTAGCCGGGCGTCCGCCCCTAGGGGGCCCGTGAACGTTGGGACTCCCGGCATCAAGGTCGAGCATCGAGGGTCTGGCTCGACCGCAGGTGAGCGCCGCACTGGCCGAAGGTCGTGAGGTCATCCCCGCAGGTCCTTGATGGCCTCTCGCTCCGTTGCGAGGCGAGCCGTTCCTATATGCGGCGAGCAAAAGATCTAGGGCGCATGCAAGGTAGAGTAAAGCGGTTATGCCTGGTCGCCTCGCCGAATCCTGCAGAGAATCACGTCGGTTCGCTGTTTGCCGCGCAATCGTGTCGATCATGATTTCAGCTGGGGTGGTCATCGCCGCTGTACAGGTGGGCCTCTTGATTCGAGAGCACGGGTCCGGAGTGGTGAAGTGTCCGTCCGCCCCGCCTGCGGTGGGGCGGACGGATCGGGACCGTAAATACCGCAAGCTGGATGAAAGGCGGATGTTCTCCGGAGATCCCAGCGCGCTTCGGGCCTGCTTCTATGGTGCGCGTGCTTACAGCGCCGACAATGTGGAGCTGAATGCAGATGTATCAATCTCCGCACATCATATCGATCGTATAGCGGCTCTGATGAGGTCGCCTCTCCTGCCGGGCGATCACGGGTGTCCTGAAGTGGCCTCTCGGTCGCAGGTATTCTTGATTTCAACTTTCCCTGCGGCGCCCAGGCTGGTTGTGTCGATCCGCGCCGACTGCGGCACTGTGACGAATGGGTCTTTGGCGGGATCTTTCGCTTCCCGTTCGGTCGGCCCGACACTCGTGTCCATGCTCCGCGAAGGCTGAATCCGGGGTCCTCGCGAGACCGACCAGATCCGGCGCCGCAAGAACCGGGGCAGCCGGGGCGGTCGGCCGCCTACGTTCTGCGCGATCGACTACCGGCAGCACTGAGCTGCCGTTGAGGCGGGCCCTAGTAGGGTTGTCGTCCTCTCATGTCGACCTTCTCCCCTTCCCCCGCCGCGATCGTCGCCCGTCTCCGGGCCGCCGGCTGCGTGTTCGCCGAGGATGAGGCGCGGCTGCTGCTGGACACGGCACGTACGCCCGGCGACCTCGCCGCCATGGTGGACCGGCGCGTCGCCGGCCTGCCGCTCGAGCATGTTCTCGGCTGGGCTGAGTTCTGCGGGCTGCGTATCGCGGTCGATCCGGGCGTGTTCGTACCGAGACGCCGAACCGAGTTCCTCGTCCACCAAGCCGCCGCCCTAGCCGGCTCTGGCGCGGTGATCCTCGACCTGTGCTGCGGCTCAGGCGCCCTGAGCGCCGCGCTGGCCGCGCTCCTCGCCGACCCGGAGGCACCAGACGCCACCGATGCGGGCGATGCCGGGGCGGGCGATGCCGGGGCGGGCGATGCCGGGGCGGGCGATGCCGGGGCGGGCGATGCCGAGGCAGACGGTGCCGAGGCAGGCGGAGCTGGAGCGCGCGGAGCCGGCGTGCGCGGTGAGAGCGAGGTACGCCGCGAGGCCGGAGTACGTGGCCGGCCTAAGGCGTACGGCGAGCGTGAGGTACGCCGCGAGGCCGGAGTACGTGGCCGGCCTAAGGCATACGGCGAGCGTGAGGTACGCGGCGAGGAAGGGGTGCGCGGCGGCGCTCAGGTGGGGGTGGGAGTCGAGGTGTACGCCGCCGACATCGATCCGGCTGCCGTCGCCTGCGCCCGTCGCAACCTCGCGGCCGTCGGCGGTCGGCTGTACGAGGGTGACCTGTACAAACCGCTGCCCGCGACGCTGCGCGGTCGCGTCGACGTCCTCCTGGCCAACGTCCCATACGTCCCCACGGGAGAGGTTCCCCTGCTGCCCGCCGAGGCCCGCGACCACGAGGCGCGGGTCGCGCTCGACGGCGGCGCCGACGGGCTGGACATCGCCCGCCGCGTGACCACGGAGGCGCCGGCGTGGCTGGCCCCGGGCGGTCATCTGCTCTTCGAGACCAGCGACCGCCAGGTATCGGCCGCCCTGGAGGTCGTCGCCCGTGCCGGCCTGTCCGCTCGCGTGGCGACCTGCGAGGAGACCGACGCGACGGTCATCATCGGCACCCTCCCGTAAACCGGGGGGCGGGCACGGCAGGGCCCTACGGGCGGACGTCGGATCGGCCCGGTTGAATGCCCCGATTGGCGCATTTCGCTGATCGGTAGAGACTGGGGCCGCCGTTAGTGCCGTGGGTTTTGGTGGCTGGGGGCACCACGATCCTCGGCGTTGTTCAGGGGGGCCGACGCACATTGCGGCGCTCGGGATTCTGACGCCGTCCGGGCCTTACCTATGGCCCGCGGTCGCCGTGCGTTCGGTACGTCTCGTGGGCGTGGACAGCTCTTGGGGTCCGGGTCGGTGGTCCCGGGGCTTTGCTCGGTGTGGCAGGCCGGATGTCCGGATTGGCGCATTCGCCGGTCAACAGAAACCGCGGCCGCCGTTATTGCCGTGGTTTTTGGTTGCTGGGGGCACCACAATCCTCGGCGTTGTCCAGGAGGGAGATGCTCTCACCGGCGCGACTCCCGGATCCGCTCCAGTTCCTCGGGCGTTAACGTGACATCGGGTGCCGCGACGACGACGTGCACCGTCTTGCCGTGCTCGGTGTAGGTGACCCATCGGGCGGCGACGATGTGGTCGACGATCCCGAGGCCGCGTCCGTGCTCGACGAGTTGGCCGCCCTCATCGGACGCGGGCAGCGGCCGGTGATCGGGGTCCGTGACGGCGAGGTACGCACACCGACTGCAGGCGGCGACGTCGAGGCGCAGCGGCCAGGCGTCGTACGGCCATTCGCGCAGGGCGCGGGCGGCGTTGACGGCGTTCGTCAGCAGCTCCGAGACCAGGAGCCGAACCGTGTAGGCGTGATCGGCGTCGAGGGTGTGCCCGGAGATGACGTCCCCGGCGAAGCGGCGGCCACGGGCGACGGCGGCAGGTTCGGCGCGCAGCGCGATCCATGACGGCCGGCGGAGTCCGGCGGCGAGGACGGGTGAGACGTCGGTGGGGGTGACACGTCCGGTAATAGTTGGTTCACGTGACATCGTCATCACTCTCCGTAGCGAATGAAGGCCTGACCGTACGACTTGAGGGCCAGGTACTGGGTCAGCATGGCGTTGATCAGGCAAAGTTTCAAGGGCAATCTTTGCCTGGCATGAAAAGTGACTTATGACTGGTTCCCTGACTGTGGTGGCTACGATCGCCTGCATGCCAGAACGCCGCAGCCCGACCCTGCGCCGTCGGCGCTTGTCCGCCGAGCTACGGCAGTTGCGCGCCCATGCCGGGATGACCTTGGAGCAGGTCGCCGAGCGACTGGAGTTCTCCGTCGCGAAGCTGCGGTTCATCGAGAGCGCTCAGTGGATCCGGCCGAACATCGGCGACGTCCGCAACCTCCTCGAGGTCTATGGCGTCACCGATGAACGCGAGCGGGAGGAACTTCTCCGTCTTGCTCGGGAAGGCCGCCAGAAAGGTTGGTGGCAGCCGTACAGCAAAATGCTTTCGGCGACGTACACCACTTACATCGGCCTCGAAGCAGAAGCGACGAAGCTCCTCACCTACCAGCCGCTGATCGTGCCGGGCCTTTTTCAGACCGAGGCGTACGCCCGTGCCTTGATCCAGGTCACGCCGGACGAGGCCAGCGAGAAAGTACTCGAAGACCGCGTCACCGTACGGATGGAGCGCCAGCAAATCCTTACCGGGCCTGATGCGCTGAGTGTGTGGGCGGTCATCGACGAAGCGGTGCTGCGCCGCCCGATCGGCGGACCGCAGGTCATGCGGGCCCAGCTAGAGCGGCTGGCGGAGGTGGCCCGCCTGCCCGGCGTGACCTTGCAGCTGATCCCGTTCGCCATCGGCGCGCACCCCGGTGCCGGGCGTGGCCCATTCACGATCCTGCAGTTCCCGGAAGAGGCCGATCGGGACGCCGTCTACGTCGATAATTTCGCCGGCGAACTGTACGTCGAGGAGAGAGCCGAGGTCAGCGCGTTTCACGAGGGGTTCAGACATCTCGTCGGGGTGGCGTTGAGCCCCGCCGATACGATGACGTTCATCGCCGGGGAACTGGCGAATTCTTGACCCACCCAGCGAGGGACGTGCGTTCATGCCCGAGATCGATCTGTCGAATGTCGACTGGCGGAAGGCTGAGTCCAGCACCAACACCGGGGAGTGCGTCGAAGTGGCGGTTGTGATCTGCTGACGGACACCGCGGAGTCCGGGTTCTTATGCCGTGGCGCGTACTGTCGGCGGGGGAGCGGGTCAGGTGGCCGGGTCGGGGGGCTGCGGGTCTCCCTCGGTGGCCCAGAGGTCGAGGTTCTGGTCGATGACCTGGCCGGGCGGTACGTGGCCGGCTCGCAGCCGGTACTCGACGCTGCGGCCGATCGGCAGGACGGTCGCCGCCGAGGCGCCGACGACTCCGACGGGGTTCCGTACCGAGCGCACTCCGCCGTTGCCGTCCGACACCTGGTACGACATCATCCGGATGTGCCGCTTGCCGTCGGGATAGCGCTCTCCCGTCGGGGTGGTGCGGTACAGGTGGAATCCGAACTTGTTGAGGGCACCGTTCTGCGTCGCTCGTACGGCCTGCTTGGACGTGCTCACGAAGATGTGGAAGTTGCCGATCTTCGCGTGCCGTCCCCGTACCGCGTCCTCTTTGACGTAGTCCATGGTCTGGCGCCCGCCGCCGTACGGCGAGTTCCAGAACTTCGCGCCGACGGACGAGTCGAGGAGTTTCGCGAAGGACTTCTCCTTGATGTGCCGTAGCTCGGTGCGCAGCCGGGCCATGAGTTCGCCGATGCGGCGGATGAATGCCTTGAGCAGGGTCAGCACGCTCGTCACCTGGCTGGCCGTTCTCGACGACTCGGCCGTGATCTGCCTGACGGCGGCGACCTCCGAGACCCCGAACGACTCGGCCGCGAGCAGCCCGGCGCTGATCCAGGCGTAGACCGCCCAGGCGACGAGATTGCTGATCATTCCCCGCAGGATGGTCTCGACGTCGGCGATGAGCGAGCTGACGAGTTGCAGCAGGGCGGCGATCCGGTCGGCGCTGTTCCCGGTGTCCGCGATGCCGTCGCGCAGGGCCGTCAGGCGGGTCCGCGCCGCGTCCGCGGCGTCCCCTCGTTCTCCGCTCAGGGTGCGGCTCAGGGCTTCGCCGAGGTCCTCCGCGAGGCCGCGGCAGCTCTCGGCGATGCTGTCGAAGTTGTACGCGGCCTGTCCGACGGCGATCGGATCCCCCGTGAGCCAGTCCACGACCCACTTCGTCCAGTAGAAGGCGTTGAGCAGGAAGCCGAGGCCGTAGCGGACCAGGAACCCCATCGGATCGGCGAGGAGGAAGTCGTAGTTGGCGCGGATCTCGAGGAAGGCCGAGGAGGCGTCCGTGGCCAGCAGGGCGATGTCCGTGCCGATGTTGTACTTGTCGTCGCTGGTCAGGTCGCCGGTGAAGCGCCATGCGTCGAGAGCGGCCGCCCCGGCCGCGCCGAAGGGCGGGGGCAGGGCGGTGATGACCCCGTTCCACGTTCGATGGTCCCGGTAGAAGCGCGAGGCCGGATTCAGCCGGCGGACCTCCTGGCCGCTGCCGTGGTCGCGCCCAGCGAGGGCCAGGGTCTGCAGGATCATCGTCTCGGTCGCGGAGTAGTGGGCCCCCATGGTGTGGAGGCGTTCTCGCGCGCCCTCGATCGCGCCGGACATGTGGCCGAGGTGCTGCTGGAACTCGGCCGCCAGCGACAGGAACTCACTCCGTACGGGCCTGAGGATCCCCCACGGGTGCGAACCGGACAGCGAGTGCGCCACGGCGTCGGTGGTGCGATGGATGTCCTGCACCCGGGAGGCCAGGGCATCGGCGCCGCGGGCCGCGTCGCCGATGGCCTCGGAATGGGCCGTGAATCCGTCCATGCGGCCCGGCGCTCCTTCGGACTCCCGCCCCGGCAGGCTCAGTGAGCTCCGTGGGCCACGACGGACAAGAGGACATCGACGAGCCGGTCGGCGGCGTCCGGGCGTCCGGCGGCGCGGGCCCGTTCGGCCATGGCGACCCGCCTGGCCGGGTCGGAGAGCAGCGGATCCACCGCGGCGCCGAGGGTCTGCGGCGTCGCCTCCCCGAGCAGGGCGACGGCGGCTCCGGTGTCCTGCAGGTGACGCGCGTTGTGCGCCTGCTCGTCGCCCGCCGCGGAGGCGAGCGGGATGAACACGGCGGCCTTGCCGAGGGCGGTGAGCTCGGCGATCGTGCCGGCGCCGCTCCGGGAGATGACCACGTCGGCCAGCGCGAGGACGTCGGGCAGCTCCGGGCCGACGTAGTCGGTCAGCAGGTAGCGGGCCGCGAGCTCCTGCGGCAGGGACGCGGTGTGCTGCCGGAGGCCGGCGAGGTTGTCCGGTCCGCACTGGTGGATGACGTTGGCGCGGGACAGCAGCCACGGCAGGATGCCGGCGACGAGGGTGTTGATCTGCTGCGACCCCTGCGCGCCGCCGGTGACGTAGACGGTCGGGCGGTGCGGGTCGAAACCGTGCAGGTTCAGCGCGTGGACCGCCTTCTCCGGCCGTCCCTGGAGGACTTCCGGCCGTACCGGATTGCCGGTGACCACGGCGTTCGCGCGGGTCTTCTCGGGCAGCAGCGGCAGGGTCGACTCCGAGGAGACGGCGACGCGCGTCGCCCGGCCGGCGAGGCTGCGGTTGGCCAGGCCGAGCCGGACCGTCTGCTCGTGGACCACCAGGGGACGGTGGCACAGCCGGGCGGCGGCGACCCCGACCGGGACGGCGACGTAGCCGCCCGTCGCCAGCACCACGTCCGGGCGGAACCTCTTGATGATCTTCCGGGCCTGGAGCACGCCCAGCGGGACCCGGAGCATGTCCTTCACGTTGGCCGGGGACAGGAGCTTGATCGGGTTGCTGGAGCGGCGGATCTTGCCGGTGACGACCGTGGCGAAGGGGATGCCCTCCCCGGCGGCGACCCGCGACTCGAGGCTGTCGGCCTTGCCGACCCACAGCACCTCCAGCGCGCGGCCCGAGCGCTGCAGCCGGGCCCGGAGGGTCCGCACCGCGGTCAAGGCCGGGTAGGTGTGGCCGCCGGTCCCCCCGCCGGTGACGATCAGGCGGAGCGGCGGCTCCGCGGCGAAGGGCGGGTGGGAGACGTTCTCATTGTTCACGGGAGGCAACCTCGGTCGACGTAACCGGTTGATCTTCATACCGGCCCTCCCACGGTAGCCATGAGCACGGGAGCGGGGCGCGGGAACCGCGGCCATGTGATCCATCCCGCCCCGCAACAGGGGCGTGGCGGGGCCGTGCGTGCGCTGCACGGCCCCGCCACGGAGCGGGGAGAGGAAGGTCCGGTCAGCCGGTGAACGCCCTGGTGAAGTCCAGGTCGTTCTGGGCGATGCCGCTGCAGGTGGCGCTCGCCCACTGCTGCGGTCCGCCGGGGCACGCCTTGTCGCGGGTCGCCGACCACATCGACAGCCACGCGAGGTTCTTCTGCTTGGCGAAGGCCGCGAGCTTCTTGGCGTCGGCGACGGTGAACACCTCGGTGTTCGTGTCGTTCACGCCGATCATCGGGGTGACCGCGATCCGGCTCCACGCGCTGCTCAGGCCGAGCGCGTCACGGACCTGCGCCTCGGTCGAGGTCGCCGCCTGGATGGCGTAGTCGCCCATCTTGCCGCTCGGGTTCGGGGCCTGGCCGTCGCCGTAGTCCATCGCCATGATGTTGACGGCCGAGACGGAGTCGCCGTTCTGCCTGGCGTTCTTCAGCAGGTTCACGCCGTCCTGGGTCAGCCCGGACGGCAGGACCGGCAGCGTGAACGACACCTCCAGGCCCGGCACCTGCTTCTGCAGCGTGGCGATCGCCTGGGCGCGTCGGCCGTTGGCGGCCTGGTCGGCGATCGCGGCACCCTCGACGTCGAAGTCGACCTTCTTCAGCTTGAACGCGTCGATGACCTGCCTGTACGCGGACGCGAGCGTTCCCGCGTCGGAGCAGGCCTGGGCGAGTTCGGTGCCGTTGGCGCCGCCGAACGACACGCGGACGTCACCGCCGGCCGTGCGCAGCGCGCCGATCTGCTTGGCGACGTCGTTGTCGGCGAGCGCCTGGGAGCCGCCCCACTTGGGCGTGCAGCCGCCGCCGGCCACGATGAACGCCAGGTTGAACGTCGTGACGCCCGTCTTGGCGGCCGTGCCGGTCAGGTCGAACGGCGGGTAGAGGCCGACGTCGACGTACGGCGCGAAGCCACCGGCCGAGGAGGACGGCGGGGTGGTCGGCGGATCCGAGGGCGGGTTCGACGGCGGGGCGGGAGTGCTCGTGGTGGGGGAGGGCGCGGGAGCGCCGTCGCCGGAGCAGGAGGCGCCGTTGACCTGGCAGGCGGTCGGGGCCGCCGCCTTGCCGTCCACGGTGAACCCGACCTGCCGCTCCTGGCCGGGCGCGAGATCGGCGTTCCAGCTCTCGTTCTTCACCGTGACGTGGGCGCCGTCCTGGTGGGACACGCCGTTCCACAGGCTCGTCACCTTCGCGCCGGCCGGCAGGTCGAAGGACAGGTCCCAGCCGTGCACGGTGCCGGTGCCGTCGTTGGTCAGCGTGTACTGGCCGGTGTAGCCGGTGTCCCAGGAGGAGACGGTGCGGTACGCGGCCCGTACGGAGGCGGTGTCGGCCGAGCCGCTCGCCGCCATCAGGCCGCCGGTGCTCGCGCCGCCGGTCGCCAGGGCGACGCCGCCGGCGCCGATCACGGCTGCGAGGCCGACCAGCAGCGGCATCCGCCGTCGGCGGCGCGCGCGGTCTGCGTTCATGAGGGACTACCTCCAGTGGAACCGGGGATGCGGGGTCTGCGCCTGCAGGGCGGTGCCAACGTACGGCCGCGCGGTGCCCCGTGGACGGCCGTTAAGGCGTGCTTAAGGAGCGGTTGAAGCGCGTTTGATCTGGTGCCCGGCTCCGAGTGGGAACGCCCGGCTTCACGCCATCCGGGGCCCGTTCGCGGAACTTCGGGAACGGAAGCGGTCGGTGGCGCCGATCAGGTGGTGCAGGATCCCGGATTCCATGCTGCCGTGGCCCGCGTCCTCGACGATGTGGAACTCGGCCTCGGGCCAGGCCTGGTGCAGATCCCATGCCTGGCGAGGCGGGGTCTTCATGTCGTAACGACCGTTGATGATCACGGCGGGGATGTGCCGTATGCGGTCGATGCCCGGCAGCAGGCCGCCGTCGGGGAGGAACCCGCCGCCCGCGATGTAGTGGTGGAGGATGCGGGCGGAGGAGATGAGGGCCGCGTCGTCGAGTGCCGGCGGCTCGATGGGGAGCAGGGTGTTGGCGGACAGTTCCCAGTCCATCCAGGCACGGGCCGCGGGGAGGTGCACCGCCGGGTCCGGGTCGCCGATACGACGGCCGTAGGCGGCGATCAGGTCGTCCCGCTCGGCGGCGGGGACGGCGTCGCGGAACGCCGCCCACTCGGCGGGGAACAACTGGGCGATGCCGGTGTCGGTGAACGTCCAGGCCTCGTCGGACCGGCGGACCAGGTAGATGCCGCGAAGCACGAGTTCGGTGACGCGGTGCGGATGGGCCTGGGCGTACGCGAGGGCGAGGGTGCTGCCCCAGCTTCCCCCGAAGACCAGCCAGCGGTCGATGCGCAGATGCTCGCGGAGCCGCTCGATGTCGGCGACCAGGTGCGGGGTCGTGTTGTGCTCCAGCGAGACCCGCGGGTCGCCGGCACTGGGCCGGCTGGCACCGCAGTTGCGCTGGTCGAACAGCACGATGCGATAGGCGGCCGGATCGAAGAACCGGCGGAAGGCGGGCAGGACGCCGCCGCCCGGGCCGCCGTGCAGGAAGACCGCGGGCTTGCCGGCGGGGTTTCCGCAGACCTCCCAGTGCAGGTCATTGCCGTCACCGACACCGAGGAGGCCGGACTCGTACGGCTCGATCGGAGGGTAGAGCTCTCTCAACGCCATACGGGTAATCAATCAATGATCAGCGGCTCGTACGAGCCCCCGATGCGGACGGACGGTTCCGCGACGCTAAGGCCGCCGCCTCGTTCGGGGGCGCTTGGGCGTCGTGGGCAGCCAGATCTGCACCTGCGCGCCGCCGAGCGCGGGGGACCGGTCGATCCGGACGTCGCCGCCCACGGTCTCCGCCATGCGGCGGGCGATGTCCAGGCCGAGGCCGGTGGAGCCGCCGCCGCTGGAGCCCCGGCGCAGCGCGGCCTCCGGGTCGGCGATGCCAGGGCCCGCGTCGGCCACGAGGATGCCGACGAGTCCCGCGCCCGCGTGCAGCGTCACCGCGAACGCCGTGCCCTCCGCAGTGTGCCGGAACACGTTGCCGAGCAGTGAGTCCAGCACCGCGCTGAGCTCGCCGCGCGGCACCGGGACGGCGACGGGCCCGTCCGCGCCGATCAGCTCGCAGTCGCGTTCCTGGTCCTCGGCGAGGGCGGACCAGAAGGCCATCCGGTCGCGGAGCACCGCGGCGGCGTCGCACCGGGCGGTCTCCTTCGGCTTGCGCGCCGAGCGGATGATCGAGTCGACCTCCTCTTCCAGGCGCGCGACGGCGAGCCGGGTCTGCTCGGCGGCGGGTTCGGGGCCGAGCGCCGCGGCGTTCAGGCGCATCGCGGTGAGGGGGGTCCGCAGCCGGTGGGACAGGTCGGCGATCAGCTCGCGTTCGGCGGCGAGGAGCTGCTCGACGCGGTCGGCCATCGTGTTGAACGCGCGGCCGGCGTCGCGCAGCTCCGGCGGCCCCTGCGGGTCGATCCGGGTGCGCAGGTCGCCGCCGCCCAGGGCCGTCGCCGCGCGGGCCAGGGTCCGCGCGGAGCCGACCACGCGCGCGCCGAGGCGGTCCGCGACGACGACGGACCCGGCGACGAGTACGGCGGCCACGACCGTGAGCGTGATCCACGCCGGCCGTACGCCCCGCGCCAGGTCCTGGCGCGGCAGGTACACCTCGACGATCGCCGTACGGTCCTGGTCCAGCGCCACCGGCTGCAGCAGCACGTAGCCGCCCGCCGCCGGGGCGGAGAAGGACCGGCCGCGCGTGGTGGCGGTGGCGAGGTCGCCGGGCCGCGCCCGCGAGGTCCCCACCGTGCCTCCCGTCCTGAGGGGCAGGTGGACCGCCATCCGGCCCGCCGCTCCGGCCTGGGTGCTGGCGACGGCGCGCTGCAGGGCACCGCGGTCGGTGGTGACGGCCAATGCCGGGGCGAGCGACCCCGCCTGGCGTTCGGCGTCGTTCAGCGCCCGGTCGCGGGCGATCTCCTTGACCATCAGCGCCAGGGGGATGAGGAACGCCAGCGCGACCATCGAGGTGACGGCCGCCGACACGAGCGCGAGCGACCGCCTCACGGCGCCATCAGCTTGACGCCCACGCCGCGTACGGTGTGCAGGTAGCGCGGGCGGGAGGCGGTCTCGCCGAGCTTGCGGCGCAGCCAGGACAGGTGCACGTCGATCGTCTGGTCGTCGCCGTACGGCTGCCGCCACACCTCGGTCAGCAGCTCCCGCCGGGAGACGACGTGGCCGGGGCGCGACGCCAGGTGGGCCAGCAGGTCGAACTCCCGCCGCGTCAGGTCGAGCGGCCGGTCGTCGAGGAACGCCTCGCGCCGGTCCGGATCGACCCGCAGGCCGCCCACCTGGTACGCCCGCGGCCGGGCCGTCTGCTGGGACCGGCGGAGCACGGCGCCGAGGCGGGCGCTCAGGTGCTCGGCGGAGAACGGCTTGATCAGGTAGTCGTCGGCGCCGGCGTTCAGCAGCCGTACGATCTCGGTCTCGTCGTCGCGCGCGGTCGCCACGATCACCGGGACGTCGGAGACGCCGCGCAGCATCTTCAGCGCCTCCGCGCCGTCGAGGTCGGGCAGCCCCAGGTCCAGGATGACGACGTCCGGCGCGGCGCGGGTCACCTCACGGAGGGCGTCCAGCGCCGTACCCGCGCTGCGGACGGCGTGCGCCCGCTCGGTGAGCTCCCGGATCAGTGCCGACCGTACGAACGGGTCGTCCTCCACCACGAGCACATTCGCCATGCCCGGCACCTTAGAGGTTGAGCACCGCATAACCGCCGAAAAGGCAACAAAGCACGGCTATTGCGGCACCATTGGGGCGGTGCGACGGGCGATGACGTACGTGGCCGCCTGGGGCGGCGCCACCTCGCTGGCGGTGATGCTGGTGTGGTTCGGCGCGCGCCCGGTCCTGCACAACGCGGTGTTCGGCCCGCCGCCGGCCCGCTCCGTCGTCGACCACGTCCCCGTCTCCCCGGCCGCCGGCCCCTCTTCGCCGCCACCGGCGAGCCCGACCGTACGCGCGACGCCGAAGCGGACCGTACGGCATGCGTCTCCCCGGCCGTCCAGCGTCCGGCCCACGCCGTCGCCGCACACGGACGCCCGGAGCTACACCCTGACCGGCGGCCAGGTCGTGCTCTCGATGACCGCGACGTCGGCCCGGCTGGTCTCCGCCACCCCGGCCGCCGGGTACGAGGTGCGGACCTGGCACGCGCCGGGCTGGCTGCGGGTCGACTTCACGAAAGACGCGCACACCTCGACGTTGTTCTGCACCTGGAACGGTCACGCACCCGCCGTACAGGTTCAGGAGCAATAGCGGTCGGACCGCTTGGACAATTTTTGATACGCGTGAGTAACATCACTAGAATTCGATTCGGCCTAGTCCGGTAACCTCCTGCTCATGGACGTAAACGGAGTTGCCGCCATCGTCACGGGCGGCGCGAGCGGACTGGGTGAGGCGACCGCGCGGGACCTTGCCGCGCACGGTGCCAAGGTGGTCGTCGCCGACCTCAACGAGGACAAGGGCAAGACGATCGCCGACGAGATCGGCGGCGTCTTCGTCAAGGTCGACGTCTCCGACGAGGAGCAGGTGCAGGCCGCCGTCGACGCGGCCGTCGCCACCGGCGCGCCCCTGCGCGTCGTGGTGAACAGCGCCGGCATCGGCTGGGCGACGCGGACCGTCAACCGCGACGGCTCTCCGCACGACCTCGCCTCGTACAAGAAGGTCATCGAGGTCAACCTGATCGGCACGTTCAACGGCCTCCGGCTCGGCGCCGCCGCGATCGCCAAGACCGAGCCGGTGGACGAGTTCGGCACCCGCGGCGTGGTCATCAACACCGCCTCGGTCGCCGCCCTCGAAGGGCAGACCGGCCAGATCGCCTACTCCTCCTCCAAGGGCGGCATCGTCGGCATGACCGTGCCCGCCGCCCGCGACCTGGCCGCCATCGGCGTCCGCGTCAACACCATCTGCCCCGGCATCATCGACACGCCGATCTACGGCCAGGGCGAGCAGGCCGAAGAGTTCAAGAAGAAGCTCGTCGCGCCGGTCGTCTTCCCCAAGCGCATGGGCCGGCCGTCCGAGTTCGCCCACCTCGTCCGCTCCCTGGTCGAGAACGACTACGTCAACGCCGAAGTCATCCGCTTCGACGGCGGCATCCGCTTCCAGCCCAAGTGAGGTCCTGATGTCGGACGCGGTCCTGACCGAGGTGGACGGCGGCGTCGCCGTCATCACGATCAACCGGCCCGAGGCGAGGAACGCCATCAACGGCGCGGTCGCCCAGGGCATCGCGAGCGCGATCGACGAGTTCGACGCGCGCAAGGACGTCTCCGCCTATGTCCTCACCGGCGCCGGCGGCACCTTCTGCGCCGGCATGGACCTCAAGGGGTTCCTCACCGGCGACGACCCGAGCAAGGGCGGGCGCGGCTTCGGCGGCATCACCGAGCGGCCCCCGGCCAAGCCCATCATCGCCGCCATCGAGGGGTACGCCCTGGCGGGCGGCTTCGAACTGGCGCTGTCCTGCGACATGATCGTCGCCTCGTCGGAGTCGAAGTTCGGGCTCCCGGAGGTCAAGCGCGGCCTGGTCGCCGGAGCGGGCGGCCTGCTCCGGCTGCCGCAGCGGATCCCGTACCACGCCGCGCTGGAGATCGCGCTGACCGGCGACCACTACCCGGCCGCGCGGCTGGCCGAGCTCGGCCTGGTCAACCGGGTCACCGAGCCCGGAGAGGCCCTGCGGGCCGCCAAGGAACTGGCCGCCAAGGTCGCGGCGAACGCCCCGCTGGCGCTGGCCGCCACCAAGCGCGTCATCGTCGAGTCCCGCGACTGGCCGAGCGACGAGCAGTTCGCCCGGCAGGGCGAGATCATCATGCCCGTCTTCGGGTCCAAGGACGCGATGGAGGGCGCGGCCGCCTTCGCCGAGAAGCGCACGCCCAACTGGTCCGGCGAGTGACCCACGCGCCGGGGGCGTGACCCGCCACGCCCCCGGCGCTCCGGCACCCGGAAAACGCGACCGCACCTGAAGCCCTGGCTCTCGCAACGCCCGCCCCGATTTCGGTAGGCACATGGTGCCAATCCCGCCAGGAACCGGATCTCCGCACCGTCGCGCTAGGTGCGTGGTCTCCGCGCCGGCTCTCCCAGGGATGGGGTGTCCGCGCCGGTCGCGCTAGTGCGGGGTGTCCGCGCCGGCTCTGCCAGGGACGGGGTGTCTGCGCCGGTCGGGCTAGGTGCGGGGTGTCCGCGCCGGTCGCGCTAGTGCGGGGTGTCCGCGCCGGCTCTCCCAGGGATGGGGTGTCTGCGCCGGTCGGGCTAGTGCGGGGTGTCCGCGCCGGCTCTCCCAGGGATGGGGTGTCTGCGCCGGTCGGGCTAGTGCGGGGTGTCCGCGCCGGCTCTGCCAGGGACGGGGTGTCCGCGCCGCGCGCCAGGCGTGCCTTAGGACTTGAGCCGTCGCGGTGGTCACCTTGCCGCCGGAGTGCCGCGCGTTCACCTAGAAGACCAGAGCGCCGAGGGTTTTCGTTGCCCCGGCCACCAGGATCCTCGGCACTCCGCTACGGGGAAGATCAGCGCGCCCCCTACGCGGCCTTTGGGTGAGGAGCATTCGGCGCGGCGGGGCCGCCGAAGGTGGTGCCGGTCCAGGCGGGAACGGCTGCCCGGAGTGTAGGGGCGCCGAAGGCTCCAGGCCCCCCCACGGTCCCGGCTCGCAGCAGCCGCGCCGGGGAGGGGCGGCCGCGCCGGGGAGGCCGCGCCGGGGAGGCCGCGCGGATCCGGCCGTAAATGAGACGACAGAGAGCGCGTGCGCCGGGGATAATCGGGCGTATGTCCGATCCCGTGCGTGTCCGCGGCTCGGTCGTCATCCCCGACGCCGAGCTCCGCTGGCGTTTCTCCCGCTCGTCGGGGCCGGGCGGGCAGCACGTCAACACCAGCGACACCGCAGCCGAGCTGTCCTTCGACCTCGCCGGGTCGACGGCGCTGCCGCAGCCGTACAAGGAACGCGCGCTGCAGCGCCTCGCCGGACGCCTGGTCGACGGGGTGATCACCATCCGCGCCGAGGAGTACCGGTCGCAGCTGCGCAACCGGGAGGCCGCCAAGGCCCGGCTGTCCGCCCTGCTCACGGAGGCCACGGCCCCTCCGCCCAAGCCGCGCCGCCCGACCAAGCCCAGCCGCCGCGTCCACGAACGTCGCCTGGAGAACAAGCGCCGCCGCGGTGAGGTGAAGCGGGGCCGCTCCGGCCGCTTCGACGGCTGACCGCCGCCGCCCCGAAGGACGCCGTAGGGGCGGCGCCGCCGCGCGCACAGTAATTCGATTGCGAGACTGTCGGTGCCACCCGGCATGATGGTCCGCCGATGCGACACGGCATCATGGTTCGCCGCTGAAACCGCAGCTAGTCGCCCAGATGAGCGTCACCGACGATTGGAAGACCGAGATGAGTGCCGTCCCCTCCCCTGAACTCGCGGAAGATCCACCGCAGATATCCGAGCCGCCGGCAGGGCTCGACCGGGGAGTGCTCGCGGTCGCCATGGTCGTCGTCCTCGGCGCGATCATGTCGATCCTCGACGTCACCGTCGTCAACGTCGCGATCAACCACCTCGCCGGAGCATTCCACTCGTCACTCGCCACGATCCAGTGGGTGGCCACCGGCTACACGCTGGCCCTGGCCACGGTGATCCCGGTCACCGGGTGGGCGTCGGCGCGGTTCGGCACCAAGCGGCTCTACATGATCTCCATCGCGCTGTTCGTGCTCGGATCGGCGCTGGCCGGCCTGGCGTGGTCCGCCGAGTCGCTGATCGCCTTCCGCGTCCTGCAGGGCCTCGGCGGCGGCATGATCATGCCCGCCGGCATGACGATCCTCACCCAGAAGGCCGGCCCGTCGCGGGTCGGGCAGGTGATGAGCGTCGTCGGCATCCCGATGCTGCTCGGGCCGATCTGCGGTCCCATCCTCGGCGGTTGGCTGGTCGACGACGTCTCCTGGCGCTGGATCTTCTTCATCAACCTGCCGATCGGCGTCGTCGCGCTGTTCCTCGCCGCGCGGATCCTCGAGCGCGACACCCCGCGCCCGGGTGAACGCCTCGACCTGCTCGGCCTCGTGCTGCTGTCGCCCGGCCTGGCCTCGCTGATCTACGGCCTGGCCAAGGGCGCTCAGGCGAGCGACTTCAGCAAGCCCGAGGTCCTCATCACCACGATCGCCGGAGCGGTGCTGGTGGTGCTGTTCGCGGTCCGCGCGCTGACCGCCCGCGTCCCGCTGATCGACCTGCGGCTGCTGAAGCGGCGCTCCGTCGCGGCGGCGTCGGGCACGATGGTCCTGTTCATGTGCGCGTTCATGGGCGCGATGCTGCTGCTGCCGCTCTACTACCAGGTCGTCCGCCAGGAGAGCGCCTTCTCCTCCGGCCTGCTGCTCGCCCCCCAGGGCATCGGCGCGATGATCACGATGCCGGTCGGCGGCAAGCTCACCGACCGGATCGGCCCCGGCCGGGTCGTCCTGATCGGCCTGCTCGTGGTCGTCGCCTCCGTGGCCGGCTTCACCTCGGTGCTGCACGCCGACACCTCGTACTGGACGCTCGGCGCCGTGCTGTTCGTGATGGGCCTGGGCATGGGCATGACGATGATGCCGACCATGGCGGCCGCGATTCAGACGCTGTCCCACGACGAGGTGCCCAAGGCCAGCACCATGCTGAACATCATTCAGCAGGTGTCCGCCTCGATCGGCACCGCACTGATGTCCGTCCTGCTCGCCAACGCCCTCACCGACAAGCTCGGCGGCGGTGCGGGCGGCGGCGGGCTGTCCGCGGCCCAGAAGCTGCCGCCGCAGATCATGCAGAAGATCGTCGGTCCGATGGCCGACGCCTTCCAGAGCACCTACTGGTGGGCGGTGGGCCTGCTCGCGCTGGCCTTCATCCCCGCCCTGCTCCTGCCGCGCCGCAAGCCGACCGGCGCTCCGGCGGAGCCCCCGATGCCGATGCACTGATCCCCATTGAGCACCCGTCCTCGGCCCCGTGGCCTCCCGGCCACGGGGCCGTCGTCGTCCCCCACCCGGCCTGCGGAGCGCGGACCCTCTGCCACCGACGCGCTCCGGCGCGGCTGTGGTCTGGCGCGGCTGTGGTCTGGGGAGGCCGCGGTCGGGTGGGTGCCGCTGCGGCCCGCATGCGCTGCGGTACGGGGATTCGCTGCGGCGGGTTGTGTCCAGCGCCGCGCGGTGCACGGTGCGTGGGTGTGGTTTCGGCGAGGCAGGGGTCGGGCGGGTGCCGCTGCGGCCCGCATGCGCTGCGGTACGGGGATTCGCTGCGGCGGGTTGTGTCCAGCGCCGCGCGGTGCACGGTGCGTGGGTGTGGTTTCGGCGAGGCAGGGGTCGGGTGGGTGCCGCTGCGGTCCGGACGCGCTGCGCTGCCGTTGTCTTCGGTGCAGTGCCGAGCAGTGCGCGGGTGCGATTCGGGGGGTGCGATTCGGAGGTGCGGCCGGTCGGGGATGGGTCGCCGCGGGGATGGGCCGTCGCGGGAAGGGGTGGTCATGGGGCGGGCCGTCGCGGTGAGCTGGTTGCATCCGGTCGTACGCCCGGTGGCGTAGGCGAGGTGCCTCCGGGCAGGGGATGACTCGCCGAAGCGACGTGGGGATCGTGGTCTGACATGACCGACGTGTCCAGCCCTCCTTCGTCAGCCTCCGCCGTCCGTACGCCGTCGCGTCTCCGGCTCTCACCGGCTGCCCGGAAGACCACGCTGGTCGTGCACCTGATCGCGTCGATGGGATGGCTGACGCTGATGGTCTGCGTGCTCGTCCTCGCGCTGGCCGCCCTCGCCACCTCGGACGCGGAGACGCTGCGCACCGCCTACCGCGCCATGCCCTTGCTGGGCGACGCGCTGGTCCTGCCGCTCAGCCTCCTCTCACTGATCAGTGGGCTGATCCTCGCGCTCGGGACACCCTGGCGGCTGTTCCGGTACCACTGGGTGGCGGTGAAGTTCTGGCTGACCCTGGTCGCGACGGCGGCGTCGAACCTCGCCTTCACGGCCAGGCTGCACGACGCGGCGCGTGCGGTGGCGCGGCATCCCACGGGATCCATCGCTCGGATGCACCTGGGCTTCCTCCCGTACAACCTCGTGATCATTTCGTGTGTCGCCATCGCCCTGTACACGACCAACGTGGTGCTCTCCGTCACCAAACCATGGGGGCGCCGCGGCTGAGCGCGGAGTGCCGAGGGTTTCGGTGGCCGGAACGACGAAAATCCTCGGCGTCGAGCGGGGCTTATCCACAGACCTCCCTCAGACACGCTCCTCCAGCCTCTCGATGGCGCAGGCTGGTGTCGTGCTCGGACAGGTCCTCGCCCGGCAGCACGGGGTGATCGCGCGGTGGCAGGCGCTCGCGTGCGGTCTCACCGACGCGGTCCTGCGCGCCCGCATCGAGAGCGGCCGGTGGCAGCGCGTCTTCACCGGGGTCTACGCGGCGTTCAGCGGCCCGCTGCCCCGGGACGCGGTGCTATGGGCCGTCGTCCTGCGGGCGGGCCCCGGAGCCACACTGAGCCATCGCACGGCGGCGGAGCTCGATGGGCTGGTCGATGACGTGCGCGACCCGGTTCACGTGACGGTGCGCCGCGGCCGCAACGTGCTGCCGATCGAGGGCGTTCGACTGCACTACTCGAGCCGGGTCGACGACGCCCGGCATGCCGCGCGGGTGCCGCCACGGACCACCATCGAGGAGACCGTCCTCGACCTGGCCGTTTCGGCCCGCGATCTCGACGAGGCGATGGCGTGGCCGGCTCGGGCCTGTCAACGCCGTCGCACCACGCCGGAGCGGCTGCTGCGCGCGCTGGAGAGGCGGAAGAGGGCACGGTGGCGGGCCGAGCTGACGGCGGCGTTGGCGGACGTCGATGCGGGGGCGACGACGCTGCTGGAGATCAGGTTCGTTCGCGACGTCGAGCGGGCGCACGGACTGCCGCCCAGCGCCAAGCAGGTCCGGTCCCTGCGCGGCGGACGGGTGACCTACGAGGACGCGCGCGCCGAGGCGTACGGCGTCGTCATCGAACTGGACGGGCGGGCGGCGCACCCGTTCGCCGAGCGGCACCGCGATCTGCGCCGCGACAACGCCGCCGTACGCGCCGGGCTGGCGCCGCTGCGCTACGGATGGGGCGACATCACCGAGCGGCCGTGCCTGGTCGCGGCGGAGATCGGTGACGTGTATCGAAGGCGGGGCTGGACGGGTTCGCCGCGGTCGTGCGGGGCGGGATGCGTGTTCGCCGTGGCGGCGTGATCGGTGGCTCGGGTGTGTACCGCGGCGACGCCGATGGGGGAGCCGAAGGCGGGGCTGGAGGGGTTCGCCGCGGTCGTGCGGGGCGGGATGCGTGTTCGCCGTGGCGGCGTGATCGGTGGCTCGGGTGTGTACCGCGGCGACGCCGATGGGGGAGCCGAAGGCGGGGCTGGAGGGGTTCGCCGCGGTCGTGCGGGGCGGGATGCGTGTTCGCCGTGGCGGCGTGATCGGTGGTTCAGGTGTGCACCGCGGCGGCGCCGGCCGGGGAGCCGAAGCCGCGCAGCAGGGTGTCGACGACCTTCGTGGCGAGGACGTCGGCGTCTCCGCCGTCGGTCTCCGCCGCGGCTTCGTGGATCAGCGCGTAGTAGACACGGCGGGTCCAGTCGAGGTCGGCGTCGGGTCGGAGCACGCCCGCCTCGCGGGCGCGGCGGAGGAGCCCGACGCAGCGCTCCTGGATCTCGGCGTGGATGCGGGCGGCCTCCGAATGCGCCTCGTCGAAGGTGCGGTTCATCGCGAACGACCAACTGGTCTTGACGCGCAGGACGTTGGCAGTGACCTGGTACAGCGCCACGAGGGGCGGGGTGGCGTCCGGACGCGCCGAGTCGACGGCCTCGGCGAACTGGCGGGCGGCCCAGCCGGTCAGCTCGTCCAGGAGCGCCTCACGGGTCGCGAAGCGACGGTGAACGGTCGTGCGGGCCACTCCGGCCGCCTCGGCGACCTGCTCCATGGTCGCCGCCGGATTGGCGGCGAGGACGCGCTCGGCCGCCTCCAGGATCGTGCGCACCGTGCGCTCGGCGTCGGCCCGGAGCGGCCGCTTCGTCTGCTGCCGGGGCTGATTCACTGTCGCCACCCCGACATGTTACCTCCCAGGCCCGACTTAGGATCTACTTGCAACATCGACGTCGCAGTTACTAGATTGATCGCGTCGTGAAGGTCGCGACTCTTGGCGTGGGAGGTTCGGATGGATACTCAGCTCACTGGTCGTACCGCCCTGGTGACCGGCGCGAGCCGCGGGATCGGGCTGGCGATCGTGACGGCTCTCGCCGCGGAAGGCGTCCGCGTCGTTGCGGCGGCACGGACGATCACGCCCGAGTTGAAGGAGACCGGTGCGATCACCGTTCCGGTGGACCTGGCGACGCCCGACGGTCCCGCCCAGCTGGTCGACCGGGCCCTCGCCGAGCTCGGCGGCGACCTCGACCTGCTGGTCAACAACGTCGGTGGGGGAGACAACGGGTCCGAGACGGTCCCGGGCTTCCTGGGATTCGCGGACGGCGACTGGCAGTCCTTGTTCGACGTGAACTTCTTCGCCGCCGTCCGCACGACCCGCGCCGCTCTGCCCGGCCTGCTCCGCAGCCGGGGCGTGATCGTCAACATCTCCTCGAACGGCGCGCGCATGCCGCACGCCGGACCGGTCCCCTACACGACGGCCAAGGCGGCGCTGACCGCGTTCGGGAAGGCGCTCGCCGAGGAGTTCGGGCCTCAGGGCGTCCGGGTGAACACGGTCTCGCCGGGGGCGGTGCGGACCGCGCTCTGGGAGGCGCCCGACGGCTACGGCGCCGGGCTGGCGAAGGCGTTCGGCGTGTCCCAGGAGGAGCTCCTGGCGGCGCTGCCCCAGCAGACGGGCATGACGACGGGCCGGCTGATCGAGCCCGCAGAGGTGGCCGCGCTGGTGACCTACCTCGCCTCGCCCCTCGCGGCCAGCGTCAACGGTGCGGATCTGGTCATCGACGGTGGTGCGATCAAGACCGTCTGACCGGGGTGGTCGGCGAGGGCCTGCAGCGGACCGGGACCCTCGCCGGGCACGCGCGTCAGACGAGCGGCTTGGTGAGGTGCACGAGGTCGACGCCCGGGCGGAGGGGCTCCCGGCGCTCCTCGGCGTAGCCGAGGCGCTCGTACAGGCGGAGGTTGGCCATGCTGAGATGACCGGTGAAAAGGGCGGCGCGTCGTACGGCGGGGGTGACCGACTGCTCGATGGCCGTGAGCAGGGCGGTGCCGAGGCCCCGGCCCTGAAAGTCCGGTGCGACGGTCAGCCGGCCGATGTGGAGAACGTCGTCCTCGACGCGGCCGCGTACGGCGCCGACGATCCGGTGGCCGTGGGTGACCTTGAACGCGATGCCCTGCTGCAGCTCCCCGGTGAGCTCGTCGAGGGTCTGGACCAGCGGCGGGAGCCCGGGGTCGCCGTAGATCCGCGCCTCGCTCGCGTACGCGGCGCGCTGCAGCGTCAGCAGCTCACCGGCGTCGTGGGGGCCCGCGGGTTCGATGGGCGGAGCGGCCGTCGCTCCGATGCTCGCCAGCTCCAGGTCGATGAACGCGCCGATCATCGCTCGGTAGGTGCGTTCGACCACGTCGGGCGAGGCGCCGAGTTCGGTGGCGGTGGACCGTGCGCGCCGGACGACCTGGGCGACGCGTTGCGGGGCGCGTACGGCTCCGGCGTCGGTCTTCAGCCGGCCGGCCTGGCGTACGAAGGTCTCGCGTTCGGCCAGCAGCGCGATGATCCGGCGGTCGAGCCCGTCGATCCGGGCGCGGATCTCGGCGATCTCGTCATTGGACATGGGTTCCGTCCTCTGGTCGGCTCCCGAACGTCCGGCACCGGGGCGACCTCTGCCCAGACCCGCGCTCTGGAGCGGCGGTCTGGGAAGCAGTGACGACAGGCCGCCTAAGGGCGGCGCCACCAGCGGGCGGTGAGAGTCGGCACGGAGCGACTCTAACAGGGAACGATCTTCACTGGCGCGAGACCATCGGTCCGGTCGCGAGCACCGGGTCGCCGGCTCCGGTCGCCGGGGTCAGGGCGTCGGCTCCGGCCGGCGACGCGGGGCCATCGGCTCCGGTCGCGGGGCGTCAGCTCCAGTCGGCGGCGCGGACGGCGCGGAGCGCGGCCTTGCGCGCGTCGCCCTGGAGGGTGTCGACGTACAGCCGTCCCTTGAGGTGGCCGGTCTCGTGCTGGAGACAGCGCGCGAAGTAGCCGGTGCCCTCCACGCGCAGCGGTGCGCCCGTCATGTCGACGCCTTCGACGACCGCGTGGTCGTACCTCGGCGTCGGGAAGCGGAGGCCGGGCAGCGACAGGCAGCCCTCGTCGTCCGAGACGGTCTCGCCGTCGGCGGACACCAGGACCGGGTTGACCACGTGGCCGACGTGGTTGCGGCCCGCGTCGTCGTCACAGTCGTAGACGAAGACCTGCAGGGAGACGCCGATCTGGTTGGCCGCGAGTCCGGCGCCGTCGTTGGCGTACATCGACGCGAACATGTCGTCGATCAGCCGTCGCAGGTCGGCGTCGAAGGAACGCACCGGGTCGCACTCGGTGCGCAGCCCGGGGTCGCCCATGTAGCGGATCGGCCGTACGGTGCCGGCATCGCCGCGTCGTCGTCTCACAGCCCAGGACTCTAGATGATCGGGCCGGTGACCGCCCAACGGTCACCGGCCCGATCGTCAGTCCTCGGGCTCGCCGCTCGCCGGGAACACCTGGACATTGCGCTCCTGCGGTTGCTGCACCGGCTGCGGCTGCACCGGCTGCATCGGCTGCGGCTGGGCCGGGGGCTGGGCCGGTGCGCCCGCCTGGTGATGACGGCCGTTCGGCGGCTGCGGCTGCGCCTGCTGCTGTTGCTGCGGCGGCTGGGGCTGCTGCTCGGGACGGGCCGCGGGCCGCTCGGGACGGGCGGCGGGCCGCTCCGGCTCGCTCTGGCCGACGGCGTCGGCGACCATCTCCTCCAGCGGGCCGGCCTTCTCCTCCTGCTCCAGCAGCGTCACGAGCGTCTCGGTGATCTCGCTGAGCCGGCCGAGGGCCTGGGTGTGCCGCTTCGTGAGCTGGGCCAGGCGGTCGGAGGCGTCCTCGTTGATGACCGCCGAGCGGCGCTCGGCGGTGGTGAGGGTGCGCTCGGCCTCCGTGCGGGCCTCGGTGATCATCGTGTCCGCGTCGTTCTTGGCCGTGGCCATGATCTGCTCGGACTCGCGCTGGGCCGCGGACAGCATGTGGCCGGCGTTCTCCTGGGCCTGGGCGAGCGTCCGCTCGGACTGGCCGCGGGCCTCGTCGATGATGCGGTTGGCCTCGCGCTCGGCGTCCTGCTGGATCTGGGTGCCCTTGCGCTCGGCCTCGCTGAGCTTCGACTGGGCCTCTTCCTCGGCGAGGTTGATGATCTGGCGGAGTCGCTCGCTCAGGTCGTCGCCGGTCGGACGCCGGGCCTCGCGGACCTCGGTCATCTCGCGGCGCGTGCGTTCGACCTCGTCGAGGGCGCGCGACAGCCGGGCCTCGAGCTCGCGGATCTGGTTGCGGGTACGGGCGATGTATTCGTCGACCTGACGGCGGTTGTAGCCGCGCATGACGATCTCGAACGTCTCCTCGCGGAGGGGCTCCTCGCGGAAGAGGTTCGGCAGGATCTCGGCTTCGTTGCTCATGGCCCTCGGGGGTCGAAGGAACGTCTGTGACGACTCTCGATGGTTCCCCCCTTTTCGCGCAAGGGGAATGGGAGTACTGGCAGGAATTCCCGGTCCGCCGGCGCGGCGACACGAGAGTCTTCCCAGCTTAAATATCGCAAAATACGGTATTTGGGAAATGTGGCGCGCCAACCGGACGGAGACGGCACCGCCGCCGCTTCTAGACTGGACGACCGTGACTGACTTCTTCCACGGCACGCTCGGCGAGCACGGGCCCGACATCCACCCGGAGGCGTGGGTCGCCCCCGGAGCCGTCGTCGTCGGCCGCGTGCGGCTCGGCCGCGCGGCCAACGTCTGGTACGGCTCGGTGCTGCGCGGCGACGACGAGGAGATCATCGTCGGTGAGGAGTGCAACATCCAGGACCTGTCCTGCCTGCACGCCGACCCGGGCATGCCGGCGGTGCTGGAGGACCGGGTCAGCCTGGGGCACAAGGCCATGGTCCACGGCGCGTACGTCGAGACCGGCTCGCTCATCGGCATCGGCGCGATCGTGCTCAACGGCGCGCGGATCGGCGCCGGAACGCTCGTCGCGGCGGGCGCCCTCGTCGGCCCCGGCAAGAAGATCCCCTCCGGGGTTCTCGTCGCGGGGGTTCCGGGCAAGGTCGTACGGGAGCTGAACGACGACGACCGCGCGGTCCTCGCCTACACGCCCGAGACGTACGTACGGAAGGCCGCCCTGCACCGCGAGGCCCGCTGGGGCTGACGCCCGAGCGGGCCCGCGATCAGGGTTCTTCAGGGGTCAGCGGCCGCGCTGCACCACGAGGCCGGCTGGGGCTCACGCCCGAGTGGCCCCGCGGTCAGGGCTCTTCAGGGGCCGGCGGCTGCGCTGCGGTCCGGCGGTCCTGGTGGGGGCCGAGGCCGTCCAGCCCTGCGTGACCACCGTCGTGGAGTTCCACACCGAGCCGGGGGCGAACCCGGCCGTGAAGCCGCCCGGCTTCACGACGACGAGGTCCTCGCCCAGCGCGCGCCCGGCGGCGGTGTCGATGATGAGGCGGTGCTGAAGGGCGCCGGCCTGCTTCGTCCGCTCGGTCACGGCGATCGCCGTGCCCGTCCGGCCCTGCGCGTCCTTCACCTGGCCGATCGCCGTGACCGTCCGCAGGCCGGTGAGCATCCGGAACGCCGCGCCACGGACCTTCGGGGTCACCGGCATGTCCGTGATGAGGCCCTTGGCGACGGTGTACAGCCACAGGTCCGAGGACATCGGGTCGCTCGACGACTCGGTCCCGTGTCCCCCGTACCAGCGCTTCAGGGAGGCCTTCAGCCGCTGCGGGTCGGCCGGCAGCGCGCGGAGGTCCTTCATGGTGACGTTGCGGCCGAGCCAGAAGACCTTGTCGCCGTCGACGAGCGGGGCGCGGTAGACGCTCGCCGTTCCCGGCTTCATGGACAGGGTCATCGGCTCGAGGCCCTTGCCCGGGACCGTCACCTTGAAGGTGGCGGGAGAGCCCGCGCGCTGCCAGGCCGCCGTGTCCGCGGCGGTCGCCGGCCGGGCGCCGAGCGACCGGCCGCTGCTCCACTGCGGGCGCCCCGGCCGGCTCGGGGTCCACTCCTCGTGCTGCTCCTGCTGGACGACGGTGTAACCGCCGTCGGCGACCCGGTAGAAGCTCCGGTCCACGGTCGTGGTGTGCCAGTACCCGCCGGTGCCGTCCGTCTGCCCGTCCGCCTCGGTCGCGGCGGCCAGCAGGATCGAGCGGGCGTCGAGCGTCGTCGTGGTCGTCGAGCGGCCCGCCTGCGGACCGGCCGATCGGTTCCCGTCCGTCCCGGCGGTTCCGGTCGTGGAGATCGCGACCGCCGCCGCGGCCGTCGCGGCGGTGAGGCCGAGACCGCCCGTCACCCACAGGGTCCTCCGGGCCGGCATCGTACGGCGACGGCCGCGCGTCTCCGTACGGAGCCGTTCGCGTCCCTTCGCGACGACCGCGTCGTCGGGGGCGGGCCGGTCCAGCATCGTGCGCACCATGCGCAGCTCATCCATTGACGTCGATCTCCTTCTCCAGAGCGGTGCGAAGCTTCTTCCGGGCCCGGTTGAGGCGCGAGCCGACGGTGCCGTACGGGATCCCCAGGGCCTGGGCGACCTCCTCGTGGCTGAGGTCGGCGAGCGCCACGAGCAGCAGGACGTCCCGTTCCTTACGGGTCAGCGCGGCGAGGGCCCGGGCGAGCTGCGGCTGCAGCCCGGCCGCGGCGACCGCCGTGACGACCTGGTTCTCGTGACCGTGATCGTCGGGGGCCGCCCGCACGCGCGTGAGGGTCTCGTAGTGCCGCGACTCGACGCGCCGGTGCTGGGCGACGAGCTTGGTGGCGATGCCGAACAGCCACGGCCGCAGCGCCCCGCGCGCGGGATCGAACCGCTCCCGCTTGCGGAACGCCACCAGGAACGTCTCGGCCGCGATGTCGTCGGCCGCCTGGGTGTCGAGCCGTCCCGCGACGTACCGGTGAACGTCGCCGAAGTACCGGTCGTAGACGTCGGTGAACCGGTCGGGGTCACGCCGGTACTCCCGGACGAGGTCGGCGTCGCTCACCCTCCCGGCCGTCCGCGCGTCGGTCAGGCCGGTCACGTCTTGGTCTCCGTCATGGGCGCCTCCCGGGCGAGGTGATGGGCGGACACCGGTTCTCCGCGCCTTCGCCCGATCGCTTTCGCTCCCGATGCGGAATCTTTCGGTCCGGGGCCGTCCGGCACCGGCTCTCGAGTACGGGCCCGGTGCCCTAATACCGGGCTCCGAGGGCTCCGGTCCGTGATCGCTGTGAACCCGGCGGTCTTGGGGTGGCGTTTACCATTGCATGGTGGTCTGGGGGCAGGCGTACGGCGGGGCGCCCTCGGCCGCCGCCCAGGATCCGTTCGCGGTGGTCGAGCGGGACACGCGTGCCATGGTCACGGCCGGCTGGTGGCCCGCGACGCCACCCCTCCAGCGGCAGAACCTCGTCGCCGGCCGCATGCTCGTCCTGCCCGACGGCACGTGGTGGCTGTTCGGCGCCTGGGCCCGCTGGTACCGCTGGCTGCCCGCCGACGGCCAGTGGCACCTGTGCCCGCCGCCCCGGCTGCCGATGACGCGGACGTCCGCCCGGCCCCTCGGCCAGGGGATGCCGGTGCCGCGCATTCCTCCTCACCTGGTGCCCTCCGGCCCCGACTTCACCGTCGAACCGCCGCAGTCGCTGCCCTTCGTGGACGTCGACGTACGGCCCGAGGTGACCTCTCGCGTACGCGCCACGGTCGAGTCGGCGGCCGCCCTGCCGCCCCAGGACTACCCGCACTGGTGGAACACCTTCTCCTCCGCCACGCCCAGCACGGTGGCCATCGGCTGGGGCGTCATGCTCTGGTCCGCAGCGGCTCCGGTGTTCGACTCCGGCCTCGACGCGCAGCTCCTGGGCCTGTGGTCGCCGTACCGCGCCCGGCCGCTCCCCGCGGCCGACGGGCCGCGCTGGCTCACCCCGCCGCCGTTGGAGGCCCTGGTCGGCCTGTACGCCGAGCGGCTGCGCGCCCACCGGGTGGACGCGGCCGTCGTCATCCTGCGGACGATGTGGGCGATGGCCAGCGCCCTGCGCGAGGACTCGCGGTTCCGCGCCCGCGCGGACGCCCTCCTCGCCATCCTCGGCGCGACCCTGCACAATCCCACGGTCGACTACGCCGCCCTCCCGTACGGCGACCAGGCGCTGGTCCAGCAGTGGCTCACCCGATGCCCGCCCGCCCTGGCGCCCGCGCTGCGCATCGAGGCGTCGGCGGGCGAACACTTCCGCAACGCGTTCTACGACCTGGCCGTCTGTCTCGCCTCGATCGCCGGCGACCCGGCCGAACACGGATACGTCGAGCCTCGCCTCATCGCGGCGGCGCTGCTCGCCGCCGACCTGGCGGTCGTCCGGCACGACGTCGTCGAGCAGGTGATCGGCTGGCTCGACCCGGAGACCCGCCGCGCGACGCAGGCCATCCTCACCGGTACCGACCACCCGCTGCGGCGCTTCTGGCCGCAGGACGGCCGGCTGCCGCCTCTCCTCCGGCGGCGCGTCGAGACCCTCCGTCCGGCCGCACGAGGCGCGCTCCTCGCCACCGTGTACGCAGCGGACCTCGCCTGGTGCAGGCTGGGCGGCGGCATCCCCGCCCGCCCACGCGGCTTCCCCGTGCCGGTCGCCGTCCTGGCCGAGATCCTCGGCGCCGACCGCGCCAAGTCGGCGGCCCCCGCCGACCCGGTGACCCCCGATCTGGCCCCGGTCGCCCGGCAGTATCCACCCGTTCCCGCTCCCGGATCGCCGCCGGTCGTGCCCCCTGTCGCCCATCAGCCGCCCACCGGCCCGCCCGGCCAGGCCCCGGCCTGGGCGGCGCCTCCCGCCGCGGCCGGACAGGCGGCGGACGCCAGCCGGCCCGGGGCCGCCCCGGCGATGGGGAGCGCCCCGCCGCAGGCCGTTCCCCCCACTTCGGCCGTCGGCGCCTCGCGAGCGGCCGGAACCGGTGAGCCGGCGCCCGCCCCCGCCGAAAGCGCCGGGTCCGGCGCGGACACTGGCCCAGCGCCCGACGACCTGTTCGCGACGCGCATCGAGCACGACGCGCCGAACGTTCCCCGCGACGCCTTGCGGAATGTCCCGCCGGACGCATCGCCGGACGTCTCGCGGGATGTCCCGGCGAACGCCGCGTCGGACGGCTCCCAGGACGCCGCGCGGAACGTCGCGCCGGATGTTCCGTCGGGTGACGTGTCTTCCGCCGTAAGTGCCGGGATGGAGGCGGACGGCGGCTCGGAACAGGACGACCTGTTCGCGACGCGGATCGAGCACGATGCGCCGGACGCCTGGAACGCCTCGCCGAATGCCTCGCCGAACGAGGCGTCGGATGGCTCCCGAGACGCCGCGTCGGATGCCTCGCGGGACGAGTCGGCGAATGTAGCGTCGGATGGCTCGCGGGATGCCCGGGTGAACGCCCCGGCGGAGGCTTCGCGGGACGTCTTGTGGGACGCCCTGGCGAACGCCGCGTCGGCCGCCTGGCCGGGCACTGCGGCGAACGCCTCGTCGGATGCCTCGCGGGATGCTCCAGAGGATGGCGCGTCGGACGGCTCCCGGAACGCCGCGCGGGACGTTCCGGTGGACGCGGTGCAGGGCCCCTCGTCGGGCGAGGTTTCGCCCGCCACGCGAGCCTGGCACCCGTCCGCCGAGCCGAAGTCCGCGCATGGGGGAGGGGAGGAGCCACTGGCGGACGAGGTCACGATGCTGGACCCGCCACCGGGGGTGCCGGCCGACGCCACGTACGTCGACCCGTTGGCGGACGGTACCCGGGCGGACGGCTGGGCGCCCGTTCCGGGCCCGCAGCCGGGCGTTTCCGCGCCGGCTTTGCCGCCCGGCCCCTCGGCGGGGTCTGCGCCGCTCCCGCCGGGTGGCCCTCCCGTACCGCCGGGGCCTTCCGCGCAGCCCGGATTCTCGGGACCATCTGCGTTGCCCGGTCATCCGGGGTCGTCTGCACAGTCCGGACCTCCGGGGGAGTCTGCGCAGCCCGGTCATCCGGGGCCGTACGCGTTGCCCGGTCCTTCAGGGCCATCCGCGCAGCCCGGACTTCCGGGGGCGTTCGCGCAGCCCGGACTTCCGGGGGCGTTCGCGCAGTCCGGTCATCCGGGGTCATCTGCGTTGCCCGTGCCTCCCGTGCCTCCCGCGCCGCCCTTGCCGGCCGGGCCTCCGTTGCCTCCCGCGCCCGTGCCGCCGACGCGGGTGCCCGGGCCTCCGCGCACCCGGGTCCTCGGGGAGGCTCCGGGCAGCCCGGCCCCGGAGGACCAGCCGGAGCGGCCGGGCACGCGGATCATGTCGCAGACGATGATGGGCGACCTCCTGGGCGCGCCGATGCCCGGCCGCCCGGTCGGCGAGATCGAGCCGCCGCCCGCCGGGTCGGCCCTGCCGGAGGTGACCGAGCGGTTCGGGATCCGGTTCGTCTCCGGCGCCGATGATCTCGCCCGGCTCCTCGATGACGTGCACCGCCGCGCGTCCTCCGGCGAGGAGACGGCCCCCGCCCTCCTCGTCGTCGGCGCCCCGCACAGCGGGCAGCGCCGGTTCGCCCGGCTCCTCGCCCGTACGCTCGCCGGCGCGGGAACGGGCGACGGCGCCGTCCGTACGGTGGACGGCACGGAGGCCGGTCACACGGCCGAGACGCTGGACGTGGCCCTGAGAGGCGGCGCGCCGCTGCTGCTGGAGTGGATCGACGCGGCCCTGCGGCGGGCGGCCGAACCGGCGGCGGTCGCGGCGGCCGTCATCCGCTCTCGCGAGGGCGCGGCGGGCGCGGCCGCGCTCATCGCGACCTGCGAACCGGGGGCGTACGACCGGCTGAAGAGCGACTTCCCGGAGCTGGCCGGGGTGTTCCGGGTGTTCCGGCTGCCGGATCTGGCCGACGCGGAGACCCGGCTCGCGCTCGTCCACGTGCTGGCGGACGAGCGCCGCGTGACGGTCAACGCGCCCGCCCTGCAGACCCTCAAGGCCGACCTGCCGAGGCTGACCGGGTACGGCGACCTGGTGAACGCGCGTCTCGTCGAGGCGTACCTCGACCGTGCGGTCACGCGGCACACCGACCGGTACGGGGTGCCTCGTGACCGGCTGGTGCTGACGCCGGAGGACTTCACCGGCGTGGCCGAGGAGATCGAGCCGGCCCTGCGCGCACCGGGGGACGTCGACGGCTTCCTGCGCACGCTGGACCAGATGATCGGGCTCGACGAGGTGAAGGAGACCATCGGCGGCCTGGTCGCCGAGGCGCGGCTCGCCGCCGCCGAACGCGCGGGCCGGAGATCGCCGGCCGGTGATCCGAGCCGCCATCTGATCTTCCTGGGTCGCCCGGGCACCGGGAAGCGTACGGTCGCGGGGCTGGTCGGCGGCGCGTACGCCGCGCTGGGCCTCCTCGACTCAGGTCAGGTGGTGGTGTGCGACGCGCGCGACCTCGCCGGCGACGACGCGGAGGCCAAGGTCGCGGCGCAGGTGGACCGCGCCGCCGGAGGCGTCTTGCTGATCGAGAACGCCTCCCTGTTCGACCGGATGTCCGGAGCGGTCGCGGCGCTGCTCCGGCGGATGGACGTCCGCCGGGACGAGTTCCTGGTGATCTGTTCGAGCGAGCCGGGCGAGATGGACGGGTTCCTGCTCGCGAATCCGGAGTTCCGGGCGGAGTTCGGGGCGATCGTGGAGTTTCCGGAGCCGACCGACCGTCAGCTCGTGCAGTTGTTCTCCCGGTTCGCCGAGCGCGAGCTCTACCTCCTGGACGAGGAGCTGCGCGTCGAGCTGCTGGGACGGTTCGGAGAGATGCGCGCGTCGCGGAGTTTCGCGTTCGCCGAGACGGTGCGCCGGCTGTTCGACGCGATCGTCGCGCGGCAGGCGGCGCGCCTGGCGGGGGCGCGGGTCGACGCGGCGACCGTGGCCCGTCTCACCGTCCGTGACCTGCCCGAGTCGCCCGCCGAGCGGTTGCTGCAGAGCCTCCACCAGGAGCGTACGGGGCGGTAGTCCGAGGTGGCCCCCGGCCCCACCTCGGCGGGTGGCCGCCGAATGGTCCTCTTGGGTCATGTGCGGCGGCGGGTCGGGCGCGTAGCCTTTTCCACAGGTGTGGGGACGAACGGAGGTGGACGCGGTGCGCCAGTCGAACCTCGATATGCGCGTCCACGACCGGGTCGCGTTGGATGAGATCGAGCTCTACTCGGAGATGCTCAGCGCTGTCGCGACGGCGGATCGGCCGTTGACGACCGATGAGATCGACATGGTGCTCGGGATCGGCCACTCGCCACGGTCGTAACGACGTGAGGTCGGCGCACGCGGGGATGCGCCGACCGGCTCCCCACCGGTCGGCTCCACGCCGACCGGCTCACCGACCCGTACCGATCACCGCCGCGGGAGAGCCGCCGCGCGACAGCTCACCTCGCCGGCGACCGAACGCGCCGGGCTCAGGACTTCACGAGGCGTGCGATGGCCGCCGAGGCCTCCTTGACCTTCTCCTCGGCCGCGGGGCCACCCTCGGCGACGGCCTGGGCGACGCAGTGGCCGAGGTGGTCCTCCAGCAGCCCGAGCGCGACGGACTGCAGGGCGCGGGTGACCGCCGAGACCTGGGTGAGGACGTCGATGCAGTACTCGTCCTCGGCTACCATCCGCTGCAGGCCCCGCACCTGGCCCTCGATCCGGCGCAGCCGAACGAGGTAGGCGTCTTTGTCCTTCGCGTACCCGTGCATACCGGCCACTGTATACCCCCTAGGGGTAGACGCCCAAGTGATCGTTTGAGGTGCTCGCCCCGGGGCAGGGACGAACCGACCCCCGCAGCCGAGGCGGGCGGCCGTGACCGAGCCGATCGCGGGAGACTTGTTGCGGTAAGTAACAGGGGGGCGAAGGTTCGCTTTCCCCCTGGTAAGCCGTACCATCCTCTGCGGACTGTTCCCGCACTTCAGGAGAAGGACGTGCGATTCCGACTCACCCCGCGTGAGGACAGCTACTACGACATGTTCGCGGACTCCGCCAACAACTTGGTGACGGGTGCCCGGCTGCTCGTGGAGCTGATAGGCGACGGGGCCGACCGTGAGGGGATCGCGGAGAAGATGCGCGCCTGCGAGCACGCAGGCGACGAGTTCACTCACGCGATCATGCGGAGGCTCAACGAGAGCTTCATCACGCCCTTCGACCGGGAGGACATCTACCGGCTCGCGTCCACGCTCGATGACGTCATGGACTTCATGGAGGCGGCGGCCGACCTCGTCCTGCTCTACAAGATCGACGAGCTGCCCCGTGACGTCGTGGCCCAGGTCGAGGTGCTGGAGCGGGCGGCCGAGCTGACCGCGGAGGCCATGCCGCGGCTGCGCGGACTGCGGGATCTCAGCGAGTACTGGATCGAGATCAACCGGCTCGAGAACCAGGGCGACCAGATCTACCGGCGCCTGCTGGCCGAGTTGTTCGGCGGTGAGTACGACGCGCTGACCGTCCTGAAGCTCAAGGAGGTCATCGACCAGCTCGAGGCCGCCGCGGACGCGTTCGAGCACGTCGCCAACATCGTCGAGACGATCGCGGTCAAGGAATCGTGATCTCCGTGTCGCCGACGCGTGTGTTCGCCATGTCCGCGATCCGATGTCCGCGGTCCGCTGCGGGGAAGGGAACGTCGCCGTGGAGTTGACGGCCCTCATCGTCGTCGTGGGCATCGCGCTGTTCTTCAACTACACCAACGGTTTCCACGACGCCGCCAACGCGATCGCCACCTCGGTCTCCACCAGGGCGCTCACCCCACGGGCCGCCCTGGCCATGGCCGCGGTCATGAACCTCGTCGGGGCGTTCCTCGGCACCGGGGTCGCCAAGACGGTCGGCAGCGGCATCATCGATCCGCCGAAGGACATGCACGGCCTGTCGATCGTCGCGGCCGCGCTGATCGGCGCGATCGTGTGGAACCTCATCACCTGGTACTTCGGCCTGCCCTCCTCGTCCACCCACGGGCTGGTCGGCGGGCTGGTCGGGGCGGCCCTCGCGGCGTCCACCAAAGTGCTGTGGCACGGCGTCATCTACAAGGTCGTCCTGTGGATGGTGGTGTCGCCGCTGATCGGCCTGGTCCTCGGCTACCTGGTGATGGTCGTGATGCTGTGGATCTTCCGTAACTCCAACCCGAGCAAGGTCGGGCGCCGGTTCCGCATCGCGCAGTCGCTGTCCGCGGCGGCGATGGCCCTCGGCCACGGCCTGCAGGACGCCCAGAAGACGATGGGCATCATCGTGCTCGCGCTGGTCACGACCGGCTACCAGTCGGCCGCCGACTCGCACGTCCCGGTCTGGGTGATCCTCGTGTGCGCGGCGGTGCTGTCGTACGGGACGTACGCCGGCGGCTGGCGGATCATGCGGACCCTGGGCCGCAGGGTCATCGAGCTCGACCCGCCGAAGGGCTTCGCCGCCGAGGCCACCGCCGCCAGTGTCCTGTACGCGACGGCGTTCATCTGGCAGGCGCCGGTGTCCACGACTCACACGATCACCGCGGCCATCATGGGCGTCGGGTCGACCAAGCGGCTCTCGGCGGTCCGCTGGGGCGTCGCGGGCAACATCGTGGTCGCCTGGATCCTCACCATTCCGGCGGCGGGCATCGTCGCCGCGATCGCGTACTGGATCATGCACCTGTTCGGCTGAGGTTCGCGTGACCCGTTCGTGGAACGGGCCAATGAGAAGCGGGGCGGGGAGGCCGATCGGCCCCCCGCCCCGCGCCGTTCGCGCATCAGCCGAAGCGGCCGGTGATGTAGTCCTCCGTGGCCTTCTCGCCCGGGTTCGTGAAGATCTTGTTGGTGTCGTCGATCTCCACCATCCGGCCCGGCTTGCCCGGCCCCGCGAGGTTGAAGAAGGCCGTACGGTCGCTCACCCGCGCGGCCTGCTGCATGTTGTGGGTGACGATGACGATCGTGTACTGGTCCTTCAGGCCGGCGATCAGGTCCTCGACCGCCAGCGTGGAGATCGGGTCCAGTGCCGAGCAGGGCTCGTCCATCAGCAGCACCTGCGGCTCGACCGCGATGGCGCGGGCGATGCACAGGCGCTGCTGCTGACCACCGGACAGACCGGCCCCCGGGCGGCCCAACCGGTCCTTGACCTCGTTCCAGAGGTTCGCCCCGCGCAGGGACTTCTCCACGATCTCGTCGAGCTGCGCCTTGCGGCGGACGCCGTTGAGCTTCAGGCCCGCGACGACGTTCTCGTAGATCGACATCGTGGGGAACGGGTTCGGCCGCTGGAAGACCATGCCGACCACCCGCCGTACGGCGACGGGGTCGACGCCCGGCCCGTACAGGTCCGTCTCGTCGAGGAGCACCTTGCCCTCGACCCGCGCGCCCGGGATCACCTCGTGCATCCGGTTGAGGGTCCGCAGGAACGTCGACTTGCCGCACCCGGAGGGGCCGATGAACGCGGTCACCGAGCGCGGTTCGATCGTCATCGAGATGTCCTCGATGGCCCGGGTCTTGCCGTAGTAGGCGTTCAGCCCGGAGACCTCGATCCGCTTGGCCATGGGGGAGTTCTCCTATCGGGATACGGGCTTGCGCAGGCGGGCGATGAGGCGCGCCGCGAGGTTGAGCAGCATGACGAAGAGGATCAGCGTGAGCGCGCCGGCCCACGCCCGGTCGATGGCGACCTGCTGCGGTAGCTGCGCCTGGTCCCAGACGAACAGCGGCAGCGACATCTGCGGGCCCTTGAACGGGTCGTTGTTGATCGCCGTGGTGACGAACACCGTCATCAGCAGCGGAGCGGTCTCGCCCATGACGCGGGCGACGGCGAGCATGACGCCGGTGATGATGCCGGTGAAGGCCGTCGGCAGGACGACGAAGCAGATCGTCCGCCAGCGCGGCACGCCGAGGGCGTACGAGGCCTCGCGCAGGTCGTTCGGGACCAGCTTGAGCATCTCCTCGGCGGCCCGGACGACCGTGGGCAGCATCAGCACCGACAGGGCCAGCGAGCCGGCGAAGCCCATGTACTCGAAGCCGAGCAGCGCGATCCAGAACGCGAACACGAACAGGCCCGACACGATCGAGGGCACGCCCGTCATGACGTCGACGAAGAACGTCACGACCCGCGCCAGCCGACCGCCGCCGCCGTACTCGACGAGGTAGATGGCGGTGAGCACGCCGATGGGGATCGAGATCACGCTGGCCAGGCCGACCTGCTCGATCGTGCCGATGATCGCGTGGTAGGCGCCGCCGCCTGCGTCCCGGCCGCCGATGGCGTTCATGGAGTGGGTGAAGAACTCCATGTCGAACCGCTTGGCGCCGTTCTTGATCACCGTGTACAGCAGCGTCACCAGCGGGATGACGGCCAGCGCGAAGGCGGCGCAGACCAGGACGAGGGCGAGCTTGTCCTTGAACTTGCGAATCCCGGACGGGCCGGCGAGGTTCACGGTGCTCACACGAACTCCTTGCGGCGGGCGATGACCGCGCGGGCGGCCATGTTCACGAGAAGGGTGATGACGAAGAGCACCAGGCCGGAGGCGATGAGCGCGCTCTGCCCGATCTTCCCGGCCATCGCGAACGTGTTGGCGATGTTGGCGGCGAAGGTGTTACCGCCCGGCTTCAGCAGGTGCAGGCTGATGCCCGAGGCCGTGCCCAGCACCAGGGCGACCGCGATCGTCTCGCCCAGGGCCCGGCCGAGGCCGAGCATCGAGGCGCTGATCATGCCCGAGCGGCCGAACGGCAGGACCGCCATCCGGATGACCTCCCAGCGCGTCGCACCGAGGGCGAGGGCGGCCTCGACGTTGGCCCGCGGCACCTGCAGGAAGACCTCGCGGGTGATCGACGAGATGATCGGCAGGATCATGATCGCCAGCACGATCGAGGCGGTCAGGATGCACTGCCCGCCGACCGTGTCCCCGCCGAACAGGGGGATCCAGCCGAAGTCGTCGTGCAGGAAGGTCGCCACGCCGTTCATCTTCGGGACGAAGAACTGCAGGCCCCACAGGCCGTACACGATGCTGGGCACCGCGGCGAGCAGGTCGACGACGTATCCGAGCCCGTCGGCGAGCCGCCTCGGCGCGTAGAACCCGATGAACAGCGCGATCCCGACCGCCACGGGCGTCGCCAGGATCAGCGCCAGCAGCGACGACAGGACGGTGCCGAAGGTCAGCTGGGCGATCCCGAACCGCGACTGCGCGGCGTCGGGGTTCCACTCCTGCGAGGTGAGGAAGTTGGCCTTGTCCGCCCGCAGTGCCGGCAGCGCCTTCACGATGAGGAACACCGCGATCGCCGCCATGACCGCGAGCAGGAGGATGCCGGAGCCCTTCGCGGAGAGGCCGAACAGCCGGTCCCCCGTGCGCCCGGTACTCATCTTGCGGGCTCTGCCGCCCAGAGCGCGGGTCGCGCCCTGCTCGAGGGTCTCGCTGGTCATCCTGCCTCCCATGCCCACCGACTCACCCTGTCGTTCATAGAGGTCTCTTCACATGCACGCGACCGAGCCGGTACGGGTCTCCCGCACCGGCTCGGTACTCCTATCGGTCAGGACAGGCCCTTAACGGCGGCCTGGACCTTGGTGAGGATCGAGTCGGGCAGCGGCGCGTAGCCGAGGCCGCTGAGCACCGACTGGCCCTGCTGGCTGGAGGTGTAGGTCAGGTACGACTTGACGAACTTCGCCTGCTGGTCGGGCAGACCCTTCTCGCAGGCGATCTCGTACGTGAACAGGATGATCGGGTAACCCTGCTTGGTCTTGTAGTCGACCTTGAGGGACAGGTCGTTGCCGGTGCCGACGATCTGGGCGCCGGCCGCACCCTGCGACGCGGTCTCGGGGGAGGGCTCGACGAACTGGCCCCCGCCGTTGCCGATCTTCGCGGTCTGCAGCTTGCCGTTGGTCGCGTAGGACATCTCCGTGTAGGAGATCGCGCCGTCGGTCTGCTTGACGACCGTGGAGACGCCGTCGGACTTGGTCGCGCCCTGGCCGCCCGGGGCGGTCCACTTCTTGCCGCCCGGGAACTTCCAGATGTCCGGCGCGGTGTCGGTGAGGAACTTGGTGAAGTTGTCCGTCGTGCCCGAGTCGTCGGCGCGGTGCACCGTCTTGATCGGGGTGCTCGGGAGCTTCGCCTGCGGGTTGTCCTTCTTGATCGCCGCGTCGTCCCAGGTCTTGATCTTGCCGGCGAAGATGCTCGCCAGGGTGGTCGGCGACAGCTGCAGGCCGTCGACGCCCTTCAGGTTGTAGACGACCGCGATCGGGCCGATCACCATCGGCAGGTCGAGGGCCTTGCCGTCCTTGCAGCGCTGGTCGGCCGGGCCGTGCTCCTCCGGCCTGAGTGCCGAGTCCGAGCCGGCGAAGGCCACCTGGCCCTGCGTGAACGCCTGGATGCCCGCGCCCGAACCGTTGGCGTTGTAGTTGAGGTTCGCTCCGGCGCAGTTCTGCTGGTAGCCCTTGGTCCACTCGCTGATCGCGTTGGCCTGGGCCGTCGAACCGGCGGCGTTCACCGCGGTCTTCACGCAGTCGCCGCTCGCGGCGGTGCCGCCGCCGCTGCCGCTCCCGCCTCCGCCGTTGTTGTCCGTACCGCACGCGGTCAGCGCGAGCGCACCCGCAAGGGCCACGCCGCCAAGAGCGGCCAGCCGAGTGCTGTTGATCACCGAAGTATCTCCTCAAGTATGTGTCGGGCGGGGCCCCGAGCGTTCGCACGGTCGGGGGGCACCGTCGAGTCCCGACGCTAAGCAGGAGAGATGTCCAGCCACTCCGATCCAGGTGAACGGAGGATGAACGTGATGGTGACTTGTCGGAAAATGAGCGCTTCTGTGAGGCGTCCGTACGGTTAACACCCCAGGAGGCGGGCCCCGCCGGCCCCTGCGGCCACCCGCGTGCGGGTGGTCAGCGGACCGGCGGTCAGCGCGCGGGCGGCGCCGGCGGACGAGCGGCGCCGGCGGACGGGCGGTCAGCGTACGGGTGGCGCCGGCGGACGAGCGGCGCCGGCGAACGGGCGGTCAGCGTACGGGTGGCGCCGGCGGGAGGGCGGTCAGCGGGCGGACGCGCGGTACATCGCGTCGGTGGCGAAGTGCTCGAAGCCCAGCCGCGCGTACATGGCGGTCGCGGGGGTGTTCGACTCGTCGGCGTACAGGATGACCTCCGGCAGGGCGAGCGACCTCAGGTGGTGCAGGCCGGTCAGGGTCAGCGCCCGGCCCAGCCCCAGCCCCTGCGCGGACGGGTCGACGCCCACGACGTACACCTCGCCCACGCCGTCCTCCACCTTGGTCCAGTGGAAGCCGAGCAGCTCGCCGTCCCGCTCCGCGAGGAAGAACCCCTCCGGGGAGAACCACGGCTCGCGCTCCCGCCGCTCCAGGTCCGCGCGGGTCCAGGCGCCCTGCTCCGGATGGTCCGCGAAGGCCCGCGCGTTCACCCGCACCCACGCGTCCTCGTCCGCCCCCACCTCGAACGTGCGCAGCCGCACACCCGCAGGCCACGCCACCTCCGGCAGCGACGCGTCGAGCGGACGGCGCATCTTCCACAGCGCCCGGAACCGCTCGAAGCCCAGCGAACCCGCCAGCGCCACCGCCCCCGGAAGCTCCCCGTGCGCCCACACCCGCAGCGAACCGGCCTGCCCGAGCAGCGCCGTCGCCAGGGCACGGCCGTGTCCCCGCCGCCGGAACCCCGGATGCACCACGAACTCGGCCGCGTCGCCGTCGAGAACGCCGACCCCCGCGAGAGTCCCCCCGTCGCGCGTGAGGAACGCTCCACCGCCGTCCCGCAGCCGCAGGAGCACGCTCTCGCCCAGCGGCCGTACGCCGTCGGCCTCCGCGGCCGCCTCCGCGACCGCCAGCGCGTCCCTGACCTCGTCGTCCGTCAACCGCTCCCGCGTCATCACGTCCACGATCGCGAGCGTAGCCTCAGCCCCTTTGACCGTTGAAGTCAGGATTTGGTCCAGAGCCCTTCCGTACGATGCGGGCATTGCCATACGATCAGGCCTTCACCTGCGCGGAAGGCGGTCGTCGTGGGCGATCCGGGACTCCCGATCATGGCCGGTGCGCTGGCCGTGCCCGTCGCTGTGCTGCTCCTGGTTCTCGTGTTCGCGCTGATGGGCCGCCGCTGGGTCCTGACCGGCCCGGACGTGGCCTTCGAGGACGACGCTGCCGCGTACGAGGACGACGACTTCGAGCCGACGCCGTACCGGGCCGCCCTGGAGCCGCCACGCCCCGCCTCTCCGGCCGCGTACGACGCGTACCGCCCCTCCACCCCGGGGTACGGATTCGCTCCCGCGGCCCACGACCCCTACGGGCCCGGCCGCGACCCGTACGCCACGCCGCCCCGCGACCCGTACGACAGGACTGCGCGGGAGCCGTACGACAGCCCTGCGCCGGAGCCGTACGCGCCGCCTCAGCGGGCCGAGGTTTCCGACTGGGAGCCCTACGTCCCGGCCCCGCGACGGTCGCCGGAGCCGGCCTCCCGGCCCTCCTACGGCGCGCCCGCGGACCCGTACGGGCAGGGCGATCCTTACGCGGCCTCGGCCGATGATCCGTACGGCGCGCGCGGCCGGTCGCCCTTTGAGTCACCCGAGTGGCAGCGGAAGAACCCGCGGCCCGTCCGGACGGATCACCTCGACCCGTCGGCGTACCCCGACCCAGGGCACCGCGAGCCGGAGGACCGGCAGCGCTTCCCCTACGACCCTTACGATGCCCGCTGAGGCGACGGCCGCACGAGAGAAACGACCGGAGACGAAGGCGCCATGGCGGCACTGGCTCTGATGATCATCATCCTGTTCTTGTCCGGGGTCTTCGGGATCCTCCTCATCGCCCTCACGGCGGGCGCACGACGCAGGCGGCGGAGCGCCGCGCCCTACGGTCCCGGTGCGCAGCAGCCGTTCCCGCCGGTGCCCCACGGGTCGTACGGCCCGCCGCCGAACGGCCCTGGAGGCCCCTACGCTCCGGGCGGCCACCTGCCGCCTCAGCCGGACGGTGCCTACGGCCCTTACCCCCAGGCACCTCATCCGCAGGGTGGCCCGCCGCCGCAGGGCCCGGGACGGCCCACGTCGCCGCGCTGATCGCTGGAACGTCCAGCGGAGCGCCGCAGGTCTCGGTGGTCGGTACGACGAAGACCCTCGGCGCTCCGAGTCGAATCGCACTTTGGCCGAGGAGAGGCCCGACATGGGGACCCGTCCGACCGACCTTCCGGTGGGCGAGCCCGCCGGCGACCACGACGACGCGCCGCGTGGGTCCGCCCGCTCGAGTTCAGGGCGCAGGCGCGCGGGGCGCCGGGTGGTGGTCATCGGCGCCGTCGCGGCCACCGCGATCGCCGCGGTAGGCGTCATCGCTCTGACGGGCCGTCTCGGTAGTTCCCCAGACCCCGTACGGCTCGCCGCGGCGATCCAGATCAAGCGCGAGACGACCTACTACGAGGCCCGGATCGTCGATCCCCACGCCGCCGTCAAACTATTCAAGGCGGCGTTCGCCAAGTACGGGCTCCACATCGGGGTCACGCTGCTGCCGGCCTCCCCGCACCTCGTCGGCACCGTCGTCTTCCAGACGGAGGACGAGAGGGCGCAGCAGTCGGAGAGCGAGGGCGCGGGGATCAAGATGATCCATGATCCCGCCTGCCACACCGCGAGTGGCGCCGAATGCCCGATCGGCCTGCGCATTCCGCTGCGCTTCAAAGGGCACGCCGACATCTCCATCGGCCGTAACGCCGAACCCGGCGAACCGTACGCCACGACATCGCCGAAGGACGGTGCACACGGCCTGGAAGGCATGACGGTGGCCGAGGCGGAGGTCGCGCTCGCCCGGAAGTACCTGCGAGTCGGGATGTACAACGTGTACTGGCCGCAGTGGGGCACCTCGCTGCCGCGTACACGGATCCCCTCGCGGTGGAAGGTGACCGGCGATGGCGCCGACCCGTACTCCCCTGGGACCGTGCTGCTGCCCATCAAGGCCCAGGGGCCGATGCCGCCCGACGTGGCGGACCAGGCGAGACGCAACTGGAGCCGGTGATCGAAGCCCCTGCGGGGGAGCCGCGGAAGGCCGGCGCAGGGGCAGGGCCGGCCCACGCCACCGCGCCGACCCCTGGAAGGTCGGAGCCCGGCCGCTTGGAGGTCGTGCCGGCAGGCCGCCTCAGTGGTCGAACGCGACGGACGCCGCGAGGTCCTTCTGGCTCTTGAGCGCGGCGAGACGCTCGGTGAGCGCGCCGTGGACGGCCTCGTAGGTGTCGGAGCCGAGGGCGAGGCGGAGAGGCGGGCTCGGATTCCGGGTGATGTCGTAGATCGCGGCGGCGACCTTGGCCGGGTCGCCGGGGAGTGCATCGGCGTCCGTGGTCTCCAACCGCCGCCGGATCCGGCCGACGGCGTTGTCGCGGTAGGGGGCGGTTTCGGTGGTGTAGCGCAGGGCCGAGGCGAAGCCGGTGCGGGTGCCGCCGAGTTCGACCAGGGTGAGGTGAACACCGAAGTCGGCGACCTCGCGGCCGACGCTCTCGGTGAAGCCTTCGAGCCCCCACTTGCCCGCGTGATAGGCGCTGTGCGTGGGGATGCCGATCTGGCCGCCCATGCTGGAGATCTGGATGATCCGGCCGCCGCCCTGTTCGCGCATCGGCTTCAGGAACGCCCGGGTGATCAGCATCGGCGCGAGCAGCAGGACCTCGATCTGGTCGCGCACCTGCTCGACGGTCATCTCCTCGGCGGCGCCCACGACGGCGTATCCGGCGTTGTTGACCACGACGTCCACCGGGCCGGACCGGAGCGTCCGGTCCACCACCGCGTCGACCTCGGCCGGCCGGGTGAGGTCGAGGATCTCGACGCTCAATCGGTCGCCGTACGCCGCGCGCAGATCGTCCAGCGCCTCGGGGCGGCGGGCCGTGGCGGTCACGCGGTCGCCGTGCCGGAGGGCGTGCTCGGTGATGTGCCGGCCCAGGCCGCCGGCGGCCCCGGTGACGAACCAGTGGCGTACGGCCTGTTCGGAAAGGGCGGGCATGAGCGCTCCCAGGTAGAGTCTTAGCGGAATCCGTTCCGCTTGAGAGTTAAACGGAATGGATTCCGGAACGCAAGCGAAGAGAGACAGCGAGGGAACCCGCATGCCCGCCACGCCTCGCCGGACCAGGAGCGATGCGCTGTCGAACCGGGCGCGTCTGCTGGAGGTCGCCGCGCAGGTCTTCGCCGAGGAAGGGTTGGACACCGCGCCGGCCGCCATCGCCAAGCAGGCGGGTGTCGGCGTCGGCACGCTCTACCGGCACTTCCCCACCCGAGAGGCCCTCATCGACGCCGCCTACCGGCATCAGCTCACCCGCGTGTGCGACCAGGCGGCCGGCCTCCTCGCCCGGTACCCGGCCGCCGAGGCCACCCGGCGGTGGATGGCCCACTTCATCGACTACGCCACCGCCAAGAGCGGCATGTCCGCGGCGCTCAACGCGGTCATCGCCTCCGGGGTCGACCCGTTCGCCGACAGTCGCGCCCTCCTCATCGGCGCCGTTACCGCCCTCCTCGAGGCCGGCGCCCGCGACGGCACCCTGCGCACCGACGTCGCCCCCGACGATGTGCTGCTCCTCATGGGCGGCATCGCCTACTCCGTGCAACGCGGCACCCGGGAACAGGCCCGCCGGCTCGTCGACCTCTTCATGGACTCGCTGACCAAGGACCCGACCGCGAGCTGAGCCCACACGCCGTCGCCAGATGCGTCGAACGCCCGCGGGGTGGCCCCGCCGCCGCAGGAGCCGCCGCGGAGCGCCGAGTTCCGTCCCGCCGACCGGTGGCCCAGAGAACGAGCGGGCCGGTCGGCCTGGTCGCCGCGGATCGCCGAGGGTTTTGGTGGTCCGCACGACGAAAACCCTCGGCGCTCTCATGCCGGGGGCGCTCGGCGGGCACCTGATCGCACGTCGGCCACGGCTCGTCTGGCAAGGGGCACAGCGTGAGGTCCCACCGGACGGTACGTTCGGCGGTCCTCGCCCCCAGAGCGGCCTGGCCCCCAGAGCGGCCTGGCCCCCAGAGCGGCCTGGCCCCCAGAGGGGCCTCGCCCCTCGCCCCTCGCCCCCAGAGCGGCCTCACCCGCGGAGCGGCCTGCCTAGGGGCCGCGGAAGGCGAAGTAGCCGGGGTGTTCGCGTCGCCGTGCCGGCCTGTCAGATCAGTGAGCCCCCGCTCAGCGGTGGGCGGGGGCTCCTTCCTCGGTCGGCCGGGTGTCGGCCACGAATCGGTAGCCGACGTTTCGGACCGTCCCGATCAAGGATTCGTACTCCGCGCCCAGCTTGGCGCGCAGCCGTCGTACGTGCACGTCGACCGTGCGGGTGCCGCCGAAGTAGTCGTACCCCCACACCTCCTGGAGCAGCTGGGCGCGGGTGAAGACCCGGCCGGGGTGCTGGGCGAGGTACTTCAGCAGCTCGAACTCCTTGAACGTCAGGTCCAGCACCCGTCCGCGCAGCCGCGCGGTGTAGGTCGCCTCGTCGATCGTGAGCTCGCCGTTGCGGATCTCGCCCGGAACGTCGTCGGGCTGGGCGGCGGCCACCCTGCCGAGCGCCAGCCGGATGCGCGCCTCCACCTCGGCCGGGCCGGCCGTCTGCAGGAAGACGTCGTCGAGGCCCCATTCGGGAGTGAGGGCGGCCAGCCCGCCCTCGGTGACGATCGCGATGAGCGGGGAGTCGAGGCCGGTGGTGCGGAGCAGGCGGCAGAGGCTCTTGGCGTGGGCGAGGTCCCGGCGCGCGTCGACGAGCACCAGGTCGGTCGGTGGCGCGTCGATGAGGGCGGACCCCTCGGCGGGAGCGACGCGAACGGAGTGCAGCAGCAGGCCCAGGGCGGGCAGGACCTCGTCCGAGGGTTCGAGCACGTTGGTCAGCAACAGCAGGCTACTCATACGGCCTCCTCGTTTGGGGCCCAAAAAGACGTCGAGGACCCGAGGGCGACGCTGCCCGGATCCCTAATAGGCGAGGATATCGAACGAGGGAAAAGAGCTCACTACCCGAGTGGTGTAGACCACGGAAGGGGGACCATGGCCAAGGGCCTGATCAGGTACTGGGCCGCCGCGCGCGCGGCGGCCGGGACCACGGAGGAGCCCTATGACGCCGCGACGCTCGCGGAGGCCCTGACGGCCGCCGCGGCCGATCGGGGCGCGGAGTTCGGGCGCGTCCTGGCCCGGAGCTCGTTCCTGGTGGACGGCGCTCCGGTCGGCACGCGGGACCCCGGGGCGGTCGAACTGCCCGACGGCGGCACGGTCGAGGTGCTGCCGCCGTTCGCCGGCGGATGAGGGGCGCCGCGGCGGTGTGGTCCCGCCGGGCGACCCGGCGCCGGCCGATCTCAGCACACGGTGTGACCACGCCGGGGTGGCGCCATCGGTAAGGTGATCGCCTACCGCCGATCGGGGGAGACATGCGAAAAGCGTTCGTTATCTGCCTGATTCTGCTGATCGTCTTCGGCGGAATCGCCATCGCCGGCGACATCGTCGGGCGCAGGGTGGCGCAGAACGAGATCGCCAAGAACGTCGCCTCGCAGTACAGCCTCGACCACACTCCCGACGTGTCCATCAAGGGCTTCCCGTTCCTGACGCAGGCGATCGACGGCCGGTACGACGAGATCGACATCAATGTCGGGGACCTCACCCAGCAGGGGGTCCACCTCACCGACACGAAGGTCGCGCTCAAGGGCGTCACCGCGCCGATGTCCGACGCGATGCACGGCGACTCCTCCAAGATGGTCGCGGAGACCGCGACGTCCACGGCCACCGTCGGCTACGACGACGTGAACAAGTCCGCGCCGCGTGACATGAAGGTCTCGGCGGCAGGTTCCGACCTGCAGGTGCGCGGCCCGTACACCGTCCTGGGCATCACGCGGACCGTGACGGCCACGGTGTCCGTGCAGCCCTCCGGGCGCAGCGTCCGCGTCGTGCCGCAGTCGGTGAAGGCGGGCGGGACGACGGTGCCGCTGGGCCTGGTCCGCCAGGCGTTCAGCTTCACGATGTCCGTGAACGGCCTCCCGCTGAACACGCGGATCACCGACGTGAAGGTCGAGTCGGACGGCCTGCGTGTGTCGACCACCGCGCAGAACGTCAAACTGGACAGCCTCAACGTCCGCTGAACCCGGGCCGTAGGACGGTGAACCATCCGGCGCCCCGGTACGTGTCGAGGGTGTGGGACCCACTGCGGACGAGCGGCTGCTCCGCGCGCTGTACGCCGAGCACGGCGGCCCGCTCCTGGGATACGTCCTGCGGCTGACCGGCGACCGCCAGCAGGCCGAGGACATCGTCCAGGAGACGCTGCTGCGCGCCTGGCGTCATCCCGGCGCGCTGGTCGGCCGTCCCGTACGCCCCTGGCTGTTCACGGTCGCCCGCAACCTCGCCGTGGACGTCCACCGGTCGCGGCGGTCACGGCCGCCCGAGACCGGCGAGGCGGCGCTCGCCGCCCTGCCCGCGAGCGACGACATCGACCGCGCCCTCGAGTCGTGGACCGTCGCCGAGGCCCTCGCCGACCTCAGCGCCGAGCACCGCGCCGTACTGGTCGAGACGTACTACCGAGGGCGTTCGGTGGCGGAGACGGCGGCGGTGCTGGGCATACCGGCCGGGACGGTCAAGTCCCGCACCTACTACGCGCTGCGCGCGCTCAAACTGGCATTGGAAGAACGGGGGTTGGCGCCATGACGACGCATGCCCGATGCGCCGATCTCCGGGCGCTGCTCGGGGTGTACGTCCTCGGCGCGATCGATCCCGCGGAACGTGCCCTGGTCGACGATCACCTGGCCCACTGCCGCCGGTGCCGCGACGAGCTGGCCGGCCTGGCGGGCCTGCCCGCTCTGCTGGGCCGGGTGACCGAGGAGCAGATCACGCAGGTCGGCGCCCCGCCGCCGGAGCTGCTGGAGTCGGTGCTCGCCCGCGCCGCCGCCGAGCACCGGACGCGGAGCCACCGGAACCGCCGGTGGCTGGCGGTCGCGGCGGCCGCCGCCCTGGTGACGGGAGGGGCGGGAGTGGCCGTGGGGCACCACCTCGGAACGGCCCGGCCGGTCGCCGCGCCCACGGCCACCCCGACGCCGGGTCCGACGACGCCCGCACCGGGGTCGACGGCGAACGGGGTCACGACCGTTCAGGCCACGGACGCCGCCACCGGCATCAGCGCCCGGATCACCATGCAGGCCGAGAAGTGGGGGACCGCGTTCACGGTCCGTCTCAGCGGCGCCCCGGCGGAGACCCTCTGCCATCTGGTGGCCGTGGCCCGGGACGGCCGGCGTGACATCGCGGGCGGCTGGGCGGTGAAGTACGAGCGCTCCGCCGAGTTCGCCGGATCGTCCATGATCCCCAAGGACCGGATCACGGCGGTCGAGGTGCGTACCGTCGACGGCCGGCGGCTGCTCAGCATCCGGGTCTGAGAGGCCGCGGAAGACCGCCTCGCTGCGGCAGAAGGTCGCATCGCCTCGCGACCGCCCGCCTCACCGTGCCAGGAGGCCTCCGCCTTGTCAGGCGACCGCTTCGCCGAGGGCGGCGATGATGTCGGCCTTGCGGGGCAGTCCGGCGCCGCGGCGTACGATCCGGCCGGACGCGTCGAGCACGAGCACGGTCGGGGTGCGCAGGACGTTCAGCCGGCGTACGAGGTCGAGGTGCGCCTCCGCGTCGATCTCGACGTGGGTCACGCCCTCGACCATATCGGCCACCTCGCCCAGGACCCGCCGGGTCGCGCGGCACGGCGCGCAGAACGCCGAGGAGAACTGCACCAGGGTGGCCCGGTCACCGAGGTCGGCGCCGAGCTCGGCGGCGTCGAGACGTTCCACGTCACCATCCTTCCGCGCGCGCAGGGCGCCGTTCCGGTGCCGCCAGATCAGGCCGTACACCGTGGCCAGGAGGAGCGCCGCCACCGCGACGTAGATTCCGGTCATCACCGGTTCTCAAGGTACGCGCGGCGCCGCGCATTCCCGCGCCTCTCAGCGGCCCCGGTTTTCCCTCGGACCCCGATTCCGCACACCGGGCTTCCCGTAGTCCTCCGCCACCCGGCGCGCCCAGCGTTCCAAGATCCTTTTCTTGGGTGTTCGCGCAGGTCGGCGGCGTCCATGGGAGAGGGTTCACGTCTCGATGGCCGAGACAGGGTTTTACGTTGAGCGAGACGGCGCTTACCATCGTGTCCGTGCGTACCTGGACGGAGTTGCTGACGAAGCGACGGGCGGTCGACTTCTGCCGCGTCGCCACCGCGCTCTGTCCTGCGGCCTGAGGCATCTGAGCCCGTCCAGCCCGTCGCACCACCGCAGTCACCGGGAGCATCAGCCGATGCAGGTCGACCCACGGGGTCAGCGTTTCGGCGCGGCCCTCACCACCTTCGTCTTGGTCGTCGTTCTCGTGACCGGCAGTTGGTTGCTACTGGCGGCCCAGGCCGTCGTGTTCGTCGTCGGAGTCGTCTTCGGGCTCCGCAACGCCCCGTACGGCCTGATCTACCAGGCACTCGTCCGCCCCCGGCTCGGCGCTCCGCGCGAGTTCGAGCCGGAGGCGCCACCCCGCTTCGCACAGGGAGTGGGTGCGGCGTTCGCCCTCACGGGGGTGCTCGGATATGTCCTGAAGGTCCCTGCGGTGGGAATGACCGCGACGGCGTTCGCGCTGATCGCGGCGTTCCTCAACGCGGCCTTCGGGTTCTGCCTGGGATGTGAGGCTTATCTGCTGATCCGGCGGCTCGCTCCACGGCGGGCCGCACCGTAGGCCGGGTTCGTCCAGACCACGGCCATGCCACCAACACCCGAAGAAGATCCGCCGACTCCACAAGGAGGACCACGCATGAGCCGCTCCGACGTCCTGGTCGATGCCGACTGGGTGCAGGCTCACCTCGACGACCCGGGTGTCGTCCTCGTCGAGGTCGACGAGGACACCAGCGCCTACGAGAAGGGCCACATCCGTGGCGCCGTCCGTGTCGACTGGAAGACCGAACTGCAGGACCCGGTACGCCGCGACTTCGTGGACAAGACCGGGTTCGAGAACCTTCTCTCCGAGAAGGGCATCGCCAACGACGACCTCGTCATCCTGTACGGCGGCAACAACAACTGGTTCGCCGCGTACGCGTACTGGTACTTCAGGCTCTACGGCCACCAGAACGTCAAGCTGCTCGACGGCGGCCGTAAGAAGTGGGAGCTGGACTCCCGCGAGCTCGTCGAGGCCGTCCCGTCCCGCCCGAAGACCAACTACGTCGCCCAGGAGCAGGACCACACGATCCGCGCCTTCCGCGACGAGGTCGTCGAGGCGATCAGCACCAAGAACCTCGTGGACGTGCGCTCGCCCGACGAGTTCTCCGGCAAGCTCCTCGCTCCGGCGCACCTGCCGCAGGAGCAGGCGCAGCGGGGTGGCCACATCCCGACCGCGCGCAACATCCCGTGGTCGAAGGCCGCCAACGACGACGGCACCTTCAAGTCCGACGAGGAGCTGCGCAAGCTCTACGAGGACGCCGGCGTCGACCTGTCGAAGCCGACCATCGCCTACTGCCGCATCGGTGAGCGCTCGTCGCACACCTGGTTCGCCCTGCACGAGCTGCTGGGCCTGCCGGACGTGAAGAACTACGACGGCTCCTGGACCGAGTACGGCTCGCTCGTGGGCGTGCCGATCGAGCTCGGCGACGCCAAGTAGCCGCTCGCCGGCCCAAGACGCGCATCTCAGCAAGGAGGAACAATGAGCGACGGTTGCGGAGCTCCGACCCAGACGGCGAGCCTGCCGGCCACGGTCGATCTCGCGAACGAAGCGGTCATCCAGGGCACGGTCGTACGCGAGGGCACCCCGGTGTCCGGTGCGTACGCGCGCCTGCTCGACGCGACCGGTGAGTTCACCGGCGAGGTCGTCACCAGCGACGAGGGGGTCTTCCGGTTCTTCGCCGCGCCCGGCGACTGGACGATCCGCGTGCTCGCCCCGGGTGGCGTCAGCGTCGACTCGCAGGTGACCGCCCAGGTCGGCGAGATCGCCGCCCTTGAGGTCGCCATCTGACCTGACACGATCAACTGCCACGGGCACGGCCACCCCACCACGGGGGCCGTGCCCGTCGTGTTGCCGGGAGGCGCCGGCGCCTCGGGATCCGTACGCGGGGCGGCGGCGTCCGGTGGTCCGCATCGATTCCGCGGAGGAACCGGGTCGCGGCCCGACGCGTCGTTATTCTCCGGGTCGGGGATAAGTCAGGTTTGGAGGGCATGGTCGGTGGCGGCTGGTGGTGGCTTTCTCCGGGCGGTGCTGGGCTTCTTGCGGACGGCGGACCGGACCGCGGAATCCTCGGTCGCCAGAACCGCCGCCGGCAGGGTGGAGAACCAAGCGGTTCACCAGGTGCCGAGCCAGACGCTTCACCAGGTGCCGAGCCAGACGCTTCACGAATGGCAGACCCCAGTGGCTCACGAATGGCAGCATCAGGCGGCTCACGGAGTGCAGCCCCCGCCGGAGCCGCAGCTCAGGCCAGAGACGGCGAACTCCCTCTCGAACCTGGAGGACGCCGCGCTCCGGAACCCGGAGACGCTGCGCGATGTGCGTCCCGGTGACGCGTTCAGCGGTGTCTACCACCCGGCGTCGGGCCGCTTCATGTCGTTCCGCAGCGTCGACGATCCCGCGGCCATGGACGCCCCGGTCAACGCCGTCAACCGGTACGGCGGCCACGGGGAGATCGAGGACAAGATGGTGGGCCTCATCGGGGGCCGCGATGATAAGAAGGTCGCCTTCACGATGTTCGCGGAGGACGACGGATTCGCCGTCGGCTGGCGCTCACGGTCGGTCAACCAGTACTACCACGGCACGATCGCGGCGCCGGAGGAGTATCGCGCTGCGGTGATGGACGCGATCTCGCAGGCGACCGGAAGAAGGGTGTGGTCACGATGACCGAGACCGACGGCGTCCCGCTCTCCGTCGAGGGGCTGCTGCTGCCTCGCCGGCTGGTCCTCCTGCTGAGCGGCGGCCGGTGGACGGCTCCCGACGACGCGGTCCTGCGCAGAGTGTTCCCCGAGCCCGCGGACTTCCCGTCGTTCTACGGCGCGGCGAGCATCGTCGGCGTCAACCGCGGGTGGCATTCCGAGAGCCGCGCGGCCTACGTCTGCCGGCCCGATCCCGCGAACCCGCCCGGGGACATCGATCCGGCGCGCTCGTTGCTGATCGGGGAGCTGGGCCCCGACCAGATGTTCGCCCTGGACTATCGGCGCCCGGGGTCTCCCGCAGTGGTCTACCTCGCCGAGCCGGGCTGGGTCGAGGTCGCGCCCGACTTCGACGCGTTCGCCGACCGCCTCGGGCTGTGACGGCGATCCAGCCGGTCGAGTTCGGGCTGTGAGGGCGGGTGCCGGCGGTCTAGCAGGTCGAGTGGAACAGCCCGCCGACCGGAACGGTCTCGGCCAGCCGGTTGTAGAGGGCGACCGCCTCGGTGGTCTCCGCCATGTGGACCGCGACGCCCTTGTCCTCCAGGTGGCGAACGGTCTCCGCGGGCACCTGGAGGCGGCACTCCATGCCCCGGCTCAGGACCACCGCCTCGCAGCCGTGTTCGAGCAGCTCCGCGACGTCGGCGGGCTGGATGCCCGGCACATGGTGCGTTCCCGTCTCGGCCCAGTCCCAGGGCCGTCCGCCCGCCGGCCAGAGTTTGTAGTCGCGCGCCTCTCCGAGCCCGTCCACCCAGATGCGCCCCCACGTGACCTTCGTGATGAACGGCGATGTGATCTTCGGCGGGTTCATGGCGACCTTTCGAGCCGGGCGTGACTGCTGACCTCCAGCTTCGTCGCGGGTCCCTCGCGACGGCAACCCGCGCCTTGACCGACTCTAGAATGTCGTCGGTCATCAATGTGTCGTTCGTCCGCCGGGGGAGTCGACGTGTCCGAGTCAGTGAACGCAGCCTCCGGGAGGGAGGCGGATCGGGGCGTCGGTGAGGCGGAGGACGGGCGCGTGCGCGCGGTCGTGACCCACGGCAGGATGATCTCCCTGGACGTCGAGCCCCGGCTGCTGCGTTCATCCCCGGAGAAGCTGGCGGACCACCTGACCGAGGCGGTCAACGCCGCGTTCGCCGACCTCCTGGCCGCCGGAGCGGTGCCGCAGGTCGACCCGCGCGCGCTCGCCCGCCAGCTTCGCGGCCTGCGCGACGACCTGAGCGCGGGGATGGCGGAGTCGACCGCGTCCGTCCAGCGCAGCATCGAGGGTCTGCGGGGCGACGCGGTGGTGCCGTCCAGCGTCCCGACCATGGACTTCGCCGGCATGTTCGACCAGCTGATCGACGTCCTGGAGACCATCGGCGGCGTTCCCGACGAGGACACGGAGGAGCTGCGCGGGCAGGGCGCCGTGCCGGGACGGATCTCGGTGACGTGCGCCGCGGGCCCGCGCCTGGTCGAGATGGACCTTCGGGAGCGGGCCATGCGCTCGACCCCCGACCTGGCCGATGCCGTCACGACCGCGGTGAACGCCGCGCTGGACGACCTGGCGGACAAGCTCCGCCGCCGGCGGGAGGAGGCCGGCGCCGACTCCGAGAGGATCACCGGCCGGATCGCGGAACTTCGTGAGCTCGGAGTGGCACGCCTGGACGCTTACGTGCGTCAAATGACCGACTTCATGGCCGGCATCCGGCCGCTCGACTGATCAGGAGGGGCGATGAGCAACGAGCTCTACGTTGACCGCGATCAGCTGCGACGCTCCGCGCAGGGCATGGCTGACGTTCACCAGCGGTTGCAGGAGGAGCATCGGCGGTTCGTCGCCAGGCTCGCCTCGTACGGCCGGCCCTGGGGGAACAACAACGGCCTCAGTCAGGCGATCGACAGCGTCGCCCCGGTCGTGCAGGACGCCTGCACCTCCTGCCACGAGGAGAACCACGCCGCGTGGGCCGACTACCCGGCGGGGCTCCAGGTGCACGCCGCCACGCACGGTGCCGCGGAGCAGGCGGCCACCGAGCTGAGCGACCAGTACCGCCAGGTGTGATGCGCTGATGGACATCCAGCTTCCCTCCTATCTCCTGCCCATCGAGCTGTTCCTCGGCAAGCCCCTCAACAACGGCAAGGTCGATGACTGCCATCGGATGGGGGACGACTGCGAGCAGTACGCAGCGACGAACAAGGGGATCCTGGCCGAGGGCCAGGACCACAAGACCCGTGCCGTCGCCACCGGCCAGGGTGACGACATCGCCGCCTTCCACCAGAAGTTCGAGGACCCTCAGGGAGCACATCGCAACCTGGTGGACGCCTCGACCGGCACGCACGTCATGGGCACGGGTCTCAAGGTGGCGGGCAACATCATCCTCGCCCACAAGGGCGTGACCCTCTTCCAGTACGGCCTCACCGCCGCTGCGCTGGCCGAGGCGGCCCTCACCGGCGGGTTCGGCGCCATGGCCGCGCCGATGATCAGGCAGGCCGCCAACAAGGCGATCGACTACGCGACCAACCAGGCGGCGTACCAGGTCCTCGGCTGACGGCACGGCGCGGCGCCGTCCCGGACGGCGCTCGGGGCCGGTGTCGCGCGGTACGAGGTGGTGACGTCATGTTCGGAGGGTTCGAGTGAGCGCGGGATCGCGGGCGGTCGGGAAGACCGTCATGAAGGTGGCCGGCGGGCGGCTCTTCCCGATCGGCGCCTTCCTGCGCAGCCCGGCCTCGCGCGCCCTCGTCACCGCGGCGCGTTCGAGCGGCCGCGCGGTGCGGGGGTCGCTCCGGGCGGGCGCCGAGGCCTCGGGGCGGGCGCGGGCGTTCCTCGCGCGGGTCCTGACCAAGGACCCGATCGACGTCGCGAGCGGCGAGGTGGTGCTGCGGCAGGTCGACGCGGAGTTCCCCGGCGTGCTGCCGCTGGTTCTCGAACGCACGCACCTGTCCTCCTACCGCGCCGGCTCGCTGTTCGGACCATCGTGGGCGTCCACGCTGGACCAGCGGATCGAGATCGACTCCGAGGGCGTGTGCTTCGCGGCGGAGGACGGGATGGTGCTGACCTTCCCGGCTCCGGCGCCCGGCACGCCGGTGCGGCCGGAGCGCGGCCCCCTGCGAACGCTCGCGGTCACGCCCGGCGGCGAGTACACCGTGACCGACCCCCTCACCGGCCGTACGGCGCACTTCCCCGCGCGGGGGCCGTACGGGACCGTGCCGATCACCGCGATCACCGACCGCAACGGCAACCGGATCGACTTCGAACGGGACGAGGCCGGGATCCTGCGGACGGTCCGGCACTCGGGCGGGTACACCGTCGACGTCGAGGTCGACGCGGGGCGCGTCCGCGCCCTGCGGCTGCGGACGGGGGACGGCCCGGACGCCGATCCGGTACTGGTCCGCTTCGGCTACGACGAGCAGGGGCGGCTGACCGAGGTCGTCAACTCCTCGGGCGAGCCGCTCCGCTTCTCCTACGACGCGCAGGGGCGGCTGACCGAGTGGATCGACCGCAACGGCGCCTGGTACCGCTACGCCTATGACGCCGAGGGCCGTGGCGTCCGGGGTGAGGGCCGGGACGGCTTCCTGAACGTCGCCCTCGCCTACGACGTGGCCGGCCGGACCACGACGGTGACCGACTCGCTGGGCGAGCGGACGGTGTACCACCTCAACGAGGCGGGCCAGGTCGTCGCCGAGGTCGATCCGCTGGGGCGGGTGACCCGGTCGGAGTGGGACCGGAACGATCGGCTCCTGTCCCGCACGGACCCGCTGGGCCGTACGACGCGGTACCGCTACGACGAGGCCGGGAACCTCACCGAGGTCGTCCGTCCCGACGGCAACCGCACCCGCGCCGTCTACGACGCGTCCGGCCGGCCGACGGAGGTCACCGAGGCCGACGGCGCGGTCTGGCGGTACGCCTACGACGGGCGCGCCAACCTCGTCGCCGCGACCGATCCGCTGGGCGCGACGACCCGGTACACCCACGACGAGCACGGCTGCCTCGCCACGGTGACCGACCCGATGGGCGGCGTCACGCGGATCACCGGCAACGCCGCCGGCCTGCCGGTCGAGATCACGGACCCGATGGGCGGCACCACGCGGTACGCCCACGATCCCTTCGGCCGGGTCTCGGCGATCACCGATCCGCTCGGCGGCGTCACCCGCCTCACGTGGACGCCGGAGGGCAGGCCGGCCTCACGGACCCTGCCCGGCGGCGCGACCGAGACCTGGAGCTACGACGCCGAGGGCAACCTCGCCCGGCACGTCGACGCCCTGGGGAACGTCACGCGGTTCGAGTCGACGTTCGACCACACGACCGCGCGGACCGATCCCGACGGCGGGCGCCTGGAGTTCGCCTACGACACGGAGCTGCGGCTGTCCGCCGTGACCAACGAGCAGGGTCTCGTCTGGCGCTATGAGTACGACCCTGCCGGCGACCTCGTGGCCGAGACCGACTTCAACGGCCGCGAGCTCCGGTACGCCCACGACGCCGCCGGGCAGCTCGTGACCCGGGTCACCGCGCTGGGCGAGACGACCCGGTACGTCCGTGACCTCCTCGGCAACGTCACCGAACGACGGGGCCCCCGGGCCACCGCGACCTTCGCCTACGACCTGGCCGGACGGCTCGTCCGGGCGGTCAATCCCGACGCCGACGTCCGCTTCGAGCGGGACCGGATGGGCCGGATCACCGCCGAGGTGTGCAACGGCCGCACGCTGTGGTCGCAGTACGACGCCGCGGGGCGCCGCGTCCGCAGGCGCACGCCGTCCGGGACCGAGAGCCTCTGGAGCTACGACCGGGCGGGCCGGCCGGTCGCCGTACGGACCGCCGAGCGGGTCCTTCGGTTCGCCTACGACGCGGCCGGGCGGGAGACTCGGCGCTACATCGGCGACGGCGCCCTGCTCGAACAGCGGTGGGACGCCGATCACCGCCTGAGCGCGCAGACCCTGTGGGGCGCTCCGCGGACCGTCGCGGGCAGGCCGGCGGAACCCGTCGGGGCGGCCGGACCCGCAGGAGTGGGCGAGCCGCGTCTCCTGCAGCACCGCGCGTACGCCTATCGTGCCGACGGCCACCTCACCGACGTGTCCGACCGCCTTCTGGGCCACCGCCGGTTCGACGTGGGCGCGACCGGCCGGGTCACCGCGGTGCGCGCGGACACCTGGAACGAGCGTTACGCCTACGACGCGTCCGGCAACCTCACGGAGGCGGGCTGGCCCACGTCGCCGGACCAGGCGGAGGCGGGCGGAGACGCGGTCGGCGGGCGGGAGTACGCCGGGACGCTCCTGCGCCGGGCGGGGAACATCCGGTACGAGTACGACGCGGAGGGGCGTGTCGTCGCCCGCCGGCACAAGCGGCCGTCCGCCAAGCCGCTCACCTGGCGCTACACCTGGGATTCGGAGGATCGGCTCGTCGCCGTCACGACCCCGGAGGGCGCGGAGTGGCGGTATCTCTACGACGCCCTCGGCCGGCGCGTCGGCAAGCGGCGCGTCGGGCCGGACGGGCGGACGGTCGTCGAGGAGACCGCCTTCGTCTGGGACGGCACGGTCCTCGCCGAGCAGGCGGACGGCGTCCGGCGGCCCTCAGGCGCCACGGACGTCCGGACGACGGTCTGGGAGCACCTGCCCGGCGACCACCGGCCGATCATCCAGGCGGCGCGTACGTGGGCGGCCGAGGCGCCGCAGCGATGGATCGACGAGCAGTTCCACGCCATCGTCACCGACCTCGCCGGCACGCCGACGGAACTCGTCGCCCCGGACGGCGAGGTGGCCTGGCACGCGCGCGCCACGCTCTGGGGGATGGGCGGGCCGGAGCCGCATGACGCGGTGACCTGTCCGCTGCGGTTCGCGGGCCAGTACCACGACCGGGAGACGGGGCTCGCCTACAACTACTTCCGCCACTACGACCCGGCCAACGCGCGCTACCTGACGAGCGACCCGCTGGGCCTGGCCGCCGCCCCGAACCCCTACGCCTACGTCGCCAACCCGGCCCGCTGGATCGATCCCCACGGGCTGATGCCCTACCCGGCGCACAGCGTCCGAGGGCTGCCGCGGAGCCTGGACAAGGTCACGACCGGGCCCGGCGACTGCAAGACGGTCGCCGAGAAGATCCAGCGCAGCCTCGGGGCCGGGGAGGTGCGCCGGTTCGACGCCGCCCCGTACCCGGTCATGGGTCCGTATCGTGGGCAGCACTCGGAATGGAGCCACCACTACGCCGTGATCCACGAAGGGCGCGCGTACGACGCGTTCACGCCGCGCGAGGGCGTGCCCATCGACGAGTACAAGCAGTTCTTCGAGTACAACGACGTGATCAACTTCGGTTTCTAGGGGACGTAATGGAGTTCCGGCTCGATGAGCTGCTGTCGGCCGTCCGGTCCAGGCCGCAGATGTTCCACCTCAGTGGGTCCTACGACGGCTATGTCGCGTTCCTGACCGGGGTGGACCTGGGTAACGCCGGTGGGGTGCTCCGGGGTTTCACCGAGTGGCTGAGCGTCCGCTGGGGACACCCGACCAGCCTCGGCTGGCCCGCGCTGGTGCGCCGGATCGCGCTCGGCGTCGGCGCGGACGAGGAGCTCCCGCCGACACAGTCCCCGGAGGAGGAACGCCGGGCCGTCGAGGCGCTGTTCCGGCTGCTGGAGGAGTACCTCGAACAGCGCCGGAGCCCGCTCGCCCTCGCCCGGATGTACCGGGAGTACGCCGCGCTCCACGGAGAAGCATGACCAGGCCGTCCGGCCACCGTGCCGCGCCCCGGCGGCCGGCGTCGGGGCCCGCGTCCTCCGTGTCCCCGCTGACGCTGCCGTGGAGGACGCTGCGCCTGGCCGGGCGCTTCGCCGTTCCGCTGGCGCTGTGGTACACGGTGGGACAGACGCTGCGGTACGCCCTCTTCTACGCCGGTTACCGGTTCGTCCACAACCCGGTCGTGCCGATCATCGTGCTGGGCCTCATCGTGGTCGTGACCGTCGCGACGACGGTCGCGATGGTGCACTGCGTCAAGGACGGCCTGCCCACGATCAAGAAGCGGGACCTCGACGAGTCCCTCGCCTCCTGGACGGCGGACGAGGACGAGGGGATCGCGCGCGCCATCGGACGCGCGGTCTTCCCCTTCATGATCTTCTACCTGGCGTGGGGATGGTTCGGCAAGGACGCCCAGGCGTTCGCGCAGTCCGCGGCGGACCGGGGATATGCGCAAGGTGGCCTGGGCAGCCAGCTCGACGCCATGAAGATGCTCATGCTCCTCCAGAACCACCTCTACATCGCGATCGCGGCGACCGTCGTCTTCTTCGTCCTGAAGGACGTCTCCGAACGCTTCCTCTCCCCTCGCCTGGCCGGCTTCGGCGGCCTCCTCGTCGCGTTCTGCGAGGTCAACTGGACCCTGTTCGGCATCTTCACCGTCGACCAGGTCCGCGGCGACGTCGTCGGCTGGATCACCGGCCGGCAGGTGTGGGGCTGGCTCGGCTCGGCGCTCGGCCAGGTCTTCGCGGTCTGGCCGTACTTCAAGGACGGCGTGCTCGCGAGCCTGATCTGGCTGGTCATCGCGGGCCTGATCCTGGGAGTCGACGCGGAGGACGAGGAGAAGATCATCGGTGAGCACCGGGTCATGCGCGGGGTGGCCCGCGCGAGCGGCATCTACCAGCCGCACACCCCCCGCGAGGTGCTGACCCGCGAGCTCCGCGAGAAGTGGCTGCCGGCGGTCTACGGGTTCCGGCTGGTGTTCCGGGCCGGCGGCCTGTCGTTCGCCGTCTTCTGCGTGCTGTACGCCGCGCTCGATCCGCTCGGGGACCTGGCGAAGCGCGGCGTGTACCGGCTGCTCGGCCCGCACCCGGTGCCGTGGTGGAACATCCGGCTGGACTCGATCGGCCTCGGCGTCGGCCTGGTCCAGGAGGTGCTGCGCGTCTGCCTCCTGGCCGCGGCCTTCGAACTCGTCGTGGCGCGGGTCAGTGCGCGAACCGCACCCAGTCGCCCGGCCCCGGCTGCAGCGCCGGGGCTGCTCGCAGCTCCAGCACGGCCGCCGCGACGACCTGCTGCGGAACCACCGCGGTGACCTTGACCTGGGCGGCCCGGCCCACGACCGGCTTGGCCGCCCCCAGGTCGTCCTCGCCGGCGCTCCACTGGTGGCCCTTGCCGTCGCGGACGCGGAACGTGAGGTTGAACGGCTCGGCCTGCTTCACCCCCTGAGCGTCCAGCGGCCGTACCTCCAGCAGCAACACCAGGGAGACGGCGCCGGATGCGGTGGGCCGGCCGGTGGACGGGACGCGGCCCAGCAGGCGCCATTGCATGTGGTCGATGGTCACCGTCGCTCCGCGCGGCACGGTGCTGATCCGTTCGCGGTTGGCGTTCTGGTGGCGGTCGTCCGTCACCTGCGTGACGATCAGCGCCGGAAGCAGGATCGCCAGGGCGACGGCCTCGGCCGTCCGCCGGCCCCGGGGGCCGAGCCGTCGCCGCGGGGCGCGCCGCGGCCGGTCGGAGCGGGTCTCCTCCAGCGGATCGGGCGCCTCGCCCGGCCCGTACGGCCCCGGACCCCCGTCCGCGGGCCCGTACGGCCGAACGGGCGATCCATACGGCCCCGCGCCCTGGCCCGGCGCCCCGTACGGCGAGGCCGGCGACGCGTACGGCGTGCCCTGCGTCGACGGCCCGTCGGGGGAGCCGGGCGGCCCGTACGGCGTGCCCTGCGCCGACGGCCCGTACGGGGAGCCGGGCGGCCCGTACGGTTCCGTGCCCCCGGTGGGCGGCCCGTACCGGCCTGCGGTCTCGGAAGGCGGCCCGTAGGAGGTCGTGCCCTCGGCCGGTGGTCCGTAGGGGCCTGTGCCCTCGGGCGGCCGTCCGTAGGCGGGCGTGCCCTCGGGCGGCGGTCCGTAGGAAGGCGGCCGGCCCTGCGGGTCCGGAGCGCCGGGTGGCCGGCCGTCCGGCGGAAGTCGGTGGTCCGGCATCAGGCGTCCCTGAGCTTGTAGTCGTCCGTGGGATGGGCGAGCAGCCGGTCGGCCGAACCGGTGTCGAGACCCAGGTCGACGTCGGCCTCGGCCGAGAGCTGGTTCAGTGAGTCCGACTGGCCGACGATCAGATGCGCGCCCTTCAGCTGGTCCTTCGGGATCTCGAAGACGTACGAGGCGTTGCCCCAGAGCATCGGCTCGAAGATTCCCTCGTTCTTCGTCAGGAGACCGTCGCGGCCGCTCTCGGCGTAGTGCAGCCCGGAGTGCGTCGTCAGGCGCACGTGCCCGAGGCCGACCGGTCTCTGGTTGCTCCGCACCGAGAGGTACACGACGACGAAGATGCCGGATGTCGTGATCCGCTCGTTCTTCTTCGGATCGACGATGTCGGTGTGCGTCACGATGGAGCGGGCGACGTCGACGCGGTCGACCCGTACGCTGAACACCCGGTTGCTCACGATCTTCCCGGCGCGGCCGCCGTTCGGAATCGGGTCCTGCAGCCGGGCCTCGAGGTGCGGCGCGACGTGGGTCAGCCACATGGAGACGCCCAGCAGTGCGGCCGCGACCAGGCCGGCGACGACCCGTCTCAGGACCGTCATGATCCCCCCGCCTGTACGGAGACCCCGACCTTGGCGGCGTACGAGGAGTCCTTGCCCGCGTACCAGTAGTACGCGGAGTCGAAGAAGCCGTGCTTGTAGACCCACTGCCGCAGGGCGACGGTCACCGTCGTCGGCGCCGAGGTCTCCGGGATCTTCCAGACCGCCCGCACCTCGATCGGCAGCCGGGGGTGGATCTCGGACGTCTTCTGCCCGCCGATCAGGCCGGTGGTGAGCTCGTTGTCCGCCGCGACGTACGATCCGGGCTTCGGCTCGGCCATCACGCCTTCGAGGAACTCGAAGACCGAGTGCGACCGGACGTCCTTCACGGCGACGCGCATCCGTACGGCGAGGACCTTCGTCCGCCCGCCCCCGAAGGCGTTCTTGTCGTGGCCGGTTCGCGCGTCGAGGACGTCGACCGTGAACAGTCCCTGGTCGAAGGTCTTGCCCGGGCCGCCCTTCGCGGGGGCGTGCGACTGGGCCCGCAGGCCGCCGAACACCGCGACCACCGCGATGACCAGCCCGAACGCCCCCAGGGTCGCCGCGGTGACGCGGAGCCTCGGGCGTGTTCGGTCACCCGGCGGCGGGGGAGCTGACATGGGCAAATCGTAACGTTCGGTGCTATTCATCGCTGGCGAGCGCTGACGTTCCTTCCTTTACCGCATTGTTCCGGCGCGGTAATGGTCCGGGGGACGACTGATTCGGCCTCGTATCGGACGGTCGCGGGCGGACTGCGGTTCAGGTAGGTTTTCGCGCTGGAAACGTCGGATGGGGTTCGCATGAGCGCTGTGAAGTCAGGGGGGCTCGCCGTCGCCGGGGCCCTGGCCATCGCGTCGCTCACTGTCGTTCCGGCCGCTCTGGCCGTGGACAAACCGACTCCGCACCCCACGAGGAAGACCACGTCGCCGCGGCCGACGGTCACCAAGTCGATCACGGTCACCGCCAAGCCGACGACGCCGAAGCCGTCGCCGACCCCGAAGCCGGTGGTGACCTGTAATCCCACCCTCGGCCTGCCCGCGATCAAGACCGCGGGCTGGGGCCAGCAGCGACTCGACTTCACCCGGGCGTGGAAGCAGACGCAGGGCGCCGGCGTCTCCGTCGCGGTCGTCGACAGCGGAGTCGACGCCCGGTACGCCCAGCTCTCCGGGCGGGTGACCTCGGCCGACGTGACCCAGACCGTGCCCGGCGACTGCGTCGGTCACGGCACCGCCGTCGCGGGGATCATCGCGGCCAAGGACCTGCGCGCGCAGAACATCCCGTTCGTCGGCGTCGCCCCCGCCGCGCACGTCATCTCGGTCAAGTTCACCAATCAGGCACAGATCCAAGGGGCGGACCCGAACCTCCCCAAGGCCATCCGCAGGGCCGTGGACCTCGGCGCCGAGGTCATCAACGTCTCGGTTCAGGCGCCGGACACGATCGCGCTCCACACCGCCGTCCAGTACGCCCTGTCCCACGACGTCGTCGTCGTCGCGTCGGCCGGAAACGTCACCGACGAGCAGAAGGGAACGGTGGGGCCGGCGTACCCCGCCGAGTACCCCGGAGTCGTCAGTGTCGGCTCGCTCGATTCGGACGGCTCGATCGCCGACAGCTCCAACACCGTCACGAGGGTCAGCGTGAGCGCCCCGGGCAAGGACGTGATCAGCACGTGGCCGGGCGGATTCCGCCAGGACCTGGAGGGCACCAGTTACGCCGCCGCCTACGTCTCCGGCACGGCGGCGCTCGTCCGCGCGTACCACCCGGATCTCAGCCAGCAGCAGGTCAAGGCCCGCATCGAGGCCACGGCGGACGGGTCCGTCGGCACCGGCTCCGGTGCGGGCATGGTCGATCCCGTGCAGGCGGTGACGGCCATCCTCCCCTCGGAGGGTCGGGCCTCCGCCTCGCACGTGCCGGCGGTACAGCCCAAGCCGGTCCGGGTGGCCTACCGGCGGCCCCGGGACGAACGGACCCGCTCCCTCGCGATGACGCTCGCCGGAGGCGCCCTGGTGGCCTGTGCGCTGGTCGTCGCGGGCGGTGTTCTCATCCCGATGGGCCGGCGGCGCAAATGGCGACCCGGACGGCGGACCACTCCGCGTACCGAACAGGACACTTAGTCACAAACGCCCTTACAGCCGCTAAGGTGAACACCTGGTGAACCATCACTAGGAGCGTGAATGACGTCGACGTTCGGCGACCCCCGTGAGTCGATCGAAAGCCTGCTCGCCACCGTCACCGAGCAGAACGAGAAGCTGGCGGAGATGCAGCGCACCATGGCGGACATGCGCGGCAAGGGCGAGGGCGCGGACGGACGCGTAAAAGTGGAGGTCGCGCACAACGGCGCTCTCGTGGGGCTGACGATCGACCCCCGCGCCATGCGCCTCGGCTCGGGGCAGCTCGCCGAGGAGATCCTCACCGCGGCGAGGGAAGCGGCCAAGGACATCTCCGCGCGCGCCGAGGAGATGATGCGGCCGCTGATCACCGAGCTGATGCAGGGATCCGGGCGGCTGGGCGACGCCGCCGCGGGCTCCTCCTTCGGCGGCTCGGACGTCGAGCAGGTGCTGGCCGCGCTCAAGGAGGCCCGCAAGACGATGGGCATCGAGTGATTCCGCGTACGGCGGCGGGTTGACGCGCCGATCGTTCCTCTTTTTTCGTCCTCGTTAATTCCTCATTTCGGCCGGAGATGCCGGCTCGGCGTCCGGTTACCCTCGAGTAAGTCCGTCCTGGTGCGACGCTTCGGGAGAAGCTCATGCGACGTTTCCTGCCTGCTTCGACGACGTCCGAGCGAGGCTTTTGATGGCGTTGAAGCTCGGCGGCCTCATGGGGTTCGCCGCGGCGGGCGACCTTCTCTTCAGGCTGGCCACGGTCAAGATGCCCGACGGCGATCCGGGCGCCTGTCATCAGGCGGCCGACCATTGGCGCGGGGTCGCCCAGCGCGTCAAGTCCTCCGAGACCGCGATCAGGAGCATTCGCGCGCTGATGCGGGACGCGAACATCGGCCCCGCCGCCGAGGGATTCGACGCATTCTGCACCGAGAAACTGGTGCCCTATCTCGAACGGTTGTCCGGTGGCATCGCGGAGATCGGCGACCACTGTGACACCTACGGGAACGAGCTGAACAAGCACGTCAAGGCGCTGCGGCTCCTCGAGGCGAGCATGGTGGCCAACGTCGCGTTCTGCGTCTGGTACGGCTGGGCGACGGGCGGCGCGGGCTTCCTGGCGACCGAGGCCACCATCGCCCGGCTGGTGTTCCAGGCACGGCTCGAAGACGCCCTCTGGCGGGCGTTCATCCGGGCGTTCGTCGAGGCGCTCTCCCACCAGCTCATCGAACGCATGCTCTGGTACGCCGCCATCGACTCGGTCATGTGGGCGGCCATGCAGCAGGAGCTTCAGTACGTCTTTCTCGTCGGCGGAGCGAAGGTCCTCGGGATCGACGACACGACGATGACCGACGTCGCCGGCTTCGACCCGGCCGACCTGAAGACCAACCTGACCCAGGCCGGGCAGGCGTTCGTGGCGAACGCGGTGTTCGACCTGACGATGGAGGGCGCGGGGCGCCAGCCGTACGGCAAGTACTTCGACCGGGGCAATCCCGCGTGGCGCGGCTCCGCGGCGTGGAAGCCCGCCCTGGCCGGATTCGCGGGGCGGATGAGCGGCTCGCTCGCCTACAGCGTGGCGATGGACGCGCAGACGGGCGACTGGAGCAACTTCACCGACTCCGACAAGCTCTGGACAATGATGTTCGAGAAGTCCCTCATTCACGGCACTCGAATCGGCGTCCACCCCGCGCAGGTCAAGACGGCCGGCTGACCCCGTCCGCGCGCGTGCGGGACCGGCGCGCAGGCGAGCGGCCGCCAGGGCGATCCCCGGCGGCCGTGCCGTGTTCTCAGCGGCGGGGGCGCGTCAGCCGCCCGGGCGTGACGTGAGGGGATCGGCCGGATCTCCGGTCGGGATCGTGAGCGCCCATTCCGTGGCCTGCCCGGTCGCGGCCATGCCGTCCAGGCGTTCGGCGACTCCGGCCTTGTCGCTGCCGGGTGGGGCCGGCAAGGGGGCGGGATTCTCGACCGGCGGTTCGAGCAGGTCCTTCGGATCGTGCGCGCGGGTGCTGAAGATGCTCGCCAGCGCGTTGATCATCGCGGTCGCGTTCTGCGCGGCCTTCGCGTAGCCCTCTTTGAAATGCCTGGCCGAGTCGTCGGTGCCGATGAAGTCGCCCAGGCCGGCGAGCTGATTGAAGTGGTTCCGCACGTCGTCGACGAGGTCGATGGACTCATTGCGGAACCTGCCCGCGCATGTCCGGAGATTGTCGAAGTCGCCGCGCGCCCTGCCGGAGGTCGGCGGTGTCGACGAGGCGGGCGGCGTCGACCCGGGGCGCGGTGCGGTCGAGCGCCCGGTCCCGATCGTCGGGTACGAGGCGGAGGGCGCCGGGCCGTTCGTGGTGGGAGACGGCCGGGGCGATCCGGTCGGCGAATGCGACGGTGCGGCGGTGGGGGACGGCGAGGGTGAGGGTGCGGGGGTGGGGGAGGGCGTCGCCGTCGGCGAGGGTGGCTCGCTCGGTGACGACGAGGCGGTCGGTGACGGCGAATCGGTGGGCGCCATACGACCTCCGGAGTCTGTTGTTAACACACTTTTTACAATTTGTTCCGGCCCAATATTGGGGGCCGCCACATAGTAATGCTCTGACCTATTTCCTACCACTATGGTAGGTTTGGGCGTTGTGACACTGAACCTGACGCGCCCGCAGGGCTTCGCCATCGGAGGTGCTTATTCCTCCGCATTCGTCGGTCTGATGCTGTTGGTGCAGTTGCCGGAGGGGGACCCGGAGAAGATCCGGGAGGCGGCGCAGATCTGGAGGCGGATCGGTGGTCGTGTCGACGAAGGCCTGAGTCAGGTTCAGGGAGCCGCCCGGGCGGCGCTGACCGTGAACGGCGGTCACGCGATCGATGAGTACCGGAAATTCTGGAACGAGGACCTGGCGCCGTACCCGCCGCAGGTCGCCGCCTACGCGACGAAACTCGCCAAGGCGATGGACGACTATGCCGCGCATCTGGACCGGACGCGGAAGACGCTCTGGGAGATGGCCATCATCTCGTGGGCCGAGTCCCTGATGTTCGGCGTCTGGGCCGAGCTCGGCGGCACGTACATGTGGATCCTGCGGCGGGCTGCGCGGCGGATCCAGGCCAAGGCGGTCCTCAGGCTGCTGGAGTACGTCCTGGGCAGCACGCTCTACGCCGTGGCCGACGAGGGCATCACCGACCTCGTGAAGCTGGCGTGGGATGACGACCAAGGCCCGGTGAGCGAGCACCTGGAGCGGATGGGGAAGAACTTCCTGGCCGCGATGGCCTTCTACAGCATGGATCCGGCGAATCCGGGGTTCAAGCAGTTCGACAGGGCCGTCTTCCAGAAGAAGGTGATGGGCCCCGGCGGCGATCCGGAATGGGTGGTGCGCAACAAGGTCGTCCAGAAGTACTTCTGGTACGTCTTCGGGTCCAGCGTGTTCACGACGACCTCGAACTTCGAGAACGATCCGGGCGCGCTCATCGATGACCCGGCCGGCCTGCTGCCCACCTGGCAGCAGATGATCGGCAAGTTCGGCGTCGCCACGGCTCAGCAGGGCAAGGGCTGGCGCCGGTAGGCCGGGAGGTCGATCCGAGGGGTCACGCGAGCCCGTCGAGGAAGCGGTCGGCCTCCTCGATGAAGGGGGCCATCCCTTCGCCCATCAGCTCGGCCAGTCGCGTCGTGGCGTCCTCGACGGCCTTCCCGGAGGCCTCGAGGATCGCAGCCGACAGCGCCTGCCGGTCCAGGCGCAGCGCTCGCGGACCGAACTCCACGCCGGTCAGCACGCCGGCCGCGGTGACCTCGACCGTGACCTGGCCGCCGGCGGCCTCGCCCTTTCCGCGGAGCTCGGCCATCTCCTGCCGCAGGGCGCGCAGCGGCTCCATCTCGGACTCGAAGTCCGTGAGGATCCGCCGCATCCCCGCGTCGAGATGCGGGGCGGACGGGTCCTCGGGGTCGGGCATGGTCATATTGTCTACTTTACCGGTCGAGAATTGTGCAGGTGGATCGGCGCTCAGGGTGTCAGCGTGCCGTCGGACGCGGAGAACTCGGGGCCGTCACCGACCTTGGGCAGGGCGATCGTGCCGGCCCACTCGGCGTCCCGCATGTTGGCGGCCATGTTCGTCAGGTTCGTCGAGACCTGCGCGTAGACGGTGGACAGAGCGCCGACGTAGCCGACCGCGTTGGCCACCGCCCGGTCGTATCCGCTGCGGAACTTCTTGCCGATGTCGTCTCCGCCGACGAAGTCACCGAGGTCGGCGATCGCGATCAGCAGGTTGTTCACGTCCACGGGCAGGTCGACGGCCTCGTGCCCGAAACCCGACGCGGCTCTCGGCAGGCTTCCCTGCTCATCCCCGCCCCAGTGCACCCTCGTACGGCCGTCCGGCCCGGAGTCGCCTCCGGACGCTCCGCCGCCGGACCGCGAGCCGGGGATGTGCGGGGTGGGCGTATAGATCGTCGGCGAGTGGCCGTAAGGCCCCGGCGACGGCCGATCCGACGGACGCGAGGTCGGCGACGCCGACGGCGACGAGGACGCCGGAGGCTGTGACGTCGGCGGCTGGGAGGTCGGGGGCTGCGAGGTGGGCGGCGCGGACGTCGGGGGTCGCGTCGTCGGCGGCTGCGAGGTGGGCGGCTGTGACGTCGGCGGCGCGGTGTCGGTCGGGGACGGGGTCGCCGTGGGCGTGTCCGTCGGTGCCGCCGTCGTCGTGGGGGCGGTGGACGGAGACGGCGTGCCGGGGTCGGTCACGTGATCTCCTTTCAGTGCTCACCGTGACAACGGTCGTTCGTGATCTTTCGGGACAGCGAAGCCGGCCTCGCGTCTATTCCGTCTCCGCACCGAGGAACGCGGTCTGGATGAGCCGGGTGCCCGTACGCCGCTCGACGAAGTAGCCACGGCCGGGCGGAAGCGCCCGGGGGCGGACGTCGCCGAACAGCACGCCCTCGTCCCGGTTACCGGACATCACCAGCGCCGGGCTGGCCATCTCCTTGATCCGCTGGATCACCGGGTCGTACAGCGCACGGCTCGCGCCGCCCATCGCCCGGCCGATGATCACATGCAGGCCGATGTCGCGGGCCTGCGGCAGCAGGTCGACGAGGGGCATGAGCGGGTTGTTCGACGTGGCGACCAGGTCGTAGTCGTCGACGATCAGGTAGAGGTCCGAACCGTGCCACCACGACCGCGTCCGCAGCTGCTCCGGGGTCAGGTCCGGCGTCGGCAGGCGGGCGACCAGCGCCTCGTGCACGTCCTGGATCATCGGGCCGGCGGCCGTGCTCGACGCCGCGTACCCGATCCGGTGCTCGGTGTCGGCGGTGTCGAGCAGCGCGCGCCGGTAGTCGATGAAGATGACCCGCGCCTCCTGCGGGGTGTGGCGGGCGACGACGCCCTCGGCGATCATCCGCAGGAGGTTCGACTTGCCCGACTCGGTGTCGCCGACGACGACGAAGTGCGCGTCGGCCTCGAAGTCGAGCATGACGGGCGAGAGCGTGTCCTCGTCGATCCCGATCGGGATCCGCCGTCCGGTGTCGGCGATCGACGGAAGCTCGGCGACGGGGAGCACGTCGGGCAGCAGCCGTACCTTCGGTGCGGCCGGCCCGTGCCAGGCCGCGGAGATCGTCTCGACGAGCGAGCGGACGCCGTCCGAGAGGTCGTCGGCGGACTGGTGCCCGTCGATGCGCGGGAGCGCGGTCAGGAAGTGCAGGCCGTCGCGGGTGAGACCGCGTCCGGGGCTGTCCTGGGGGACGTTCGCGGCGAGCTTGCGGTTGACCTCGGACTCGTACGGGTCACCGAGCCGCAGCTCCACCCGGGTGCCGAACAGGTCCCGGATGTTCATGCGGTACTCCGACCACTTGTTGGTCGAGGTCACGATGTGGATGCCGAAGCCCAGGCCGCGGGCGGCCAGGTCGGTGATGGTGCCCTCGACCGACTCGAACTCCTGCCGGAGCAGGAGCCAGTTGTCGATGACGAGGAAGACGTCGCCGAAGCCGTCACCGGGGACCTTGCCCTCGGCCCGCAGCCGGCGGTACGTCGCCATCGAGTCGATGCCGCGTTCGGTGAACTCGCGTTCGCGCTGCGTCAGCAGGGTGGAGATCTCGGCCACCGTACGCCGGACCCGGTCACCGTCGAGGCGCGAGGCCACGCCGCCCACGTGCGGGAGTCCCGCCAGGGAGGTCAGGGTTCCGCCGCCGAGGTCGAGGCAGTAGAACTGCACCTCCTGCGGCGTGTGGAGGAGCGCCATCGAGGTGATGAGCGTCCGCAGCACCGTCGACTTGCCGCTCTGCGGGCCGCCGACCACGGCGACGTGCCCACCGGCGCCGCTGAGGTCCAGCCACATCGGGTCGCGCCGCTGGTCGAAGGGACGGTCGACGATGCCGACGGGAGCGTGGAGCCGGCCCCGCCCGTCCCAGCCCGGGGTCGTGAAACCGTGTTCCGGCGTGGGCCGCAGCTCCGGGAGCAGGTGGTCGAGCGTCGCCGGGTCGTCCAGCGGCGGCAGCCAGATCTGGTGGGCGGGCGGGCCCTGCGCCGCGAGCTGCCGGACGACGATGTCGAAGAGGCTGTCGTCACCGGTCGACTCCCCGGTGTGCTGCGTCTTCTCCGCCTCCGGCTCCCTGATGACCTGAGGCTCGAGGTAGTCGGGGAGGTACGGGACGATCTGCTGCGCGAAGCGGGGCCCGGAGTCCTTGCCCGCCTCGTCGGGCTTGTAGGCGCCCGAGACGTACGCGGCCTTGAACCGCGTCATGCCCGTCGTGTCGAACTTCAGGTAGCCGTTGCCCGGCTGGGACGGCAGCTCGTACGCGTCGGGGACGCCCAGCACCACGCGGCTCTCCATCGCGGAGAACGTCCGCAGGCCGATGCGGTACGACAGGTGGGTGTCGAGGCCGCGCAGCTTGCCCTCTTCGAGGCGCTGCGAGGCGAGGAGCAGGTGCACGCCGAGGGACCGGCCGAGACGGCCGATCATGACGAAGAGCTCGGCGAACTCCGGCTTCGCGGACAGCAGCTCGGAGAACTCGTCGAGGACGACGAACAACGTCGGCATGGGCGGGATCTGCGCCCCGCGCTCCCGCGCGGCCTCGTAGTCGCGCAGTGAGGCGTAGTTCCCCGCGGCGCGCAGGAACTCCTGGCGCCGGACCATCTCGCCGTGCAGCGCGTCGTACATGCGGTCGACGAGCGGGAGCTCGTCCTCCAGGTTGGTGATGATGGCGGAGACGTGCTGCAGCGACTCCATCCCCAGGAACGTCGCGCCGCCCTTGAAGTCGACGAGGACGAAGTTGAGCACCTCGGAGGAGTGGGTGACGGCGAGGCCGAGCACGAGCGTCCGCAGCAGCTCCGACTTGCCCGAACCGGTCGCGCCGATCACCAGGCCGTGCGGGCCCATGCCGCCCTGCGCGGACTCCTTGATGTCCATCTCGACCGGGCGGCCGTCGCCGTCCACGCCGATCGGCACCCGGAGCCGGTTGCGCGGCGGCCGGGGACGCCACAGCACCGAGGTGTCGATTCTCGTCGGGTCGTGCAGACCGAGGAGGGAGGTCAGGGTGAGGTTCGCGGCCAGGGCGCTCTGCTCGGGCTCGCTGGCGCTGCTGGTCCGGAGCGGGCAGAGCTGCCGGGCCAGCCCCTCCATGGCCGGGATGCCGAAGAAGTCCGGCTTTCCCAGCCGGGAGGCGACGTCCTTGCCCGTACGGTCGGTCCTGAGCATCTGCAGCGACTCGGACGTCACTTGCAGGCGGAGCATGGTCGCCTCGGAGGTCGGCGTCACCGATCCGCTGAGGTCGATGACGGTCACCCCGTCGATGCCGTCCGCGCTGATCTGGCTGTCGACGCTGACCATGCCGCCGTCGATCACGACGACGTGGTACGGCAGGTCGTCCGCGGAGATGCCGGGCGTGAAACGCGGCCGGTTCTTCAGGTCCGCGCCGAGCATCTCCTCCAGCTCGGACAGGGACTTCGTCATCAGGCGCACGGGCCCGGCGGCGTCCGTACGGTCCGGGTGCATCGCGTGCGGGAGCCACTTCAGCCAGTCCCACAGCGGCATCCGCTCCGGGGAGGCGCAGACGCAGATCCGCAGGTCGTCGGGGGAGTGGAAGGAGGCGACCTGGGCCAGGAGGGCCCGGACCATGCCGCGGACCGCCTCGGGGTCGCCCATCGGGACGATGCGCGCGAAGGAGGACAGGGACACCGCGATCGGCAGGCTCGGGACGTTGGAGTGCGCGCGGATGAAACGGCGCAGCGCCCCGGCCGTCATCGGCTCCAGGTCCTCGACCGGCTTGGTCTCCGGCGGGATCAGCTGCACCGCGAGCCGCTGGGGTCCGCTGCCGATGCGGACGTTGCCGAAGTCACCGTCGGACGCCCGGCGCTCCCACAGCCGGGCGCTCATGACCAGGGACCACAGGGACTCGGGGGCCGGGCTGTTCCATTCCAGGGCCTCGCGCTGCTGCGCGGCCGCCCGGCGTACCTTGCGGCGTACCTGATCGAGGTAGCGGAAGTAGTCGCGGCGGGCGCCGTTGAGGCGCTGTTTGCGGTCTCCGCTGCCGCGCCCGATCTGGCCGAGCATCATCCCGAACATGGACAGCGAGAACATCCCGCTGGACACATAGCTGATGGGACTCGCGCCCGGAGTCACGACCATGAACACCATGGCGCCCGCGCCCGCGAGCATCGGCAGAAATGTCAGAACCTGCTGGAACCCGGCGGACGCGGTCTCCGGCACCTCCGGTGGCGATTCGAGGAGCACCTCGCCTCGCGGCATTTCCGGCGGCGGCCGGCGTTCCTGCCTCCGGACGATGACCGTCCCCAACGGAGTACCTCCCGAGGCCGCTGGCGTTGTGCAGAAGTTAGCGCCATCCTATTAAGCCGGATGATCGTGTTTGGTCAAGATCCGTCGTTAGGGGAGAAGTGAGCCCGACAGCAAGAGCCGACCTGTGCCGGGTCACGATCGTCGCGCCGGGCCGACGCATAGATCTGTCGCTGCCGGCCGAGGTGCCGCTCGCGCACATGCTGCCGACCCTCCTCCGCGTCTCCGGAAACGACCTGGCCGACCGCGGGCTGGCCCACGCGGGCTGGGTGCTGCAGCGGATCGACGAACCCCCGCTCGACACGGGCAAGAGCCTCACGCAGCTCGGCGTACGAGACGGCGAGATCCTGCACTTCCGGCCGCGCATGGCGCTGATCCCGGAGATGGCGTTCGACGACGTGGCCGACGTCGTCGCGACGGGCAAGAAGGACCGCAGCGACCGCTGGCACACCGAGACCACCCGCCGGTTCGGCCTGGGCACCGGGGCCGCGGCGCTCGCCTTCGGCGTCGTCCCCCTCCTCGCCGGCGGACCGCCCTGGCGGATCCCGGCGATCCTCGCCGGCATGGTGGCGCTGCTCCTCGTGCTCCTGGGCTCGGCGATGTCCCGGGCGGTCGGCGACTCCGTCGCCGGCGCCGTACTGGGCTACTCCGCGCTCCCGTACGCCTTCGTCGCGGGCCTCCTGGTGCCCGCCCGCCCCCACCTCCCGCTGGCGCACGTCGGCGCTCCGCACCTGCTCACCGCCTTCGCCGCCGTCACCGTGCTCGCCGTCCTCGCCGGCTTCGGCATCGCCGACGGGATGCCGTGGTTCATCGGGATGGCGTTCGCCGCGCTGATCGGCACCATCGCCGGAGGCGTCGCCCTGGCCTTCCCGAGCCTCGACCCGGCCGGGGTGGCGGCCGCGACCGTCGCCATCGCGGTGGCCCTGAGCGCGCTCATCCCCACCCTGTCGTTCCGGTTCGCCCGGGTCCCGCTGCCGCCGATCCCGGCGAACGCCGAGGACCTGCGCAGCGACGCCACGGTCGTCGACGGCCAGGCGCTGCGGCGGCGCACCATCACGGCGGACCGGTTCGCGACCGGGCTGGTCGCCGGGATCGCCCTCATCGCGGTCGCCGCGCACCTGTTCCTCGCCTTCAGCTCCGGCTGGCCGGGGCCGGTGATGAGCGCGGTGGTGTCGGTGACCCTCCTGCTGCGGGCCCGGATCTTCCGCGGCCGGTCGCAGCGGGGCTGGATGCTCATCGCGGGTCTGGCCGGGTTCGGGGTGCTGGGAGTGTCCCTGTCGCTGCGCGGGAACTCGACCGGCGCGCTCCTGCTGCTCCTCCTCGGGGCCCTGGTGGTCGCCGCGATCTCCCTGACGATGGGCATGTGGCTGCCCGGCCACCGCCCGACCCCGTTCTGGGGCCGGGCGGGTGACATCGTCGACGCGATCGCCGTCGTCGCCCTCATTCCGCTGGCCCTGGCGGTCCTGCACGTCTACTCGAAGATCCGCGGCCTCGGCGGCTGAGCGGCGGGAAGAAGGACAATGAACGAGTTCGGGCACCTGGCCAACCTCGACATCGATCGGCTCATGCGGATCGCGGAGGAGCAGGCCGGCCGCGTCGAGGAGATGCAGCGGCTCGCGGCCGAGATCCAGGGGGTCGCCGAGTCCCGCGACAAGCAGGTCAAGGTCGTCTGCACCGTCAATGACGGCGTCGCCGACATCAGCATCTCCCCGCGGGCGATGCGCATGCCGTCGGGAGAGTTCGCCGAACTGCTCAAGACCCTCATCCGGGACGCGCAGAAGAACCTGAACGACCAGCTCCACGAGCTCATGACGGAGGCGTACGGCGAAGAGGCGAACCCTCTGGCGCTGGCGGCGAACCAGGAGGCGATCCAGGAGCGACTGCACCAGGCCGCGGCCGCCTACGACCGTACGCTGAACGACGCGATGTCCGAGATGGAGCGCATCGCGAAACAGCTGGGGCTCTGACGCTGGATCAGGCTGACATCGGGCCCGAAGCCGGTTTGACGCCGGGCCAGACGGTGCCCTGCGGCTTGGAGGCGCCGAGCTCCATGTTCTTCATGTACCCGCCGCCGTAGTACAGGGCGCCGAGTCCGAGAAGGCCCTTGATCGACTTCATCAGGTTCGCGGCCTTCCCGAGGAGGGTGAGCAGGCGCGTCAGCAGCCGCTGGAACGTCGTCGTCGCGACGCGCACGGTCGCCATCGCCGCGCTCTCGGTGGCGACGTTCGCGCCGGGAAGCCAGAGGGTTCCGGCGACGGCGGTGGCGCAGGCGACGCAGATGCCGCCGATCGTCATGGACAGCAGGCCGGCGCCCATGTACGCCCTGGCCAGGGCCGCCAGCGAGTCGGCGATCCCCTTGTGCCCCTGCGACGTGCTGTCGAGACCCATCTTGTACGGTTCGACGGCGGTCGACTCGAACGTCTGCTTGGCCTCGCCCTTCCAGCCGTCCTGCTGCGAGACCCGGTCCACCGCCTGGATGAGCTCGGTCTTCGCCTTCTCCGCCTGCGCGGCCGAGGCATTGTGCCGATCGCCGGCATGCCAGATCTGCGCGGGGTCGGAGATCGCCGTCCCGAGCAGGAGCGCGAGCGGGATGGCCGAGGGCACGAAGATGCTCGAGTAGCCGACCATGGCGGCACCCGTGACACTGGGCGCGGAATCGATGAAATCGTCGAGGGCCATTCTTCTGTGCCTTCCTACTGCGCACCGGACTGCTGAGCCAGCCGGTTGGCGTAATCCTCGGCGTCGCCGTAAGTGGACGTTGTCGACTGCACGTTCTTCAGCCACCCGCTCAACGACGTGTGCCCATCGGCGAACTGCTGGGCGCCGGCGTCTCTCACCTCGGTGTGGGTGCCGGCGAGGCCGGTGACGGCGCCGACCACCCCGAGACCCGGATAGCCGATGTTGATCTGCGACGCGCTCTTGTGCGCGTCCTCCATCGTCTGGGTCGGCCCTGCGGCGATGTCCTTGTTGAGCTTGTTGAGGGAATCCTGGGTCACGCCGAGAACGCCGTCATCCCCCGTCCCGGTGCCCTGGTCCTTCCCTTGGTCCTTCCCCTTATCGCGGCCCTGGTTCTTGTCCTGGCCGGTGCCGTCGGTGGACGTCTTGTCCTTGGGGTTGGTCTGGTCGGCGCCTGTGCCACCGCCGCCTGCGCCCGTGTTGCCGAGGCCCGGTGGAACGTCGCCGCCACCGCCGCCCCCGCCCGTATCGGAGCCGGTGCCCTTGCCGGGAGCCTTCGGCAGATTGAGGTCACCGAGACCGCCGGTCCCGTTCTGGCCGTTCGGGTCCGTGGCGCCGGGAGGCTGAGCACTCGGGTCGGTGGCGCCGGGGACGGTGGGATCGGTCGCGCCCGGCTGCCGGCCGTTCGGATCGGTGGCGCCGGGGGGCTGCTGGCCGGCCGGCTGCTGAAGCCCCGACCAGGGCTGCGATTGATCCGGGTTGTGCTCGTGGGCATTGATCTTGAAATGCCCGTCCTTGTCGCGGGTGATGTTCAGATCGACGTGCTTGTCCGGTTGCACGTGGACCTTGATGTCGTGCGGGTTGCCGTGGCCCTTGGGGATCTCGACGTCGAGACTGCCGTCGGCGTGCGGCGTGACGTGCAGCTTCAGGTCGTGGGGGTTGCCGTGACCCTTCGGGAAGTCGAGCGTGTACGTGCCGTCGGCGTGGTCGGTCCGGACGCCGTGGAGCATGTCCTTGCCCGAGCCGTACACCGCCAGGTCCGCCTGAGCGCCGTGGTCGCCCGGCGTCTTGAGGTGCTGGATCGACGCGTCGTCGGTGGAACCGCCTTGGGTGGAATTCGCGGGCGTCCGGGCGGTGGGCGTCGCCGAGGCCAGGCCGTCGGAGACGGGCATGGTGTCGGTGGACGCCCCCGTGGCGAGGCCGTCGGCGACGGACCCGGTGTCGTTCTGCGAGGTGGGCCGGCCGGCGCCGGTGGGGGCCGCCGTGGCGAGGCCGTCGGCGACGGGCATGGTCTGCGCGTTCTGGCCGCTCCCGTAGTCGCTCGGCGGAGCGCTCTGACCGGTCGGGTAGGCGGTCATCTGGTCGCCGGTCGCACCCGACGGCACGTAGGAGCCGTTCTGGTAGACGGGCTGCCCGGTGTTCGTGTACGCGGCCGGTTGTGCCGTGGAGGGATATCCGGCCGACTGGGCGAGATCGGTGTACGCGGTCGGCTGACCGTACTGGAGCCGGGTGTCCTGCGGGGTGAAGGTGACGGTCGTCGGCCCCTGCGGGGCGATGTCGACGCTCAGGCCGTTGTCGCCCGCGGCGACCTGGTGCCCGTCCACGGAGATGAGCGCGTCGGGAGACGAGTCGTACCCCAGCTGCGCGGCCGTGGCCGCACCGCCCGGTGCCACGTTGTAGGTGTACGCCCCACCGGCCTGGTCGGCGGCCGTGTACACGGCCGTGTCCGGACCCGAATTGAGCAGGGTGGCGATGCGGCTTTGCGGCCCACTCATCCTTACCTCCGCCGGACAGGGAGTCACAATCCACGATGATCGAGAGTTGACATTAGATTACGGTGCTGGCCCTAGGGTTCCGCAACGCCAGAAATCGGAGGTCCGATGCAGACCCGTCGTGACCTGTACCAGGCGCACCGCCTGATGATGCAGCGCGTCGGCATGGCCCTCCTCGCCGGTGAGCCGGACATGCCAGAGCCGCCCACCCGGCGGCTGAACGTCCTGATGTTCGGCGGCGCCATGGCGGCGATCCTCATCCTGGCGGGGTTCGGGATCTGGGGTCTGCTGTCGCCGGGGGGAGCGACCGGGCTCGAGAAGGCCGGGACCCTCATCATCGAGAAGGAGACGGGGACCAAGTACGTCTTCGGCCAGCAGGACGGCAAGCTCTATCCGGTGGCGAACTACACGTCCGCCCGGCTGATCCTGGGCACCCCTCAGATCGAGCGGCGGACGGTCTCGCAGGCGTCGCTCGCGAAGTTCGACCGGGGCCGGCCGATCGGCATCCTCGGTGCCCCCGACTCCCTTCCCGACGCGGCGCACCAGGTACGGAGCCCGTGGTCGATCTGTGTGCAGGACGCCCCCACGAGCCAGGGCGGCACCCGTTCGTACTCCTCTCTCGTGGTGGGCCGGAGCGTCGGCGGCCGGACCCTGGGCGACGGCGAGGCGGTGGTCGTACGCGGCGGCGGGCAGGCGTGGGTCGTGTGGCGAAACCAGCGGATGAGACTGCCCGCCGCGCTGGTGGTGCCGCTCGTCGGCACGCAGCAGCCTCCCGAGGTGTCCACGACCTGGCTCAACGCGGTGCCGCAGGGGCCGGACTTCCAGCCGCCGCCGGTTCCCGGCCGCGGTGAGCTCGTGCCGGGGCCCGGTGGCCAGAAGGCGGCCGTCGGCACCTTCTACGTCGTGCGAACGGTCGGCGGGGACGAGCACTGGTACGTCCTCATGAACGACGGGCTCGCCCCGATCAAGCAGAGCGAGGGGTGGCTGCTGCAGAACGATCCGGAGAGCGCGAAGGCGTACAAGGGCGGCCGGCCGGAGCCGATCTCGCTCGCGCCGGCGACGGCGAACGCCTCGCCGCGGTCGAGTCAGAAGCCGTCGGCGGACGGGATGCCGGAGACCATGCCGAAGGTCGCGATCTACGATCCGGCCACGCCCCTGTGCTCGGTGTACGCCGACACCACCCGTGGGTCGCTCGACGCGCGGGTCTCCGTCGGCGGGACGGTTCCGCCGCCGAACCAGGCCGCTCCCGCCGCGGCGGCGGGGACCGGCAAGGTCGCCGTCGTCGACCAGGTGGTGCTGCCCCCGGGCTCCGGCGCCCTCGTCGGTCTGCTGCCCGGCGCGAACCAGCTGAACGCCGTCTCGTCGTACTCCGTCCTCACGGACCAGGGCCTGCGTTTCCCCGTGCCCTCGGCGGACGTCGCCACGAAACTCGGCTTCGACGTTAAGAAGGTCGCGCCGGTTCCAGCGAATCTTCTCTCCCTAATCCCCGTGGGACCGTCCCTGGACCCCCAGCAGGCGTCCCTGCCGCTGACTTATCCCAGGTCAGCGGGGGGCCAGCCGTGACCGACCGAAAGATTACGGCCGCGACCAGCGTTTATATCAATTCGATAACGTAGCTCATTCGCCTTGACTTTTGCCTAATGCCTGGACACGTAGTCATGAGTTCCGTATCGTGATCTGAGGTTGGCGGTCGCCGAGGGACTCGGAGGCGTCCATCCTGTGGGGGTGGGGGCACCGGGGGCGTCCGACCACTTGTCGGCCACTTCCACGGAGGTTTTCATGGCGCAGCAGAATCAGGTCTCGTTCACTCAGGAGCAGGGTGACACGGCCGCGAAGCGGCTCGACAAGGCTCACAACGTCATCTCCGGTCTCCAGACCCGTCTCCAGGGCCACCACGACGAGCTCATGAAGAACTGGCGAAGCAGCGCGGCCGCGCCGGCGTTCACCTCGGTCTTCAACGAGTTCAACGCGGACTTCACCAAGATGCTCAACGCCCTGCAGGAGATGCACCAGAAGCTGAGCAAGACCACACTCAACTACGTCAGCAACGAGACGGACCAGAACAAGCTGATCCACAACCGGATGTCCGCGCTCCTCAACGGTGACACGTCCATCCACCAGGGCACCGCTCAGTAACCTCATCCCGACCCGACCGTAATTCAACTCGGAGGTACGAAATGGCGCCCGGAAACAACGGCGACTACACCGACGTCAACTTTCACGGAATGGCGCAGGCCGAGGCCGACTTCTCGCTGGTCTTCCGTGCCGTGGAGGACGAGCTGCAGGACCTGAACAAGGACCTGAAGAACATCCTCGGCACCTGGGTCGGTGACACGCACAACGCCTACGGCCAGGTCTACGACAAGTGGAACAAGGCCGCCGACGACATGAAGAACGTCCTCGGCCAGCTGGGGATCACCATCAAGGACATCCACTCCGGCTACTCCGAGGCCGAGCTCCACAACGCTCGTCTCTGGCAGTGACCGGGTGAAGCGGGCCTCGGCTGCCCGGACGCATCCGAGGCCGGCCCTTCACAGGCGGCGATGGCCGGAAACCGCGGCCTGCCGGCCGCATCCGTCAGAGCGCTGATCGCGGCCCCCTCGGTGGGGGCACGGATGGATTCCCGCCGGAGGGGAGAAACATGACTCGAAAAGATCTCGATGGCCCGGCCTACCCCTGGCCCGGGAACAAGCCGTGGCCCGGCACCGAGAACATCAAGGACGACTTCGAGAAGAACCACAAGGACCGCGTCAAGGACGGGTGGTACATCGACGCGGAGGGTGTCTCCGTCATCAGGCAGCGACTCCAGCGGCGGAGGGAGGAGCTCGACACCGAGGTCCGCAAGGCCCTGGACGCCGCGGGAGCCGCGGAGCAGGTGGCGTACGGCACGTTCATGTCCACCACGGGCCTGCACTCGAACGTCTCCTACGCGCACGGTTTCATGACCCAGGCGCTGCAGAACGTCCTCGAAGGGTTCGACAAGGTCCTCGAGCGTCTCAGCCATACGCAGACGACCGCCAACAACGTCGAGATCGACAACGTCAGCGTGGTGTACAAGAACATCAAGACGGTGGACGTTCCCAAGGACCTCACCGAGAACGGTCCGCCGCCAGGCTCCGACCCGGGGAAGCAGACCAATCCCGGTCAGCAGACCAAGCCGGGTAGCTACTCCTAGGGGCGAGGACGATGTCGGAACTGCAAGGGGAGATGTTCGGCGGCGCGCTGAAGGGCGACGCGCCGGTCGATGACGCGTCCGATTACTCCGCGGAGGAGATCCGGGACATCGCGCTGGCGATGCAGCCGTCCGCCGTCTCCAAGTCGGGGCAGGCGTGGCTCGACTTCCAGAAGGCGCTGCTCCGCGGGCCCAAGGGCGACAGCGTCGACCTGCTGGACTTCATCCAGAAGATAGGCGCCGACCTCAACAACGCCTGGTGCGGGCCGAAGAGCGGGGCGCCGGAGGCGCAGCAGCAGTTGGTGATGCTGTACCAGAGCATCCAGGCCTTGTCCGACGCGGCCGCGGGTCTCGGATACAGCGTCCAGGGCCACGCCGACAACCACATCAAGCCGTTCCAGGCGTACTTCCAGAAGGACGGCGACAAGCCGAGTCCGTTCTACAACGACGCCGGCGACGCGACGTTCAAGAAGGCCGGCACGGTGCTGCTGGCCGATGACAAGCCGGGTGCCGACGGCAAGTTCAAGTACTACAACCAGGACGGCTGGAACTTCTCGGCGACCGACAGCCAGGCGGACGCGCAGACCCGCGCCACCATCGACGCGGTCGCCCGGAACAAGCTCAACGAGCACATCCAGAACGTCAAGTCGACGTACGAGGCCCTGCCGGGCTGGCTGACCCTCACCCTGCCGCCGGGCACCCTGCCACCGGACAAGACCACGAGCTTCGACAAGCCCGGTGACAAGGTCAACCCGGATCCGACGCAGAATCCGGGCAGCCACCCGAAGGTCCCCTACAGCCCGACGGCGACCGGTCCGTCGAGTCACAACGGGAGCCCGTCGTCGTACTCGACGCCGAACTTCAGCACCTCGCCGAACGGGCATTCCGGCAGTGGTGGCAATACCTCGCTGCTCGGCGGCGGGACCCACGGCAGCGGTTCGACGAACCTGTCGGGGCTGCCCACGGGCACGGACCCGAACCTTCCGCCGACCAGCAACCCGTACTCCCCGGGCGGCAACCCTTCGACGAACCCGTCCTTTCCAAGCACCAACCCGACGGGTACGCCGCCGACCAACCTGCCCGTCGGGCTTCCGACGCCCACCGGCGATCTGCCGAACACCAAGCTGCCGAAGGGCTCCGATTACAAGCTGCCGTCCGAGAAGGCCGGCGGGTTCTCGGAGAAGTCGCCGTTCGGCGGTGTCGGTTCCAAGGGCGTCATCGGGAGCGGGGAAGGGCCCGTGACCTACGGGAACGGCGGCCGGATGCAGAACGCCGGCCTCACCTCGGAGGCCGCCACCGCCGCTCGCGCGGAACAGGCGGCCGCGATGGAGGGCGCGACGGCGGCGCGCGCCGGCAACATGATGCCGTACCCGATGGGCGCCGCCGGTGGAGCGGCCCCGCATCAGCAGGGTGAGCATCAGCGCCAGGCGTGGATGAACGAGGACGAGGACACCTGGGTGGGCAACGCAGGTGATTCGCCCATCGGAGGCGACGGAGTCATACGTTCCGTATGACCCGGCCGTATCTTTCGGTGAGGCTGACCAGGGTGGGCGACCCGACGGGGGTCGCCCACCGTATCGCGTTCACAGGGTGATCATTTGCGTGCGATGAGGAAGCTTCTGGCCGGCGCCGCGGTCATCGGAGCCCTGGGCATGTTCCCCTCTCCCGTTCAGGCGCTTCCTCGTGCCGACGCGCCCACGCCTCGATCGGACGAGTGGTGGTTTTCCCCCTGGTCCATCCCGACGAAGGTGTGGCCGATCAGCCAGGGACAGGGAGTCACCGTCGCCGTCCTGGACACCGGGGTGAACGGCGACATGCCCGAGATCGCCGGCGCGCTGGTGCCCGGTTCGGATATGACGGGTCACGGAACGGACGGCCATACCGACCTCGGTAAGACCGGTCACGGAACGGGCATGTCGGTCCTCATCGCCGGCCAGGGCGGCGGCACCACCCATCTGGTGGGCGTCGCACCGGAGGCCCGGATCCTGCCGGTGGTCGTGAGCGATGACTCCGCCTCGACCTCTGAATTCGAGCAGGCACTGGCGCGGGGGATCCGGTTCGCGACCGACCACGGCGCCAAGGTGATCAACATCTCCCAGGGAGACGACGCCGGAGTCGCGTGTCCCACCCCGGTGTTGGACGCGGTCTCCTACGCGGTCGCGCACGACGTCGTCCTCGTGGCGGGCGCCGGGAACGACGGCGACAAGACCAACCCGGTCATGTATCCCGCCTCCTGTCCCGGAGTCCTCTCCGTCGGGGCCACGGACGACTACTCGCGGCCGTGGAAGAGCACGGAGTCGAACCGCTACGTGTCGGTGGCGGCGCCCGGTGTCGACATCCCGACGGCGGGCAAGAGCGAGAGCTACTCCTACGCGCACTCCGCCGGCACCAGCATCGCGACCGCGCTCGTGTCCGGGGCGGCCGCGCTCGTACGGTCGGCGAACCCGTCGATGCCTGCGCGGGAGGTCGTCCGCCGTCTCATCGGCACCGCCCTGGACGTGAGCACGCCCGGCAGGGACGACCAGACCGGGTACGGCATCGTCCGGATCAACCGGGCGATGCAACCCGCCGCCTTCCCCGTGCCGGCCGGCTCGCCGAATCCTCCGTACGAGCGCTTCGACCAGTGGAAGCACCCGCAGAGCACGCCCACCCGCGCGCCCGTGGGTGCGGCGCCCGCCGAGAAGTCGGGCAAGGGCATCAGCACGAACTGGATCCTGTTGCTGGCGCTCCTGGGTCTCATCGTGCTGGCCGTCATCGGCACGCTGATCGGCCGGGCGAGAGGGGCGCAGAAGCCCGGGAGCGGCCGCCGGGACTTCCTCGGGTATCCGGGCGGCCCGGGCGATCCTCCCGACGAGCCCCCGGCTCGCGGACCGGGATTCACCATGCCCGACCCGGCGGCCCACGAGCCGCCCGGGCGAGGGCCCTCCGTGCCGCCGACGGCCTCCGACGACGCGCCGCCGGACGGGTTCGACGGGAGGACGCGGCCGACGTTCTACCCTCCGGCCGACGACGGACGGACGGGCGGTCCGCCCGCGCGGTGACCCTCCGATCGGGGGATCCGGGCGGCCGGCGCCGCGGTCGTACGGCCGGGCGAACGCATTACGATCGTGCCGTCGCTCCGCGTCAGGTTGAAACCGGACCCCTGTTGGGCGAAGCTTTCTACGCTGTGCCGTAAGGAGTATGCAAGGAGCACGGGACGTGGTCGATGTGACAGCCCGCGAGACGCGGTTACTGCGACAAGGCCGCGTCTACATCGGCTGGCGCTATGCCCAGGTGCACGGCGATCCGGGACCACCCCCGAAGCGCCCGACACCGCCCGAGGCCGAAGAGGTGGACGCGGAGTCACTGGCCGCCCACCGGCGCGAGGCACAGCTCTTCAACCGCCCGCTGCGGATCGTCGCCGGTGCCACCGGCGTGGGGGCGGCACTGTTCGTCACCGCGGGCCTGACCGGGGCGCTGCTCTGGGCGTTCGCCGCCGCGGGCCTGGTGGCGTGCGCCTTCGTGGCGCTCATCACCGGGTACGCCATCTGGCAGAGCGAGAAGTTCCTGCGCGCGCGGGCGGCCGCGGAGATGGAGCGTTTCGAACGCCGCCAGGAGGACCGCCGCCGTCGGCTGGAGGCCGCCCACGCCGAGCATGCCCGCGCGTACCGCGACTGGCAGAAGCGCCGGGAGGCGTTCGAGTCCCAGCACGAGTGGTACGCCGTGACGCTGCCGGCGGGCCTGGACCGGGTGGACGTCGCCGGCGGCACCCTGTCCGGGTGGTCGGCCACCGTCACCATGATGGGCGCGGCCCGGTTGGCCGCCGGATCTCAGGTCACCGTCCTCGACCTGTCGGAGGGCGCGGTCGCCAGGGAGCTGATCGAGCTCGGCAACGACCAGGGCGAGCGGCCCCAGGTCTGGGTACTGCCCGGTGACCTGCCGCAGCTCGACCTCACCCACGGGCTGGAGGCCGACCAGCTGGCCGACGTGCTGTCGCTGGTGGTCAGCGTGAGCGAGGAGCAGGGCAGCGCCCGCGACCTGTCCTTCGACAACGCGATCCTCGAGCGGGTCCTCGGCGTGTTCGGCGGCCGGGCGTCGATTCCCCGGATCACCGCCGCGCTGCGCGCGCTCGCGCAGGTCGGCGATCCCCGCGACGACCTGCGCGCGGGCCTGCTCACCGACGAGGAGCTCGCCAAGATCACGACGATGTTCGGCCGGGGCGCCGCCGACCGGGTGGTCATCGAGCGGGCCTGGGCGCTGGAGTCCCAGCTGCGCAAGCTCGACAAGCTCGGCTCCAGCCCGACGCTGCTGCCGCCGAGCCGGCTGCGCGTGATCGCCACGGATCGGCGCGCCGGGGTCCTGACCAACCGGGTCCTCGGCACGTACGTCACCGCCGCGCTGACCCACGTGCTGCGCGGGTCGCCGCAGGGCAAGCCGTGGGAGCACACGTTGCTGGTGTGCGGTGCGGAGAAGCTGCGCGGCGACGTCCTCGACCGGCTGATCGACGCCTGTGAGGCCACCTCGACCGGCCTGGTGCTGATGTACCGGTCGCTCCCGGCGCACGTGAAGGAGCGGCTCGGCCGTGGCCACGCGGCGGTCGGTTTCATGCGGCTCGGCAACGCGGAGGACGCCAGGGTCGCGGCCGAGCACATCGGCGTCGAGCACACGCTGGAGGTCGCCGAGCTGACCGAGAAGGTCGGGGACACCGTCGGTATCCAGGACGACGGCGCGTACGTCAGCACGGTGGGCCCCGCCGCGCCGCTGCCGGTCTTCAACGGCCACGAGCCCACCGACGCCGCGCTGCCCGACGGGATCGGCCGGGCGACCTCGTGGGGACAGGGCACCTCCCTCGCCGCCGAGGCGGGGAAGGGCTCACGGGAGTTCGCCGTCGAACCGCGTGAGCTCCAGCAGCTGGCGCCCACCGCGATGATCTTCACGCACGCGGACAGCTCGGGACGCCGCATCCTCCTCGTCGACGCCAACCCGGGCATCATGACGCTGCCCACGGCGAACATCCAGGAGTTCGAAGAGGCCACCGACCCGTCCCGCGCGCGCCACGCCAAGCCCGACCTGCCGCAGGACGCCCCCCGCCCCACGCCCAACCTCGGGCCGCCGCCGGAGCGCCTGGACTTCCGCAAGAAGAAGCGCTGAGGAGCCATACGCCAGAGGACGCGAAGAAGACGAAAGGGAGGATGTGCGCCGTGACTCCTAGCCTTGAGCTCCCCGGTTGGCTGGAAACGGTCCTGAACGACCTCGGGTTCTGGTGGCCGGACCAGAAGGAGGGTGGGATCTACGACATCGGGCAGTCCTACCTCAACTTCTCTGATCATCCTCGCGCGCACGCCCAACAGGCGGACCAGCACGCTCAAGAGGTCCTCTCCGCGAACAGAGGGCAGGGCATCACCGCTTTCCACGAGTCGTACCAGCAAGACGGCGGACCGTCGACGAATCTGCACAACGCGTCGCCCAGCCTCGTTGCCGCCGGTGCGGCTCTGATGGGGGTGGCCGCGATCGTCCTCGTACGGAAGGTGGTCACCACGGCGCAGGTCGCGTCGTTCGTGGCGGAGGTGGCATCGGCCGTCGCGGAGGCCGTTCCGACCGCGGGGGCGTCGCTCGCGGAGATCCCGATCTTCAGAGAGATCACGCAACGCCTGATCAATGCGGCCGAGAACGAGTCGATGAACGCCATCCTCACCTGAGTTCCGGCCGGGGAGACGCTCAGTGGGTAAGAAGGGACTCGGCAAGGCGGGCGCGCGAGCGGCGCGTACGATCATCGACAAGGTCGTGGAGAATCCGAAGGCGTTCCGCGAGGCCGAGGAGCTCGGCGGAGACGCGGCCAAGGCGGGAGCGCGCGGCGCCGCCCGGACGTCCGGTAAGCGCAACATTCCGCATGGATTCAAGGACTTCGAGGAGTTCCAGGACTTCGGTACCCGCCTGAACAACGGTCTCCGGGAGAAGTATCCGGACGCTCAGTCGGCGTTTCAGGGGAGTTCCGTCACAGGCCGGGGCCACGACAGTGGCCTTCCGTTCGACCAGGGGCGTACCAGTGACTATGACATCGCCATCTCGGGGGACAGCCTGGCGCAGGCGGCCGAGCGCAACGGGATAGAGTTCCGCTCCGGCGGGCGTAACACTCCGCCGCTGGACGAACGAGAGATCGAGCAGCTCGGTCTGACCGACCTGGTCGACGACCTGAAGACACGCGCCGGGCGCCCGGTGAACCTCATGATCTATCGGAACCTCGAGGAGGCCGTGGCGGCCAAACCGAGCATCAGGGTCTGGTTCTAATGAAGATATTCGATCTCTACGGCATTCGCGCCGACGACGTCGGCGTCCACCTCCAGGACCTGTCGCGGTCACTGCACGTCGAGTGGGAGAAGCGGTTCAGCGACTACATCGGCACGTACTACCGGGCCGTCGCCAACCAGTTCGGGGCGAGCAGCATCGAAGTCCGGCCCAACCGACTGCCGGACGAGAACGGTCTCAAGGAGAAGGGGTTCCCCGAGTACACCTTCCTGCTCTACGTCAACCGGTCCCCGCGTGCCGACGAGATCAGAGCCCGGCTCTCCCTGCTCCCGGAGTGGAGCTTCCTGCGGCGCGACGTCTTCGACTGATGCGACCGCCGCGTCGCCGGCCCGATGCCGCGGCGCTCAGGCGGGGGTCAGGATCACCGCTCGACCGTCGGTGTTCACGACGTGCCCTGCGCCGAGCCGGGAGACCGGCCGGTCCTCCCAGCCGACATGGCCGCAGAGCGTCAGCGGGATCCTGCGGCGCTCGATGAACGACCGGATCTCACCGTTGCCGAGCTGACCGGGGAGGTCGCCGCCGGGGCCCTCGTGCAGCAGCAGGATCGACGGATCCGTGCCGGCGACCGCGTCCAGGGTCTTCATGAAGACGTCCGGGCTCCGCCGGTGCGGCTGACCCGGGTCTCCGATGATCCCGCCGATCCCGCCGATGCGGGTGCCGCCGCGTTCCACCGTGGCGCCGTCCAGCAGGACGGCCGACGGCACCTCCTCCGCCAGGTCCTCGGCCGACACCACGTCATGGTTTCCGGCAATGCCGACAATCCAGGGACATCCCGCCAGCGCGAACGCCAGCCACGCGTCGACGACATCGCCACTGACGCCACGCCGGTCGGCGCCGGGCGCGGAGTAGAGATCACCGCACAGCAGCACGCCGAGCCGGTCGACCGGAGGAATGAGCCCTTCCTCCGCCCAGATCGGCAGGTAGTCCGCGAGCGTGATGGCGAGGAGCTGGGACGCGCCGCCCCAGGGAGACGTCGCCACTCCCTGCAGGTCCGACGCGGCCAGAACCGCGTCGCAGCCGTCGGGCACGGCGGCCACCCGGAGGCGCTGGACGGGGAGCATGGCGCGCTCGGCGCCGTTCGGCCCTGCGCGGAGGTAGGAGATCTCGGCGATCCTCTGCGGAGTGTCGTCGAGGACTAGCACCGGACCACCCTACCGGGGGCCATCCGAATGTCTCGGGCCATGCCCGCGACGCCCCGACTATCCTTTGGTCGGCGCAGATGGTCGTGCTTGTTTGGGAGGTTCACCGATGACCGAGCTCGACCCGTCGGGGCTGAATCGAATCCTCTCCGAGACGCGGCGCATCCTCGAGTCCACGCCGAAGAGAACGGCCGATGGCACCGGAAACCTGCCCACCGCCATGTGCGAGGGTGCCGACGGAAAGCTGAAAGTGACGGCCTCTCTGGTCGGATCACGGCCTCGTCTCACCGATGTGGAGCTCGATCCGCGGATTCTGCGGATGCCGGCGGCGGAGATCGCGCAGACGATCATGGATACGGTCAACGCCTGTCTCACCGAGGTGATGCAGGAGGCCGCCGCTCTTGACGAACTGCCGCTCGTGGACACCAAGGCGGTCGCCGACCAGGTCGGGCAGCTTCAGCAGGAGGCGATGCGCGAGATGCAGGTGCTCTTCTCCGGGATCGGCGAGGCAATGCGGAAGATCGAGCAGATGGCGCGGGAGGCGCAGCGATGAGCGACTCGGATCCTCTGATCGTCGACAGCTCGCACATTCGCCGTAAGGCATCAGATCTTCGACTGACGGCGCGGTCGTTCGACGGCCATCATGCCGCGTTTCAACAGGAGATCGCCTCCCATGGCAATCCGTTCGGCGCGGACGACCTGGGCGCGATTCTGACAGAGTCGCATCAGTACCTCTTCGGATCCGTGACGAACTGCTTCACGAGCAATGCTCAGGCGCTGCACGGCCATGCCGACCGTCTTGAAGAATTGGCCACCACCTACGAGGCGTCCGAGCGGGCGAACGCCGCCCGGGCGATGCGGCCGCCGTCCGGCCCTCCACGCTGACCACCGCGCCGCCTGAAATCATCGTGAACGGTCGGTTCACCGCGGCCGAACACAGCGTGCACGGGCGGGGCCTGTGCAGCGTTCGCGCAGGTCACCCTCCTGTTGAGGGTGAAGGTCCGGGGTGAATCCCGCGCTTGACGAATCCGGTGACCGCGAGACCATCCTCTGGGCAAGGCCATCCGTGGCCCGGAGGTTCCGTACCGGGGGACCTCGGTTCGTGGCGCGGGCGGTCGGTCGTTTTGGAGGTCGGGGGGACATGGCGGCGTTCGACCAGGACGTCATCGCGGACTATCGGGAACGCTTGAAGGAACTGCAGCGGTTGCAGCACGACATCCGTGACCTGACCGCGACCGCGCGGACCCGCGACGGCGGCGTCGCGGTCGAGGTCGGAGCGCACGGCGAACTACGCGACATCCGGTTCGACTCACGGGCGCTGCAGCGGATGAACGCCCAGCAGTTGGGCCGTACGGTCATGACCCTCGTCGCCGAGGCGACGCAGGAGGCGACCGGTCGGGCGAGGGAGATGACCGCGGCGTTCCTGCCGGAGGAACTGGCCGCCCGGCTCCGCGACGGCGAGGACGACCTGATGGCGTTCATGCCGGACGCTCCGCGTTCCCCCGACCTCACCCAGGAGTGAGCGTGACCGCGGGTTACACGGCCACCCCGCACACGTGGATCGCCTCGGGTCACGGCGTCGGCGCGGCGGCGGACTCCCTCGCGCAGGCCGTCGACGTCCTGTGCGGTGCGCTCGGCGCGCTGGGAGACTGCTGGGGCAACGACGACATCGGACGCAATTTCTTCAACGGGGACGACAAGACGGCGGGTTTCCGGGCGTCGCGCGACGCGCTGCTGGCGGAGCTCGCGGACATGGTGAACCTCCTCCGGGCGACGGGCGGCACGCTGATCCTGGCGGGCCACCGGTATCGGCTCGCCGAAGAGGCCGCCACCCTCGGCTCGGAGCTGCCGAAGGGCGCCGACGAGGGCGCGATCGCGGCGAAGCGGCCGTACCGGCTGCCGCCGGTGGCCGGCGGGCTCGTGGAGTCCGATCCGCCGCCGCACGGCCGCGAGCACATCCTGCGCATCCTCCAGACGCTCGTCGCAGGCTGCCAGTGGCCGGACGGCAACATCATCTCCTTGGCGGCGATGCGGGACGCGTTGTACGAGGCGGCGCGATCGGTGGAGGCCGTGGCCGACGAGGTCGGCGGCCACGCCCGCAACGTCAGCGCCAACAACGGCGGGCAGGCGGCCGAGAAGTTCGCCTCGTTCGCGGCGGCACTGCAGGGCGGCGGCGAGCGAGGCGGTCTGCTGTGGCTCGCGGCCGCCTGCAAGCGGCTGGGCGACGCGGTCGACTTCCTGATCCGGCAGAAGAAGGCCGCGCGCGTCCAGTTCGATCGGTCGCTGGAATTCCTCGCGGCGACGTGGGCGATCGCCGGTGCCATCTCGTGGCTCACCGACGGGGCTTCGATCGGAACCGCGACCGCGATCACCGAGGCTCAGGGCTCCCTCCTGGCGGCGTTCCTGCGGACCGTCGCCAAGGTCGTGCTCCAGGGCATGTGGTACGCAGGCGGCCTCGACCTCGTCGGCCAGAAGGCCCGGATCGACGAGGGAGTGCAGGACGGCTTCCACACCGGCGAGTTCCTCAAGGCGCTGGGGGAAGGGGGCGCGGCCGCCGGCGTGATGGGCCTCGCCGGCACGGCGGTCGCCGCGCGCAGCAACGAGCTCACCCGCGCCATGGCCGACCTGATGAGCGCCGCGGGGGTCAAGGGCGCGGCGTCCCGCCTCCTGTTCGCCGGCACGACGGGGACGATGGGCAACGTCGTGGCGCAGCTCGCATTCGAGAACGGCCACGTGGATCTCGCCCAGGCCGCCGGGTTCGGCTTCGGCATGGCCGGTATCGGCGCCGCCGGAGAGGCGGGAAAGCACTTCGCCGACAAGTTCTCATCGCCCGGCCGTCCCGCTGGGGACTCCGGGCCCGGGGGCTCCAGCCCCGGGCAACAGGGCCCGACGATCCCCGACTCCCGAGACCATCACGCCTACTACAAGAACGGCATCGGTTACGACATCGAGGGCCAGGTCGTCGCGCGCGACGGCGTGCCGGTGTCCGGTACGACCGGCGACGACGGCGGGCCCACCGGCCACCCCGGCGGCGCGGGCGCGACCCAGGCCGGGAGCGGCCCGTCCTACGACGGGAGCCGGCCCTACAGCGGTGGTCAGGCGGGCGGTGCGGACCGCGCCGGCGGCGGTGGCACGTCCCACGGGGGCGGCCCGTCCTATGACGGTGGCACCTCCTACGGGGATGGGCGGACCAGGGGGGACGTCGTCGTCCGTGACGCGGGTACGGTCGCGCCGGCCGGTGCCACGGGCCACGTCGACCTCGCCGGCATGGGCGGCCGAGAGGCCGGCACCGGTCTGCCGGCCCGTGTCACCGAGCCCGGCCTTCCGGCCCCCGTGACCGGCGGCGGGCATTCCGTGGAGCCGATCGTCCCCTCTGCGCCCGCGCCGAGCACGGGACCCGTCCTCTTCGTCACGCCGGGGGATGGGGGCGGCACCGGAGAGGTTCCCGGTCCCGTCGGCGAGATCGCCAGGCTCCCGGCCGGTCCCTCCGCCACCCGGCCCGTGCTCCCACCCGCCCCGTCGGCCACGTCGCCGGCGCTGCCGACCGGGCCCTCAGCGACGTCGCCGGTCCTTCCGCCGGGCCCGTCCGCCACGGCACCGGTCCTTCCGCCCGGCCGGTCCGCCACGTCGCCGGTCCTTCCGCCGGGCCCGTCGGCCACGTCGCCGGTCCTTCCGCCGGGCCCGTCGGCCACGTCGCCGGTCCTTCCGCCGGGCCCGTCCGCCACGGCACCGGTTCTTCCGCCCGGCCCGTCGGCCACGTCTTCGTCGCCTGCCCCCGGCCCGTCGGCCACCGCGCCGGCGCCTCGGCCCGGGACGGACGACACGTCGACCGGTGAAGCACCTCGGGGACCTGCCGTCGCGCCACCGACCGGAACGACGACGAAAGCACTCACGGAGCCGGCCGAAAGGACGGCGGCAGAGGCCCACCCGACCACTGAATCCGGCACCGAGGGCGGGGACGGCCGATCCGTACCGCCGTCCGGAGCATCACGCGGCGTGCCGGCAGGGCCGTCGTCCGGCTCCGATCGGGGCGGAGTGTCCCGGATCCAGCGGCTGCTGAACTTCTCTCCCGAGGAAGCGCACCAGCCCGCACCGGAGACGCCGCCGGACCGTGCAGACCACCCGGACGAGACAGGCATCCCCGCGGGTCGCCAGGAGCCGGCCGGAGACCCCGCCGCCGCACCCGCGACGACGCCTGAGACGCCCGCACCTCCGACGGAGACGGGCGGCGACGGGCCCGCCCTGGAGCCGCGGCCCGAGATCCGTCCGCCTCGGTACACCGACTACGGCGCGCTCGGAGACGCGACCGCGGTCCAGGGCGTCAGCCTGCCCGCCGACCCCCGAGAGGTCGCGCGGCGGTGGGCCGAGAACCTCCCCGACTACCTCCCGCCACGGGTTCGCGCCGACATCGAGACACGGGTCCGCGACCATCTGAGCGACCCCGACGTCGACCGGTGGACCGACCTGCTGCAGAACGGCATCGCGTTCGAGTCACGCGGGCACGTCGTGTGGCTCAAGCCGAAGCTCGACACGTTCACGCACGTCGAGACGCCCGGAGGGGCACGGCAGTACGCGGTGTCCTTCGGCGGCACCGGCGCGGGGAGCAGGGAGACCGTACGCGGGCAGCGCGGCACCTCAGGCGGAGTCGTCGAGTTCCTCGACAACTCCGATGGGCTGGAGCGCGTGAGCCTGCCGGGGCCGGGCGTGAGCAAGGTCTCGGGCCGGTCGCACACCTCCACGGCCGAGGTCATGGCCGGTCACAAGGCGGTGGCGTTCAGACACGACTTCTTCACGTCCACCGTGAATTACGAAGTCCACGTGAACGGGAGTGAGGCGGGGATCGGCGCCGTCGTCGACGGCCTCTCCCTGACCGTGCCCTTCCCCGAGCAGTTCCACCGTGAAGGAGCCACCGGCGCCGGTGGGGACCGGCCGCCGATGCCCCGCCACCTGGTGACGTCGGACCGGGCGCCCGGGATCCGCAAGCACGAGGTCCGCGTGAACGCGGTCCAGCCCGACCGGCTGGTGACGGAGTTCCAGCGCCGCGCGTTGCAGGCGGGCATGTCGCCCAAGCAGGTCGCGGAGGTCGTCAACCGCAATCTCACCGGTCACATCGGTCAGCAGATCCTGCTGAACCGCAGCCGTGACCTGCTCAACGGCGAACTGGTCACCCCGGACGCCACCATCACGTCACGCGTCCTCCGCCTCGAACACCTGCCCGACAGTGACACACCGATCCGCGAGGCCGTCCTGCGCGACGACCAGGGCCTGCTGACGACGACGAACGACTCTCGGCAGTTCGGCCACAAGTGGAACGTCATGTTCGGCATGAAGCTCGGCGTCGACAACCCGGCGGCGAAGTTCTTCGCGCGGATCGGCGGCAACTACCAGGGCGGCAAGAACCACGTCCTCTCGTACTCGCACACGACCCTGCCGAAGATCACCCTGGTGCGGAAGGCCGAGATCGCCCGCTACCACGCGATCGTGCGGTTGGAGGTCCAGACCCGATTCGGCGACTTCCCCGTCGACATCCCCATGGAGCTGGCCGTACGCGCGTCCGAAGCTCCCCAGTTCGAGCGGGATCTCCTCGGAGACGTCAAGACGGAGGGGCTCGCCCCTCCGGATTCGGCGGCTCCCGCCCGAGAGCCGGGCTCCGGCGGTCACACCCCCGATCCGAGCTCCGCCACGCACACCTCCGGCTCGGGCTCCGGCGGGCGTACTCCCGAGCAGGGCTCCGCCGCGCACCACCCCGAGCCGGCCCCCGCCGAGCACAACCCCGAACCGGCCCTCGCCGAGCACACCCCCGAACCGGGCCCCGCCGGGCACCACCCCGGGCCGGGCTCCTCTCCTGTCGTGCCGGCGGGTCCGGAGCATTCGCCGCCGGTCGCACCGCACGAGCCGCATCCCGCGGAGCCGGTGCATCTCGCGGCGGGGCGCGGGGCCGGGCTGGGCAAGCTGACCGGCCTGCCGGGATCCGAGCGGGTCGTCACCGAACTCCGCGAGGCGATTGACACGGCGCTGCCGCACCTGTCGGAGCCGGTACGGCGGCAGCTCGCGCGGGACCTCGAGGCGCGATTCGGCCGCTCGGCCATGGAGGGCGTCTCGCTCGCCGACCTGCTGCACGGCCAGTCCCACGAGATCACGATCGGCCGGCACCGGATCGAGATCGCGCACCGGGCCGAACTGGGTGGACGACGGTCCGTCGAAGAGTTCGACATGACGGTGAACGACCGGAAGGTCGCGGGGTCGGGAACGTCCACCGGGCAGAACAGGTCGTCGGGCGGTGGTGTGGAGGTCGCCGGCAACGTCCGGTTCCAGGTGGGGAGGTTCGGAGTCGACGCTCCGAAGGTCTCTCTGCACGGCGGCCGCAGCCGGTCGAAGACCGTGAGCTTCATGGGTGGCACCACGGAGTACCGCCGGACCGAGACCGACGGGCCCGTCACGCAGATCACCAAGGAGCTGCGGCACGAGGTCGGACTGCGGGTGTACGACGGCGGGAAGCGGCTCGCCGACCGGTCGTGGACGATCCACGGAGACGACGTCTCCGCCCAAGCCGTGGTGCCGCGGGAGCACGCCCCGGCGGCCAGGGCGACACCGCAGGAGATCGCGAAGGCCGGCCGGGTCGACCGCGTGGACGCCCTCCCCGAGGACCGGATCGACTTCGCCGGCCAGACCACCGGCGTCTTCCCCGGCTTCGCGGCGGCGCACGATCTGCCGTTCGAGGTCGCGCGGATCGAGGCGGAGGCGAACGGCCGGCCGGCGCCGGCCGATCTCCTGGAGGTCCCCACGGAGATCCTGGAGGCCACCCGGCCGTCGTCGCTGGAGGCGCACCTCGCCGAGTTGACGTCCCGGGACGGGTGGCGCGTCCAGGTGACCCAGCCGGACGGCACCAGGCGGGCCGTGACCCTCCGGGCGAGTTTCGGCCGGCCGGAGCACGCCGTCGCCCGGACCGGCATCGAGATCGAGCACTACCGGGCCGCCAACACCCGGATGAGGGCCGGGACGAGCACGGACATCCGGGCCGAAGGCGAGTTGAAGGCGGGATTCCGTAGCAAGATCAAGACGGCCGGAGCGGAGTACAAGGGCGTCGGCGAGGTCGGCGGGATGGCCGAGGTGGACCGCCGGACGGGCGCGAGCGAGTACACCGGCGCGAGCGACGTCATCCGGGGTACCTACAGCAGCGCCGGGCTGACCCACTCCTTCGGCGGCTCGGACCTGTACCTGTCGGTCACGCCGGACGCGCCGGCCGGGCGGCCCGCGCCGACCGCTCACCTGCGCGTGCACGGCGGCGCGGACTTCATGATGCCGGACCGGATCGCACGCGATCACCACCTGGCCGCGCCGCCCGACGTCCACGTCCACGAGGCCGAGACCGAGGGCGAGCCGGCCGCTCCGGAGCCCGTCACCCCGCAGCCGGTGAGCGAGTCGCGGACGTACCGGCCCGACCTCGCCGTCACCTCCGCGCACGTCGAGCGCTTCGACGGCCGGGACGTGCTGCCGAAGGTCGAGGACGTGCTGGAGACCCGGGGGCTCCTGCCCGAGGGCGACGACGTGGCGCGGGAACTGCTCCGGACGGCGTTCGGCGAGCAGGCCCTGGCCGCGAACATGGCGTCCCTGCGCAGGGGCGTCGTCCAGTGGTATCCGGTCGAGTCGGCCTACGGCTTCACCCGGCACGTCGGCGTCCGCGTCCGCGCGGTGCTGGAGGACGGGACGCACACGGCCGAACGCCCGGACGTCAGTCACATGGCCCGCAATCAGGGGCTCAGCGGATCCGAGGCGGGCGGGGAGCGCGGCTTCGGACACGGCTGGAAGGGGCTCGTACGGGGTGTCGCGGAGGGCATCGGCGGCGGGCACGGTCACGGGAAGGGCGGCACCGGCGGAGGCCAGTTCGGCGGCGGGCGGATCCACCGGTCCGAGAGCGGGCACAGCGACGGAGTCGGCAGGAAGGACATCGACCGGCGGCAGACGCGGGAGGGCTCGCAGGAGTTCACGCACGGTCTCCGGTTCGAGATCGAGGTCGTCGAGTCGAAGGAGCCGCCGTACGGCCTCGAACAGGGCATCGGCGCCGTCCGCCGCGGTGCGGACGCGCTGGCGCGGTTGACCGGCAACGAGGCCGCCGCGCGGTACTTCGACCGTCACCTCTCGGCGGAGACGGAGACCGCCACGGCCCGGGGCAGCGTCCGGCTGGTGGTTCCGCACCACCTCACCACCGTCGCCGGCGAGGGCGCCCACACACCGGGCTGGGAGTCGGTCACCGGGCGGTTCGCGCGGTGGGCGGACCACACGGCGCCCACCGCGGCCAATCGCACTCTCGGCGACATGGTGGGCCGCATCTCCTTCCCGGGCGCCGAGGTCGTGCACCACTACGCGCCGATCGCCGCGCTGCCGCCGGAGCGCCGCGGCCCGATCCCCGCGCAGACCGAACGGCCCACCGGGTTCGAGCTGAGCCGGCCGCAGGGCATGACGCTGTGGCGGCAGACCGACCCGGCGACGCTGATGTCGAAGATCACCTCGCTGCTCGACCACACGTACGAGGTGGCCGGCCTGCGGCCGGGGGAGCACGTCACCGTGGGCATGAACGTCGTCGCGCTGAAGGAGGACGCCCAGGCGCTGCTCAAGCGGCGGGAGTACACCCAGACCGCGACCAACCAGCGGGACGGCGCGTCGACGGCGACGGACTCGAGCATGCGGGGGGCCGGGTCGGCCGGTTCCCCCGGAGGCCACGGCGTGATGGTCTCGCACGGCCGGGGCACGGGGTCGGGCGTCGCGCGGGAGGCGGACGGTTCGCACATCCGTGAGCGCAACATCGAGGTCACCGACGAGAACGTCATGTACTCCGCGGACGTCGTCCTGGTCTTCCACCGGGACGGTGCCCCGGACCTGCTCGTCGACGTCTCGGACGCCCTGCACATCCGGCTCACCGAGGACGACGCCGCCGAACTCGGCCGCCGCCACCCCGGGCTGATCCGCCGCCCCGCGGGCATCGAGAACCCACCGGTGCCCGGGACCGGCGACCTCCTGGCGTCCCCGGGGAACCAGGAGCCGGAGCCGGTGAACCGCCCCGACGCGGGATGATCCGAGACCCCCCGAAGTGATCATTGACGGGGTTCCGGCACCGGGCCTAGATTCTCGTACCGACTGGTCGGTATGCACCGAGGGAGGCTCGTTCCGTGCCCACTGTCGAGACCGTACGCGGTGCCGTCGACGTCTCCGCGCTGGGGCGGACGCTGATGCACGAGCACGTCTTCGTCCTGTCCACCGAGTACGCCCAGAACTACGGTGCCGGGGCGTGGTGGGACGAGGAGGAACGCGTCACCGACGCGGTGGCCAAGCTCCGCGCCATCGTGGCCAAGGGGATCACCACGATCGTCGACCCGACGGTGTGGGGTCTCGGCCGTTACGTCCCGCGCATCCAGCGGATCGCCGAGCAGGTGCCGGACCTGAACATCATCGTCGCGACCGGGCTCTACTCCTACGACGCGCTGCCCTTCCAGTATGAGAACCGGGGGCCGGGGCTGCTGGTCGATGTGCCGGAGCCGATGGTCGAGGACTTCACCCGCGACATCGTCGAGGGCATCGGGGAGACCGGTGTCAAGGCGGCGTTCCTCAAATGCGCGATCGAGGCCAAGGGCCTCACGCCGGGCGTCGAGCGGATCGCCCGCGCCGTCGCGCGCACCCACTGCGAGACGGGCGTGCCGATCACCGTGCACACCTCAGCGCCGGCCCAGACGGGCCGGCAGGCTCTGGCCCTGTTCCGCGAGGAGGGGGTCGACCTGTCCAAGGTGGTCATCGGGCACGCAGGGGACAGCAACGACCTCGACTACCTTATGGAACTGGCCGATACCGGGGCGATCCTCGGGATGGACCGGTTCGGGCTGGACATTTACAACCCCACGCCGGACCGCGTCCGTACGATCGCGGCCCTGTGCGAGCGCGGCTACGCCGACCGCATGGTGCTCAGCCACGACGCGAGCTGCTTCATCGACTGGCTGGGCGGCAACCAGGACCAGATACGGTCCGCCGCGATGCCCAACTGGAACTACGAGCACATCAGCGACGACGTGCTGCCCGCGCTGCGCGAGCTGGGCGTCTCCGAGGCGCAGCTCGACCAGATGCTCGTCGGCAACCCGCGACGCTACTTCACGACGGCTGGCATGGCGGGCGCGGCCCTGTAATCCTTCCGGTGTGGCAGGTGTGACCGGGGGACTCCAGGGGCCGTGGTACCGCATTCAGGCGATCCTGTCGCCCGCGCACGCCGCGTCGGCGGAGTGGGACTTCGTGACCGTGCTGCCGGCCGTGTTGTCCGCGGCGCAGAGCCGGCGGCCGTTCGTCGTGGGCTGGATGTCGCGCGGCGGCGGGGCGCCGCTCCAGCTGATCACCAACGCCGGGCCGCTGCACCTCACGCACGACCGGCAGCAGGGGCTGCTGTTCCCGCACGGCGCCCGCGGCGTACCGATCGGCGACGAGTGGCTCGACGACGCCGCCGCGATGACGTGGACCCGCTGCCCGGCGCGGCTGGCGCCGCCGCTGGCCTCGTCCCGCGCGGACACCGGTCCGAGCCTCTTCGAGTCGACGCTCGTGACGCTCATGGACCGGCCGTTCGGCTGGCTCGTCATCGCCGAGCAGTGCGGTGAGCAGGTGCTCCGCGACCAGGTCACCGACCTGCAGTACGAACTGCAGATGCGCCGCCGGGGCGACGACGAGCTCGCCGTCGAGCGCCTTGAACGCCGCCTCGCCGAGCTCGACGCGTTCCAGGAGGCCGGCCTGTGGAACGTCCGGGTCCTCGCGGGCGCCGAGTCGGCGCAGGCGCTCGAACAGATCGCCCCGGTGCTCGTCGGCTCGGTGGAGCTGAGCCACCACCCGTACCGCCTCCGCTCCGGCGCGCGGCCCGTACGCTTCCACGAGGCCGTGCACGTCGACACCCAGGACCAGGACCTGCGCTCACCGTTCGCCGCGACGGCGGGCGCCCTGTCCGCGCTCGCCGGGCTGCCCCGCCGCGAGGTGCCCGGCCTGCGCGTCCTCGACGCCGGCTACTTCGACGTGACCTCCGAGGTCGGCGCCGAGATGGCGGCCGACGGGCCCGGGGTCGGGCTCGGCGCGATCCTCGACGGCCAGGACCGCCGGGTCGGGACCTTCACGGTGCCGCTGCAGACCCTCAACCGCCACGTCTTCGTCACCGGGTCCACCGGGTCGGGCAAGTCGCAGACCGTCCGGCACCTGCTCGAACAGCTCACCCGCAGCGGCATCCCCTGGCTGGCCATCGAACCGGCCAAGTCCGAGTACGCCGCGATGTCCGGCCGCGTCGGCGCGCCGGTCACCGTCATCAACCCGTCCGACCCCGCTGCGGTGCCCCTCTCGGTGAACCCGCTCGCGCCCGAGCCCGGATACCCGGTGCAGGCGCACATCGACATGGTCCGGGCGCTGTTCCAGGCGGCGTTCGACGCGGAGGAGCCGTTCCCCCAGATCATGTCGCAGGCGCTGCAGCGCGTGTACGAGGCGAACGGCTGGGACGTCGTCACCGGCCGGGGCCGCCCCGGCTCACCGATCGAACCGGCCGTCCCGACCCTGGAGCAGCTGCAGAACGCCGCCCTCGACGTCATCGGCGACGTCGGCTACGGCAAGGAGCTGATGGCCGACGTCCGGGGCTTCGTCGACGTACGGCTCCGGTCGCTGCGCATCGGCTCGGCGGGCCGGTTCTTCCAGGGCGGCCACCCCGCCGACATCGCGGGACTGCTGAGCCGCAACGTCGTCCTCGCCATCGAGGACGTCGCCAACGACGAGGACAAGGCGTTCCTCATGGGCACGCTGATCATCCGGATCGTCGAGCACCTGCGGCTGCAGGCCCGCAGCGGGCGCACGCCGAGCGGCCTCGGCCACGTGATCGTCATCGAGGAGGCGCACCGCCTGCTGCGCAACCGCGGCGAGAACAGCGCCGGAGCCCACGCCGTCGAGCTGTTCGCCGGAATGCTCGCCGAGATCCGCGCGTACGGCGAGGGCATCGTCGTCGCCGAGCAGATCCCCACCAAGCTCGTCCCCGACGTCGTCAAGAACACCGCGCTCAAGGTCGTCCACCGGCTGCCCGCCCACGACGACCGCCGCCTCGTCGGCGCCGCCATGAACCTCGACGACCACCAGTCCCGCGAGGTCGTGTCCCTGCCGCCGGGCGTGGCCGCCGCCTTCGCCGACGGCATGGACCGGCCCGTACGGATCCGCGTGCCGCTCGGGCAGGACCGCGAACGCGTGCTGCCCGGTCCCGTCCCGCCGGTCGCGGGCCGCCGGTCGGCCGCCTGCGGGGAAGAGTGCCGCGACGGCCGGGCGTGCTCGCTGTACGAGCTGCGGGAGGCCGACCTGCTCGCGTCGGACGCCGCGTGGGCGTGGCTCCGGGTGTGGGCGGACGCGCTCGTCCTGGCCCACGTGGCCGACCGCCCGGTGCCGGCCGTACCGGCCGACCTCCGCCTCGAATGGGCGGCGCAGCCCGCACGCCTGCGCGAGTGCGCGCTCGCGACCGTCCTCGACCGCGCCGTCGGCCGTCGCTCGGAGGCGCTCCGCACCGCGTACGCGCCGGAACGGCTCACCGCCACCGTCGCGGGCGTCGCCGACCGGCTGCTCGGCGGGGAGACGGGCCTGGCGGGCGTCCGGCCCGGCGCCGAGTGGGTGATCCCGCAGCTGCGCTGGCTGCACGAGATGGACCGGCTGTTCCCGGCCGGGCAGGGCGTGCCGGACAAGTACGCCCCCGCGCCGCCGCTGGACTACGAGCTGCCGGGGCTCCGGGAGCCCGCGGAGCCGCTGTTCGGCCACCGGGTCCGCGCGCTGCGCCGGCACCCCCTCTCGATGGCCCTGGACGCGAACCGGCCGATCGCCCGGACGGCGATCCTCGGCGGCGACGAGTACGCCGAGTTCGACCGCGACCTCGCGGTCGTCGCGATCGGCGTCGACGCCGGCGAACGCCTCCGGCACGTCGCGGACACGATGCGGGCGGCCTGGCTGCCCCACGTCCTGTCCTGGCCGGAGCGCCTCATCGCGCGCCTCGCCGACCCCGACGCGGCCCCGCCCTTCTCCACCCCCTGACACCGCCCGTACGAGACCTTCGGGGCAAGCGCCCCCGGCTGAGAGCCGTGAATCGGGGCGAAGGGGGCGTTCCATCGGCCTTCGCCGCGCCCCGCGCGCGCCGACCTCTGCGAACTCCGCCGCGCCCCGCGCTCGCCGACCTCTGCGCTCTCCGGCGCGCCCCGCGCCCTCCGCCGGGATCTTCCGACTCCAGCGCCCCTGCCTGCGTCCCCGTCGGCGACTGTCGGTGCCGTGCCGGATACTGCCGGTCATGTGGAGATGGGCTCTCGTCGGTGCGGGACTGCTCGCGGCGGTCTGCGCCGTCCACGCGGCCGGTGGGCCGGCGATCCCCTGGAACGACCGACGGCCGCCGGAGGCCGCCGCCGAGAGGGGCGGAGGCGAGAAGGCCGGAGCCAAGGCCGTCGGAGCCGAGGCGGCCGGTGACGAGGCGATCGGAGGCGGCGGCAACGGGGACGGGGGCCGCGGGGCCCGAGGCGTCGGGAACGGGGACGGAGTCGGCATGGGCGGTGGACGCGGAGGCCACGTGGGTGGCGGGAACGGGGACGAGGGCGGCGGGGGCGGGCCGGGGCCGCCACACGACGCGCGGAGCGCGCGCGTCGTGCGTGTCGTCGACGGGGACACGCTGCTCCTGCGGATCGACGGCCGGAGCCGGCGGGTCCGGCTCATCGGGGTGGACGCGCCGGAGACCTGGGCCCGCCATGACTGTTTCGGCGCCGAGGCGACCCGTGCCCTCCGCCGGCTGACCCCGGCCGGCGCCGAGGTGCGCGTTGCGGGCGACCGAGCCCCCGACGACCGGTTCGGCCGCCTGCTCCTCCACCTGTGGACGAGCAGGGGCGGTCTCGTCGCCGCGAGCCTCGTACGGAACGGCTTCGCCCGCGCGCTGGTCGTTCCGCCCGACACCCGCTACGCCGCCGTGCTCGGCGCCGCGGAGGCCGCCGCGCGCCGCGCGGGCGTGGGACTCTGGGGAGCCTGCCACTGATCGCGGGGGCGCGCCGGGCGGGCGTGGGACTGTGGGGAGCCTGCCGCTGATTTGGGGGAACACCGCGTGGCCACGGGCTTGTGCACAGCCTGTGGATAACCCTGGGACTTCCGCCCCGCTCCCGGTCGGCGATCTTCGATGGGAGGCGGTGGCCGGGTGTGGCCTGACTCGGGTGTTGTCGCTGTGCCGCTATGGACCTGAGCGCCGTGGCGGCTTAGCGTCCGGCCCATGTTCTGCTGTCGGCCCGGCCGCCGGGACCTGCTGCGCCTGAGCGTGATCCTTTCCGGGTTCTCCCTCATGCCGGTGATCGGTGAGACGCGGGCGCGGGCGTCCGACGTACGGCCGGTCAACCTCGAGCTCGTCACGCTCACCGAGACGAGCGCCGTCTTCACCTGGTACACCGGCGTCTCCGGGACGGACGACGGCCTCGGCCGGATGCGGCCCGCCGCGGCCGACGGCGAGATCCTGATCGGCACGCGGCCGGGACGGCTGACCCGCGTCATCGGCGAGACCGCCCGTACGCCGTACCACTACGTCGAGGTGACCGGGCTGGAGCCCGGCCGGACGTACTACTACCAGGCGCGCTCGCGAGGGCGGACGGCGTCGCAGACCTCGGTGGCCGGTGCCGCCGGCACCCCTCTGGGCGGCGACACCTTCTCGTTCACGACGCCGCAGCCGCCGCCCGGGCGCTTCCTGTTCTCCATCGCGCTCTGCAACGACCTGCACCTGGGCGAGACCGTCGCGGGGCTGGTCGGCGGGCTGCCGTTCAAGGGGATCTCGCAGGCTCCGGGGCGGCCGCCGTACCCGAAGATCATGGCGGAGGCGATGGTCCGGGACGCGCGGAAGCGCGGCGCGACCTACCTTCTCGCGGCCGGGGACGTGTCCTCCGAGGCGGTGCCCGGCGACCTGGACGAGGCCAAGCGGATCCTCGACGGCTTCGGCACCTACCGCCGCGACTACCTCGTCGCGCGCGGCAACCACGACCGCGCCCACGACGGCGACGCGTACGCCGCCTGCCGGGTCGGCCAGTGGCAGGGCCACGACTGCTTCCGCGACGTGTTCTCCGACGGGCCGACGTACTTCAGCCACGAGTTGAGCGGCCTGCGCGTCATCGGGCTCGACACCTACGACAAGGCGGGCAACGGAGGCGACGCGGGCGGCCTGTCCGAGGAGCAGTTCGCCTGGTTCGAGGCCGAGCTGAAGGCGCACAAGGACCAGCCGACGCTCGTGTTCGGTCACCATCCCCTGCTGTCCCTCGACGACCCGCTCGCGGCGGGCGGCGGCACCTCGCTCAACGTCGGGCAGACGGTCGCGGTCATGGCGGCGTACGAGCGGACGCCCGGCGTGTTCCTGCACCACGCGGGGCACACGCACCGCAACAAGCGCACGGTCCTGCCCGGCAGCCGCCACGTGACCCAGCAGGAGGTCGGCGCGACCAAGGAGTATCCCGGCGGATTCAACCTGCTCCGCGTGCACAGCGGCGGCTACGCGCTGAACTTCTACAAGACCCGTGACGACCTCGCCAGAGAGTGGAGCGAACGCAGCCGGCAGGAGATCAACGGGCTGTGGCCGCAGTTCTCGTTCGGCCCGTCGGTCGCCGACCGCAACAGCGTGACCGCCCGCGACCTGTCCGGCCTCCGCCCGGCCCGCTGACGCATGCCCGTACGATTCGCCGTCTGTGGACGCGTGCCCGCCTGGCCCGCGGTCTGCGGACACATGACCGTACGGCCCGCGGCAGGCGGGCGGGTGCCCCTCGGCGTCAGTAGACGAGGGCCTGGGCGCCTTCGGTCATGACCTCTTCGACGAACGTCGGCGCGCCCGCGATGCGGATGCCGGGCAGCACCTCGTCGTCGGTGATGTCCCGGCGCGCCGCGCACTGCGTGCAGACCGTGACCCGGCCGGCCGACAGTACGATCCCGAGCAGGTCATCCAGCGGGGTCGCGTGCGGCAGCTCGAACTCCTTGGCCCGCCCCGGCAGTGCGAACCAGGATGATTCGCCGGTCAGCCAGAGGGAAACGGTGACACCGCTGGCGACGGCGGCCGCCGCCACCGTGAACGCCTGGTTGCAGCGCTCGGGCGCGTCGGCGCCCGCCGTCACCTTGATGACGAGTGATCGTGCCATATCCGGCACACTAGTCGCCCGGGCCGGAAACCGGCACGCGCCGCGAGATGATCAGCGGCAGCAGTGCGGTCTTTCCAAGGACCAGGTCCCCCAATTCGGTACGAGCGGCTCCCACGACCCGGAGCGGCTCACCGGCCACGACGACGCGTTCCTCCACGAGGAAGCCGATGGTCCGGTCCCGGTGGCGCGGGCGCGGAGGGGCGCCCAGCAGCGCCGCGAGCCGCGCGGCCAGCGGTCCGTACGGCGAGTCTTCGAACTCCGCGAACGACGGCTCGGCCGGCTCCAGCGCGGCGCCGTGCGCGTCGACGCGTACGGCGGCGGTGTCACCGGCGACGTACAGCGGGCCGCTGGTCCGCTCCGCCGCCTTGAGATCGCGGACGACCCGGGTCGGCCCGAGCGGCCCCGGCCGCCAGGCCCAGTATCGCTCGGAGACGGTGACGGAGTACCAGACGCAGGGCCGCCCGGACAGCGGCGCCGTGAGCGGGCCGGCCGGGCCGGCCACGGCCTGGCCGGTGACCTCGCGGGGCGCCCCCGGCGCGTTGCCGACGAGGGGTTCGGCGGCTCCCAGGGCCCGTCGTCGGCGCGCCTCGCCGATCTTCTTGGCCATCGCGTCGGCGCCCGCCTCGACTCCGGCCGTGATCAGTGTCATCAGCGCGTACAACCGTCCTCCTCGAACCCGGGACCATCAGACGCGGCGGGGGAGCGATCGGTTCACCCGTGGATCAGTTTCACCGCGAGCCAGATCAGGCCGCCGGCGATGACCGCCCCGCCGAGGACGTAACCGGTCAGGAAACGGGCCCGGAGCGCCGCCGACAGTGCCTCCTCCGACCGCGTCGAGATGAGGAACGGCCCGGTGGCCGGGTCGCGCATGACGAGCCGTCCGTCCTCCGCCGCCGCAGCGCCAAGAACATACATCGGCTGGCCGTCCGGGATGATCCACTCCTCGTAGCGGTGGCCCTTCACGTTGCTGAAGTTGACCCGCAGGTGCAGGCCGAACAGGTTGACCTCGGTGCCCGCCGGTTCGTAGTGCGACAGGGATCGGGCGACATGGTCGACCGACCGGCCCTCGTGCACCACGGTGATCTCCCCGGTCGCGTCGCGGACGCTGAACGGCGCTCCGTACGTCTCGTCGTGCACCGTCCGCTCGCGCGTCGTCGTCACCGTCTTGCCGTCGCGCTCTTCATGGTGCTCGTAGCGGACGGTCACCTTGGTGCGGTGCCAGACGCACGGTCGCCCGGAGAACGGCGCCGTGACCGGACCCCGCGGTCCGGGCGCGGCCGTGCCCTTGACCTCGCAGGTGACGGGCCGCTCGTACTCGGCGATCTCGGCGCAGGTACGGGTCGGGGTCGCGGCCATCGCGGTGTGCCTGCGCTGCTGGACGTACGCCCAGCCGAGGACCGCGACGCCGAGCAGAACAACGATCAAGGGGACCGGCACGCCGCTACCTCCGGGGGGTCATTTCGGGCATCATCCTGCGTCGCCGGCGGGTGTCGCCGCCCGCGCGGGGGCCACTACGCTGGCCGAACATGGAACCTGAGCTGCATCCCGACCTCGAGCCGTTGGCGTTCCTCCTCGGAGACTGGGAGGGCGCCGGGGTCGGCGGCTATCCGACGATCGAGAGCTTCCGTTTCGGACAGGAGATCTCCTTCAGCCACATCGGCAAGCCGTACCTGATCTACACGAGCCGCACCTGGCGGTTGGACGATGAAGGCAACCTCGCGGCTCCCCTCGCCCGCGAGACCGGTTACTGGCGCGCGCACCCGGGCGGGAAGGTCGAGCTCGTCCTCGCGCACCCGACCGGCATCGCCGAGATCTACGTCGGCCAGGCGGCGTTCAACCGGGTGGAGCTGGCCACGGACATCGTGGCGCGTACCGAGACCGCGAAGGAGTACACCGCAGGCAAGCGGCTGTACGGGCTGATCGGTGAGGACCTGGGCTACGCGTACGACATGGCGGCGGAGGGGCAGGCCCTGCAGTCGCACCTGTCGGCCCAGCTCAAGCGCGTGTCCTGAGGGGCATGGGGGAGCCGGGCCCGGCCCGGCTCCCGGGCCGGGCCCACGTCTCGGCCGGCGTCGCGAGGTCCTCGTCATCCACGAGCGGTCGCCCGGCGTCGAACGATTCGAGTACTTCCGGCACCTGGAGCGCATCGCCTACGGGAAGGTGCCGCCGGAGAGTCTCCTGGACGTGCAGGAGCTCGCAGCCGGTGACGATGCCGCACGCGACCCCACCGGTCCACGACCCGGCAGGAAGCCGGCGCCGATCACTTGGGTGCGGTCTCGCGGAGAGTCCGGAAGAACCTCCTGACGTCGCTGACCAGGAGCTCTGGTTGCTCCATCGCTGCGAAATGCCCGCCCCGCTCGTACTCCGTCCACTGCACGATGGTGTTCGTGCGGTCCGCGATATGCCGCAGCGGGACGAAGTTGTCCCGCGGGAAGACGGCCAGCGCGGTCGGCGCCGTCGACGGCTCAGGAGGCGTGCCCCAGTAGGCGGCGTGCGCCCGTTCGTAGTAGATGCGGGCCGAGGAGCCGGCCGTGCCGGTCAGCCAGTACAACATCACGTTCGTCAGCATCCGGTCGCGGTCGACGGCGTCCTCCGGACGGTCCTGGGAGTCCGTCCACTCCTTGAACTTCTCCGCGATCCAGGCCAGCTGGCCCACCGGCGAGTCGGTCAGGCCGTACGCCAAGGTCTGCGGCCGGGTGGATTGCAGGTCGGCATAGCCCTGACGCTCGCGGCTCCATGCTTTGAGGCGTTCCCAGGAGGCCAGCGTGCGCTCACGCTCGTTCGGGGACAGCGCCTTCAACTCGTCCGCGTCTGGTTCCTGGGCCTGGAAGGAATCCGGCAACAGGTTCAGATGGACACCGATGACACGATCGGGCCGGGTGCGGCCGAGCTCGCGGGAGATGACGGCTCCCCAGTCACCGCCCTGGACTCCGTATCGTCCGTATCCCAGCCGCGCCATCAGCTCCGCGAACGCCGCGGCCACTCGCTTGAACTCCCAGCCCGGTTGCCTCGTCGGCCCGGACAGGCCGAACCCGGGGATGCTCGGGAGCACCAGATGGAACGCGTCGGCCGGGTCGCCGCCGTGCGCGCGTGGGTCGGTGAGCGGGCCGGCGACATCGGTGAACTCGACGATCGAGCCCGGCCAGCCATGCGTCATGAGCAGCGGGAGCGCATCCGGCTCGGGCGAGCGGAGATGGGCGAAGTGGATGTTCGCACCGTCGATCGTGGTGGTGTACTGCGGCCATCGATTCAACTCGGCCTCTGCGGCCCGCCAGTCGTACACGTGCCGCCAGTAGTGCGTCAGCTCCTTGAGGTAGTCGCGTGGGACGCCATAGGACCAGCCCACACCCGGCAACTCGTCCGGCCAGCGGGTGCGGTCGAGACGCTCGCGGAGATCGTCCAGATCGCTCTCGGGGACGTCGATACGGAACGGGTGGATGCTCTCGTCGGCCCGTGTGGTCATCTCGCGCATGCTACGCCCGGGCTTACGTCAGTGGATCCTCCGGGAAAAGGACAACCCCCGGGCTGCTCCTGCTGTCGCAGGGGTCGACAGGACTGGGTCGACCGGCCCGGGGGTCGGGTGTCTGCCTGGTATTCGCCGGCCGCGTCCTCGGCCGGTCGCCTCACCCGCTTCGGGGCGGGGCTGAGGGGGGACAGCGGCTAACGGACAGCCACCTCACGAGTCCTCGTACTATGCATACTTTCGGACCACCTCCTTTCCCGCTTAGCCCGCAGATTAGGTCGCCGCCGAGCCGAAGGCAAGTCGATTTTCCGGACGTTCCGTCCGGCCGGTCATCCGCGAGGCCCGGCGGGACGGCGGCCGGGGACATAAACTCGGCGTCGTGGCGGAACCATGGCACGAGGAGCTGAGGGCGCGGGGCTATCGCGTGACCCCGCAGCGCCAGCTCGTGCTGGAGGCGGTCACCGCGTTGCGGCACGGCACCCCCGAGGAGATCTGCACCGAGGTGCAGCGGACCGCGCGCGGCGTCAACATCTCCACGATCTACCGGACTCTGGAGCTGCTCGAGCAGCTCGGGCTGGTCAAGCACACCCACCTGGGGCACAAGCCGCCGACCTACCACCTGGCCACCGAGGCGGACCACGTCCACCTGGTGTGCCGGGGGTGCGGCGAGGTCTACGACGTCACACCGGCCGTCGCGAAGGGTCTGGTCGACGTCCTGGAGCAGGACTACGGCTTCGAGACCGACGTGCAGCACCTCACGGTCTACGGCCGTTGCCGCGACTGCCGGACGACGTAGTCTTGCGGTCATGGACAGCCCGCTGCTGAGCACGCCCGGAGCCGTACCGGCCGATTCGCCGGACGAGGGGGTCGCCGCGCACTACGGCGAGCCGTTCGCCGAGCAGCGCGCCCTGGAGTCGGGGGCGGCGATCGTCGACCGGAGCAACCGCGGCGTCGTACGGATCGCGGGCGCGGACCGCCTGCGCTTCCTGCACAGCCTCACCAGCCAGCACCTGGAGGCGCTTCCGCCGCACACGCCGACCGAGGCCCTGCTGCTCAGCCCGCACGGCCACGTGGAGCACCACCTCGTCCTGGTCGACGACGGCGAGGCGGTCTGGGCGCACGTCGAGCCGGGTGCGGCGGCGGAGCTCGCGCGCTTCCTGGACTCGATGCGGTTCATGATGCGCGTCGAGGTCACCGACGAGTCCGACGCGTACGCCGTCGTGACGCTGACCGGCGCGGAGCCGCCCGCGGACGCCCTGGTGACGACGGACGGCCTGATCGTGCCGCGCAAGGAGCTGGAGCGCGACTGGCAGGCGCGACCGGCGGGCCTGTGGGCGTACGAAGCGCTGCGCATCGCCGCGCACCGGCCACGGTTCGGGCTGGACACCGACCACCGGACGATCCCGCACGAGGTCGGGTGGATCGACGTGGCCGTCCACCTCGACAAGGGCTGCTACCGCGGCCAGGAGACGGTCGCGCGTGTCCACAACCTCGGCCGCCCGCCCCGGCGGCTGGTGTTCCTGCACCTCGACGGGAGCGTCGACCGGCTGCCGGCGCACGGCGAGCCGATCGAGGCCGGCGGCCGTACGGTCGGGTTCGTCGGTTCCGCCGCCCGCCACTACGAGCTCGGGCCGATCGCCCTCGGCCTGATCAAGCGGAACATCCCGGTCGACGAGCCGCTGCTGGCCGGTGGGGTCGCGGCCGCGCAGGAGGTCGTCGTCCCGCCGGACACCGGAGCCAACGCCAAAATCGATCTTCGACGCCGATAAGTCCGTAAATCGCCGAGAACCGGATCATGATGGGCGGCGCACATGGCAGGGTTTTCTCCGTCGGACGAGACATCGACGAGGAAAGATCACATGGGGCGACGGCGGCGGCGGGTGCGCGAACCCGGCTACGTCTGGTGGATCGGGATCGGCGTGCTGCTGGTGGCCGCCGTGCTGCTGACGTCATGGCGGCTGGCGCTCATCGCGCTGCTGTGCTGGTGCCTGTATGAGTTCTCACTCGTGCCGACGACCTGCCGGGTGATGACCCGGCAGGGGTTCGCCTGCCACGAGCCGATCCGCGGGCGCCTGTTCGCGTGCTCCGCCGCGCACCAGCAGGTGAAGAACGACGCGTTGTGGGGCGCGGTGCGGCTGCCCAACCCGTTCCGGCGGGAGAGCGCGGCCGACCCGAACCGCGACACCGGGGTCGTCGTCTACTCCCCGACCGTCCGCGCCAAACTGGCGGAGAACGACCGGAACGTCCTGGCCTTCGCCGCCGCCGGCACCCTCATCGCCCTGATCGCCGCCCTGGTCGGCCTGAGCTCCTAGGGCTTCGCGCGAGACAGCGCTGTGCGGATCGGTCGACGTCCCGGCGTCACAGTCGTTGCCGCGAATGTTACGTTCGCCGGTGCGATCCGGAGCCGTTCGCCCGGGATATCTCTGTACTCCTTGCGGAGTCGCCGGCGATGCGGGCCCTGCCCTGCGGCATCGTTCGCGATCGATCACGGTCGGCTGGTGCGCGCCGCGACGTGTGACCGTGACTCAGGTATCCGTATCCTTCGGATGTCGTGGTGAAGCGTAGACGAGATGGACGATTCGTTTGTTCTGATCGACGAGGTACCGTACGCGACCGCCCGCGGTGACCTCGTACTCCCATTGCGGGTACTCGGCACCGGCGAGGATCGCCGTGGCCAAGCGGCCGCGCAACCGGTGCTGTCGATCAGGATCACCCGAGGAGAGCGGGTTGCTTCGCAGCGCCTCGTAGCATCGCCGAGTGTTACCTGGAGCCTCGTTACACAGCTCCGCCCAGCCCTTGGCCGCGTCGTTGGTGGCGAAGCGGAGGCGCCACTCGTCACCGACCGGCGGTGGCGCGACGTCGTCGCCACGCTTCGGGCTCACGGCTCAGGAACCTCTCCGAAATCTTCCCCGGGCAGGGGCGCAGTGAGCTGAGCGGTCAGTTCTGGATCGGCCAGAATCCGTGCCGTGGCGCGCCATTCCACGATGACACGATGCAGGCTGGCATGTACGTCCAGCTCGGCCGCGTCACGAATCGCATTCACAAGGTCGACGACGAATTCGCGCACCTCGGCAGCCGAGAGGTGTCGGACCCAAGGGAACACCTGCGGAAGGGCGAGCAGGACGGCGCGAGCTCCTTCGTCGCTGCTGATCAGCGCGGTGAACAGGCGGGTGGTGACATCCGCGGTCTCTTCCCGCTGCCGGTCGTGGTGTTCGGTGGTGAGGTACAGATCCTCACCATCGCGTCGTGTGACGTGCACGCGCTGAGCACGCTCGACGGTCTCGGCGACCCGCTTGGAGTTCTTCGACAGCTCGGAGAACGAAACGACAGGAGTTGACACGGCCACAGGCTAGTTCGGAATATGTTCCGAAGTCAACCAGTCTCGTTTCTCCCCGGCCGGCACTGGCGGAACCACCACGGCCCCGCCGCGTCGACACGGATGCGGATGTCGTCGTTGAGCGGCGGTGCGGACGGTTGACCACCCGTAGCCGGCGGCAGGGTGTGGCCGACGGCCGGGACCTGCCGGCTTACGCCGCGCACCCCGGGAACTCCTTGATCAGACTTCGACGATCAGGGTGATGGGGCCGTCGTTGAGGAGGGAGACCTTCATGTCGGCGCCGAAGACGCCCGTCTCGACGTGGGCGCCGAGGCGGCGCAGCTCCGCGACGACCTCGTCGACCAGGGGCTCGGCCACGGGCCCGGGGGCCGCTGCGATCCAGGACGGCCGGCGGCCCTTGCGCGTGTCGCCGTAGAGGGTGAACTGGCTGATCACGAGCAGCGGCGCGCCCAGGTCGGAGCAGGACGCCTCAGGGGCGCCCTCCGCCGCGCCGTCGAACACCCGCAGCCCCCACAGCTTGGCCGCGAGCTTACGCGCCTGCTCGGGGGTGTCGTCGTGGGTCACGCCCACGAGGGCCAGGAGGCCCGGTCCGTCGATGGCGCCGACGACGCGACCCTCGACGGTCACGTCGGCCCGGCTCACACGCTGAACGACCGCTCGCACGCCCCGCATTCTGCCGTACGCGCCCGACACCGGCGCCCGGCCGGCGGCTTTGCCGAAGATTTTCTCGCCAAAAGCGCTCTGGTCTTGAAATCATGCTGTCCATGGCCAGAACGCTGATAACAGTTGCACCGACCGGGGCGGAGACCGACAAGGCCGACGCCCCGGCGCTGCCCGTCACGCTCGACGAGCTCGTGCAGACCGCGAAGGAGTGCGAGGCCGCGGGCGCCGCCGTCATCCACGTGCACATCCGGGACGCCGAGGCCCGCCCGACCCTGGACCTCGCGCGGCTGCGGGACACGGTCGCAGCCCTGCGCGCGAGCACGAACCTCATCGTTCAGCTCTCCACGGGCGGGGCGGTCACCGACCCGTACGAGGACCGGCTCCGGGTCCTGGACACCGAGCCGGACGCCTGCTCGCTGACCTGCGGCACCGTGAACTTCGGCGACGACGTGTTCATGAACCCGTGGTCGTTCATGGTCGAGCTGTACCGGCTGACGCAGGAGCGGCAGGTCGTGCCGGAGTTCGAGCTGTTCGACCTCGGCCACATCGCGTCGCTGCACCGGCTGCTGGACAAGTACGGCCCGCCGTACGGAGGCCACGTGCACTGTGACCTGGTCATGGGCGTGCCGGGCGGGATGCCCGGGGACGCCCGGACGCTGGTCGCCGCCGTCGAGGCGCTGCCCGCCGGGGCCACCTGGGCGGCGACGGGAATCGGCCGGACGACCCTGCCGGTGATGTACGCGGCGCTGGCGGCCGGAGGCCATCTGCGCGTGGGCATGGAGGACACGCTGACGTACGCCAAGGGGCGGCCGGTGACGGCCAACGCCGAGCTCGTGGAGCGGGCGGCGACCCTCGCGCGGATCGCCCAGCGCGACCCGATGCCGGCCGACGAGGCGCGGTCGTTCCTGGGCGTCCGGCCACGCCCCGACCGGCCGTAGGCTCCCGGCCGGCGACTTCGCGACCCCGCTTGCCGCTGCGCGAGCACGCCTGCGTACGCTCCGAAACATCCCCAGCACACCGCCGACCCCCCGAAGAGAGAGCATGCACCCCGTCCTCGTCGAAGTGGAACGTTCCGGTTTCGTGGAGTCCCGGCACCGGGGATCGGTGGCCGCACTCGCCGTCGACGGCTTGCCGGCGGTCACCATCGGGTCCCCGGACGACCCGGTCTTCCCCCGTTCGGCCAACAAGCCGATGCAGGCGGTGGCGATGGCCCGCAACGGCCTCGCCCTCGAAGGCGAGCTGCTCGCGCTGTCGTCGGCCAGCCACTCCGGTGAGGATTTCCACGTCGCGGGCGCCCGCGAGATCCTCGCCGGCGCGGGGCTCACCCCGGACGACCTTCAGTGCCCGCCGCAGTGGCCCCTGGACCTGGAGGTCGCCGTCGGGTCCGAGAAGTCGCGGCTGCGGATGAACTGCTCCGGCAAGCACGCCGCCATGCTCGCCACCTGTGTCGTCAACGGCTGGCCGACGGGGTCGTACCTGCACGTCGACCATCCCCTGCAGGTCGCGATCCGGGAGACGGTCGAGGAGCTCACCGGCGAGCGGGTGGCGGCGACCGGCGTGGACGGGTGCGGCGCGCCGCTGTTCGCCGTCTCGCTGACCGGCGTGGCACGGGCGCTGCGCGCGATCGTGACCGCCGAGCCGGGCACGCCGGAGCGGCGCCTGGCGGACGCGATGCGCGCCCACCCGGAGTGGACCTCGGGCACCCGGCGCGACGAGTGCCGGCTCATGGCCGCCGTGCCGGGCCTGCTGGTCAAGTGCGGGGCGGAGGGCGTCGACGCGTTCGCGCTCGCGGACGGGCGCGCGGGCGCCATCAAGATCGACGACGGGTCGATGCGGGCCCGTACGCCGGTGACCGTGGCGACGCTGCGCGCCCTCGGCGTGGAGGTCCCCGACGAGCTGGCCACCGTCCCCCTGCACGGTGGCGACGTCATCGTCGGCGAGATCCGCGCCGTCGGGATTTAGGCGGGACCGGCGCCGCGGGGATCCGGCGGCCGGGGGTCAGGACAGGCTGCGGAACTGCCGGGAGGCGGAGATCGCGCCGGAGGTGGCGAGCGTGAAGCTGCGGATCGACTCGGCGAAGTTCGACAGGTCCCACTCGGCCGGGCCCTCGTACCAGTAGAGGTTGTCGGAGGGCCCGCTGTTGCCCGCGCCGACGTCGGCCACCGTGTGCGCCCAGCTCTGCACGACGTCGAACACCACCGCGTACGGCAGGTAGTGCGAGAAGAGCGCCACCCGGTGACCGGCGGGCGCGTCCGGGACGTCGCCGCGGAACAGGTGCGCACGGAACCCGAGCGTGTGCGCCAGCACGGTCGCGCCGCGGGTCGTCTTGGCCGGCATGTACTGCCCGCCGACGGCCAGCGCGGCACCCGCGATGATGACGGCCAGGCCGATCAGGGCGAGGTTCGTGTAGACGGCCAGCACGATCGTGCCGATCACGCCCAGGCCGGCCAGGATCATGCCGATGCTCGTCCAGCGGGTGCGCTCGGAGTCCGGCCGCCGGGCGAACCAGCCCTGCCGGACGACGTCCTCGTACAGGGCGCTCCGGACCGCCGCGAGCTGGTCGGCGAAGGTACCGCCGAGCTCGGACAGCGCCACCACGTCGCGCCCGTTGAACAGGGCGTCGTACAGGATCCGCTCGTACGGCAGCAGGTCGTCCGGCGCGCGCCGCAGGCGGCGCAGCTGCCAGTCGATGCGGCCGTACGTCTCGCGGGGCAGCTCCTCGATCAGGATGTAGCCGCGTACCGCCAGGTCGATGATGGTCGCGGTCACGTCGACGACGTCGGCCTGTTCGTCGATGAGCGTGCCGATCTGGCCGGGCCGCACGCCGTCCGGCGGGGCGAATCCCGCCGAGTCGAGAGGCGCGTGGTCTCCCTCGGCGGCCTTCTTGTTGACGATGCGCGCGTCCCTGCCCCGGGTGACGTAGAGCAGGCCGACCCCGCCGAGCAGGAGGACGAGCAGGCCGAGGAGCGTGCCGCCGGTGAGCCCGTTGACGGTGAACGCGGTGGTCACGGTGTGCCGCTGCTCGATGATCGGGCTGCCCTTGGCGGTGCCGAGCGGGTACCCCACCATGACCGTGACGTACTCGCCCGGCTGCAGGTCCTCCTGCCGGAACTCCGCCTGGGTGTGGGTGTGGTTCGTGAAGAACTGGGTGCAGCCGATGGTGCTCGACAGGTCGCCGGCGAAGCAGTTGAGGTTCTGCACGACGGCGCTGGAGTCGACGGTCACGCGGGTCTGCGCGGCCGGGACGTGCCAGCCGCCCGCGGCCACCCAGTTCAGCTGCTCGCCGGTCCGCAGGGTCGTCATCGTGCCCTTGACCGTGTAGGAGAGCTGGGCGGTCCGCCGCCCGGCACCGCCGCCTCCGGAGACCCGGAGGACCGCGCGGTCGCCCTGGTTCGTCAGCGTGCCGCCCTTGACGTCCCCGACGTCGTACCGGCGGTCCTGCCGGTCGTCGAGGTGCTTGCGGCGGATGAGGGTCCGCGCGGGCGCGGCCCCTTCGTAGATGACCGTCTCCTTGACCTGGAGGGTCCCGTCCGGCGCGACCGTGATCGCGACGGTGTCCTTGACGACCTGCCCGGACGCCGCCGACGCGGGGGCCGCGCCGGTGAGAAGGCCGGCGGCCATGAGGGGAGCGGCGACGAGGGGGGCGATCAGAAGCCGCGTGCGAACCAGCATGGCCCCGCAGCGTACCGGTGAAGTGGCGGCGTCTGCGTGACCTGCGGCACTGACGGTCTTGTGGAGAAGGCCGGAAACGCCCCCGCGAAAATGATCGGCCTTTTCGGCGATATGCGATGATTCTCGTCGCGGTCGCCCCTCCCGCGCGGAGTCCGGCGTGCCGGTCTCAGGGGGAGGAACGTACAGCAGTGGTAGGTCCCTATCGGCGGCGTCCGCCGGATGGCCCGGAACCGCAGGGCCCACCGTCCCGGTTGTGGCGCCGGCCGGCACGGGATCTCGGTTACCTGCCACCGCGCCGCCCGCACCGGCGGCGGCGGAGCGCGGCCGGCACGGTCGTCGGCGTGCTCGGCGGCGTCGCGGCCCTGTGCACGGCCGCGATCGTCGGCTACTCGCTGGCCGGCCCGGAGCACCCGGCGCCGGGAACCGGCGCCGGCGAGGACCTCACGCGGCCCGGCAGCCGGCAGGCCGCGCTCGACGGCCCGCTGTACCGCAGCGGCGCGCTCGACCCGGTCGACTGCGCGCTGCCGCGGATCCGGGAGCACGACGAGGACTCGATGCGGGCGTTCCTCGACCGGCTGACGGACTGCCTGGACGACGCCTGGCGGCGGCAGTTCGCCAAGGCGGCCGTGCCGGACTTCACCGCGCCGCAGCGGGTGTTCTGGAGCGACTCGGGCAGCAGCCCGTGCGGGTCCTACCCGGCCCCCGGCGCCGCGGCGTTCTACTGCCCGGCCAACGACACGCTGTACGTCGGCCTCGACGACGTCGTGGAGACGGCGGGCGGCGAGCCGGTGTCGCACTACGGCGTGTACGCCCGGCTGATCGCGCACGAGTACGGCCACCACGTCCAAGAGGACGCCGGGATCCTCGAGTACGGGCACAGGCTGATGACGTCCGCCGCGGCCCCCGCCGCGAGCGAAGAGGTCAGCCGTCGCATCGAGCTGCAGGCGCAGTGCTTCGCCGGCGAGTTCCTGTCGGCGGAGCGCGACAGCCTCCCGATGACCTCCGAGCAGTACGAGGCGGTCCTGGCCGACGCGCGGGCGCGCGGTGACCAGGACGGGCCCGCCGACCGGCACGACCACGGCTCCGGAGCGCACTACGCGGGCTGGGTGGCCCGCGGCTACACGCAGCACGTCCTGTCGTCCTGCAACACGTGGACGGCTGCCCCCTCGGACGTTTCGTGACAGGAGGAGAGTGATGGCTGGACCCGGCTCATGGGGACCCCCGCCCCGGGGTCACGGCCAGGGCTACGGAGGCCACCAGGGCTACGGCACCCCGCAGGGTCACGGCGGCCCCCAGGGCTACGGCGCGCCCCAGGGTTACGGGCGGCAGCCCGGCCACGGACCCGGATACGGCCCGCCGGGCCCGCCCCGGCCGCCGTACGGCCCTGGATACGGCCGGCCCCCGTACGCCGCGCCCGGATACGGGTACGCGCCGCCGCCCCGGCGGCGAGGCGGCGGGGGCGTGCGCGCCATCGGCGTGCTCGGCCTGCTCGCGATCGTCGGCGTCGGCGGCGCGATGGCGCTGAAGCTGACCGGCAGGCCGGCGTACACACCGGTACGGCCGCCGGTCAGCGCGCCGACCGCCCCGTCCCAGAGCGCCGCCGACAGCCCGCTGTACAAGGTCGGCCGGCTGCCGTCGGCCGGCTGCCAGGGCCGGCAGATCACCCAGGGCGACCCGGCGTCGTTCCGCGCGTTCCTCGACGGGACCACCGACTGCCTGGACAAGGAGTGGGGGGAGGGCTTCGCCCACGCGGGCCTGAAGTTCACCGCGCCGACCCGGGTCTTCTGGTCCACGCCGGGATCGAGCCCCTGCGGGACGTACCCGTCGCCGGGCGTCGCCGCGTTCTACTGCCCGAGCAACGCCTCCATCTACATCGGCGTGACCGACGCGCAGAAGGCGGCCGGCGGGATGCCCGTGCGCTACAACGTGGCGTACGCCCGTGAGGTCGCGCACGAGTACGGCCACGCGATCCAGGACCAGACCGGGATCCTCGACTACAGCCAGCGGGCGCGGTCCGAGGCGACGACCACCGCGGGCCGCAACGCCGTGACCAAGCGGAGCGAGCTGCAGGCCCAGTGCCTGTCCGGCGTGTTCATGAGCTCGGTGAAGGGGACCTTCCCCGTGACGCCCGAGCAGTGGGCGGTGGCGCTGCGCGACTCGTACGAGCGCGGTGACGACGGGCGCCCGGCCGACCAGCGGGACCACGGCACGGACGCGCACTACCGCGGCTGGGTGCAGCTCGGCTACAACCACGGCACGACGTCGGCCTGCAACACCTGGGCCGCTTCACCCTCGGCGGTGAACTGACCGACACCCCGGAACGCCATCTACGCTGGCGGGGTGACGTTGGTGTGGGTCACGGGCAATTCGGGGACGGGTAAGTCCACGGTCTGCGGGGTGTTGCGAGCGCGTGGCCACGTCGCGCTCGACGCCGACGAGGACGGCTTCAGCCGCTGGATCGACCGGGTTGAGGGCGAGGTCGTGATGGATCCTCCGTATCCGGTTCCCGAGGGCTGGCTCGATCGGTACGGGTGGGTGATCGTCCGGGAGCGCGTCGAGGCCCTCGCCGAGGAGTCTCGTTCCCGGGTCGCGTTCCTGTGCGGGTCGGCGGAGAACGAGGCGGACGTCCGCGATCTCTTCGACCTCGTCGTGTGTCTGGTGATCGACGAGGACACCCTCCGCCACCGGCTCGCGACCCGCACGACGAACGCGTTCGGTCGACATCCCGAAGAGCTCGCGGCGGCCCTGAAGTGGAATCCCCGGATGCGAGCGATCTACGAAGGCCGTGGCGCGACGATCATCGATGCGTCCAAGCCGGTGGCCGAGGTGGTGGACGGCGTGATCGACGTGGTTCGGGAGCGGACAGGACCGACCCGGGGTCGGGGGACGACCGGCGGGGCGAGGCGACGACCACCGCGGTGAGCCGCACTCGCGATGTGACTCGTTTCACCGCGAAGTGCTTGCAAGTCTGCTTGCAATAGCAAGCAGAGCGGCGCACAGTGGAGACATGGCGACTTCCAAAGTCGGCTCCATTGGGGAGTACATCCGAGAGCAGCGCAAGCGGGCCAAGGTCTCGCTGCGCCAGCTGGCCGAGGCGACGGGCGTTTCCAACCCGTACCTCAGTCAGATCGAGCGTGGGCTGCGCAAACCGAGCGCGGAGATCCTGCAGCAGATCGCCAAGGGCCTGCGCATCTCTGCCGAAGCCCTGTACGTGCAGGCAGGCATCCTCGACGAGCGAGAGACCGACACGGACGTCCAGGCCGCCATCCGGGCGGACGTGACCCTGTCGGAGCGCCAGAAGCAGGTCTTGCTCGACATCTACGAGTCGTTCCGCCGGGAAGGGGGACCCGGCGGAGAAGCCGCCACCGAAGCGACCCCACCGACTGAAGGGTAATTCAGACATGCCGAACATCACCGAGAAGCTGCGCGACTCGAAGGCGTTCTACGTCGCGGCCGGCGCCGGCGACCTCGCGGTCGAGAAGCTCCGCGAGATGCCGAAGAAGATCGACAAGGACCTGGGCGGCGTCGCCCTGTCCTACGTCACCCAGGTCGGCGGCCGCGCCGCCGAGGTCATGGACGAGCTGGCCGAGCGCGGCAAGAAGATCGTCGGTCGCGTGGAGCGGCAGAAGTCCACGCAGGAGCTGGAGGAGCGCGCCAAGGCCACCACTCGCCGGGCCCGGACGACCACCGGCACCGCCAAGGACACCGCCACGTCCGCGCGGGAGACCGCGAAGACGGCCGGCAAGGCCGCGACCGACGCCGCCAAGAAGGTCGGCGACTGACCCTCCGCGGCGAGCGCGGCGGAAAACACTGCGGCGAGCCGACGAGCGCGGCGGCGAGCACCGCGGTGAGCGCGGTGGACGACGTCGCGGCGCGTCCGAGACGCACCGGAGGCCCGGGCGGACCGATCCGTCCGGGCCTCCGCCCTTTCCGGTCGCGGCATCGGCAGGACCCGGGCCGAGCACATACGCTGAGCCCGTACGTGATGAGAGATGACGCGGCGCTCGTACGACGCCGCCCCGGTGCAGGGGGTCGATCGTGCTTCAACCAGCCCAGAGTTTCGTCGGAATCGTGTTCTGGGTCGTGGCCATCGCCGCCTTCATAGTCGAGATCTGGGCGTTCGCCGACGCCGTGATACGGCCGGCGGGCGCGTACGCGGCGGCGGGCAAGCTCACGAAGCAGCTGTGGCTGATCATCCTCGGCGTCGCGCTGCTGTTCGGCCTGGCCGGTGCGGTCCGCTTCGTCTCGATCATCCAGATGCTGCCGGTGATCGGCTTCATCGCCGCGGCGGTCTACCTCGCCGACGTCCGGCCCGCCGTGCGCCAGTACGGCCGCCGGGGCGGCTCCTCCTCCGGCCCGTACGGCCCCTGGTGAGCCTTCGCCCGTACGGCCCGGGGCGGCGACGCGTCCCCGGTGAGCGCCGGGTGCCGGACCGTCAGGGCTTGGTGAGCTTGAGCCTGCGCAGGTCCGCGACGAGGCATTCGGCGATGTGACGGGCGCCCGCCGTAGTGGGGTGGGTGCCGTCGGGCAGGATGTACTGCGGCGCGTTGCCGGTGCCCTTCGTGCGGTCCCCGGTGATCCACTGTTCCTGCAGCGGGTCGATGAACGGCACCTTCGTCTCCGTGGCGGCCTCCGCCATGGCGTCGCGGATCGCCGTGACCTCCTGGGGCGGGTCGCCCCCGCCCCACATCGGCCCGATGAGCAGGAGCCGCGTGCCGCTCCAGCGCTGCCGGACGGTGTCCAGCAGCCGCCGGGCCGCCTCGCCGACGTCCTGCGCCGGATGCCGCCGGTCGTTGTGGCCGCCCGAGACGATCACCAGGTCCGGGGCCGGCCGCCAGGAGAGCTGGTCGGTGAACAACTGCGCGAAGTCCTTGCCGACCTGGCCCTTCGCGATGAAGCCGGTCTGCCGGTAGCCGCCGAGGATGACCTGCCAGCCCAGGAGCCGGGCGGTCTCCGCGGCGTACGTCTGCTCCGGCTGCTGCCCGATCTTGCCGGTCGTGTAGCTGTCGCCGAGGAACATGACGACGGGGGCGCGCGTCGCCTGCCGTTTCGTCGCGCGGGCCGAGCTGTCGGCCCGCGCCCGCCGCTCCGTACCGCCGCAGCCCGTCAGCGCGAGCAGGACGACGGCGGCGGCGAGGCAACGAAGGGCGCGTCGTCTCAATCCCGCTCCTTGGGGGTCAGCGCCCTGTCGGGGCGTTCTAGGCTGCACTGCATGACGACACACCGGACGCGGCGGCTTGAGCTGACCGACCAGACGCTGCGCGAATGGGAAGCGGTCGTGCTCGACTCGGGACCCGGGGGGATCGTCCTCGACCGATCGGCATTTTATCCGGGTGGAGGCGGACAACCGCCGGATCACGGGGTTCTGCTGTGGCAGGGCGTGCAGACGCGGATCGTCGGTGCCCGCAAGGGCGACGAGCTCTACCTGCTCCCCGACGAGAACGACCCGCTGCCGCCGGTCGGCACGGCCGTGCGCGGCGCGATCGAGGACGAGCGCCGTACGAGCCTCATGCGCACCCACTCCGGCCTGCACGTGCTGTGCGGCGTCGTCTTCCGCGACTACGGCTGTCTCGTCACGGGCGGCAACATGGAGCCCGGCGTCGCCCGGATGGACTTCAACCTTCCCGAGGTCCCGCCCGGCTTCAAGGAGGCCGTCGAGGCGGCCTGCAACGCCGAGATCACCGCGGACCGGCGCATCGACGTCCGGACCCTGCCGCGCGCGGAGGCGTTCGCGATCCCCGACATCATCCGGACGGCGACGAACCTGGTGCCGCCGGAGGTGGAGGAGGTCCGCATCGTCGACATCGTCGGGCTCGACACGCAGGCCGACGGAGGCACCCATGTGGCCTCCACCCGGCAGATCGGCCGGCTCCAGGTCGCCAAGATCGAGAACAAGGGCCGCGGCTTCCGCCGCGTCCGCATCAAGATCGCCGACTGAGCCGCGTCGACCTCACCGCCGCGTCGACCGAACCGACCGGACCGCGGCGAGATCGCCGACTGGACGTGTCGAGGTCGCCGACCGGACGCCGGCGAGATCGCCGACCGGACCACATCGAGACCGCCGACCGGCCCGCGTCGAGGTCGCCGACCGGACCGCATCGGGACCGCCGACCGAACCGTTCTCCGCGACGCGCCCGGCCGGGCGATACCGGACCACGCCTTCGGTCGGGGCGTTTTCAAGCGTGCTCTAATCCCTTGCCGCTGATCGTCCGCAGTTGTCAGAGTCTGTGGCGCACCGAATTCCGTACTGCGACCGGATTTCATCTCGGCCCGAAAACTGCTTTCCGGGCCAAATGTATCCGGTGGCGGTCCGGACGGAGGGATTCTGAGGAGGAATCAATGCGTAAGCAGATTCTCGGATTGCTGGGCGCGGCCTCGATCGCCTCGGCAGCATTGGTCGCCGCCGCCCCGGTGGCGGGTGCCGCGGCGCCGGCGGCATCCGCAGGCCAGGTGTCCGCGCAGGCCAGCACGATCGGCGGCAAGATCTCCCGCAACGAGGTCATCCAGCGAGCGGCCTACTGGTACAAGCACCGCTCCAGCATCAGGTACAACTGGCAGGGCTCGTACCGCGACCCCGACGGCAAGCACCGGTACCGCACCGACTGCTCCGGCTACGTCTCGATGGCCCTTCACCTCAAGACCAGCGCGAGCACGGTCACGCTTCCCGGCTACGGCGTCAAGATCAGCCGTAAGAGCATGAAGAAGGGCGACTTCACCGGCATCCTGGGCGCGGGCACCGGCGGCGCCGCCGGTCACGTCCGCATCTTCGAGAAGTGGGCGAACAAGGCCCACACCGCGTACTGGGCGTACGACTTCGGCTCCACGCCGGTCAAGCACAAGGTCTACTACTTCTCCACGGACAAGCCCCGTAACGGCCACGGCTGGTCCGCCTACCGCTACAAGAAGGTCTACTGAGCCTTCCGCTCCACTCTCGGTGGCCCCGGCGGTCGAACCGCCGGGGCCACCGGCATGCGGTGCGGTCACATCGCCTGCCGGTCCAGCCCTTCGGCCGCGGCCGACGGCGGCTGCTCGATCGGCGTCCGCGCGGTCGACGTCAGCAGGCTCAGGCCCAGGTCGGTGATCTCATGGCAGACGGCGTAGCCGTCGCGTCGGGTGGTGATCAGGCCGGCCTCGCGGAGCACCTTCGTGTGGTGGCTCACCGACGCCGGTGAGATGCCGGCGGCCCGGGCGATGTCCGTGGTGCTGCAGCCGGTCATCGCCGTCCTGAGCACGGTCGTACGCGTCCGGCCGAGCAGCCCTTCCAGTGCTTCGCCCTTTCCCGGCTCCTCGGTCTGCGGCCTCCCGAGCCAGGTGCGCCGGCCGACGGGGAAGACCAGCAGGGGCGGCAGCTCCGGGTCCCGCAGCGTGATCGGGTGGTGCCGGCAGAAGTAGGACGGCACGAGCACCAGGCCGCGTCCGCCCAGCTCGACGTCCTGGTCGACATACTGGTCGACGTGCAGGATGGGGAACTCCCAGCGCGCGTACGGGTGGAGCGTGCCCAGCAGGCGCTCCACGCCGTGGTCGGCGAGTATCTGCACGAGTTGCGTGCGCTCGGACTCGATGTCGCGGGAGATCTGCTTCCAGTACGGCGCCAGCGCGATCGTGAAGAACTTCTCGACGTCCTGCGCGACCCGGCGTACGGCGTCCCGGGCGGCGAGGGACCGCGCGATTAACGGCGTGCCGCCCTGACGCGCCAATTCGGTGAAATCACGCGCGAGCTCGTCCGGGGTGGTGGCGAGGATCCTGTCGACTCCCGCGCCGAGGTCGGCGACGCCGCGGGTCGGAGTGAGGAAATCGGCCGAGTATCCGCGCGGGGGAGCGATTTCCAGGAGTGGCCGGAGCGAGGCGGGGATGCGGGGGCGGGTGTGCCGCCGCCAGGCGTCCAGGGTGACTTCCTCGTTGCGTTCCTGAAGTGCGTGCAGGCCCAGGAGAATCTCCCAGAGCACGTCCGCCGATGGGGCGACGGTGGTACGGGCGAGATCCTCGGACTCGAAATGGATCCGCAGCATTACGGCCCTCCGGTCGGAATCGGGTCCATGCGCGATCGGCACTCCACGTAGATCTAAGAAGGCGGAGATCGAAGAAATCAATACTCGATCGCCGCGAAATCCCCGGAATGCCGGCCGGCTCGGGACTCCGTCAGGTCGCCGGGCGGGTGAGGACGGGGACGGAGCCGAGGCCGTGCTCGACGATGGCGAGGGCGCGGTCGACGGCCTCGCGGGTCGCCTCCGGGGCGTATCCGTGGGCGCGGCAGTGGGTGATGACGGCCTTCATTCCGCCCACGAGCGCACCGGAGATCACGACCGCGTCGACCTCGTCGATGCCGGGGCAGAGCTCGGTCAGCCGCTCGACGACGTACTGCTCGGTGTCGTTCATCCGCTTGAGGGCGCGTGCCTGGAGCGATGGACGATCGAGGATGAGCTGGACCTGGATCGCGCCGTACTCGCCGTGCTCGTTGGCGATCGCCTCGATCATCTCCAGCACGATGCGGCGCATGGACTGCAGCGGGGTCTCGTCCGGGGGCCGGCGGTCGAGTCCCTCGCGCACCTCGGTGAGGCGTTCGTCGATCTCGGCGAAGACGACGTCCTCCTTGGACGGAAAGTAGCTGAAGAACGTGCGCGGGGACACGTCGGCGGCTCCGGCGATGTCCGCGATCGTCGTCTCCTCGTAGCCGCGCTCGGCGAACAGGCGGAGGGCGGCCTCCGCGATCGCCCGGCGCGTCTGGCGCTTCTTCCGCTCCCGCAGCCCCATGTGATCCATCTCACCAGAATATACACTCAGTGCGAACTTGCACGCGTTGCAATTTTGCGCGGCCCGTGCTGTTCTGTGACTATGTCGGGGATTCTGGAGAGGCTTGGGCGGTTCTGCGCCCGCCGTGCGCGGTGGGTGATGCTCGTCTGGCTCGCCCTCGCGGTCGGCATCGGAATCCTCGGCGTGGTCAGGGGCGGCACCTTCGTCCAGCAGGACCGGCTCCCCGGCACCGAGACCCAGCGCTCCATCGACCTGCTCCGCAAGAACTTCCCCGACCTGACCGGGCCGACGGCCACGATCGTGTTCCACCCGCAGCAGGGCGTCTCCCTGTCCGACTGGCGCGTCGCGGTGCAGGTCGGCAAGGCCATCCAGCAGGTGGGCGCGCTCCCGCGCGTCGCGATGGCGGAGAACCCCTACGGCGACACCGGCGGCGCCAAGGGCGCGAACGCCGTCGTCGCGGTCGCCCACTTCAAGGGCACCGCCCGCGACCTGTCCATCGACGACCTCCATGCCCTGGAAGAGGCGACCGAACCGGCCCGGCAGGCCGGCGTCGACGTCGAGTTCGGCGGCATCGTGACGACCATCCTCAACCAGCCCAAGGCCGGGCCCAAGGAGGGCGTCGGCGTCGTGCTCGCCCTCGGGGTGCTGCTCTTCGCCTTCGGCTCGTTCCTCGCGGCCGGCGTGCCGATCATCGTGTCCCTGTGCGCGATGGTCGTGGCGTACTCGCTCATTCACTTCGGGGCGTCGATCTGGCAAGTGCACCCGACGGCCCCCATGGTCGCGGCGATGCTCGGCCTCGGCGCGGGGATCGACTACGCCCTCTTCGTGGTCACCCGCCACCGGCAGCAGCTCGCCGAGGGCATGGGCATCGAGGAGTCGGTGGGCAAGGCCCTGGCCACCTCGGGGCACGCGGTCGTCTTCGCGGGCGGCACGGTGGTGTTCGCGATCTGCGGGCTGTGGTTCTCCGGGATCACGTTCATCGGCATCATCGGTCTCGCCACCGCCATCGCCGTGGCCTTCATGGTGGCCGCCGCGCTCACCCTCCTGCCCGCCGTGCTCGGCGCCCTCGGCACGAACATCGACCGCTACAAGCTGCCCCGGATCCGGCCGGACCGCTCGACGGAGCGCTGGGAGCGCTGGGGCCGCCACGTCGACCGGCACGCCTGGCCGTACGCGATCGGGGCGACGCTCGTCCTGCTCTTCCTCGCCCTCCCGGTGCTCACCCTGCGCTTCGGCATCATGGCCGACAGCACGCTTCCGCACTCCAACAGCGCGCGCCGGGCGTACGACGTGACGGCGAAGCAGTTCGGCCCCGGCTGGTACAGCCCGTTCGTGGTCGTCGCCACGGTGCCCGCTCCGGCCGATCCGCCGCAGGCGAAGGAGAGCACCAAGCAGGCCAAGGGGTGGACCGCCCTGCGGAAGGAGCCGGGCGGCCGGCTCACGGTCAGCCCGAACGACCGGCCCACCCCCAACCCGGAGGCCCGCCGCCTGGGCGACGACCTGCGGCGCAGCGTCCAGAAGGTTCCCGGCGTCGCGTCCGCCGAAGCGCCGCTGGTCGTCGGCGACAGCGCCACCGTCAAGATCGTGCCCACCTCGCCGCCCCAGGCCGCCGCGACCGCCGACCTCGTGAGCCACCTGCGGAGGTCGGTGATCCCGCCGGTCGTCGCCCGGCACCCCGGAGCCCGCGCCTACCTCGGGGGCGAGTCACCGGCGATCATCGACATCGCGACGATCGTGAAGCAGCGCATGCCGTACGTCGTCATCGCCGTCGTGACGGTCGCGCTCGTGCTGCTCGTCATCGCGTTCCGCTCGATCATCGTGCCGATCAAGGCCGCGGCCATGAACATGCTCTCGATCGGCGCGGCGTACGGCGTGGTGGTCGCGGTCTTCCAGTGGGGCTGGGGCATCAACCTGCTGGGCCTCGACGGGTCGGTGCCGATCGTGTCGTTCGTGCCGCTCTTCATGTTCGCGCTGCTGTTCGGGCTGTCCATGGACTATGAGGTGTTCCTGCTGTCGCGGATCCGGGAGGAGTACCTCCGCACCAACGACCCGCACGGCAGCGTCGTCACCGGCATCGCCTCCACGGCCCGGCTGATCACCTCGGCGGCGCTCATCATGATCTGTGTCTTCTTGTCGTTCCTGCCGCAGCCGGACACGACGGTGAAGATGATGGGCCTCGGCCTGGCCGCCGCCGTCGCCGTGGACGCCACCATCGTCCGCCTGGTCCTCGTACCCGCGCTGATGAGCCTCCTGGGCCACGCCAACTGGTGGTTCCCCGGCCGCCGCAGGCCCGCCGCACCGCCGGTCCCCACCGAGCACCGCACCCTCGAACACGTCTGATCCCGACCCGCCGAGCGGCCTGTCGGGAGGAGACGGCTTCCGTCCCTCCGCGCACGCGAGGTCTCCCGCGTCTGCCCGACGATCACGAACCGACCCGAGGCGCCGACCCCGCCGGAGGGCACCGAACGCTCGGCGAACGCCTGTACGAAGGCGGTGCTCGGCTGTGAATCGCGGCCCCGAAAGGCCGTTCTCCGCGCGCTTTGTACGCCTTACACCCGCACCCTGAGGCACGAGGCAGCGAGCAACCCGGCCGCCACCCCGAAGAGCGACAGCACCAGCGGCGAGGCAGTGGCGAGGCAGCTACTCGTTCTCGCGGTGGCCTTCGCCTCACCCTTGCTCGCGGCCGAGACTTTTCGTGGTGTGAGCGACGAAAATCCTCGGCGGTGATGGAAGCGGCCGCCGCGCCGCCAGCCGGATCGGGAGAACATGGGGGGCGGCGCGGATGAAGTGCTCGGCGAGGAACGCCGCAGATGCGGCGAGTCGGCGCAAGAGCCGGGCGCCCGGGTACCGCGGGCTCGTTCCCCGAACGTTCTGTACGCCGCCACGGCGTCGGGAACGCCCACGGCTGAAGTACATCGTCGGCGGCCCGGAACAGGTCCGTTGGGATCAACGAGACAGTCGACCGTGTGGGGAAGCGCTGGAGCGTTCGGCACAAGTCCGGCGCAGCGGAGGTGCCACCACTGACGTACCGGTCCCGGCAAATCGGTCATCGGCCCGTCAACGCCGACGGCAACGCGACCACGGCGGCGCCAATGTCACCGCGAGGCCGGATGCGGACCGGTCGTCGCCGTGGTCACGGGCGGATACCGCTGACAGACAGCGGTATCCGCCAGAGGATCACGTCGCGTCATGGCGCTGCGGGCGCTTCACGCGATGGCCTTGAGAACCTCGGGTAGCGAAGTGACGCCCTCAGAAGCGAGGAAGTGACCGGCCCCGGGGACCACCTCCGCGGAGACCCCGAGGAGATCGGCGAGACGATCGGTGTGGTCAGGCGGAACGATCGGGTCCGCGTCCGACCGGATGACCGTGAGCCGGCCGATGCGGTCGCCGAGCCCGTCCACGTCACAGCCGTCCCCGATATAGGAGTCCAGCTCCGGGAGCGCGGGTAGTCGGTCGAGGAATCCGGCGACGAGCACGAGGGTGCCAAGGTGCCAGGCGCCCGGGACCGAGCGCAGATGGCGGAGCACGGTCAGGCACCCCAGGCTGTGCGCGACGACTATCGCGTTCTCGTCAGGAGTTCCGACCTCGGCGCGTACGGCTTCCACCCACTGCGTGGGCTCCGGGTCTTGTGAGTTCGGAAGAGCCGGGATCGTGGTCGGAATGCCATCGGCTTCGAGCTGCTCGGCAAGCCAGCCGAACCAATGATCTGTGGGGGATGCGCCGTATCCGTGGATGATCGAGGCACGTCGCCGGGTTGTTCCAGTCGTCATAGCGCGGAACGGTATCCCTTCACGCCGGCGTGAAGGTCAAGCCGACCAGGAGGAGCCGACGGTGCTGATCAGCGAACTCGCTCGGCTGACCGGCGTGAGCGCGCGAGCGCTACGCCATTACGAGGACCGAGGACTGCTGGTCCCCGCACGCGATGACAACGGTTACCGGGACTACTCCGAGTCCGATGTCATTCGCGTGGCCCAGATCAGAATGATGATCTCCGCTGGTCTGGGAACGTCGACCATCCAGCGGTACCTCGACTGCGTCCGCACCGGCGAACACGGCACTCACCTTGAGATGTGCCCGGGCCTGCGGGCCGAGCTGGACGCCATGGCCAGACGCCTCGACGCTCAACAGGCCGAACTCGCAGAGAGGCGGCGACGATTGTGCGCGCTCGCCGCGGCGACATCACCGAAGCCGGCCGCCGGGAATGCCGCTACCTGAACGGGCCGTTCGCCACCCTCGGCCTCGACGACGAGAGTCACGTGCCGTCGAGGAGCCTCCGCGTCGTGACGTCATGGTCACCGATGGGCCGGGGCGCGGCAACGCGACCACGGCCGTGAGGCCCGATGCGGGTTCTCGTTGCCATGATCACTGGCGGGTGCTGCTGTTAGAGGTCCTAACAAAATGATCACTTTGGTCCCACGGTGGCTGCCGGGCAGCTTTGATCATCTTCCGTGAAGAAGGGCGAGCAGCCTCCGTGGATCGTGCGGGACAGCCTGTGGGAGCGGATCGAG